>JAUXVI010000040.1 GCA_030680575.1 Hylemonella sp.
GGCGATGCCACTACAACACCGTGCGCCCCCATAGCAGCCTGGCCTACCTGACCCCGCACGAGTTCAAACAGCAATATCATTCAATCCCCAACCCGGCCGTCTTACAGGAATGAATGGCTCGGAAAAACCGGGCAGGTCAGGCCTGTTTGGCCTCCTGCCTTCCCCGGTCTACTTCCTCGAGTAACCGCCGTTCGCTGGCCGCAGCTCGCTCCTCCAGTCGGTGCCGCTCATCGGCATTGCTTCTGGATTCCTCGTCGCGTTGTCGCCGATCTGCATCACGCTGCCTCTCAAAAACCTCCAGCCTGGAACGAAGATCGTCGATTTCGCTGTCGCGCCGGCCCAGTAGGACATGAGATTCGTCCAGGCGAGTGGCCAAGTCAGCAATTTGACTGCGGGCGACCTGCAGTGCTTCATCAGCGGCAACCTGCCGTTCCGTTAGAACTTGTTCTTGGCGCGCCAAGTCGACTTCCCGGAGTTCGAGGGCAGCGCGATCTGTGGCCAATGTTTGCTGTGCCTGTTCCATGGCCTGCACAGCTACTTGCCGGGTTGACAGCAGCGCGGTCTCCCACAACTTGACCACGGCCTGTCGCCCTGGCGCCGGCAGATCCCCCTCCACTTCCTTCGTGCCGCCCACGCCCAAACGGGGCCCAAGAGTTGCGAACCAAGCTTCCAGCATTGGGCTGACGGTATTGGGCGAGCCCCGGCCGATTTTCTGCCGGACCCGCTCAATGGTAGGACGCAGGCCTTCCGCAATCAGCGCATCGGCGGCGGCCCACACATCGTCCTGCTGGACACCCCTCGTACTTTTCAATTGCATCACCCTACTCCAGCGGTTATATTTACCATCGATAAGAGATTGTTATCGTGATCTATCGATCTATTTTGTGATAGATCATACATATCACATATGTAATTTTCAAAAAAACACACCGCCGCTCCGACATGCGTCTGCCCGCCCTGCGCTCCACCCCCGCCCTGCAACCCACGGAGCTGTCCGCCGTGACCCAGCGTGCAGTGCTGGAACTGCTGCGTGAAGGCGAATCACCCAACACCCAGGCCAGCTACCGCAGCGCCCTGCGTTACTGGGCCGCCTGGTACGGCCTGCGCTACGGCCGCCAGATCGCGCTGCCATTGCCAGCGGCCTGTGTGCTGCAGTTCATCGTCGACCACGCCCAGCGCAGCGCCGAACAAGGCTTGGTGTCGGAATTGCCGGCCGAGATCGACCAGGCTCTGGTGGCCGCTGGCTACAAGGGCAAGGCCGGCGTGCTGGCGCTCAACACCCTGGTGCATCGGGTTGCCGTCCTGTCCAAGGCGCACCAGGCGCGTGAACTGAAGAACCCGTGCCAGGATCCGCAAGTGCGCGAGCTCCTGTCGCGCACCCGCAAGGCCTACGCCCGGCGCGGCGCCTTGCCGCGCAAGAAAGCCGCTCTCACCCGCGATCCGCTGGAGGCACTGCTGGCCACCTGCGACGACAGCCTGCGCGGTCGACGCGATCGCGCCCTCCTCCTTTTTGCCTGGGCCAGCGGCGGCCGCCGACGCTCGGAGGTGGCGCGTGCCGACCTGGCCCATCTGCACCGGTTGGGCCCGGGTGAATATGTCTACACCCTGGCTTACTCCAAGACCAACCAGGCCGGCCTGGACCGGCCGGAGAACCACAAGCCGGTGGTCGGTCGCGCCGCGCAGGCACTGGAGGCCTGGTTGCAAGCCAGCGGGATCACGGCAGGGGCGATTTTTCGGCGCATCCGCAAGGGCGGCCATCTGGGCGAGGCGCTGTCCCCGGCGGCCGTACGCGACATCGTGCAGTCGCGCTGCGCGCTGGCAGGTGTCGAGGGAGAGTTTTCGGCGCATTCGCTGCGCTCAGGCTTTGTGACCGAGGCCGGACGCCAGAACGTGCCGCTGGGCGAGACCATGGCGCTCACCGGACACCACAGCCTGGCCACGGTGCTGGGGTATTTCCGCGCCACTGCCACGACCAGCGCCAACGTATTGCGCTTGCTGGCGTGACCGCCTCCGGGGCTACTGCGTTGCCTCCAGCTGACCTCACCAACATCTGGATAGACTTCCTGCCTGTTCCAGTTAGAAGAAGGCAAGGGCTATGCAAACCGTCCGGAAAACTGGGGGCGCCAAGGCCTTGCTTGATCGTTTCTTTGACTGACTCACTCGATACGCAGGATAGTCGCGAGTCGATCTCGATCCAAATGGCTTTGCGGCAGCTGCGCCATATGCGGTGCCCGCTGTATCAGCAGTTCCAAACTGCCTCGGTTTGGCGTAATCGGACCGAAGAATACCGGTTCTCCTTGCACCCCGATCAAAATGCATGGAAAACTCTCGACATCGACATCACCTAGTCGCTCAACGTCGTCTTCAATGTCGTACCAGTCAAAAACAACACTTGGCGTGGCTCGCATCGTGTCCTGGTACTGAGACACGAAATCTCGACAGACACCACACCACGACGCGCATAGGCAGACAACCCTGACGATGGGTTCCGTAGCCCTCGCATCTGCCAGGCGGAGCGCGGCATTCAGTTGGTCCACGACTTCTGCCCAGTCCGCATCATCCAGCAGCTTCTCGCGGAGAAGAGCCGCCTGGGCGGCGCTCCAGAACGCTGCATCCTCCAATCGCCTCTCTGCAGGCAATGGCGAGTGCCGTTCGATGAAGTCACGTATATCGGTCGGATCGCGCGAGAGGCCAAGCTGGGCGAATAGCTCAGAGAATCGATGATAGAAAGCGTCCATCTCAAAAACCTCGTCTTGCGTCTTCAACCATTTTTCGCACGCACCATCCTGCGTAGGCTGCGCCCAGCAGCCATCCCAGCCATCTCAGGGCGGCCCGGCTGGGAAGTTGGTAGTCAATCCAGACCTGCAAGCGCGCGCCTTTGCCTTCTGCTGCCAGGTTAAAGCCCATGCGATAGGCTCCGATGACAAGCAGGCGCGGCTCGCCGAGCGTAGCCCACGCCTTGCGCAAAGGCGGCTCATATGCATTCACGATCTCGTCCAGCCCGAGTTCAATGCCAGCGATGCGTCCGTTCATTCGGATGATCGAGCCGATACGACGCCCCTGAAACTCATCCAGCTCGCAATTGAATTTCGAGCCCAAGGTCATCCACGACGCTTTGGTCATGTGTGCCGCCAGCCGGCGTTGGTCGTCCAGCCTGGCAAAAATCTGCTCAGGCGTCGCATGAATCAGCGCCATCGCATCGGCATGTCTCTCTCGCTGTTGTCTCATCGCCGAAGGCGCAAGGCATTGCCGATCACGGACGCCGAGCTGAAGCTCATGGCCAGCGCGGCAATCAAGGGCGAGAGCAACCATCCGGTTATCGGATACAGGACGCCGGCGGCCACTGGAATACCCAACGCGTTGTACAGAAAGGCAAACATCAGGTTCTGCTTCATGTTGCGCACGGTGTCTTCCGACAGGGTTCGTGCCACCGCAATCCCGCGCAGATCGCCCTTGACCAGCGTGATCTGCGCACTGTTCATCGCCACGTCGGTGCCGGTGCCCATGGCAATGCCGACATCCGCCTTCGCCAGTGCCGGCGCATCGTTGATACCGTCGCCCGCCATGGCGACGACTCGGCCTTCACGCTGCAGCTTCTCCACGAGGATGAGTTTGTCTGCCGGCTTGACTTCGCCATGCACCTCGTCTATCCCCAGGCGCGCACCAACCGCCTGGGCCGTCGTCAGGCCATCGCCGGTGGCCATCACGATGCGCATGCCGGCTGCCTTCAGAGTCGCCAGTGCCTCGGGCGTGCTGGCCTTGATGGGATCGGAGACAGCCAGCAGACCGGCCAGGTGGCCGTCAACCGCCAGATGCATGACGCTTGCGCCCTCTGCCCGAAGCGCTTCGGCTTGAGGAACCAGGGACGCGACCGAAACGTCCAATTGCTGCATCAGGGTCGTGTTCCCAAGCGCCAGCTGCCGTCCACCAACGAGTCCGCGCACGCCTATGCCGGACCCGGATTCGAACTGCTCCGGCTTGTCCAGAGCAAGGCCCCTCTCGCGGGCGGCGCGCACGATGGCGTCGGCCAAGGGGTGCTCGCTGCCCTGGTCCAGGCTGGCCGCCAGCCGCAACACTTCGTCCGCCTCGAAACCGGGCGCCGCAACCGCGCGGTCGAAGGCCGGCCGGCCTTCCGTCAGGGTGCCGGTCTTGTCGATGATCAGCGTGTCGATCCGGCGCATGTGCTCGATGGCCGCTGCATCGCGGAACAGCACACCACGGGTAGCGCCCTTGCCAGTCGCCACCATGATGGACATGGGCGTCGCCAGTCCGAGCGCGCAGGGACAGGCAATGATCAGGACGGCAACCGAATTGATCAGCGCATAGACCCAGCTGGGCTGAGGCCCGAAGAACCCCCAGACAAAGAAGGTCAGCAGCGCAATGGCCACGACCATGAGTACGAAATATCCGGCCACGACGTCGGCCATGCGCTGCATCGGCGCCTTGGAGCGCTGGGCCTGCGCCACCATCTGAACAATCTGCGCCAGCATGGTCGAAGAACCGACTTTTTCGGAGCGCATGACCAGGGCGCCGTTGGTATTCATGGTGGCGCCGATCACCTTGTCGCCGACCCGCTTGGTCACGGGCACCGGCTCTCCGGTGAGCATCGATTCGTCAACCGCGCTGATCCCCTCCTCCACCACGCCGTCCACCGGCACCTTTTCTCCGGGCCGGATGCGCAACCGGTCGCCCACATGCACGTGGGTCAAAGGCACGTCCTCGTCCGAACCATCGGCACGGATACGCCGCGCAGTCTTGGGCGCCAAACCCAACAGCGACTTGATAGCAGCCGAGGTCTGAGACCGGGCTTTCAATTCGAGCACCTGTCCTAGCAGCGTGAGCGAGATGATGACCGCGGTGGCCTCGTAATAAACGGCCACACGGCCCATGGCGACAAAAGAAGCTGGGAACACTTCCGGCGCGATAGTAGCTACCAAGCTGTAAAGGAAGGCGGCGCCGGTGCCCAGGCCGATCAAAGTCCACATGTTCGGGCTGCGGTTGAGCACCGACTGCCAGCCGCGCTCAAAAAACGGCCAGCCAGCCCACAACACGATCGGCAGGGACAGGACCAGTTCGATCCAACTCTGTCGTGCCATGTCGAACCAGTTGAGCTGGTGGCCGAACATGGCCAAGACCGTCACGACCACCGTCAGTGGGAGCGTCCACCAGAAGCGCCGCTGGAAATCTTTCAGTTCCGGGTTGTCCTCCTCTTCCAGCTCGGGCAGCAAAGGCTCGAGGGTCATGCCGCACTTGGGGCATGAGCCCGGATGGTCCTGCCGGATCTCCGGATGCATGGGACAGGTGTAGATCGTCCCAATCGGCGCCGGGGCTGACACCGGGGCGGCGGCTACCGGGCTTGCGTAGCGCCCTGGATCAGCGGCGAACTTGCCTTGGCACTTCGCACTGCAGAAATAGTAGTTCTGCCCCTGGTGGCTGAGGTGGTGTTCCGACTGTGCGGTGACGGCCATGCCGCAGACCGGATCTTTCAAACCTTCTGTCTGCGCCGACGATGTCGAGGATGGCTGCTCCCTCTCACCATGATGATGGTGTTCGTGATGAGCGTGTTCGTCCATGGCTTCAACTTCCTTTCAGTCGTAAAACAATCTCGCCGCTGCGGCAGTTCACTCAATGGCAGCAGCAGCCACCTTGGCGTTGCGGGGCTTTGGTGCTGGCGCAATGCCCCGTGCTGGGGCCCGATGATTCTTCGCTTATAGATACCGACGAGCCTGAAACCAACTTTCCCTCGTAGCCAGCTTCAGTCAACGCATCCAGCATATCCTGCAGATGGTTTCCTGCATCGAGAGACGTGACTGTCGCCCGCCCTCGCGCGAGATCCACATCGACATGGCCTACACCAGGAACACGGGACAAGGCCTTGCGCACCGCGTTGGTGCAAGAGCCACAGGTCATTCCTTTTACGGCCAGTTCAATCGAGCTCATAAGTTTCTCCAGTTAAGCGCCACTATCGACGCAAGCACTAAGGTAAACCTTCCCATCATGTCAATGTCAAGCGCTATCGTGGGTGATTGATCATCCACCCATCGACTCAGGTCGAGTTTGCCCCGACGGTAATACGCCATTTCCTTCGCGGCGCAGTTGCCACTGCTTTACCAGGGCATAGATGGCTGGGATGACGACCAACGTGAGGATGGTCGAGGAAATCATGCCTCCCACCATGGGGGCGGCGATGCGGCTCATGACTTCGGACCCGGTGCCGCTACCCCACATGATGGGCAAGAGACCGGCCATGATGGCCACCACGGTCATCATCTTGGGCCGCACCCGCTCAACGGCGCCATCCATCACTGCCGCGTAGAGGTCTTCTGCCCTTGGGAGCATCCCCGTCGCCAGGCGCCGCTCCTTCACCTCTTCCCAGGCGTGATCCAGGTAGATCAGCATGATCACTCCGGTCTCCGCGGCTACCCCGGCCAGAGCGATGAAGCCCACGGCCACGGCAACCGACAGGTTGTAGCCCAGCAGCCACATCAGCCAAATCCCGCCGACCAGAGCAAACGGAACGGAGAGCATCACGATCAGGGTTTCGGTGAGACGCCTGAAGTTCAGGTACAGCAACAGGAAGATCAGCGCCAGCGTCACAGGGATGACCACCTTCATTTTCTGGATGGCCCGCTCCATGGACTCAAACTGGCCGCTCCAGGTTGCGTAATATCCTGGTGGAAATTTGACCCGTTCAGCCACGGCCTTCTTGGCATCGGCCACATAGCCACCGATGTCCCGATCCCGGATGTCCACATAGATGTAGGCGGACAGCAAGGCATTTTCGGTGCGAATACCGGGCGCACCTTTGGCTATTGAAAGCGTCGCCACCTGCCCCAGCGGCACCATGGCACCGCTCGGTGTCGGCACCAGCACCTGTGTCGCGATCTGCTGCGGATCGTTGCGCAGCTCTCGCGGGTAGCGCACGGTGACGCCAAAGCGCTCGCGCCCTTCAACCGTGGTGGTCACCATTTCGCCACCCAGCGCTGTTCCGATGACTTCCTGCAACTCGCCCACATTGAGGCCGTAGCGCGCCAGCTGCGGGCGATCGGGCTCGATGTTCAGGTAGTAACCCCCAGTGATGCGCTCGGCGAATGCCGAACTGGTGCCGGGTACCATCTTGACGACCGCTTCAATCTCCTTGGCCAGACGCTCCATCTCGGCCAGGTCCTTGCCGAACACCTTGATGCCGATCGGCGTGCGTATGCCGGTCGAGAGCATGTCGATACGCGCCTTGATCGGCATGGTCCAGGCATTGGAAACACCAGGGAACTGAAGTGCCTTATCCATCTCTGTGACCAGCTTGTCCGTCGTCATGCCGTCCCGCCACTCTGAGGTCGGCTTGAGGTTGATGATCGTCTCGAACATCTCGGTTGGGGCCGGATCGGTCGCCGTGTTGGCGCGGCCAGCCTTGCCGTACACAGAGGCCACCTCCGGGAAGCTCTTGATGATCTTGTTCTGAGTCTGCAGCAGCTCGGCAGCCTTGGTGATTGACATGCCAGGCAGCGAGGAAGGCATGTACAAGAGAGTGCCTTCGTTGAGCGTTGGCATGAACTCGGAACCCAACTGGGAGGCCGGGTAGAGGGTGATGCCCAGTGCCAGCAGGGCAAGCCCGATAGTCGCCTTTTTCCAGACCATCACCCAGGCAATGATGGGGCGGTACAGCCAGATCAGGACCCGGTTCACCGGGTTTTTGGCCTCCGGCATGATCTTGCCGCGGATGAAGAACATCATCAGGACCGGAACCAGCGTCACGGACAGCAGTGCGGCCCCGGCCATGGAAAACGTCTTGGTGTAAGCCAAGGGAGAGAACAGCCGTCCTTCCTGCGATTCCAGGGTGAATACGGGCAGGAACGAGACGGTGATGATGAGCAGCGAGAAGAACAAGGCCGGCCCAACCTCCTTGCAGGCGAGCAGCATGGCTTCCCCGCGCTGACTGGTGGTATGGTCCGGCGGCAGCCGTTCCAGATGCTTGTGCGCGTTCTCGATCATCACGATGGCGGCATCGACCATGGCGCCGATGGCAATCGCAATCCCGCCCAGACTCATCAGGTTCGAATTCATGCCCAGCAGGCGCATGGCGATGAAGGCGATCAGCACGCCCACCGGCAGCATCAGGATGGCCACCAGCGCCGAGCGCACATGCAACAGGAACACCACGCACACCAAGGCAACGATGAGCGATTCCTCCAGCAGGGTCCGCTTTAGGGTGTCAATGGCCCGGTGGATCAGGTCGGAGCGGTCGTAGACCGCTTCGATCGTCACCCCCGCGGGCAGGCCGGAGGAGACCTCTGCGACCTTTTCCTTCAGGTTGTGGATGACCTCCAGGGCGTTCTGGCCGTAGCGCGCCATGGCGATGCCGGAAACCACCTCGCCTTCGCCGTTGAGTTCGGTCAGGCCGCGTCGCTCGTCGGGTACGAGTTCCACCCGTGCGACGTCGCGCACCAGCACCGGTGTCCCCTTCTCGCTGCGTAGCGCCAGGTTTTCGATATCAGACACGCCGCGCAGATAGCCCTTGCCGCGCACCATGTACTCGGTCTCGGCCATTTCAATGACCCGTCCGCCCACGTCCCGATTGGAATCGCGGATCACCTGGGAAATCCGGCTCAGGGGTATGCCATAGGCGCGCAGCTTTACCGGGTCGACCGTGACCTGGTAGGTCTGGACAAAACCTCCGATGGAGGCGACTTCAGAGACACCGTGAGCCTTGGTCAGCTGATAACGCAAGTACCAATCCTGCAGGCTGCGCAACTCGGCCAAGCTACGGTCTTTCGCCAGCAAAGCGTATTGATACACCCAACCCACGCCGGTCGCGTCGGGGCCGATCTGCGGGGTCACGCCCTTGGGCATGCGTCCGGCGGCGAAGTTGAGGTATTCCAAGACGCGCGAGCGCGCCCAGTAGATGTCGGTTCCGTCCTCAAAGATGATGTAAACGAAAGAGGCGCCGAAAAAGGAGAACCCCCGCACCACCTTGGATCGGGGCACCGACAACATAGCTGTTGTCAAAGGGTAGGTAACCTGATCCTCGACCACCTGCGGTGCCTGTCCTGGATACTCTGTATAGACGATGACCTGCACGTCGGACAGGTCAGGCAGGGCATCCAACGGTGTGCGGATCACCGCAAAGATGCCGGCCGCGACGACGAACAGGGTTGCAAGAAGGATCAGGAAGCGGTTACGCCCCGACCAATCGATGATTCTGGCGAGCATTGTTCTTGTCTCTTCAGTAGCTCTTGTGCCTGGCGGCGTCGTGCGCGGGCGAGGCGCGCTGGACGGCCGTTACCACCCATTCGCCCGGCTTGCGCTCGACAAACTCGAACGAGACCATGTCCCCTACCTTGTAGCCCTGCAGCAAGGCGCCATGGGCGAGTGCGAATTCCATCGACATGGCCGGCCATTTGAGGCTGGGCACCGGACCATGGCTGATTTCGACCGTACCACTCTTCAGATCGATGGCCTCGATTGCCCCCTCTGCCCGGTGACCTGTCGTTGCCGCTTTCGGCATCTCGCTCGATGGCTTCTGCCCAGGTTCTGTACTGGCACCATGGCCCGCGTGGCCAAAACCGCTGACAGCTGCCTTGAGATTACTCTCGGCATCAATCAGGAAGTTGGCAGAGACGACGACGGATTCGCCACTGCGCACACCTTCCAAAACCTCCACCTCATTGCTGGCGCGCCGGCCGAGACGTACCTCCCTCGGCTCGAAGCGCCCTTCCCCGACTTGGACAAGCACGATCTGACGCGTTCCGCTGTCGATGACGGCCGAATTGGGCACCGTCACTGTCTGTGTGCGTGTCCCGACCGATAGTTCGATTTGCGCAAACATAGCCGGCTTGAGTAGCATGCCGGGGTTGGACAGCTCAATGCGCACGGGGATCGTGCGCGTCTCCGGATTGAGCGTGGGGTAGACATAGGAGACAGTCCCCGAAAACGCCTTGTCAGGATAGGCATTGATCGTCACCTTGACTTTAGCGCCCGCATTCACGAGACCGATGTCCTGTTCGAACACATCGGCCACTACCCAGACAGCGCCGAGGTCGGTGACTTGGTACAGCGCTTCGCCCGGCATGAAACGCATGCCTTGCACGGCCTTTTTCTCCGTCACTAATCCCTGGACCGGGGAACGAAATGCCAGCGTGCGACGGACTTCTCCTGATTGCGTCAAGCGGGATATCTGTTCTTCCGAGATATCCCAGTTGCGCAAGCGCTGTAGGCTGGAATCGGCTAGGCGACGCATGCCCGATTGGACCGAATCCGCAGATCCTTGCGACGACTGCAAGCCTTGCAAGGCGATCTGGTACTCACGCTGCGCCGAGATCAGCTCTGGACTGTAGACCTCTAAGAGCACCTGACCCTTGGCCACTGTCTGCCCAGTCACGTTCACGTGCAGGCGCTCCACATAACCCTCGAATTTAGGTGCGATGGTGTAGATCCGGCGCTCGTCGGGTTCGACCCGTCCCGCCGCACGAACCGTTCGTTCCAACCTTTGGACACGCGCCGCCTCTGTCCGCACGCCTAGCTTCTGGATTTTTTCCGTGCTGATCCTGATCAGACCCGCCTGACCCGAACTGTCTTCCTGATCATCCCCCTCATAGACGGGGATGTAGTCCATGCCCATGGGATCCTTCTTCGGCACGGGAGAGGTATCTGGCAAGCCCATCGGATTGCGGTAAAAGAGGAGTTTGCGGGCGGGCTTGGACATCGAGGCATTCGGCATTTCTGCCCCACTCGCCGCGGCAGCCGGCTGCTGCTTGTGACCTCGGTACAAGAAGCCATACCGGACTTCGAGCGCAATGAGGACCACAACACTGACGGCCAGGGCGGCGAACAGCCATTTGGACCTGACACTCATATATCTTCTCCAATAATTCGTTCGATTTCAGCCAGCCGGAGTTGCGCCTCCACCTGTGAATCCAGCTGACTCTGTCTAGCCTTGCGGATCTGCCGCTGGGCATCCAGCAGCGTCGCAAAGTCCACCTTGCCGTTCTCATACCCCACCAAAGCCGCCTGATAAGTAAATTCCGACTGGGGAAGTAATTGGGTCACCACGAGGTTCTCCGTACGACGGGCGGCATCGATCGCATCCACTTTTTCCGAGAGATCAGACAGCAGTTGCCAAGTGGCAGACGCTTTACGCGCTTGGGCTGCCTGCAGCATGGCTTCAGATTCCCTCTCCTGAGCTCGACGGGATGACTGCTGCAGCGGTATATTCATTTCGATCATCAGCTCCCATTCCTTCACAGTCCCTTGGTACTGAATGGGAGAAACACCCAATGTGATGTCGGGGTAGCGATTCTTCAGAACAAGGTCCCTGCTCAGTTGGGCAGCACGGATGCGGGACTCCTCGGTACTGAGTTGCGGATTGCGGGCCAGGGCACGCTCCTCCAGTCCGGAGAGGTTCAATTGCGCTGGCGAAGGCATCGGCCGCAGTGCTTCCGGTATTGCCAGTGGAGCTCCGGCGGGCCTGGCTAGCAGACCATTCAGACGTGCCTGCAGCTGACGCCGTTCCACCTCTACCGCGATCAGTTCATTGCGCAAGGCAGACTGCTCGAGCTGGGCCCGGATCACGTCCTGCTGGGCCGCCAGGCCACCGGCGTAACGAGCCTGTGCCACGCCCTCCAGACGCGCCATCAAATCAATGATTTCGCGTGTGATTTTTTCACTGCGATACAGGAGATAGAGTCGCGCATAGGTAGCCTTGATGCGGCTTGAAATCTCGACCCAGGTCCCTTGGCTGCGCCCCCGGGCTGCTTCGACATCCTGCTCGGCAATGTTTCGCTTCAGATCCCTCTTGCCGGACCATGGAAACTCCTGCATCAGGAGATATCGGGTGCTGCCCACCTGGCCAGGGAGCAGCATGGGGGATTGCTCCCCCTGGCGGGTCACGTCCCGAAGTTCGGCACGGAAACGCGGGTCTGGCAAGGCCCCCGCCGACTCGATACGCTGGGTCGTCGCGTCCACCTCGGCCCGCATCGCGGCGTACTCGGGATTGCCTTTGTGGGCATAGTCCAGCAAGCCGTTGAGCGTCGCGCCAAGGTTGGTTTCCTGGGCGGCAGCCGGGGAACCCAGCAACGGCAACGAGGCAATTACACAAAGGAAAAACCGGAAGCTCGTCTTCATATGCCCATCATGGTCCCGAGAGTCTATTTGCGCGGTCAGCCTGAGGTTAACCGGGCGCTAAATGTCAGTATCAGTGCTGCAAGCCAACAGACACCTGACAGATGCATTACATTTTTGTAATCTAAACAGGATCTACATGACGGTTGGGCCGTCAGCTGCAGCATCCGTCACTCTTGCCACGCTCTTGAATCGGAGGGCAAGGCACGCTGCCGTAGGAACAATAGACGCAACAGTGGCCTGGCTTAGGGTGGAGCACGGTGTGGCACTGCTCGCATTCGTAAAACCACTGACAGGCATCGGTAGGCATCGTTTCCAGCTTGCTGTGGCCGCAAACCGGGCAGGTCAGCGTCGACTCCAGCACGACGGCGGTCATTGCGAACCCCTTTGCGGTTGAGATGGATAGCCTTCTTTGTCACAAAATTCCGACTGCTCTCCGCTTCAGCAGGCGAGCCCATCTGCATAGAAATCCCCATGATGCGCTTCTAAAGATAGCTGCTGAGATAAGTAGCTGATTGAACTATCAACCAAGTGTGAGAGGCTTTTTCCACCCAAAGAACCTAAGCGCAACAACCACGCTCAAAATTGCCGCGAAGAAACACCAAACGGAAATGAACCATTTCGCAAAGATCAAATAGGCCAGCATAAATGAGATCAAGGCAAGAGCCCCAAATATCCTGACCATTCCCTCGTTCGACAGCAGTGGGCTCACGGTGGTTGCAAGAAGGTACCCCAGCATCGTCGCTACAGCAAAGAAATGGGGTGACTCATATTCAATGTGTCCCCCGGTAGGCCGGGATGTGATCGGATACTCGAACATCGAATACAGCAGATATAAGCCGACCCCCACCCCAGCAATGGCAGTCAATTTCAACAGCCTACTCCGTCCGCCTGGAGGCTCCAGCAAGAGCACGGCCAGAGGCACATAGACCGGCCAGAGTACGTGCGAGAAAAACGAGTAAAACTGGGTCATGACGACATTGAGCCCCGGCGCATTGTGAGCAAAGGTCCACCAGACGATACCCTCGCTCAGTTGTTGAATGGCAAAGAGCAGCGGTATTGCAGCAAAAGGAATCTCGGACGGACGTCGTGCCACTTTCACGGTCATCGTGCCAACGCCGAGGAGGAAGCCTCCGGCAGCAAGACTGGCAGTCATCGAAAAGCACATGGATCATTCTTCCTTGTGGCAATTGAACAATCGCATCAACGATCTGTGAGATGCGGCGAAAAGGCCGAAATCGCGAACTCGATATCCGTGTTGCGTCCCGGAGGTCTCACCCAGATATGAAACCGGTACGGCCCCGCCTTGGCGACAGAGAAAACCTGGCCATAAGACATCAGGCCGTTGATGGGCATTGGCGTCAAGTATTTGGGTGGCTCATCGACGATGCCTGACTCGCCGAGCTGGGCGCGCACCACCGCGTTGTCGATCCGGCGTCCGCTGGTGGCGTCGTACAAGGCGATTACAAGATGGTGGACTTGGCCGCCACCGCTGGGCCGGCCGCCGTGCATGTCGTCAAGGGCATGCTTTTCCGACACAATGGCCGCCGGCACGAATCCCCAATAGATCGTCACCCCCTCCTTGTCCAGCCGGCCCTGTGCCAACGCGGGCTCAACCAGCGCCAGAAGAAATGCCGAAATCAAAAGAAACTTTTGAATAAAAACGAAGCGTCTGAATGCGTGTGGCATGTTGACCTCTTCGGCATCTGAATGCGAAAACGGCTGGTCCGATGGACTAACGCCTCCGGGGGAAAAACCTAGGCGTTTTTAGTGCGTAACGATCGAATTCCTCCCCGAACTGCGCCCGCATTTCCGCCTCCTCCGTGATGGCGAGACGGCCGTACCTCAACAACAGGATCGGAAACATGAGCAGCGTCAGGAGTGTTGGCCACTGCAGCAGAAAGCCCAAGAGAATCAGAACAAATGCCACATATTGTGGGTGCCGGATCCGCGCATACGGACCTGTCATCGCCAGTGCATGATTGCGTTGCGCATGGTAGAGAACATTCCAGGCTGTAGACAGCAGGTAGAAGCCGTAGCCCAGGAAGATATAGCTGGCGATATGCAAGACACCAAAATGCGGATCCCCCTTCTCTCCGAGCAGAGTAGCCCATAGATGGCCAGCATCGTGGGACAAGATGTCAAGATTCGGATATTTGGTCTGCAGCCAGCCTGACATCAAGTAGATCGTCAGCGGGAAGCCATACATTTCGACGAACAGAGCAACAATGAATGCAGCGAATGCCCCAAAGGTTCGCCAATCCCTCGCAGTAGCTGGCTTGAAGAAGCTGAACGCGAACATAATGAAGATGGCAGAGTTCAATACGACCAACGCCCAAAGTCCGTAGGCAGGCTGGGAATGGTTCACGACGTTTCTCCCGGTTTGGTTTGATTCTCTTTGGGTTGATTGTCCGGGGTACCCGAGGTACCGCCTCCTCCATGGTGGTGGCCGTGACCACCGTGCATGAAGACATGCATGATGGGACAGGCCAACAGCAACAGGATGGGCAGCGCTCCGACGACATGCGCCAGATGCTCTTTCAACAGGAAATAACCGGCAACCGCCCCGATAACGAGCAGTCCTATCGAATAACGAGACCCCCAGAATGGCGGAGGTGGCTCATGGTGCTGATGATCGTGATTCATGATGGCACCTGTTTATTTCGTGGCGGGTGCCGACTGCGTATCCATCATCATCTGCATCATCATTTGCATCATGTCCATGCGTTTCTCCATCATTTGCTGACGGTCTTCCATGTTGCCAGGCATGCTCTTGTTGTCTTGCGCATCACCCATTCCCGGGCCACCCATTCCACCCCCGCCCATACCTGCGCCGGCCATGCCAGAGCCTTTCATCATGTTCATCATGGACATGCCATCCTGCATCACTTTCATGTGCTCACCCATCAAGGCACTACGTTCCTCGGGTGTTTTGGCGCCCATCATTTTTTGATGCATCTCGCTCATCACCGTCATTTGCTTGTCCATCTGATCCACCTTTTGCTTCGTCCCCGCGGAAGGCTTGGAAGCTGAGGGCTTTGTCACTGGAGGTTTCGCAGCCGGGGCTTTGGACTTCTTAGGAGCCGACGCCGCGTCTGCGGGGTGATGCGCTTCATGGTCTTGCGAATCCGGCTGCGCGGCCAGGCTCAAAGTCGCCAGACAAGCCATCAAGGACGCAGTGATCAGGGAACGTACGGCTTTCATAGGAATCTCCTAATAGTGAAAAAGACCAAGTTGCACACGAGAAACGTAACGGATCTCTGCCTCATTCAGAGACGGTCAAGATTGGATGGGATTCCAGATACTCTTTCGCATAAGTCAGTTCCCCTGGAGCATTCGCATGCAGGGTGAACAAGGGCTGCCCCTGTTGTATCCGGTCTCCCAACTCGACATGCATATCCAAACCAGCTGCCGGGGTTGTCGGCGCTCCCAGCAGCTTTGCAAGGCGCGACAAACGGCGGTTGTCGATGTGCGAGACATGCCCGGCTGAGAGCGAAGTTATCGGTTCCATGATGTTGGCGGCAGGTGGCTCGCGCAATCCACCCTGCGCTTCGCAAATAGCCTGAAATTTTTGCCAGGCCATCCCCGAATCCAACAGTCGCCACGCCATTGAATGACCTGTACCAGGAAGCGATTTGCCGCAAAATTCCAGCAGATCCCCGGCCAGGTTGAGGGCGCGCATCCGCAAATCCAACGGCGCATGCGCTGCGCCGCGAAGTACCGCCAAAATATCACGAGCTTCGAGTGCTGGTCCAACCCCTCTGCCGACGGGTTGACTTCCGCGTGACTGCCGAATTTTCAGTTTGAGGCCGCAGGCCTCGCCGACCTGCTGCAGCAAGGCAGTCAGTCGATGAGCGTCTTCCTCGCTGCGCACCTTGGCCGTCGGCCCGACGGGGATGTCCAGTACGACGTGCGTCGCACCCGCGGCGATCTTCTTCGATAATACGGAGGCAACCAGTTGGGCATCACTGTCCAGGTCCAGAGGCCTCTCTACCCGGATCAGCAAGTCGTCAGCCGGGCTCAGCGACAGCGCCCCCCCCAGGCCAGGCAGCCACCTTCCTGTTCAACCACCCGTCGCATCGTTGCCAAGTTCATCGTGACGTTCGTGATGGTCTCCATCACGTCGGCGGTCCCCGCAGGCGATGTGATGGCGCGCGAAGAAGTCTTCGGCATAGTCAGGCCGGCGGCGGCAATGATGGCCACAACAATCGGCGTGGTTCGGTTGCCTGGCAAGCCGCCAACGCAGTGCTTGTCCGCAATCGGCGTCCGCCCCCAGTCGATCTTTTCTCCCACCTCGACCATGGCCCGCGTCAGATCAATGGTCTCCTGCAAATCCATGCGACCGCCAGCGCATGCACTCAGAAACGCTGCCAAGTGAATGTCCGAATAGTGGCCCCTCGAAACGTCAGAGATGATGCTTTTGTATTCGAGTGCTCCGAGACGATGTCCGTAGATTTTGGCCCGTAGCGCACTGTCGGAGTCCAGCGTCGGCGCATGGGAAATCTTCAACAGGCTCTCTTCATTCGCGGCGAGTGCCTGGGCTGCGCCCCTTGACAGGCCGACCTCGCCAGGCGCCAGCAAGTCCGAATCGATCACGTTCAGGGTCGCGATGATGTGCCGATCATTCAGATCGATGCGTAGTCGGGTCCGGGATTGGAATCCTTCGGCGCGGCAGACATGGCAGTCGCGTCGCATGTAGATCACATACTCCTGCTGCGTGTCGATCCCCAGCGTCCGGTACCGTAGCGACGAATGCGTCTCGTGTCCTCCGGAATCCATCACCTCGCTCATGACGTCAACTCCACCGTTTGAGCCATGCGCGGCACGGCCGCCGGCCATCCCAGCTCAGTCTCTACCCTCAAGCGCAGAGTATCTGCTGGACCAGGTTCGCCGTGGGTGAGGAAAACTTTCTTGGGTGATTTGGGCGCAGTGCCCATCCAGCGCAAGAGTTGCCCCGCATCGGCGTGCGCCGACATACCACGCAGCAATGCCACCTCTGCATTGATGGGGACATCCTCACCAAAGATCCGGACTGATTTCTCGCCAGCGGCAATACGTGCACCTCGTGTGCCGCCGGACTGATAACCGGCCAAGACAATGGTATTGCGCCGGTCCGGCGCCAGTCTTTTGAGGTGATGAAGAACCCGCCCGCCTGTCGCCATTCCGCTGGCCGAGATGATGACGGAGGGATACCGAACTGCGTTCAAAGCTCGTGAGTCATCGGTGGATCGCACCATGGTGGCCACTTGGCATAAACCTTTGCACTCCTCCGGACTCAGTCGATGTTCAGCACGGTGCCGATGGTAGATCTCGGTCATGTCGATGGCCATCGGACTGTCGAGGAACACGGGCAGGTCCGGGATTGCATGTCGTGCCTTGAGGCGCGAGAGCAGAAACAGCAACGCCTGCGCGCGCCCCACCGCGAAGGCCGGTATCACCACACTACCGCCGCGACCCGCCGTTCTCTGGATGATCTCGGCTAGGAGCGTCTCGTTATCCTCCGGTTGGTGCAGCCGATCGCCATAGGTGGACTCGATGACCAGGTAGTCCACCTTCCCAAGCGGTGTCGGCGGCCGCATGATCGGACCGTCATCCCGCCCAACATCTCCTGAAAAGACGATGGTAAGGCCGCCCGCATGAATTTTTGCGCTGGCCGCACCAAGAATATGGCCCGCTGGTCGAAGTGACAGCTGTATGCCAGGCACCATTTCGATGGTTTCATTGAATGGCACAGCCTGCATATAGCGCAAAGCGTGTCGCGCATCCTCTTCGGTATAGAGAGGAAGAGCCGGTTTGTGCTTACTGGCATGGTGGCGATTCAGATATTCGGCGTCTTCCTCCTGCAGCCGCCCACTGTCTGGCAGGAGCAGATGACAGAGGTCGATGGATCCCGGCGTGGTGTAAATAGGGCCGCGATACCCGTTCCGAAGCAGAAGAGGCAAGGCACCGGAGTGATCCAGATGCGCATGGGTCAGGACGACACAGTTCAGGCGCGAGACGTCCACGGGGAAAGGCTCCCAGTTCATCTCTCGCAGATGCTTGTAGCCTTGGAAGAGACCGCAATCAACCAATACCTGACGTCCGGCATGCTCCAGCAGGTATTTGGAGCCGGTCACCGTGCCAGCGGCACCGAGAAATGTCAGCTTCACATGCTTCCCTTTGATCGCAGTGAATGGCTCCCTTTATCCTTGTCGAGCAACTGCTTGAGGCGCTCGTACTCCTCTGGCTTGATCTCGCTATTATCAAAGTACATCGAGAGTCTCCCGTTACTGAAGATGCGGTGAAGCGTGAGCGCGTCACTCAACCGGTTGGAGATCGGTGATAACCATCTTGCCGGCGTCCATGACAACGATAAAGCGGACCTTGTCCCCGACCTTGACCTTGTCGAGAAACCTCATGTCTTTGACGTTGAAGACCATCGTCATGGCCGGCATGTCCAGATTCCTGATCGGGCCATGCTTGATCGTGAGCTTGCCGAGGCTCTTGTCTATCTTGCGGATCTCACCTTCAGTCATCGATGTGTCGGCGACCATAGTCATGCCGGGTTGCATCGCGTGGTTCATCTGCGCATGAGCGAAGACCGGCATCAGTATGAGTGGAGCAAGGGCCACAATTCGGGGAATCGATTTGAGGTAGTTCATCATTACAGCTATGGGCGGGTTGACCGGGCACCGGCTCCTGGTCATCCAGGAGCGATCAGACTAAAACAATGGCACCAGCACGTCGCTAGGGTAAGGTTTTCTCGCTTGCCCGGAGATGACGCCAAGATTACATTTCTGTAATCTATTAACGGCGTCGCCTGGCTTATTGCCCTTTGTGAAACTTGCCGTGATCGTGCCCTCGCATCGCTGGTCGAGTCGGCTCCTCCGCACTTGCGGCCTTGGGAGGCCAGCCATCTGAGCATGGCCTCTTGCCGGCAGGACCGGTTCCCTTTTCCAAGCCGTGGTCATGACGCGAACCAGTATCTTTCGAGCACTCGAAAACGGGGTTAGACGTCTGTCCGACCTTGGGTAGCGAGGCTTCCTGTCCGGGCTGCTGTGCCAGGACCGAATAGGCCGGCAGCGTAACAAGAGCCGTCGCCAGCCAAAGTTGATAGTTCCGCATTTTCAATTTCCTTTCTGTTCAATTTCTGGTGTCAATGAAGGCACAGGCATGCTCACTCCACCGTGATCCGCCCCTTCATGCCTGCCTCCATGTGACCGGGGATTAGGCAAGCAAAATCGACCTGCCCGGCTTTGGAGAATTGCCACACAATGCCACCTCGCTTGCCGGGAGCGAGCGTCACCATATTGGGCTCGGCATGCTGCATGCCAGGCATCTTGCGCATCATCTCGGCGTGCTCCTTGAGCTCATCCGCAGTGCCAATCACCATCTCATGCTGGGTCTTACCAACGTTCTTGACGAAGAAACGGATCGTCTCGCCCGCCTTGACGGAAATCTGGCTCGGGTTGAAGCGCATGGTGTCGTCCATGGTCACTTCGATCGTGCGACTGACCTTGGCCGAATCACCCGCTTGCCCGGCGGCCGAGTTGTGTTCGCCCTGGTGCATGCCGGCCATGTTGCCGTGCATGGCACCCATGTCATGGCCGCCATGATTTCCAGCGGCGAAGGCCAGAACCGGTGCGGTGCTGAGCAGAAGGATGGAAAGAGATTTTTGCATGTTGAAACTGCCTTTTTTATGAAGTTGAAAAAATGAAAAATGTGAAACGCGCCAATGAAGTTCAGAACCAGAAACGCACGCCGGCCACCCAGCGCGACTCTTCGGTACGCTCGCCGGCGGTGCGCGCCAGATCGGCGGTGGCACCGTACTTGCCCTTCCATTCGACGCCAACGTAGGGTGCGAACTGGCGGTTGATTTCATAGCGCAGGCGCAGAGCGGCAGTGCCGCTGGACAGGCCACCGCCGATCTCGCGCGCCTCATCCGCTTGCCCATAGATGTTGAATTCGACGCGCGGCTGCAGGATCAGCTTTTGTGTAAGCAGGACTTCATACTCAGCCCCTAGGCGCAACGCCGTCCGACCACCTTCGCCAACATAGGCCACCGCGTCGACCCCGAACCAGTAAGGCGCCAGTCCCTGCACACCTACAGCCAGCCAACGGCGCTCCGGCCCGCCGCCGCTGTCGCTACGCAGACCCAACTGGGTGTCCCAGAACGGCGCAAAGGCATGCCCCCACAACACTTCCGTACGGGCTTTCGGGACCTTGCCATCGACCAGGTCGCCTTCGGCCTTGACCACCAAACGGTCGTAATCGCGCCCGAACCAGGCCTGGGCGTCGTAGGAAAAACTGTTGCCGTAGCTGCTGTTCACCCGCTCGAAACGGTTCATCAGCAAGGAACCGAAATTCTGCTCGTCGGCCAGCTTGAGTTGGCGGGTGCCGGCCAGGGCATAGGGCCCGACCCCCAGGCGATAGCCGCCGGAATAGGCATGCGGATCGCGGGCGTCCGCCGGCGGCGTGCCGCCCTGGGCGTCGCCCATGGAGCCATGATCCATGCGTTCCATGCCGCCATCGGCCTTTTCAGCCGTGGCGGCAGGCATGTCGTGGGCCATGCCGCTCATCGACTGCGCCCACACCGGTACCGTGCCAAGCGTCGCGAGTATGAAAGCAATCCCGTTCAGTTTGAGTTTCATCATGTGCATTTTTCCCTTTGTATTCATGGATCAGGCCACCACCACTTCGCGGAACATGCCAGCATCCATGTGGAACATCAGGTGACAGTGCCAGGCCCAGCGCCCCAAGGCATCGGCCGTGACCAGGAAGCTGACGCGCTGGGCCGGCTGCACGGGAATGGTGTGGCGCCGCGCCAGGAAGCTGCCGTCGGGGTTTTCCAGTTCGCTCCACATGCCGTGCAGGTGCATGGGATGGGTCATCATGGTGTCGTTGTGCAGGATGACTCGTACGCGCTCGCCGTACTTCATGAACACCGGCGTGGACTGGCCAAATTCCAGGCCGTCGAGCGACCAGGTGTAGCGCTCCATGTTGCCGGTCAGATGCAACTCGATCTCTCGCTCGGGGCCGCGGTCGTCAAGCGGACCATCGATCGTGTGCAGATCCGACAGCGTCAGGACGCGCCGGCCGTTGCCACGTAAGCCCACTCCTGGGTCGTCCAGATTGGTGCGTGCCATATCCACACGCGCATCGGTGCTGGGACCATATTCGGTGTTGGCATGGCGCGCTCGAGTACTGGGCACGGCCAACGGATTGGTAGCCGGCATGTTGGGCATGGCGTGCCCACCATGGTCCATCGCCATGCCCCCTGGCATCATTCCAGGCATTCCGGCCATCCCCGCCCCGCCGCTGTGGCCACCATGGCCAGACGGCGAACCGTGATCCATGCCGGCCATGCTATTGCCCATTGCGCCCATCATGTCGCTCATGGACAACCAAACCGGAGCATCCACCGCCGGCACCGGCGCGCTCAGGCCCGGCCGCGTCGCCAGGGTGCCGCGGGCATGGCCGGTTCGGTCCATCGTTTGCGCGAAGACGGTATAGGCGTCATCACGAGGTTCGACCACCACGTCGTAGGTTTCGCCGGGTCCGAAGCGAAACTCATCCACGCTGACAGGCTCGATATTGACGCCGTCGACCTGCACCACCTTGAGTTTGAGCCCGGGGATGCGGACGTCGTAGAAAGTGTTGCCGGCACCGTTGATGAAGCGCAACCGTACACGCTCGCCGGGTTTGAACAGCCCCGTCCAATTGCCCGCCGGCGTGACGCCATTCATCAGGAAGGTCAGCGTGGAGGCCGAAAGATCCGACAAGTCGGTCGGATTCATGCGCATCTGGTTCCACATGGCCCGCTTGTCGAGTGCGCTTTTCATGCCACTGCGCGCCACGTCGCGCAGAAACTGTGGCGCCGTGGGCTGGTTGTAGTTGTAATAGCCGCTCTGGACTTTCAGTTTGGCAAAGACCCGCATCGGATCCTCGTCGGTCCAGTCGGACAGATGAATCACATGATCGCGCTGGACTTTGATCGTCTCGCCGTCAGCCGGATCGATGACGATGGCGCCGTACATGCCGGTCAACTCCTGGAAGCCGGAATGCGAGTGATACCAGTAGGTGCCGCTCTGCTCAACCTTGAAACGATAGGTGAAGGTCTCTCCAGGGGCGATGCCGGCGAAACTGATGCCCGGAACGCCATCCATCTGGTATGGCAGGATGATCCCGTGCCAGTGAATCGACGTATGTTCGCGCAACTTGTTGGTGACGCGGATGATCACAGTATCACCCTCGCGCCAGCGCAAGGTCGGCGCTGGCAACGAGCCATTGATTGTCGTGGCCATACCGGGCTGACCCGTGAAGTTCACCGGCGATTCTGCGATGACCAGATCGAACTCCGTCCCATGCAGAACCGGTGCCGCGGCAACACGCTGAGGCGCCTCCGATGCCCAAGCAGGTCTTGAGGCGGCCGCTGCCCCGAGCATCACGCCGCCCGCAGCAAGGCCTTGGACAAAGCGCCGGCGGGACAACCCCAGTGGCACGTTCAACACATGCGGGACAAACATGTTCATCTATTGTTCCTTCTGATACGCCTTCCACTACCGCGCTAGCCAGATCCGATAGGACCAACCTCGGTGGAATGGTTCGTAGCGTAAGAAGGTGCCGCTTTCTCGTAGATGACGCACGGATTACATTTATGTAATGCCTATGCACTATCTCAGAGCGAGCGGCACAATACACACCTGCATACAGGAAGCACACCAACCAATGAAAATTCTTGTGGTCGAAGACGAACCAAAGACTGGCGACTACCTGCGACAGGGACTTGCCGAGGCTGGGTTTGTTGTTGATCTGGCCCGGGACGGTCACGATGGTCTGCACCAGGCGTTGACCGATACGTATGACCTTGCCATCCTGGACGTTATGTTGCCCGGCATCGATGGTTGGCAAGTGCTCCAGGGCATCCGGAAGGCCGGCAAAGAGATTCCGGTTCTCTTTCTGACGGCCAAGGACTCCATTGAGGATCGGGTCAAAGGGCTGGAAACCGGCGCCGATGACTATCTGGTCAAGCCATTTGCCTTTGCGGAATTGCTGGCCAGAGTCAGGACGCTCTTGCGTCGCGGTCGCTCAAATAAGGAGGCCGAAGTTCTACGCGTGGCCGATCTGGAGCTTGACCTTATTCGTAGGAGAGTGACTCGTTCAGGAAAGCGTGTTGATTTGACTGCCAAGGAGTTCGCTTTGCTTGAGTTGTTTCTGCGCCGGCAAGGTGAGGTGCTGCCAAGGTCACTGATTGCCTCGCAAGTCTGGGATATGAATTTCGACAGCGACACCAATGTGATCGAAGTGGCGATTCGTCGCCTGCGCGCAAAGGTCGACGACGGGTTCGAGCGCACGCTGATTCATACCGTACGCGGCATGGGCTACGTCTTGGAGAGTCAGGAGTGATCATGGGCAAGCGTCATGCGTTGACGACCCGACTGACCCTCCTCTTTGCATCCATCTCAACGGTCGTACTCCTGCTGCTCGGACTGTTGATCGGCGAAATGGCGGAGCACCATTTTGAGGAACTCGACCGGGATTTGCTGCATGGAAAATTGGAGCTGCTTCAAAATGCGCTCGGCAAAGTTGACTCATATCCCGCGCTGGAGACCGTTACCAAGGAGCTGCAGGAGGCGCTCGTAGGCCACCTCGGCCTTTCGGTTTCCGTTAAAACCGCGCAGGGAAAGCTCATTTTCGCCAGTGGTGAAGCCCAGTTTCCGACGACATTGCTCGGGTCCGAGGCGGCCGCCCTCATTGCCTGGAACGACTCGGATGGAAGCCCGTTTCGCGGGATGTCTGTCCTGGCTCCGACAAAGATCCGTGAAGATCCCTACCTTATCGTTGCTGTCGCCATTGATTTGACTCGACATGAAACCTTCATGGCGTCCTTTCAGATGGCCTTGTGGATTGCGGTTGGGACTGCAGCAATACTTACCAGTTTTTTGGGATGGGTCGCAGTGCGGCGTGGCCTAGCGCCACTAAAGGAAATGCGACAGCGGGCCGCAGACATCACCGCTAATCGCCTAGATCAGCGCCTCTCGGTGGCCTCAATTCCCGTGGAACTCGCTGAAGTCGCCGAGACCCTCAACGGGATGCTGGCGCGCTTGCAGGATTCCTTCCATAGGCTATCGGACTTTTCCTCAGACCTTGCACACGAATTGCGCACACCTGTCAGCAATCTCTTGACTCAGACTCAGGTGATTCTCTCCAAGCCGAGATCTACCGAGGAATATCGGGACGTACTGGCCTCGAATGCAGAAGAGCTCGAGCGGCTGTCGCGCACGGTTGCCGACATGCTGTTTCTTGCCAAGGCCGAAAACCATCTATTGATCCCTCACCAAGAGCAAGTAGATCTCGCTCAAGAAGTCCGTGGTTTGCTTGAGTTTTACGAGGTCGTACTCGAAGAAAAGGAAATTTCGGCGACTTGTCACGGGCATGCCTTTATCAGCGGGGACAAGTTAATGTTACGACGCGCAATCAGCAATTTGCTATCAAATGCAATAAGGCACACGCCCTTGAACGGGGAAATCGTTGTTGATATCAGCTCTCCGGGAGGCACCCAAGTTCTGTTGAAGATCACAAACACGGGCGAGACGATTTCTGCTGAACATTTGCCGAGACTCTTTGACAGGTTCTATCGAGTTGACACGTCGCGCCAGCATGGCGGAGACGGCGCTGGGCTCGGACTCCCCATCGTCAAATCAATCATCGAAGCGCATGGCGGAACTATTGCCGCCTCATCTAGAGAGGGGGTTACTGACTTTCAGATGTTTCTTCCCAAGATAGCGCCCCTCACCTGATCTTTTTACCATCGACTTACCCCGCTTTCCAGCGCCACTCTTAAGCTTCCGCCCCACATTGGTTGTGACTCTATGGATAAAGAATCGCTTTCTGTCGCAGAAATGCTGATGGCATTGCGCGAGGACATACAAGCAGAAAATACCTTGATTGCGAGCCGGGTGACTTGGTATGTCACCTCTCAGGCGTTCCTGCTTACAGCCTATGCGACGTCCTGGAGTGATAGTTTCCGCTGGCAAGCTTTTTTCCACCATGTCGTTCCACTTGCGGCGCTTGTTCTGTCAGCGGTGATATTTGCCTCGATCTACGCGGCGACTTGGGCGCAGGATGTCTACCTTCGTGAGCAGCAATCGCTTGTGTTTCAGCTGAAATCGAAGTTTCAATTGTCAGACTCGGAGAAGATAGCGATCGAAGTTTACGAGCGAACCATGGTCGCCAATCGACAGAATCCTGCTGGGCGGGTGATCGGGGGACAGATTCACGCACTGGTCCGTATTACTCCGCTAGTACTTCCTGTCGGATTCTCTGGACTCTGGATCTATGCACTTGTGTTTGCCCCAGGTATCTCTGGATGACCTGTCGCAAATTTGCTCTGATAAAGAGATGCTGCTATCCAGCAGCGATCAGACATCCATTTTCGCTACGCGGTCGGTTTCCACTGGTCGGAGACTGACAGCTCTTAGGTTCACGTTTTACGCTTCCTGTCTCCTCCATACGTGCCGTGCACATGCAATCCGCATTTCACGGCCGACTCCGGCAACGGCCGTGACAACTCGCTCAGAATGCCGCATTGCGCAGCGACCTGCGCCTCGCCGCATCGATCTCGCAAGCTCTTCAGTTGCTTCTCAAGCACCCTAAGTTCCCGGATACGCTCGGCAACATGGTTGATGTGGACATCCAGCAGAGTGTTCACATCGCCGCAGTTCTCCTCGGGGACATCTTTGAAGTGCAGCAGCCGGCGAATCTCATCCAAGGTCATGTCCAGGGATCGGCAATGACGGATGAACGTCAGCCGCTCGGCATGTTCTTTCATATAGATACGGAAGTTGCCTTCCGTTCGTTCCGGCGAAGGCAGTAATCCCTCCCGCTCGTAATAGCGGATGGTTTCGATTTGTGTACCGGTGGCATTCGCGAGTTCGCCGATTTTCATGCCGTACATCCCTTTAAAGATGGAAGACCATGCACAGCATCTTAATCTCTTGACTCTGTAGTGGCTACAGGGTGCCAAATGACAGCCGACATGAACCAGAATTCGAACATGAGTGATTGCAACAACAATGGATGCAGCTGTTCCGCCACCCCGGTGAACTTTGCAGATACCAAGCCGACCCAATCCGGCTCGGAAATGGTGCAGTACCGCATCGACAATATGGACTGCCCCACCGAGGAAGCCCTGATACGCAACAAGCTGGCGACGCTTGATGGGGTGACGGGACTTGATTTCAACCTGATGCAGCGCATCCTGACGGTGAAGCATCAGTTGGACCACCTGGCACCCGTCGAAGCGGCCTTGCAAGGCATCGGAATGCAGGCGCAACGCATCACCGCGACCGAGGCTGCAAAACCATCCGCCGCCGTACCGGCATCAGAAACCAACTGGTGGCCATTGGCGCTGTCCGGCCTGACGGCGACGTCTGCGGAGCTGGTGTACTGGATACAAGGCGGTAATCACTGGGCCGTCATGGCACTGGCACTCGCAGCGATAGTGATGGGTGGCCTGCCGACCTACAAGAAAGGCTGGATTGCGCTGCGCAATCGCAACCTCAACATGAACGCGCTGATGTCGATTGCAGTGACCGGCGCCATGGTCATTGGACACTGGCCCGAAGCGGCGATGGTCATGTTCCTCTTCGCGCTGGCAGAGGTCATTGAAGCCAAGTCGCTGGATCGGGCGCGCAACGCGATTCGCGGCTTGATGGATCTGGCGCCGGACACCGCCACGGTTCGCCAGGAGAATGGCGGCTGGCGGGACATCCCGGCCAGATCCGTGCCTCTGGGCGCCATGGTGCGCCTGCGTCCCGGCCAGCGCATCGCACTGGACGGCGTGGTCACCAGCGGATGTTCTTCGGTGAACCAGGCGCCCATCACCGGCGAGAGCCTGCCCGTCGACAAGGCCGAGGGCGACCCCGTTTTTGCTGGCTCGATCAACGAGACGGGATCCTTTGAATACCGGGTCACCGCCGAGGCCCGTCACTCAACACTGGCGCGAATCATCCACGCCGTCGAATCAGCCCAGGGTAGCCGCGCACCAACGCAGCGCTTTGTCGACCAGTTTGCCAAGGTCTATACGCCCAGCGTGTTCGCCATCGCCGTGCTGGTGGCGGCGGTTCCCCCGCTGCTGTTGGGCGCGTCCTGGGGGGACTGGGTCTACAAAGCCTTGGTACTGCTGGTGATCGCCTGTCCTTGCGCACTGGTGATCTCGACCCCGGTCACTATCGTCAGCGGTCTGGCGGCCGCCGCGCGCAAGGGCATCTTGATCAAGGGTGGCGTCTATCTGGAAGAAGGGCGCCGGCTTGTCACCCTGGCCCTGGACAAGACGGGCACGATCACCAACGGCAAGCCGGTTCAGACCGACTTCGTTGTGCTCACCGGGGACGCGGGCGAAACTCGCATTCTGGCGGCCAGCCTGGCAGCGCGTTCCGACCACCCGGTCTCACTGGCCATTGCACGCGCCGCCACCGAGGCGGGCTTGAAACTGCGGGACATCACCGAATTTGCCGCCATCCTAGGCCGAGGGGTGCGTGCGAGCATCGATGGCCACACCTATCAACTGGGCAACCATCGGCTGATTGAGGAATTAGGACTCTGCTCCACCGAGATCGAGGCCAAACTCAACGTCCTGGAACGCCAGGGCAAGACCGTGGTGTTGTTGGCCAACCAGACCGGTGTTCTGGCCATCTTTGCCGTGGCGGATACGGTGCGCGAGACCAGTCGCCACGCCGTTGCTGAATTGCAAGCGCTCGGCATCAAAACGCTGATGCTCACCGGTGACAACGTGCATACCGCCGAAACCATTGCCCATGAGGTGGGTATTGACGAGGCCAAGGGCAATCTGCTGCCCGAAGACAAGCTCAAGATCATTGAAGAACTCATGGCCGGTGCGAATGGGTCCAAGGTGGGGATGGTGGGTGACGGCATCAACGACGCCCCCGCTTTGGCCCGCTCGGATATTGCCTTCGCCATGGGCGCAGCTGGAACCGACACCGCCATCGAGACCGCCGACGTCGCGCTCATGGACGACAACCTCGAAAAGATCCCTGCCTTTGTGCGGCTGTCTCGGGCCACGGCGGCCATTCTGACCCAGAACATCGCACTCGCGCTGGGCATCAAGGCGGTGTTTCTGATCCTGACATTCACTGGGCAGGCCACGATGTGGATGGCGGTATTCGCCGATATGGGCGCCAGTCTGCTGGTCGTATTCAACGGCCTGCGGCTGTTGCGACGTTGAACTGCAAACAGGGGGGTACATCATGTGAAGCCAGTGGCCGATTGACGTCGTTCCGGATCAGCAGTAACGTTAGTTCCTTGCAGGGTTTTTTATGGAGATTGCAAAATGAAACGAGTAGTTTTGACAGCAGCATTTGCCATGGCCCTTATTGCTGGCGTACCTGCAAGTGCCCAGCCGTCCAACGCACCCGACAAGGGCGCGCAAGCGCAACAGAAGGCGCCCAACGTTGCCGAGTTCGACAAGCAGGCGACCCAGATTCAGGAAAACATCCAGAAGATGCAGCAGCAGATGGACAAGATCCGTCAGACGCAAGACCCGCAGGAGCGCCAGAAGCTGCTTCAGGAACATTGGGGGACCATGCAAAACAACATGGGACTGATGCAGGGCATGTGGGGGCCCGGCATGATGGGCTGCTGCGGAAGTGGGCCGGCATACGGGGGATGGCACATGGGTGACCCAGGCATGATGGGGTGGCGTGGCATGGGCGGCTACTATTCCGGGCAGACGCCGGAACAGATGAAGCAGCGCCAATACATGATGGACCAGTACCTCGGCATGCAGCAGCAGATGATGAATCACATGCTATTCCAGCAGAACTACATGTGGGGCCGGTAAGGCCAGGCCGTCCCCGCTTTCGCTCAGCTACAATTCCAGCGTCATTGGGGAGTAGCCGGCTTCCGTTTCCACGGAAGAGCCTGCATCAACACACTTGATCGGCAGATCATGGTGCAGGCGGTTCCTGACTTGGCAAGACCTTTGACCGCACAGCCTTCGGATTGGACCGGGGAGATGTGCGGTCATTGTTTTGTCCCGGTCCAGGAACCATCATGGAATCTCTCCTCATCTCGACCGGAGTCGTCGCCCTTGCCGAAATCGGCGACAAGACCCAGCTCCTCGCCTTCATTCTGGCGGCGCGATTCAAGAAGCCCCTGCCCATCATCGCTGGCATTCTGTGTGCCACGCTGATCAATCATGGTCTGGCTGGTGCTCTGGGAGCCTGGATTACTTCCGCCGTCAGTCCTGAACATATGCGTTGGGTGTTGGGCCTGTCATTCATCGGCATGGCCATTTGGACGCTGATTCCTGACAAAATCGAGGAAGAGGAAACTCAGGTGGCCAGACACTTGGGCGTCTTCGGTGCGACGTTCGTGACCTTCTTTCTGGCGGAGATGGGCGATAAGACGCAGATTGCGACCGTCGCCTTGGCTGCGCACTATGCGAGTCCGTTTCTGGTTATCGCAGGCACTACGCTAGGCATGCTGGTGGCGGATGTGCCCGCTGTATTCGTTGGCAACAAGTTTGCAGCGAAGATTCCCATGCGGTTGGTGCACTCCGTCGCAGCAGGAATCTTTGCGTTGATGGGATCGTTGACGCTTCTCAAGGTGGAGAAATTATTTCAATAGACTTTGTGGCGATCACAAAGGCGACCTCGTATCAAATGAGCGCTTTGGCGGGGATATTCCGAATGCCCACTCCTGGCCGATAGCACCAACTCCCATACCGAACGCGACCGGCAGGTGTTTCTGCAATGCGGCCTTAGACCTCCGTAGTCATCACCAGCAAGCTGGTCAACGTAGTCGGTGTCCCGGGAACCATAACCATGCTTGGAGACACGATTGTTCTTCTCAAAGGGCCGGAACTTATGGATCCCCAGCCGGCACAGTTATGGTGTTCAACGGCACAATACTTATAACAATCAAAAAGATGGCGTTTATCTTGAAAATAGCCAATAATCGCCATATATTTGATTGAAATGTTCAAACCCATTACCACTGAAGAGCTTGAAGGTGAGCTAGGCGCCCAGCTGCGCGCCGCAAGGCTGCGGCGCAACTTGAGCCAAGCAGACCTAGCCGCAAATGCCGGCATTGCACTGGGCTCCCTGAGAAACCTAGAGGCTGGCAAGGGCGCGACCGTTACTACCTTGGTTCGGATGATTAGATCCCTGCGTATCGAAGATTGGCTTGTCGGTTTACAACCGGAAGTCACCATCAGCCCGATGCAGATGCTCAAGGCCAAGAAGCCACGCCAGCGGGCCAGACGCAACAAGAAGGTGGAACAGTCATTGCCGTAAGGTTTTCTTCAACGTGCAATCGAAAAAATGCAGTTTTAACGCTTGATTCCCGACAACGCGGTCATTGTTTCCAACCGATGCTTTCTTCCCCCCGGAGGCATTAAGTTTGCATTGACATTGATCTGCTCAACGAAAAACAGGCCGGGTTCGTCCTGTGTACCACGGCCACTGACTGCCCAGTGCCTACGGAAAAATTGACTGTGTTGCTGCAAACTCCAATAAAGCAGCCCTTTCTTCTCTGAATCAATAGACGCATGGAGCCATCCGTGGAACGAATCAAAGCACGCGCAGCCAAGCACATGTCCGTTTAGCCACGCCTCATATTGTTTTGTCCACAAGGAAGATGGCACAGGGGCCTCGCCAGAAATCCAGCCCAACAAACCGTAGGGAACACGTGGGTGTTGATGGTTGTCAAGTTGACTTGGAATTCTGCATCCTTCCCACTGCATACGCCAACGCACAAATGCCAATGCAACCGGACAAAATGCGCTGGTTCTCTCCCCTTCTACATCCCACGGTAATCCCCCCGAATTTCACTGGACCTAAAAGTAGAACGGTTATGCAGCCATGGCCAGATGCTGCTTTGGGGTGAACCCGCCCAGAGCCATATTCGGGCGGTCGTGATTGTAGGACCACATCCATTGCGTGGCGAAG
>JAUXVI010000042.1 GCA_030680575.1 Hylemonella sp.
GGCGATGCCACTACAACACCGTGCGCCCCCATAGCAGCCTGGCCTACCTGACCCCGCACGAGTTCAAACAGCAATATCATTCAATCCCCAACCCGGCCGTCTTACAGGAATGAATGGCTCGGAAAAACCGGGCAGGTCACATGACCAAGGCGATGCCTTGCAGCCCTGGCTCCGACACGGACAGTTGCAAGGCCTGGGTATACGCAAAGAATTCGTCCCTGTTGATTTGCGCCGATCCTGCAAAGTAGCCCTGGATGCCGCGCAGCACCAGTTCATAGGTGGCCAGTCGGTCCTGGATGCCGCGGTTGATGCGGTCGACCTCCAGATCAAAGCTGTGCTGGCGTTTTTCGATGGTTTCGTTTTTCGCGCCATGCCAGTACCAGAAGGTAATGGTCAGCATGAGAATCGAAACGAGCAAGGCCCAGCTCAAGCTGGAGCCGCCTGTACCTGTGATGAAGTCCCCGTTCTGACGGTGATTTGGAGAGGTGCTCATGCGGTTATCTGGTTTGACATCACATCGCGATGTCCCAACGTAGAAATCCAGTCTGTCGGGATTTCAGGGTGACGGCAAGTGGGGGAACCCTCCTGTCTCCTGTCGGCGACAAGGCAGCTGCCTTGAGGCGCCAATACCCCTGCTCGAATCATGGGCACGAAGGTTGGGTGCCCTCCTGCAGGCACTGCTGTGTTCGCACCTGCCTTGAAAACAGTTGTAAGGTTTTCAGCCCGTCATCGACAAATCAAACAGGTCGGTCAAGAACCGCCTGGGTCAGCCGTCCGGTCTGGCCCGACCTGTCCACTATTTGGAGATGACCATGAACAAGCGTTCCCTCGTGACCCTGGCTGCCGGTTCCGTCCTGGCGGCGGCCCTGGCCCCGGCTTATGCCGCTGCCGGCAATCCTTTCGCTGCCACCCCACTGAAGGCCGGCTACCAAGTGGCGCAGGCCGACACCAAGCAGAAAGACGGCAAGTGCGGCGAGGCCAAGTGCGGCGCCAGCAAGGCCGGCATGGAGACCAAGGCCAGCGACAAGAAAAAAGACGGCAGCTGCGGCGGCAAGAAGCCCGAAGCCAGTTGCGGCGCCAAGAAGTAAGCCCATGGCCGTCCTTCGCCCTCCAGTGGGCGCTGGCCTGGGTTTTCGGCGCGAGCTGATCGCGCCGCTGCAGGCCGGCGTGCCTGACGCGGTGCGCTTCTTCGAACTCGCACCGGAGAACTGGGCCGGTTTGGGCGGACGCTCGGCGCGCGAGCTGCGTGCCTTCACCGAACGCTTTCCCTTTGTCTGCCATGGTCTGTCGCTCTCGCTCGGCGGGCCGGGGCCGCTGGACGAGGCCTGGCTGCGCCGCATCAAGGTCTTCATGCGCGAGCACGGCATGACGCTGTATACCGAGCACCTGTCCTGGTGCGCCGATGACAGCCACCTGTACGACCTGCTGCCGATTCCGCAGACCGAAGAAGCGGTGCATTGGGTGGCGCAGCGCATCCGCCGCGCGCAGGACATTCTGGAAATGCGCATCGGCATCGAGAACGCATCCACCTATGTGGCACCGCCCGGCGCCGAGATGGGCGAGGCCGAGTTCATCAGCGCCGTGGTGCAGGAAGCCGATTGCCTGTTGCACCTGGACGTGAACAACATCTACGTCAACAGCCGCAACTTCAACTTCGATGCGCACAATTTTTTGCAGACGCTGCCGCTGGAGCGCACCTGCTACGTGCACGTGGCCGGTCATTATGTGGAGCCCGACGGGTTGGTGATCGACACCCACGGTGCCGAGGTGATCGACCCGGTGTGGGCGCTGCTGGCCGCGGCTTACGAACGCACGGGCGGCGAGGTGCCCACCTGCCTGGAGCGCGATTTCAACCTGCCCGAGCTGCCGGTGCTGGTGGCCGAGGTGGCGCAGATTGCGCGCCTGCAGGCGGCAGCACAACGCCCCATGAGGCGGGCCGCGTGATGCAAGCCGCTGCTGCGTTGTCTTTTCAGGCGTTCCAGCACGCCTTTGCGCGCCACCTGCGCGACCCGCACCACACACCGCGCCCGGTCGGCGTACCGGCACGGCGCATGGCGGTCTACAACGAACTGCTGTTCAACAACGTCTGCGGCTTTCTCGACAGCTGCTTTCCGGTGAGCCGCCGTGTGCTGGGCGAAGCGCGCTGGCACCAATTGGGCCGCAGTTTCTACCGCGACTGGCCGCTGCACTCGCCGCTGTACCGCGAGATACCGCGCGAGTTCGTGCGTTACCTGCAACAAGCCGATGGCTTGCGCCTGCCGGCCTGGTTGCCCGAGCTGGCGCATTACGAGTGGGCCGAGTTGGCGGTGGACGTGATGGAGGCCGTTGTGCCGCCGTACCAGCCGGACGGTGACCTGATGCAGCGGCCGGTGCAACTCAACCCGGCGCTGCTGAGCCAGGCCTACACCTGGCCGGTGCACCGCATCGGCCCCGCGTACCGCCCGCGCCGGCCGCAGCCCACGCACCTGCTGCTGTACCGCGATGCGGATGACGCGGTGCAGTTCACCCAGGTCAACCCGGTCACCGCACGCCTGCTGGCGCTGCTGGCGGGTGCTCCTACCACCGGCGAGGCCGCCTGCCGGCAGATCGCCGCCGAACTGCAGCACCCCGAGCCGGCGCAGCTGGTCGCGTTCGGCGCCGCGTTGCTGGACGACTTGCGCCGGCAACACATCATTCTGGGAACACAACCATGAACAAAATCCTGACCCGCTTCATGTCGCCGCTGATGGCGCAACTCGACTTACTTGGGCTGTGGCTGGGCCTGCTCAGCCTGCGCCTGCTGCTGGGCTGGGATTTCTTCGAGTCCGGCCTGGAGAAGTGGCAGGGTGAGAACTGGTTTGCCGACATCCAGGACAAGTTTCCCTTTCCCTTCAACTTGGTGCCGTCAGAGGTGAGCTGGCAACTGGCTACCTGGTTCGAACTGCTGGGCGGCGTGGCGCTGGTGCTGGGGCTGGCGACGCGTTTTTTCTCGGTGTCGCTGATCGTGCTGACCGTGGTCGCGATCACCAGCGTGCACTGGCCGGCGTCATGGAGCACCTTTGCCGAGCTGATGCAGGGCTACGGCTTTACCGACAAGGGTATGGGCAACTTCAAGCTGCCGGTGCTGTTCATCGGTATGTTCCTGCCGCTGGTGTTCATGGGGCCGGGGCGTCTGTCGCTTGACTACTGGCTGCGCCGCAAATGGCTGCCGCCTTATTTCTCGGTGTCTGTGCGTTCGCTGGTGTAGCTGCGGCAGGCCTCGCGCAGAAAGCTCATCTGCTGCTTGAAGTTGCGGCAGCCCTGGCACATGAGCAGGTGCATCTTGAGCGGCAGCTTCTCCGAGACGGACAGCTCGCGGTCTTGTGCTTCGGACAGCAGATGGGTGACTTGCTTGCATTTCAACATGCGGCTTCTCCAGCGGCAAACCAGCCGCGCTCCAGGCAACGCCGCAGCGCGTTGCGGGCGCGGTGCAGGATGACGTTGCAATTGCTGACGGTGATGCCCAGCTCCTTGCAGACCTCGGGCGTTTCGAAGTCGAGGAACTCCCGCATCATGAAGACGCGGGCGGTGTTGTCGGGCAGGTGGGTCAGACAGGCTTCGAACACATGCCAGAAGTCCTGCTGGTGCAGCGCGGCTTCCGGGTTGCCCCAGTCCCGCGGGCGTGCCTGGGGCGTCCAGTGCGCACTGGTCTTGAACAGCGTGTCAAAGGCCTCGTCCAGGCTGGCTTCTTCCGGCGACAGCGAGGACACGTTGGTGGTGCGGCTCTGCAGCCGGATGTGATCGACGATCTTGTTGCGCAGGATGGTGAAGACCCAGGTCTTGACCTGCGCGCGGCCGGCAAAACCCTTGGCATTGCTCAGGGCGCCCACCAGCGCTTCCTGCACCGCGTCTTCGGCGGCGGCGGCATCGCGCAGTTGCAGCTGGGCAAAGCGCAGCATGTCGCTGCGCAGCCCGGCCAGGAAGGCGTCGTCGATGGTCGGCGGTGTCACGGTTTCGGAGCCCATTTGGATTTGGTCGTGACAGGCCGCCGGTTTCTTACACCCCGCGTGCCCGGTCGGCGTGAAACTGCTTCACAAATTCACCGAAGCTGCCGGCATCCAGCGCCGCGCGCACCTCGCGCATCAGGTTCAGGTAGTAGTGCAGGTTGTGCACCGTGGCCAGCATGGGGCCGAGCATTTCGCCGCAGCGGTCCAGGTGGTGCAGGTAGGCGCGGCTGAAACCGTCGCGGCCGCCCTGTGCATACGGCACACCCGAGCTGCCGGCGCAGGCGTAACAGGTGCAGGTCTCGTCCAGCGGGCGTTCGTCGCTCTTGTGGCGCGCGTTGCGGATCTTCAGGTCACCGAAACGCGTGAACAGGTGGCCGTTGCGCGCGTTGCGTGTCGGCATGACGCAGTCGAACATGTCGATGCCGTGCTGCACGCCATAGACCAGGTCTTCCGGTGTGCCCACGCCCATCAGGTAGTGCGGCTTGTGGGCGGGCAGCTTCGGCCCGATGTGACGGATCAGGCGCTGCATGTCTTCCTTCGGCTCGCCCACGCTGACGCCACCCACCGCAATGCCGGGGAAGTTCAATTCCTCCAGACCGGCCAGCGATTCGTCACGCAGGTTCTCGTACATGCCGCCCTGCACGATGCCGAACAGCGCGTTCGGGTTTTCCAGCCGGGCGAATTCGTCCTGGCAGCGTTTGGCCCAGCGCATGCTGAGCTCCATCGAGATGCGCGCCTCGCGCTCGGTCGTCAGTTGGCCCTTGGTCTTGGGGTCGAGCGAGACATAGGGCGTGCACTCGTCGAACTGCATCACGATGTCGCTGTTCAACGTCGTCTGGATCTGCATCGACCCTTCGGGTGTGAGAAAAAGCTTGTCGCCATTGACCGGCGATGAGAAACGAACGCCTTCTTCCGAAATCTTGCGCATCTCGCCCAGGCTCCAGACCTGGAAGCCACCGCTGTCGGTGAGGATGGGCTTGTGCCAGTTCTCGAACTTGTGCAGGCCGCCGAAGGCTTTCATCACGTCCAGGCCGGGGCGCATCCACAGGTGGAAGGTGTTGCCGAGGATGATCTGTGCGCCCATGTCCTCCAGGCTCTTGGGCATGACACCCTTGACCGTGCCATAGGTGCCTACCGGCATGAAGACGGGGGTTTCGACCACGCCGTGGTTGAGCGTGAGGCGGCCGCGGCGCGCCAGGCCCTCGGTCTTGAGCAGTTCGAATTTGAGCATGGGCGTGATTTTCGCAAACTTGCACGCGGGTCGGCGGGGTTATTGCCTTGCTTGCCGGAATCCGTGACGCGTTTCGTCGAGAATGCTGCGAACTGTTTTCACCATCCAATCGAGGAGTCCCCCATGAAATCCCGCGCCGCCGTCGCCTTTGCAGCCGGCCAACCCCTGCAGATCGTCGAGATCGACGTCGCCCCGCCGAAAAAGGGCGAGGTGCTGGTGAAGATCTCCCACACCGGCGTCTGCCACACCGACGCCTTCACGCTCAGCGGCGACGATCCCGAGGGCATCTTCCCCGCCGTGCTGGGCCACGAGGGCGCGGGTGTTGTGGTGGAAGTGGGCGAGGGCGTGACGAGTGTGAAGCCGGGTGACCACGTGATCCCGCTCTACACCGCCGAATGCGGCGAGTGCCTGTTCTGCAAGAGCGGCAAGACCAACCTCTGCGTGGCCGTGCGCGCCACCCAGGGCAAAGGGGTGATGCCCGACGGCACCACCCGCTTCAGCTACAACGGCCAGCCCATCTACCACTACATGGGCTGCTCCACCTTCAGCGAATACACCGTGGTGGCCGAAGTCTCGCTGGCCAAGATCAACCCCGCGGCCAACCACGAACAGGTGTGCCTGCTGGGGTGCGGCGTCACCACCGGCCTGGGCGCGGTGAAAAACACCGCCAAGGTGCAACCGGGCGACAGCGTGGCCGTGTTCGGCCTGGGCGGCATCGGCTTGGCCGTGATCCAGGGCGCCAAGCTGGCCAAAGCGGGCCGCATCATTGCCATCGACACCAACCCTTCCAAGTTTGACTTGGCGCGCACCTTCGGCGCCACCGATTGCGTGAACCCCAAGGACTTTGACAAACCCATCCAGCAGGTCATCGTGGAGATGACCACCTGGGGCGTGGACCATTCGTTTGAGTGCATCGGCAACGTCAACGTCATGCGTGCCGCGTTGGAGTGCGCGCACCGCGGCTGGGGCCAGAGCGTCATCATCGGCGTGGCCGGTGCGGGGCAGGAGATCAGCACACGCCCCTTCCAGCTGGTCACCGGCCGGCGCTGGCTGGGCACGGCCTTCGGCGGCGTCAAGGGCCGCAGCCAGCTGCCGGGTTTGGTGGAAGACGCCATGAAAGGCGACATCCAGCTTGAGCCTTTCGTCACGCACACGCGCGGGCTGCAGGACATCAATGAAGCCTTCGACCTCATGCACGAAGGCAAGTCCATCCGCACCGTCATCCATTACTGAGAAAGCCACCCCATGAACCGCGTTGAGCGCCACGCCAGCTTCGGCGGCCGGCAGGAAGTCTGGAAACACACGTCCACCACCCTGGGTTGCGAGATGAAGTTCGGCGTCTACCTGCCGCCCGCTGCGGTAGAGGGTCAGCGCTGCCCCGTGCTCTACTGGCTCTCGGGCCTGACCTGCAACGAGCAGAACTTCATCACCAAGGCCAATGCGCAGGAACACGCCGCGCGTTTGGGGTTCATCGTCGTCGCGCCCGACACCAGCCCGCGCGGCCCCGGCGTGCCCAATGACGAAGGCTACGACCTGGGCGAGGGCGCTGGCTTCTACCTCAACGCCACGCAGGCGCCGTGGGCGCAGCACTACCGCATGCAGGACTACGTGGCGCAGGAGCTGCCCGCGTTGATCGAGCAGCACTTCCCCGCCAATGACCAGCGCGGCATCTTCGGCCACAGCATGGGCGGTCACGGCGCGCTCGTCACCGCGCTGCGCCACCCCGGCCGTTACCGCAGCGTCTCGGCCTTCGCGCCTGTGGTGGCGCCCAGCCAGGTGCCCTGGGGCAGCAAGGCCTTCACGGCTTATCTGGGTGAAGACCGGGCGGCGTGGAAAGAGTGGGACGCGGTGGAACTGATCGCCACCGCGCAAGAGCGCCTGCCCCTGCTGGTGGACCAGGGCGAAGCCGATGAATTTTTAGCCAAGCAGTTGCGGCCGGAGTTGCTGCAGCAGGCCTGTGATGCGGCGGGCCACCCGCTGACGCTGCGCCGCCACGCGGGCTACGACCACAGCTATTACTTCATCGCGAGTTTTATGGCGGACCATTTTGTGCATCATGCGCGGGCGCTGGCACCTTGACGAACGGCCCTGTTTTCAGATGTTGAGACGGGGCATTCCTGTTGCGGGTTGCACGGAGTATCGGTAAGTGCCTGTCAGCGCAGAGATTTTTACGGCTTGGTCGAGATGTTCGAACAGTATTTTTAAGATGTTGGGCCTGGCGAGGTCGCTTCACCCGAGGCCTATGGGATATTGATTATTGACTTTTATCTTTGATTTGATAAATTATTGGAATTTCGATAATCATCAATAATTGCCATGATTGCCTTTCCCCGCACTGCCTTGGCCCGGGAGCTGGTGGCCGCCTTGCAAGGCAAGGCCTTGCTCGGTGATGCCCACAATGGCCTGTTTCTGGCGGCACCGCGCCGCACCGGCAAGTCCACCTTTTTACAGGGCGACCTGCGGCCGGTGCTGGAGGCGGCGGGTGTGGTGGTGGTCTATGTGGATCTGTGGGCCGATGCGCGGCGCGACCCGGGCGCGCTGATTGCTGAGGCGATTGCTCGGGCACTGGCGCCGCAACTGGGGTTGGTGGCGCGCACCGCCAAGAAGGCCGGACTGGACAAGGTCAAGCTGGGCGGGTTGGAGGTGGACACCAGCAAGATCGGCCAGGTGGATGGCATGACGTTGACCGACGCGCTACGGCTGCTGCACGACAGCGCGGGCCAGCCGGTGGCGCTGATCATCGACGAGGCGCAGCACGCGCTGACCAGTGAGGCTGGCGAAGCGGCGATGACGGCGCTGAAATCGGCCCGCGACCAGCTCAATCGGCCTGGCGTGGTGAATCTGATGCTGGTGATGTCGGGCTCGGATCGCGACAAGTTGATGCGTCTCGTGAATACGGCGGGCGCCCCGTTTTATGGCTCGCAGGTGCAGCGTATGCCGCCGCTGGGGCCGGACTTCATCGCGTATGTCGCGGCCTTGATTGAAGAGCAACGACCTGAGCTCAAGCCGGTGGACCAGGAGGCGCTGCAGCAGGCGTTTGCGCTGTTTGGTGAGCGTCCCCAGTTTTTCATGGCCGCTCTGGGCCAGGTGCTGAGTCCGCTGGCCGGGCTGGCCGGGCGCTTTGAGCCGGCGTTGCTGGAGGCGGCAAAACAGCAACAGTCCCAGGACGAGGCGCAGATGGCGTCGGACTATCTGGGGCTGAAGCCGACGGAGCAGGCGGTGCTGTGGCGCATGCTGGAGCAGGGGGTGCGCTTTCGCCCTTACGATGCAGAGGCGCTGCGCTTTTACCGTGACAAAGTGAACCACCCGGTGAGCGTGGCGCAAGCGCAGCGGGCGCTGGAGTCCCTGCGCCAGCGCATGCCGGCGCTCGTCTGGAAGTCTGTGCGGGGCGAGTACGCGCTAGAGGATGTCGCCATGCATCGTTGGTACGAGGCCCTCGTCGCAGAAGGTCAGTGGCCGCCGCATCCACCCCAGGGGCAGCTGCCGCTGGAAGACGACTGACGTGCCGCTCGCCAACTTCACCATGTGAGTGTGTCTACGTCGATCGCTCCAGCACCATCGCGTCCCCATAACTGAAAAACCGATACCGCTGCGCAATCGCATGCCGGTACAGCGCCATGATGTGCTCGTAGCCCGCAAAGGCACTCACCAGCATCATGAGGGTGGACTTCGGCAGATGGAAGTTGGTGACCAGCAGGTCGGCGACCTGGAACTCGAAGCCCGGGGTGATGAAGATCTCGGTGTCGCCGCTGGCTTGGCCGGTTTGGGCCCAGGATTCGAGCGTGCGAATGGTGGTGGTGCCCACGGCGACGATGCGGCCGCCCTTGGCCTTCGTTTCCGCAATCGCCTGCTGGGTGGTTGCGGGCACCTCGTACCACTCGCGGTGCATGCGGTGCTCGGCCAGGTTCTCGGTCTTCACGGGTGAGAAGGTGCCGGCGCCCACGTGCAGGGTGACGTTGGCGCGGCGGATGCCGCGGGCTTCCAGCGCGGCCAGCACGCCTTCGTCGAAGTGCAGGGCGGCGGTGGGTGCGGCGGCAGCGCCGGGTTTGGCGGCGAAGACGGTCTGGTAGCGCGCCACGTCCTCGACGCTGTCGCCGTGCTCAATGTACGGCGGCAGCGGCACATGGCCGTGTTGCTCCATCATCAAATGGGGCTCTTCGCTGAAACGCAGGCGGAACAGTTGCCCGTTTTCATCAGGCCAGCGGCCCAGCAGGGTGGCGGTGAAGCCGCCCACCATCTGCAGCACCATGCCCACCGGCGGCTTCTTGCTCACCTTCATGTGCGCCACCACCTCAAAGCCCGGCAACACGCGCTCGATCAGCAGCTCCAACTTGCCGCCGGTCGGCTTCTCACCAAACAGGCGCGCTTTCACCACCTTGGTGTCGTTGAACACCAGCAGGTCGCCCGGCAGCAGCAGCCCAGGCAACTCGCGAAAGATGCGGTCCACCGGCTGTGCGCTGCGGCCGTCGAGCAGGCGCGAGGCGCTGCGCTCAGTCGCCGGATGCTGGGCGATCAGCTCGGGGGGGAGTTCGAAATCGAAATCGCTGAGGGTGAAAACCCGGTCAGCGCTGGACGTCTGAGAATTCATGCAGCTTGAGGGCCGGACGGGCCCGTTCCAAGAGGTGGGAAAGTGGGGATTGTCTCAGAGTTCCTCGCACTTCCCAGTTCGTACGTCCGCTTGGGCGCACGAACTGGTCGGTTTATGGGCTGCTGGTGATGACGAACGACGGCCGTTATCCCGCGGCGCTTCTCCAGCTTCTACGCCTTGCTGAGTGAAACAACGAGCTTCGGTGTTTCACTCGCGCCACCACATGGATCAAAACTTGGCAAGTACTCCGATGTTGACGAAGTACCCATCATTGCCGCTGATTCCGGCAACGTTGTAGAGGGAGGTGTAAGAAATCCGCATGCCCCAGGTGTTCGACAGTTTGAGGTCGTAGCCGAAACCGTACAGCGCGCCTGTTCCACTGTGATTGTCGTTGTTGCTCACGGTCACGTTGCCTGCGGTGAGGCGGACATCGGTTTTCTGGTCAAGCGAATGGCCGCCCAACCTGAAAAACAAGCCATTCAGGCCGGTAGAGACATTGGGCCGAAACAGCACCGAATAATCCAGCCCGCCAAACTTGGCACTCGCGGTACCAGAGTAGGCAACAGCAGTTCGGCTGACGCCCGAAAACCTGAATCCGTAGCTGCTTGTCTGGTTGTAGCCCAACTCAAGACCTATGTTCTCATTGACATTGATGCCGCCAAAAATGCGGCTGTTGCTGATGGTGCTGTCTTGCGAGGCCGTAGCGGTTCCACCGACCTGGCTGACCAGCGTGCTGGCCAATTCTTTTGTGTAATCCTTTGAAGAATAGCTGCCAATTTCTGCGCCAGCATAAAACTTAGGCTCGGCGGTTAAGTTCTGCTGTGCCAACGTGCTGGTGGCCAAGAAACCCAGGGCCAATGCAGCAGTAAATGAGGCCACGTATTTTTTCACTTAATAACTCCCTTAAATTTGTGCAGTGGATTCTGCATTGGGACGCTTTTATAAGGAAGAAAAAAAGTTCCTGCAGATCAAACATGAACAATTTCCGTATCAAAAAACACACATCGCTTTGGCCGGTTGTTAACCAAGGTGCGTGAATCCATGAGGCTGGTGGTTTTTAGGGGGTAAGGGCGCAATTGACCTGCCCGGTTTTTCCGAGCCATTCATTCCTGTAAGACGGCCGGGTTGGGGATTGAATGATATTGCTGTTTGAACTCGTGCGGGGTCAGGTAGGCCAGGCTGCTATGGGGGCGCACGGTGTTGTAGTGGCATCGCC
>JAUXVI010000044.1 GCA_030680575.1 Hylemonella sp.
GGCGATGCCACTACAACACCGTGCGCCCCCATAGCAGCCTGGCCTACCTGACCCCGCACGAGTTCAAACAGCAATATCATTCAATCCCCAACCCGGCCGTCTTACAGGAATGAATGGCTCGGAAAAACCGGGCAGGTCACACCTATTGAAATCAAAGGGGCCACTGGCGAACTCTCAAGAGCGGCCAGTATTCGCAACGCCAGCAGCATACCCACACTGTCTGCAAATGCCCGCTGTTAGACGCATCTGCCGACAGCAGCTCCTGACCCAGACCAGTCCATCCCTCAATCCACCCCAAACCGCCCCGTCCACTTCTGCTCATAGTTCATCTTGGCAAAGTGCTCGGCCATGAAGTCGATAAAGGTGCGCACCTTGGCTGACAGGTGCTTGCGGCTGGGGTAGGCCAGGTTGACGGTCAGGCGCGGCAGGTCCCAGTCGTCCAGCACCGGCACCAGGCGGCCGGCCACCATGTCGTCGTATAGGATGTAGGTGGGCTGCACCAGGATGCCCATGCCGTCCAGCGCGGCGGCGCGCAAGATCTGGCCGTCGTTCGATTCCAGCAGCCCTTTCACCGACAGCGTGGTGGTCTGGCCGTCGCGCGTGAAGCGCAGCTCGTTGGGGTTGTTGGCGTGGGTGTAGATCAGCAGCTTGTGCTGCGCCAGGTCTTCCAGCGTCTTGGGCCGGCCGTGTTTGGCCAGGTAGCGCGGCGCGGCGGCCAGAATGCGGCGCGTCTGCCCCAGGCGGCGGATGGTGATGTTGGAGTCCGGCTCGAACTCGCGCGTGCGGATGGCCACGTCGATGTTGTTGTCGATGATGTCCAGGTAGCGGTTGGCGGCTTCCACGTGCACGCTCACGTTGGGGTAGCGCTGGGTGTACTCGCGCAGCAGCGGCGCCACGTGGTGCATGGAAAACGAGAGCGAAGCGGTGATGCGCAGCGTGCCGGTGGGGTTGAGGGTGCTGGCGTTCACCGCGTCCTCGGCGTCCTTCAGGTCGGCCAGCACGGTCTTGGCGCGGCTGAAGAACTCCTTGCCCGGGTCGGTTAGGTACAGGCGGCGGGTGTTGCGCTCCACCAGGCGGGCGCCCAGCCGGTCTTCCAGTGCCGACAGGTGCCGGCTGGCCGCCGCGTTCGACAGGTCCAACGCCTCGGCGGCGCGGCTCAGGCTGCCGGTTTCAGCCACCTGCACAAACAATTCCAGTTCCGTCCAGCGGTCCACCGCAGTCTCCTGTTTTTTTCGCTGCGCGGAAAAGTCATTTACGACAGCGGTCTTTCGCAAATTGTGGCGGACTTTTACAGTTTGTCCGCTAGAGAGAACCCGCAGAGGAGACAAACAAGATGCGTAACCTGAACCAGGACACCATCACCCAGGCCGTGATCGAGCGCTTTTCCCACACGCCCGATCCGCGCCTGAAGGAAATCATGACCAGCCTGGTGCAGCACCTGCACGCCTTCGCGCGCGAGGTGCGGCTGACGGAAGAAGAGTGGTTCCAGGGTATCCAGTTCCTCACCGACACCGGCCACATCACCGACGACAAGCGGCAGGAGTTCATCTTGCTGAGCGATACGCTGGGCCTGTCCATGCTCACCGTGGCCATGAACAACGACAAGCCGGCCGGTTGCACCGAATCCACCGTGTTCGGCCCCTTCTTCGTGGAGAGTGCGCCTGAATATAAAAACGGCGATGACGTGGCCAACGGCGCCACCGGTCTGCCTTGCCTGGTGCGCGGCACCGTCAAGGGGCTGGACGGCAAGCCGGTGCCCAACGCGCGCATGAACGTCTGGCAGGCCGATGCCGAAGGCAACTACGACGTGCAGTACGCCGACCTGGCCCATGCCCAGGCGCGCGGTGTGCTGCATGCCGACGAGCAGGGGCGCTTTCACTTCAAGACCATCCTGGCCGAGGCCTACCCCATTCCCAGCGACGGACCGGTGGGCCGCATGCTCAAGGCCACCGCCAACCACCCGTGGCGCCCGGCGCACCTGCATTTCATGATCGAGGCACCGGGTTACCAGCGGCTCATCACCCACGTGTTCCGCAACCACGACCAGTACCTCGACTCCGACGTGGTGTTCGGCGTGCGCCAGTCGCTGGTGGCCGACTGGGTGCAGCAGCCCGACGGCAGCTACCTGCTGGACTACGACTTCGTACTCAACCCGGAAAAGTGATTTTGTGCCAGTGAGACCTCTTCCATAAAGACAAGGAGACAAGCATGAGCAAGCGACTGATGATGAAAACCGCCCTGGCCAGCGCGCTGGGCGTGGCGCTGTCGGCGGCGGTGTTGCCGGCGCAGGCGCAGCAGACCTTCAAGCTGACCATCGCCTCCAGCCACCCGGTGGTGCTGCCCTGGGTGGGGTTGATGAGCACGCTGTTCGTGCCCGAGGTCAACAAGCGGGTGGCAGCGCTGAACAAGGGCTACAAGATCGAGTGGCGCGAGGCCTACGGCGGCCAGCTCTACAAGATGAACGCCACGCTCACCAGCGTGGAGCAGGGCGTGACCGACATCGGCTGGGTGTTCCACAACCTGGAGGCGGCCAAGATGCCGCTGTCGCAGTTCGGCACCGTGACGCCCTTCACCACCGACGACGTGCGCATCATCCTCGACGTGGCCAACGAGATGAACGAGAAGATCCCGGCGCTGCAGAAGGAATGGGACAAGAACAACATGGTCTTCCTCGGCGCCACCGGCGTGGACACCTACCACCTGTTCACCAAGTACCCGATCGCCACCTACGCCGACCTGAAGGGCCGCAAGATCTCGGCGCCGGGCTCCATCGGCCTGTGGCTCAAGGGCTCGGGCGCGGTGCCGGTGGACGGCTCGCTCACCAGCTACTACACCGACATCCAGAGTGGCGTGAGCGAAGGCACCATCTCCATTGCCACCGGCATCCTGCCCAACAAGATCTACGAGGTGGCGCCCTACATCACCACGGTGAACATCGGCGCGCTGTACATCGGCGGCATGGCGATGAACAAGGACAGCTACGGCAAGCTGCCGCCCGAGGTGCAGAAGATCGTGAAGGACGTGGGCAAGGAATATTCCAAGGCGCTGGGCGAGACGCTGATGCAGCGCTACGAAGGCGCGCTCAAGACCATGGTGGAGCGCGGCGCCAGCCAGAGCCCGGCGGTGCGCCTGACCAACCTGAGCGGCGGCGAGCGCGAGAAGTGGGTGCAGACCATGCCCAACCTGGCGGCCGACTGGGCCAAGACCAATGCGAGCAAGGGGCCAGCCAAGGAGATCGTCAAGACCTACATGGACGCGCTGCGCAAGCGCGGCGTGAAGCCAGCGCGCGACTGGGATAAGGAATTGAAGTAATTCATGTCTTACGAAGCGAATACCGATCTCGACGCCGCGCCGGTGCCGGCTGCGCCGAGCAGCTTGTTCGGCTGGCTGGTGGACGGGCTCAATGCGGCCGGCTCGGTGGTGATTGCCATCGTCATGCTGCTGATGTGTGCCGACGTGCTGCTGCGCAACCTGCTCAACCACCCGCTCGACGGCGTGGCCGAGCTGGTGGCCACCAGCATCGTGGTCATCGTCTTCCTGCAGCTGCCGGGCACGCTGCGCCATGGCCGCATGTCGCGCGCCGATTTGTTCATCGATCCCTTCATCCAGGCGCGGCCGGTGGCGGGCAAGCGGCTGCGGGCGCTGTTCTCGCTGGCCGGTGTTTTTGCCTGCGGGGTGATTGCCTACGCCACTTGGCCGCTGCTGGTGCGGGCCTGGGGTGACAGCGAGTTCTTCGGCGTCGAGGGTGTGTTCACCTTTCCCACCTGGCCGATGCGCGCGGTGGTGCTGCTGGGCGCGGTACTGGCGGCGCTGCAGTACGTCTTGCTGGCGAAGCAGGACTGGCGGGAGTCCATGCATGACTGACCTGCAGATCGGCGCGCTGGCCATCGTGCTGATGCTGGCCGGCATCTATTTCGGCATGCACATCGGTGTGGCGCTGATCGTTACCTCCTTCCTGAGCGTCTGGCTGATCAAGAGCCCGGAGGTGGCGGCGCGTTTCGTCGCGGCCTCGGCCAACGACGCCATACGCGACTACCTGTTCGGCGTCATCCCACTGTTTGTGCTGATGGGCATGCTGGTCAGCGTCTCAGGGGTGGGGCGCGACACCTTTGATGTGTTCCAGTGGCTGATGCGGCGCATCCGCGGCGGCCTGGGGCTGGCCACGGTGGCGGCCAATGCGGTGTTCGCCGCCATCACCGGCATTTCCATCGCATCGGCCTCCGTCTTCACCAAGGTGGCGGTGCCCGAGATGATGCGCCACGGCTACACCGCGCGTTTTGCGGTGGGCGTGGTGGCGGGTTCTTCGGTGCTGGGCATGTTGATCCCGCCTTCGCTGCTGATGATCATCTACGGCGTGCTGGCCGAAGAGTCGATCGGGCGCATGTTCATTGCCGGTGTCATCCCGGGCATCATCCTGGCCGTCGGCTTCGGTCTGCTGATCGTCGGCATGGCCTACCTGCGCCCCGCCATGATCATGACCCAGGGCGCCGAGGCCGACCGCATCGCGCTGCCGCAGGAGACCTGGGGCAGCGCCGCTCTCAAATTCATTCCGATCCTGATCCTCATCACGCTGGTGCTGGGTGGTCTGTATGGCGGCCTGTTCACACCGACCGAGGCCGGTGCCGTGGGCGCGGCCGGCGCGCTGGTGATCGCGCTGGTGCGCCGGCGCCTCACCTGGGCCAAGCTGTGGAACGTGCTGGTGGAGACCGGTTATGTCTCGGTATCGGTGCTGTTCCTCATCATCTCGGCCATGCTCTACAGCCGCATGCTGGCGCTCACCGGCATGCCGGCGGCGGTGACCGAGGGCATCACCCACCTGGGGCTGGGGCCGTGGGGCTTCATTGGCGCCTACGTGGCGATCGTGGTGGCACTGGGCTGCATCATCGATTCGGTGTCCATCATGCTGATCATGCTGCCCATCGTGCTGCCGATTGCACGCAGCTTCGGCATGGACGTGGTGTGGTTCGGTGTGGTGACGGTGGTGGCGGTGGAGATCGGCCTGCTGACGCCGCCGTTTGGTGTCTCGGTCTACACCGTGAAGTCGGCCCTGAACGATTCACGCATCACCATTCGCGACATCTTTGCCGGCTCGTTTCCCTTCGTGCTGATGATGGCCGCCGTGCTGCTGGTGCTCATCGTCTTTCCGTCACTCTCCACCTGGCTGGCCTATCTCTGAGAGGAAACCATGCTGTTCGCTTTTTTCCTGATCGACAAACCCGACCACGGCGCGCTGCGCCAGCGCGTGCGCCCCGTGCACAAGGACTACCTGGCCCAGGTAGCCGACCGCATGGCGTTTGCCGGCCCCCTCACGCATGACGACGGCACCACCATGCTGGGCAGCCTGCTGGTGATCGACTTCCCCTCGCGCGACGCGGCGCACGCTTGGTTGGCCAACGAGCCCTTCACCCAGGCCGGCCTGTACGCCAGCACCACGGTGCACGCCTTCGTGAACCTGTGGCCGCAAAAGGCGGGCTTCCCGCCAGCGGCGTAGATCGGGACTGCGAATGATCCGACACATCGTGATGTGGAACGTGCGCGGCGACACGCCGGCCGAGAAGGCGCGTGGCATCGCGCAGCTGCAGCGCAGCTTCGAAGGGCTGCGCGGCCGCATCCCGGGCCTGCTGCACCTGGAGATCGGCGTCGATGTCAGCCGCGTCGACTACGCCTGCGACGTGGTGCTGTATTCCGAGTTCGAGAGCCAGGCCGCGCTCGACGCCTACGGCACGCACCCCGAGCACCTGCGCGTCAAGGACGAAGTGGCCGAGCTGCGCACCGCGCGCCACCAGGTGGACTACGTGGTGCCGTGAGCCCCCGCTGTTTTTTTGATGGAACCTTGAGGAGACAAGAATGAACGACAAGCTGTTGGACGAGCTGCTGATCCGCCAGATGGTGGAGCGCTGGGCGGTGTGGCGCGATGTCGAGCGTTGGACTAAGCTGGTGCGCGACATCGGCATCAAGGCGGAATGAAAGCCCGGCAAAAACCTGTGCCGGCGCAGCCTTTGACTGCGCTGGATCATTTTCCATGGACGACCTACCCTGAGTGAATATGAAAATCGACCCAACCGCCCTCGACCAGTTGTTTCTCAAGGCGCGCACCGCCAACGGCTTTCTCGACAAGCCGGTGCCGGTTTCGCTGTTGCAGGAAGCGTATGAGCTTGCCAAGATGGCGCCGACCTCGATGAACACCCAGCCCACGCGTTATGTGTTCATCACCACCCCGGAGGCCAAGGCGCGCCTGCTGCCCGCGCTGACCCCGGGCAACGTGGACAAGACCAAGTCGGCGCCTGTGACCGTCATCGTGGCCACCGATACCAGGTTCTACGAGCACATGCCGCAGATCTGGCATGGCGCCGGCGCCAAGGAAAATTTCGAGGGCAATGCCACGCTGGCGACCAACACCGCCACGCGCAACGGCACGCTGGGTGGTGCCTACTTCATCCTGGCGGCGCGTGCGGTGGGCCTGGACTGCGGCCCGATGAGCGGCGTCGACTTGGCCAAGCTGAACGCCGAGTTTTTCCCTGACGGTCGTTATGTCGCCAACTTCCTGATCAATCTGGGTTATGCCGATACCAGCAAGGAATTCGCGCGCAATCCGCGCCTGAGTTTCGAGCAGGCTTGCAGCGTGCTCTGAGCACGTTGATGGTGTCGCGCACCGGCTGCGCCCCGCTACACTTCAGGCCCTTCCCGGTTGAAGGGGAGGACCTGAAGAAAGTTGTCTCTTGAATTTCCCACTCATCACGGATCCGTTTTTCTACCTGGTCTCGGTGCCGGCGGTGCTGTTGCTGGGCATCAGCAAGAGCGGCTTCGGCGCGGGCTTCGGCTCGCTCGCCGTGCCGCTGATGGCCATGGCGGTGACGGTGCCGCAGGCCGCCGCCATCCTGATGCCGGTGCTGCTGGTGATGGACCTGCTCGGTATTGCGGCGTTGCGCAAGGAATTCGATCGGCGCCTGCTCAAGTTCCTGTTGCCCTTCGGCCTGCTGGGCACGGTCATCGGTGCGCTGTTGTTCAAGGTGCTGGCCGCGAATATCGTGGCCGGCATCGTGGGCGGTTTCACGCTGCTGTTTCTGGCGCAGCGTCTGCTGTTTCCGCCGCGGGCCGACAGCGCGCCGCCACCGCGCTGGCTCGGTGCCATCCTCACCACCACCTCGGGTTTCACCAGCTTTGTGGCGCATGCCGGCGGCCCGCCGATCAGCGCCTACGTGATTCCGCTCAAGCTGCCGCCGGTGGTGTTCGCAGCCACGCTGTCCTTCTTTTTCTTTTTCATCAACCTGTCGAAGTGGATTCCCTACGCCTGGCTGGGCCTGCTGGACTGGCGCAACCTCGCCACCTCGCTGGTGCTGCTGCCGCTGGCGCCGATCGGCGTGTGGAGTGGCATCTGGCTGGCGCGGCGTATCAACCAGCAACTGTTCTACCAGCTGATCTACCTTGGGTTGTTTCTCACCGGCGTCAAGCTGGTGTGGGATGCGTTCCGCTGATTGCTATCAATACAGGAGCGCTCGGCGCCGATTTGACGGCCTGAAAGGCCAAATTAATCCAATTTTTCCTTCTGGGTCAGGCGGCTGGCCTGCTGCAACTCCCGTTCGCGTGCCATCTGCTCTTCCAACTGCCGCCGCCCCTGCTTGATGACGGCAATCAGTTTGCTCTGGTCCTTGTAGTGCGGATGCATTTTTTCGAACAGCTCCAGGTTGTGCTGGCGGAAACGGCGTGCGGTTTGACGCACTTCGGCCGGGTCGTGGCCAAGTAGCTCCAGCACGCTACGGGCGCTGCGTAGGCTGGACTCGAACAGCTCACGTTCAACCAGTGTCACACCGTGGTCGCGCAGCTTGTGCCAGTGCGTGACATCACGTGCACGCGCCACGATCTGCAACTGCGGAAAGTGTTTGCGGGCCAGGTCGACGATGCTCAGGGATTGCTCGGGATCGTCCACCGCCACCACCAGAACCTGGGCGCTGGCGGCGCCGGCGATGCGCAGCAGGTCGAGCCGGGTGGCATCGCCGTAGAACACGCGGTAGCCAAAACCGCGTGCGGCCTCGATCATGTCGGCGTCATGGTCCAGCAGGGTGCAGGGGATGCCTTGCGCCAGCATCACGCGGGCGATGATCTGGCCGTAGCGGCCAAAGCCGGCGATCAGCACCGGGGCATCCTGCGGCTCCGAGATTTCTGACATGGCCGGTCCATGGTTGCGGTTCAAGCGGGGCAACCCATAACGGTCGAGCCATACCAGCAGCAGGGGACTCACCAGCATGGACAGGGCGACCGAGCCGATCAGCAGCGAGGCGGTTTCCGGCGACAGCACCTTGGCGCCGGTGGCGGTCTGGAACACCACAAAGGCGAACTCGCCGCCTTGCGAGAGCAGCAGGGTCAGCACAGGCCGCTCCTGGACGGGGACCCGCATGAGGGCCGTCAGGCTGTAGATCACCACGCCCTTGATCGCCAGAAAGCCGAGCACGATGGCAGCCATCAAACCGGGCGAGCGGCGCAGCACATCAAAGTCGATGCTCATGCCGACAGCGATGAAGAACAGGCCGAGCAGCAGGCCCTTGAAAGGCTCGATGTCGGTCTCCAGCTCGCGTCGGTATTCGCTCTCGGCCAGCAGCACGCCGGCCAGAAAGGCGCCCAGCGCCATGGACAGGCCGACCTTCTGCATCAGGGTGGCAATACTGGCCACCAGCAGCAGCGAGGCGGCGGTGAAGATTTCCGGTGTCTTGCTGCGGGCGATCCAGCGCAGCAGCGGCCGCAACAGCAGCCGGCCGCCGAGCACGACACAACCGATCACCAGGATGATCTTGAGAGCCGCCCACAGCCGGCCCGCGGGGGACACGTCGGAGGCGGCGAACAGCCCGCCATCGCTGCCCAGCAGCGGCAGCAGCGCCAGGATCGGGATGGCCGCCACGTCCTGCAGCAGCAGGATGGAAAAGCCGGCCTGCCCGCCGGAGGTGGGCAGCAGGTTGCGCTCGTCCATGGTCTGCAGTGCGATGGCCGTGGACGACAAGGCCAACCCCAGTGCGGCGACCAGCGCCGTTTCCCAGCCGCCCAGCAGCTTGGGAAACGCCAGACCGAGGGCATAAAGCGCCATGAACAGGGCGGCGCTGCAGGCCAGCATCTGGGCGCTGCCCCAGCCGAAGATGGGGCGGCGCAGGCTCCACAGGCGGCGCGGCTCCAGCTCCAGGCCGATCAGGAACAGCATCAGCACCACGCCGAATTCGGCGAAATGCAGGATGTCCTCCACATGGGTGACCAGTCCCAGGCCCCAGGGGCCAATGGCGATGCCTGCCGCCAGATAGCCGATGATGGCGCCCAGACCGAGGTACTTGCTCAAGGGGACGGCGAAGACGGCCGCGCCAAGGTAAATCAGAGTGCTGCTGAGCCAGCCGGGCGTGTGTTCCATGACCCTACGCTAACATAGGGCTCGGTCTGACTTCAAGGAGCACGAGATGCCAGTGGTCGTGGTTGCCAATCCCAAGGGAGGGGTTGGAAAGTCCACCCTGTCCACCAATGTGGCGGGGTACTTTGCCAGCAAGGGACACCGGGTGATGCTGGGCGATGCCGATCGCCAGCAGTCTTCACGCTTGTGGCTGGGCCTGCGGCCGCCCACGGCGCGCCCGATTGCCACTTGGGATGTGGGTGAGGACCGCCTGGGCAAACCGCCCAAGGGCACCACCCATGTGGTGCTCGACACCCCCGGCGGGCTCAAGGGTTCGCACATGAAAGACGTGCTGCGCCATGCCGACAAGGTGATCGTGCCGCTGCAGCCCAGCGTGTTCGACATCTTCGCCACCCGGACCTTTCTCGACCAGCTCCAGCAGCACCGTCACCCGGGTTTGCAGATCGGCATTGTCGGCATGCGCGTGGATGGCCGCACCATCGCCGCCGACAAGCTGCGCGAATTCGTCGACAGCCTGGGCCTGCCGGTGCTGGGTTACCTGCGCGACACGCAGAACTACATCCACCTGGCAGCGCACGGACTGACCCTGTTCGACGTGGCGCCCAGCCGGGTGGAGAAGGACCTGGAGCAGTGGCAGGGCATCTGCCGCTGGCTTGACGCTTGACGCTTGTCGCGGGGTTGACAAGTGCGGGCGGTGCTGGTGGCTACATTGACGGCATGAAAACATTCCAGTCCCTCAAAGAGTTTCCGGCGCTGGTGGGCCAGGAGGTCGCGGTCAGCGACTGGCTCGTCATCACGCAGGAACAGGTCAACCAGTTTGCCCAGGCCACGGGCGACCACCAGTGGATTCACGTCGATGTGGAGCGCGCCAAGGCCGGCCCCTTCGGCGGCCCGATCGCGCATGGCTTCCTAACGCTGTCGCTGCTGCCCAGGTTCTTCGAGACCACCATGGAGATCGTCGAGTCGCGCATGGGCGTGAACTACGGTCTGAACCGCGTGCGCTTCATGGCGCCGGTGCCGGTGGGCAGCCGCTTGCGCGCGCGCATGAAGCTGTTGACGTGCGAGCCGATCGACAACGACGGCATGCAGATGACCTGGGAAGTCACCATCGAGCGCGAAGGTGCACCGAAGCCGGTGTGCGTGGCCGAGTCGATCGCCCGGCGTTACCCCTGAGGGGCTCGGCTCTAATCTGTCCTGAAACCGTTCTGGCGCCAGGCTTCGAATACCGTCACCGCCACGGCGTTTGACAGGTTGAGGCTGCGCTGGCCGGCGCGCATCGGCAGTTTCAGCAATTGCCCGGGCGCAAACGCGGCGCGCACCGCCTCCGACAGGCCGCGCGTCTCGGCACCAAACACCAGCCAGTCGCCCGGTTCGAAATGCACGTCATGCACCCCGCGCGTGCCGCGGGTGGTGAGGGCAAACATCCGATCCGGCCGCGGCTGCTCGCTGGCGAGGAAGGCATCCCAGCTGGCGTGGCGCTTGGTGGTGGCGTACTCGTGGTAGTCCAGCCCGGCGCGGCGCATGTGCTTGTCGTCCATGGAGAACCCCAGCGGCTCGATCAGGTGCAGGGTGCAACCGGTGTTGGCGGCCAGACGGATGACATTGCCGGTGTTGGGCGGGATTTCGGGTTCGACCAGGACGATATGGAACATGCGCCTATTGTCGCTGGCGAGCGTGGGGGCTTGTTTCACCGCCGGGCCGTCCCAAGGTGAAACGCGGCCCCCTTGGGGGGCAGGGAGCCACACGCAGTGGGCGACCGTGGGGGCTTTATTTCATTATTCTGTTCGCGCCAACACCAGCCCGGTGATGTGCGCAGCGCCGGCGTCGCGCAAGGCTTGCGCCGCGGCGAACAGCGAAGCGCCGCTGGTCATGACGTCGTCAACCAGCACCACACGCTTGTCGCGCACTTCGGCCTGGCGCAGCGGTTCGACCGCGAAGGCACTCTTGACGTTGCGCAGGCGCTCGGCGCGTGGCAGCGAACTTTGTGGCGGGGTGTCGCGGATGCGCAGCAGCAGGTCCGGGCTGGCCTTGGCCGGTGCCAGGTGGCGAGCCAGTTCCAGCGCCTGGTTATAACCACGCTGCTGCAAGCGCTGGCGCGACAGCGGCACGGGCAGCACCAGATCGGCCGCCTCCAGCGCCGGTTCGACCCAGGGCATGCTGCGCAGCAGCCCGGCCAGGGTGGTCGACCAGCCCGGCATGTCGCCGAACTTGTAGCGCGCGATCAGCTCGCTCCAGGGGTAGGCATAAGCGACCGCGGCCAGGCAGGCGTCGAGCGGCGGTGGCGATTTGAGACAGGCGCCGCAGCGGCTGATGCCGGCCGGCACGGGCAGGGCGCAGGTCTGGCAGCGCGGCTGCGGCTGGGCGAAGCGGGTCACGCAGCTGCCGCACACCGGCTGCGCCGGCCAGGCATGACAGACCGCACATTGGCCGGGCAGTGTGCTGGACACGCGGTCGAACAGGTGGCGGAACATGGAGTCAATATACTCGTGACGCTATCGACCCATCCATGACTTCCGAACGTCCGCCCACCATCGATCCCCAGGCTGCCGCCCGCTGGCAGCAGCTGCCGCTGTCCGACTCGCCCTGGCTGCATGAGGAGGTGGCGCGGCGCATGGAAGAGCGGCTGGCCTGGATCATGCGGCAGCCGCAGACCTGGGTGCACTGGGAGCCGCAACGCGGCGGTCTGCAGGCGCAGGCGCTGCTGCAGCGCCGTTACCCGGGTTCCGAATGTTTTCTGGCCCTTGCGCCCGAGGATATTGCGCGAGACGCTATCAAAAAAATAGCAAAACCGTGGTGGCATCCGGCGCGCTGGCGCGGTGGGCTGCGGTACGGGGCGGTGCCGCCGCGCGGGGCGGCACAGATGCTGTGGGCCAATATGGCATTGCACATGGCGGCTGATCCGCAGGCGCTGCTGGCGCGCTGGTTTGAGGCGCTGGCGGTCGACGGTTTCCTGATGTTCTCCTGTCTCGGGCCCGACACCTTGCGCGAGCTGCGCGCGCTCTACCAGGCACTGGGCTGGCCGGCACCGTCGCACGAGTTCACCGACATGCACGACTGGGGCGACATGCTGGTGCAGGCCGGTTTTGCCGAACCGGTGATGGATATGGAGCGCATCGAGCTGACCTTCGAGACGCCGCAGCGCCTGTTGCAGGAGTTGCGCGAACTGGGGCGCAACCTGCACCCGCAACGCTTTGACGGCCTGCGCGGCCGGGGCTGGCATGCGCAGTTGGAGGCCGCCCTGATGCGGCTGGCCGACCCGGCGCAAGACGGGCGGCTGAAGCTGACCTTCGAGATCATCTACGGTCATGCCTTCAAGCCGCAGCCGCGCATTCCGGTGGCGGCTGAGACGGCATTGTCGCTGGAAGAAATGCGTCAGACTTTGCGGCAGCGCAAACCCAAAGAGCCGGGTCTTTGATCGAGATCAACACCCGGCGGTTGACGCAAAACGCTGGGCTACAATAAGTAGTTGCTGAATTTAGGTTTTCAACGGGTGCTTTGCTGCCTGCTGTTGATTGGTAGCGGTCGCATGGGCCTCCAAAGCCGCATGTCCGGCGAGCCTGGGCAGTCTTGGATTAATTAAGACATTGAAGAAGTGAACATGATGAAGAGCATTTCTAATAAATTGACTTCACTGCTGCTCGCGGCAAGTGCATGGGCTGGCACGGCGGCCTTCACCGTGGCCCACGCGGTTAACGATCTGCCCGGCGGCCCGGCCGTCAACCAGCTGAACCTGCATCCCCCGGCAACCAAGATTGCCGAAGAGCTGCACTGGCTGCACTGGTTCATGCTGATTCTGTGCGCTGTGATTTTTGTCGGCGTTTTCAGTGTGATGTTCTATTCGATCTGGAAGCACCGCAAGTCGGTGGGCCACAAGGCTGCCAACTTCCATGAATCCGTCACGGTGGAAATTATCTGGACCATCGTCCCCTTCGTCATCGTGATCCTGATGGCGCTGCCGGCGACCAAGATGGTGGTGGCCATGAAGGACACCAGCAACGCCGATCTGACCATCAAGGCCACCGGCTACCAGTGGAAATGGGGTTACGACTACCTCAAGGGCGAGGGCGAGGGCATCGGCTTCCTGTCTACCCTGGATGCGTCCCACCGCGCGATGTCCGAATCGGGCAAGCCGCCGGCCACCGACAACTACCTGCTGAAGGTGGACAACCCGCTGGTGGTGCCGGTGGGCAAGAAGGTGCGCATCATCACCACCGCCAACGACGTGATCCACGCTTTCATGGTGCCGGCCTTCGGTATCAAGCAGGATGCCATCCCCGGCTTCGTGCGCGACACCTGGTTCCGCGCCGAGAAGACCGGCGACTTCTATGGTCAGTGCGCCGAGCTGTGCGGCAAGGAGCACGCCTACATGCCGATCCACGTGAAGGTGCTGTCGGCTGAAGACTACTCCAAGTGGGTCGATGGCGAGAAGAAGAAGATGGCCGCCAAGGCCGATGATCCGAACAAGGTCTGGGCCCTGGATGATCTGGCCAAGCGTGGCGAGAAGGTCTACGCGGCCAACTGTGCTGCCTGCCACCAGGCCAACGGCAAGGGTGCCGGCCCGATCAAGGCGCTCGATGGCTCCGCCGTCGTGCTGGATGGCGACAAGAGCAAGCAGATTGCAGTGCTGCTCAATGGTCAGAACAACGGCACCATGCCTGCTTGGAAGCAGCTCAGCGACACCGAGATCGCTGCAGTGATCACCTACACCAAGAACAACTGGTCCAACAAGACCGGCCAGCTGGTTCAGCCGGCTGAAGTCAAGACTGCCCGCAAATAACCAGTCGTCACACGCATAGAAGTATTGAGAAGGAAATCAGGATGAGTGCCGTTCTAGACCATCACGATCACGCCCATGACGACCATCACCACGCCCCCACGGGCTGGCGGCGCTGGGTTTTTGCGACCAACCACAAGGACATCGGTACCCTGTACCTGCTGTTCAGCTTCGCCATGTTGATGATTGGCGGCGTTCTGGCGCTGCTGATCCGTGCCGAACTGTTCCAGCCGGGCCTGCAGGTGGTGAACCCCGAGCTGTTCAACCAGCTGACGACCATGCACGGTCTGATCATGGTGTTCGGCGCCATCATGCCGGCCTTCGTCGGCTTCGCCAACTGGATGATTCCGCTGCAGATCGGCGCGTCCGACATGGCGTTTGCCCGCATGAACAACTTCAGCTTCTGGCTGTTGATTCCTGCCGGCGTCATGCTGGCCGGTTCGTTCTTCATGCCGGGTGGCGCGCCCGCCGCCGGCTGGACGCTCTACGCACCGCTGACCCTGCAGATGGGCCCTTCGATGGACGCCGGCATTTTTGCCATGCACATCATGGGTGCCAGCTCGATCATGGGTTCGATCAACATCATCGTGACCATCCTGAACATGCGCGCGCCCGGCATGACGCTGATGAAGATGCCGATGTTCTGCTGGACCTGGCTGATCACGGCCTACCTGCTGATCGCCGTGATGCCGGTGCTGGCTGGCGCCATCACCATGACGCTGACGGACCGCCATTTCGGCACCAGCTTCTTCAACCCCGCTGGTGGCGGTGATCCGGTGATGTACCAGCACATCTTCTGGTTCTTCGGTCACCCCGAGGTGTACATCATGATCTTGCCGGCCTTCGGCATCATCAGCCAGATCGTGCCGGCGTTCGCCCGCAAGAAGCTGTTCGGCTACGCCTCCATGGTGTATGCCACCTCCTCGATTGCCATCCTGTCCTTCATCGTGTGGGCTCACCACATGTTCAC
>JAUXVI010000046.1 GCA_030680575.1 Hylemonella sp.
CTCGGCCACCGTGGTGCGGTCCGCTTCGCGCAGCACCGTGACCATCTGCTCTTCCGTGAATCGACTTTTTCTCATAGGCTCCTCGTGGGTTGGGAGCCATCTTCCTAGAAATCATTGGTCCGGAAAAACCGGGCAGGTCAAGCGAGTTTCTGCGCCTCCCGCTTGACCCGAGCAACGCAGCGTGCCCGGAGCGTCAGCGGAGGGCCGACGAATCCGGCTCGCCTTTTCTTTGGTGACTTTCTTTTGGCGAAGCAAAAGAAAGTTACTGCGCAGTCGGGCGCACATCCCGACACCCCGGCCCAGCCAGGCACATCAACCCAGAAGAAATGAATCGGGTCAGTCCCGCGGCCGGAACGAAATCACCAGCGCCGGCGGAACCCGCCCGTCGGTGTCGCGCGGCAGCACCTCGGTCTTGTCGATGGCTTTGATCACAGCCTCGTCCCAGGCCTTGACGCCGCTGGACTTGAGGATCTTGCGGCCGACGATGGTGCCATCGGGGGCGGTGCGCACTTCCACTTCCGCCACCGGGTTGCCGACGATGTCGTCGGTGTAGACGATGTTGGGTTTGATGCGCCCGATGATGCGCCCGGCATAGCTGGCCGAAGGGCCGGAGGATTTGAGGGCGGTGCCGGTGGAAGACGGGCCGCCGGTGGCGCCGGCCAGGCCAGCCATGCGCTTGAGGTTTTCCTCACGCATCTTCTTCAGCTTTTCGGCGTCCTGTTGTTCCTTGAGCTTGTCCTTCTTGGCGTCCAGCTCTTTCTGTTTCTTGTCTTCGGCCAGCTTCTTCTCGCGCTCCAGCTTGTCGCGTTCACGTTTTTCCTGCTCGCGCTTGAGCTGGGCGAGTCTTTCCTTTTCGCGTTCTCTTTCGCGTTGTTCCTGTTCCAGCTTTTCCTTGGCCTTGCGTTCTTTTTCGCGCGCCAGGGCGATGTCGGCTTGCGACACCACCGGTTCGGCTTTGGGTGGAGGTGGCGGTGCGGGTTTGTTCTCGGGCTCCGGTGGCGCTTCGACCAGTTTGGGGGCCGCCTGCTGCGGCACGGCAGACCAGAGTTCGGCCTCGACCGCCGGTGTCTGCGCATCGCGTTTCCAGCTCACGCCCCAGGTCAGGGCCGCCAGCAGCAGCAGATGGGCCAGCACCGCGAGCGAGAAGGCGCGCATCAGCCCCGGCGGGGGCGGTGGCGCGAACTCGAAGCGGTCGGCGGGGGCGTGCATGCGAAAGAAAACTTCTAGTTGGCGAGCTGGACCGACAGGCCGACGCGCTGGATGCCAGCGCGCTGCAGCGTGTCCATGACCTTGACCACGGTTTCGTACTTGACGTTCTTGTCGGCGCTGATGACCACGGCCGAGTTGGCAGCGGCTGCGCTGTCGCGCGCACCCTGGGCCTGCTTCACGGCGGCGGCCAGTTCCTTCAGGTTGAGGGAGCTGGTCTTGTCGTCCACCTTGAGCTCCAGCGTGTCGTTCTTGTTGACCACGATCTGGATGATCTGGTCCGGCTGCTTGGCGGCCTTGCCGACGCTGGGCAGGTCGATCACGCTGGGCGTGATCAGCGGTGCCGTGACCATGAAGATGATCAGCAGCACGAGCATCACGTCGATGAAGGGCACCATGTTGATTTCATTGATGGTGCGGCGGCCGCGACCGCGGCTGGCGACGGAGGGCATACCTTCTCCTTAGCGACCCGACGGCGAAGCCAGCGCGCCGGAGCCGATGTTGCGCTGCAGGATGTTGGAGAACTCCTCGATGAAGGTCTCCAGGTGAATCGACACACGGTCGATCTCGCGCGCGAAGCGGTTGTAGGCGATCACGGCGGGAATGGCGGCAAACAGGCCGATGGCGGTGGCCACCAGTGCCTCGGCAATGCCGGGGGCCACGGTGGCCAGCGTCACCTGCTGCATGGAGGCCAGGCCGGTGAAGGCGTGCATGATGCCCCAGACCGTGCCGAACAGGCCGATGTAGGGCGAGACCGAGCCAACCGAGGCCAGGAAGGACAGGCTGGACTCGACCGCATCCATCTCGCGCTGGAAGCTGGCGCGCATGGCGCGGCGGGCGCCGTCAAGCAGGGTGCCGGCATCGCTGATGCGGCGTTCGCGCAGTTTCTGGTACTCGCGCATGCCGCTGGCGAAGATGCGTTCCATCGGGCCGGCGGCGCGTGCGTTTTGCGAGGCGGAGGCGAAGAGGTCGTTCAGGCTGGTGCCGGACCAGAAGTCGCGCTCGAAGATGTCGTTGAGCGACTTGACGCGCTTGAGCGAGAACAGCTTGCGGAAGATGGCCGCCCAGCTGGCGACCGACATGGTGAGGAGGATCAGCATCACCAGCTGTACGACCCAGCTTGCGTGCAGTACCAGTTGGATGATGGACAGTTCTTGGTTCATTTCAGGACATCCAGTACAGATTGCGGAATTCTTGCAGGTTTCACGGTGGTCGCCTCCACCCAGCCGATGCGGATGGTGCCCGCACAAAGCAGTTCGGTGCCGGTGGTGGTTTTGCGAAAGGCCTGCTGCTCGATTGTCAGCGATGCACGGCCGTTTTCCAGCAGGCGGGCTGTAACCAACAGTTCGTCGTCGAGCCGGGCCGGGCGGTGGTACTTGAGTTGCGTTTCGCTCACCACGAACATGCCGCCGCTGCTGTCACGCAGCGCCTGCTGATGGATGCCGAGCGAGCGCAGCCATTCGGTGCGGGCGCGTTCGAAGAACTTCAGGTAGTTGGCATAGAACACGATGCCGCCGGCATCGGTGTCTTCCCAGTAGACGCGGATGGGGAATTCAAAAGTCATGCGTGCCTCACCCCAGCAAGGTCTGCAGCCGCGCCACCGCTTCCTGCAACTGCGGCAGCGAGTTGGCGGTGGAGAAACGGATGAAACGCCCGGTGTCGGTGTGGCCGAAGTCGCGCCCTGGCGTCACCGCCACGTGGGCCTGCTGCATCAGTGCGAACGAGAGGTCCCAGCTGTCCTTGACGCCGAGCTTGGCGCAGGCGTCCGTGCAGTCGGCCCAGGCGTAGAAGGCGCCGTCGGGCATGACCGGTACCGTCAGCCCCATGGCGTTGAGGGCCGGGATGAAGAAGTCGCGCCGTGCCTTGAATTTGGCGCGGCGGCGCTCGTACTCGGCCAGGCTCTCGGCCTCGAAGCAGGCCAGGGCGGCATGCTGCGCAAGGGTGCTCGGGCAGATGAACAGGTTCTGTGCCAGCCGTTCCACCACCGGCACCAGCGTCTCGGGCAGCACCAGCCAGCCCAGGCGCCAGCCGGTCATGTTGAAGTATTTGGAAAAGCTGTTGATGCTGATGATGTCGTCACTGATCGCCAGGGCGGTCTGGCCGTAGCGTTCGTCATAGCTCAGCGGCAGGTAGATCTCGTCGATCAGCGTGATGCCGCCGCGCGCGCTCACCACCTCATGGATGCGGCGCAGCTCGGCCGGGTCGATCGAGGTACCGGTAGGGTTGGACGGGGAGGCGAGCAGTACGCCGCGGGTCTTGTCGCCCCAGGCTGCTTGCACCTTGTCGGCGCTGAGCTGGAAGCGCTCGGCCGCCGTGGTGGGCAGCAGCACCGCCGTGCCTTCGGCGGCACTGACGAAATGCCGGTTGCAGGGGTAACTCGGGTCGGGCATCAGGACCTCGTCGCCGGCCTCGATCAGGGCCAGGCAGGCCAGCTGCAGCGCGGCCGAGGCGCCGGCGGTGACCACGATGCGGCTGGCGGGCACGTTGACGCCAAAGCGCTGGCCATACCAGGCGCTGATGCGTTCGCGCAGCGCGGGCAGGCCGGTGGCATCGGTGTACTGGGTGCGGCCGTCGCGTACCGCCTTTTCGGCCGCCTGCTGCACCAGCGGCGGGGCCGTGAAGTCAGGCTCGCCGATGTTGAGGAAGATCATCGGCGCATCGCTGTGCGCCACCTCACGGGCCAGGGCGGAAGCAGCCTTGGCCACCTCCATCACGTAAAAGGGTTCGATGCGCTGGGCGCGGCTCGCAATTCTCATGCGTGGCGGGGTCACGCGCGAGGCTGGCTGGCACGGTCCGCCGCCACTTCGGCGGCGCGCAGCGTGGGCGCCAGGCCGTTGAGCACGCCATTGACGTACTTGTGGCCGTCGGTGCCACCAAATTCCTTGGCCAGCTCGATGCACTCGTTGAGCACCACGCGCCACGGCACGTCCAGGCAATGCTGGAACTCGTAGGTGCCGATCCACATCACGGCGTGTTCGACCGGCGAGATCTCGGCGATCTTGCGGTCCAGCAGCGGCGTGATCAGGCGGTCCAGTTCCTCGGCAGCGGTCACGCAGCCATGCAGCAGCGCATCGTAATGCGCGGCATCGGCCTTGTTGAAGCCGGCCAGATCGCGCGTGAAGGTGTCGATGGCGCTGGCCTCGTTCTTGCCGACCAGGTGCTGGTACAGCGCCTGCAGGGCGAATTCGCGGGCGCGGCTGCGGCCCGACTTGGCGGCGGCCTTGCGCGCGCCGGTACTGGTCAGGCCGGTGCGCGACTGGCGCGGCGGGCGTTTGGAGGCAGGTTGGTTCTCGCTCATTGAATGTCGTCCAGCAGGTTGGCCATTTCGACGGCGACACGGGCGGCATCGCGCCCCTTGTCGGTCTGGCGGGCAATCGCCTGTTCCATGTTTTCGGTGGTGAGGATGGCGTTGGCCACCGGCAGCTGGTAGTCCAGCGCAACGCGGCTGACGCCGGCGCCGGATTCATTAGCCACCAGCTCGAAATGGTAGGTTTCGCCGCGGACGATGCAGCCCAGGGCGATCAGCGCGTCGTACTGGTTCTTCTCGGCCAGGGCCTGCAAGGCCACCGGCACTTCGAGCGCGCCGGGCACCAGCACGTGGTCGATGTGTTTGTCCTGCACCCCCAGGGCCGTGAGTTCGGCTTTGCAGGCTTGCGCCAGGGCGTTGGTGATGGACTCGTTGAAACGCGCCTGCACGATGCCGATGTAGAGCTTGCGGCCATCGAGCCGCTGGTCGTTGGAAGCCAGGCTTCCCTTGTCTGCGCCGAACATATGAATTTCCTTTGTGTTTTTATTTGGTGACGTAGCCGACAACTTCGAGGCCATAACCCATCATGCTGGGCAGGCGACGCGGATTGCCCATCAGGTTCATCTTGTGCACACCACAGTCGCGCAGGATCTGCGCGCCCACGCCGTAGGTGCGCAGGTCCATGCGGCCGCGCTCTGGTCCGTGGCTGGCGCGTGCCGTGCCTTCGAACTGGGCCAGCAGTTGCTCGGCGCTTTCGCCGCAGTTGAGCAGCACCACCACGCCGCGGCCTTCGGTGTTGATGCGCGACAGGCAGGCATCCAGGCTCCAGGAGTGCATGGCACGGCCGACTTCGAGCGCATCCAGCACCGACAGCGGCTCGTGCACGCGCGCCAGCACGGTGTCGGCCGGGCTCCACTGGCCCTTGACCAGTGCTAGGTGCAGACCCTGGCTCGGCTTGTCGCGGAAGGCGTGGGCGGTGAACTCGCCGAAGGCGGTGTTGAGGGTACGCGTGCCGACCTTCTCGATCAGCGATTCGTTGTGGCTGCGGTATTTGATGAGGTCGGCAATGGTGCCGATCTTCAGGCCATGCTCGGCGGCGAAGAGCTGCAAGTCAGGTAGGCGGGCCATGGTGCCGTCGTCTTTCATGATCTCGCAGATCACGGCAGACGGCGAGCAGCCGGCCATGGCGGCGAGGTCGCAGCCGGCTTCAGTGTGGCCGGCGCGCATGAGCACGCCGCCGTCCACCGCCTGCAGCGGGAAGATGTGGCCGGGCTGCACCAGGTCCTGCGGCTTGGCATTCGACGCCACGGCCGCCTGCACGGTGCGCGCGCGGTCAGCGGCCGAGATGCCGGTGGTCACGCCGGTGGCGGCTTCGATCGAGACGGTGAAGGCGGTGCTGTAGACGGTGCCGTTGCGCGCGGCCATGGGCGGCAGGCGCAGGTATTCGCAGCGTTCGCGCGTGAGCGTGAGGCAGATCAGGCCGCGACCGAAGCGCGCCATGAAGTTGATGGCTTCGGGGGTGACGTGGTCGGCGGGGAGGACCAGGTCGCCTTCGTTCTCGCGGTCTTCCTCATCGACCAGGATGACCATGCGGCCGGCCCGCATCTCGGCGACGATGTCTTCGACCGGGGAAATCGACACAGGTGCCACTGGGTTGGGGGTGCTCATGCGTTGGCTTTCTCGGAGGTGGGGGCGCTGCCGAGCATGCGCTCGACGTAACGCGCGATCAGATCAATTTCAAGGTTGACGCTGGAGCCCGCTTGCAGCGAGCCCAGCGCGGTGTTCTGCACCGTGTGCGGGATCAGGTTGATGCTGAGTTCGCAGCCATCGGCCTGGTCCTGGATGCGGTTGACGGTCAGGCTGGCGCCATTGACGGTGACCGAGCCCTTGTAGGCCAGGTACTTGGCCAGCGCCAGGGGGGCGAGAATGCGCAGCTCCCAGCTTTCGCCCACCTGGGCAAAGTGGGTGACGCGGCCGATGCCGTCCACATGGCCCGAGACCAGATGGCCGCCCAGGCGGTCGTTGGCGCGCAGGGCTTTTTCCAGGTTGATGGGGCCGGTCCGGTCCAGGCTGCTGGTCTTGGCCAGCGATTCAGCCGAGATGTCGACTGTGAAGCGGTTGGCGGCGGGATCGAAGGTGGTGACGGTCATGCAGGCACCGTTCAAGGCGATGCTGTCGCCCAGGCCCACATCGGCCAGGTAGTCGGCAGGGCACTCGATGGTCAGGCGCTTGCCGTGCGTCAAAGAGCTGCCGAGGTCGTGGACGGCGGCGATGCGCCCCACTGCGGTGATGATTCCGGTGAACATCCCCGTATTTTCGCAGGGAATGAGGCCGCCGGCCGGGGCGGCCTCTGAAAACCGGGAATTAGGGCCTGTTCACACTGTTTTTACAAGATGCGTTGCGGATCAAAAAGGCCATGCGCAAGGCGCGAAACGCAGCCGGAGCCTCCCTCCGGCAAGGCTTCGCAACGCCGCGCATGGCCTTTTTGGCCGCAACCCGAAGGGAACGGGGTAAAAACCGCGCCACTCGTCGTTGCACTCCTAGCCCAGACGGCCAGTCTGGGCGTCGTCGCGCGCCTAGATTGGCGCGGTTTTTACGCCGTTCGCACTTGCAAAAACAGTGTGAACAGGCCCTAAAAGCGGTCTCGCCCCGAAATCCGGGCCAAGATGCGCAAATCCGGGCCGATCATGGCCGTTTCGCGGAATTCCAGCTCAATCGCTTGCGACAGCTCGGCCAGGGGGCCGATGTTGACCATGCCACGCCCGGCACCCAGCAGTTTGGGCGCCAAGTAGAGCAGGAACTCATCCACCAGTCCTTCGCGCACCAGGGAGCCGTTGAGCTTGTGGCCGGCTTCCACGTGGACCTCGTTGATCTCGCGTGTGGCCAGGTCACGCAGCATGGCAGCCAGGTCCACCTTGCCTTCGGTGCCCGGCTGGCGGCCGGGGCAATAAACGACGGTGGCGCCGCGTGCTTCTAGCGCCGCTTTTTTGGCGTCGTTTGGCACCGCAGCATAGAAGGTGATTGCGCGGCCTGCTATGAAAAGATGAGCGTCCAGCGGCGTTTCCAGCCGGCTGTCCACCACCACCAGCTGGGGCTGGCGCGGTGTGTCCACCTCCCGCACGTCCAGCCGCGGGTTGTCTTCCAGCACCGTGCCGATGCCGGTCAGCACGGCACAGGCGCGGGCCCGCCAGGCGTGGCCGTCGGCGCGGGCCGGCGCAGAGGTGATCCACTGGCTGGTGCCGTTTTCCAGCGCCGTCTGGCCGTCCAGCGAGGCGGCCATCTTCATGCGGACCCAGGGTGTGCCGCGCACCATGCGGCTGAAGAAGCCAATGTTGAGTTCGCGCGATTCGGTCGCGCCTGGGCCCACTTCGACCTCAATGCCGGCGGCGCGCAGCCGCTCGAAACCCTTGCCGCCAACCTTGGGGTTGGGGTCGGTCAGAGAGGCCACCACTTTTTTGATGCCGGCGGCGATCAGGGCGTCGCAGCACGGGCCGGTGCGGCCCTGGTGGGAGCAGGGCTCCAGCGTGACATAGGCGGTGGCACCCGCCACGTTGTTGCCGCGGGTTTCTGCATCGCGCAAGGCCATGATCTCGGCATGCGGGCCGCCGGTGCGCTGGGTGGAGCCGGTGCCCAGCAACTGGCCTTCGGCAGAAACAATGACGCAGCCAACACGCGGGTTGGGGGGCGCGAGCATGAGCGCTATACGGGCTGCATCGAGCGCGTCGCGCATGGGGTGGGGCAGGGTGTGTATCACGTCAGGCAACGCGAAGCAAAGATGGGGAGCTTAGCAGCCCGTGGTTCCAACTTTGCAGGAGCGGATGCGCCCAGCGGGGTCGATGATGATCTTGCTGGATCGAGTCGCGTTTTGCATGACCAGGGTGCCACCACCGAATCCTCCATTGTTCAAGCGAGGGTAGCCGCTGCCGTTGAACAGCAGATAACCGTCAGCGAGGGAGCTGGCGGTTGGGGTGGTGACAGTAACGTCAGAACTCAATGCCTCATGGCGAACCACCACGTCATCTGTACCGACATCAAAAGACTGGTTCCAGTTGGTATCGGTGTACACCATCCAGCCCGAACTCCAGCCGGTGCCGGCGGTGTTTGGGACGACGTAGGTGTTGAGCCCGCGTTTCATTGCATTGGCTTTGGCTGCATTGGCTGCAGCGAGAAAATTGCTGACGGCATCCGACAGATTAGCATTGCGCTGGAATTCGACAAAGCTGGGAACGGCTACCACCATCAGGACAACCGCAATGGTGATGGTGACGATCAGCTCGATCAGGGTAAATCCAAGCTGCCGTGCAACGCCAGTCTTGCGCTGAGTCTGACGTGTCCAGTGAAGATGGCGCATGACAGTCTATTTCCAGCAGCGCTCAGTCTGCGTACCGGTACAGGTTCGCCGGCCTTGCGTATCAATTGCCATGGACGTGATCTGCGGGTCGGCAAAGACCCCGGCCTGCGGTTCAGCAAATACTTCAATGCAGTCCCGTTTTGTCGGGGTCACACCACCGACGGCCTGACAGAGGCGGGCGCCAAGCAGATGACTGCTTTGAGCTTGCGAGCCATTCGGCGATGAAATCGCTTTGAATGGCAAGGCGCCCGGGGTGCCTGCGCTGAAGGTTTCATAGGTATTCATTTGGGTCAGGTAGCGCTCTTGCTGTTGCAGTAGGTTCATCAGCGCAGCTCGTGCTTCGGCACGTTTGCCTTTTCTCACTGAATCCGTGTAGGCCGGATAGGCAACGGCGGCTAGGATGCCAATGATGGCCACAGTGATCATGAGTTCGATCAGCGTGAAACCGGCAAGGTGGCGCCGCGCCATGGGTCGGGAAATAAATGACAGACGGTTCATGATCCAGCCTCAGCTATTGGTTCTTGATCTCACGGTAGTTGCTGATTTGACGCCAACTCAGTCGTCCAACCTGTTCGTTATAGGTCAGTCCGCCGCCTCCTGTTGCTGCGACTTTCAAGCCTTTCGAGCCCTGCGTGATGATCGCGATGCGTCGTGTAGCGGCCCTTTGACCAGTGGTGTCGCTTGGGGTCAGCGAGGCGTTGCCGATCTCAAGAACCAGGGGGGCCGCCAAAATGCCCACCTGCGAAAGTTCGGAAACGCCGTTGCCAGTCAACGCATTGAGTGCATAGAACCTTCCTCCTCCTTCGCCACATGAACCCTGCGTGGGAAACAAAGAGCCGAAAAAGAGCTGGCCAAACTCTGAGGTGATATCACTGATCTGGCGCTCGGCGATGGTTTTGTCGAAATCGATGAACCAGCCCATGCGTAGAGAGGAGGTGCCTGTTGCCGGCGGCATGCCGTAGACAAAGTTGGAAACCGAGACGGCTCCGCTCGCCGATATGCTGCCTTGTTGCAATTGACTGCGCCCGCTGATGGCCTGTCCATTGTCGAACAGGGTATAGAAGGATGCACCTGTGCTCATCGGGACGGTGGTGTCTGATGTTTCCAGGTATTTGCCGGTGCCGAAGGAAACCAGCTTGCTGTCGTGAAACGCATTGACGACCACAGGTTCCCCGGTGATGGGTTGCAAGGCGCCGGTGCTGTCTTTGGCGATGAAAATGGTATTGCTGGTTCCTGTTCTGGCGTTGAATTTTGTCAGATTGGTCGAAGCATTTGTGGTCAGGTTGCTTGTTCCCAGCAGCGTGAAGTCGAGTTTCCAGACATTGCCTTGCATGTCACCGGTATAAAGGGTGTCGACAGCGCCGGTAAGGAAGTTTTTGACGGTGGTGAATCCGACCAGACCTTTGGCCATTGCCGTACTGGTTTGGGGAATCTCAATGCGCCAGAAATTGACGCCTTCCGTCCATGGTGCCTCGGTTGGATAGTCGCTCGGTTTTCTTGACAGGTCAATGATGAACAAAGAGGGGTTGCCACTGGTGGAGGCGTACCCATCTGCTTTGTAATTGTTGACGCCACTGGCCACCACGGCATACCACTTGTATGAAGGGGTGCTGCCTGCATCAGTGGTCCGGAACTTCAATATCTGGGGCGTGCCAATCACGTTACCCATGGCGGAATGGTCGCGTTCTGTGAACTCCCAGAGCACATTGTCCTTGGTGAAGGTTTCGGGGTTGGTGACATCAAGGGCATAAACGCCCTGACCGCCGCCGCCAACGCCGGAAACGAGGACGGTTCGCCATTGGGTTCCCACATAGGCTTCGGCAACAGCCGGGGTTGCGTCATTGATACTGAAGTGCGTGTAGTCCTGGTCAGTAATCTGATTCAGCCTGCTGGCGACGAATCCCGGGATGTAGGCGAACGCTTCCTGACCATTGGTGTCGTAAAAGGCGTGCAGCATGCCGTCGTTGGCATTGGCAAAGATCACGGGCTTTCGGTTTTTGTAGGTGTTGTAGAAGGTGCTGTAGTCGGTGCCTGGAATACTGCCAGACGGTTTGCCCATGTACACCAAGCCGCTGTTGACGATGTCCCCCATGACGATATCGCGTGGGCGGAACGGGCCCAGTGGGGTGGATGGCTTGATTTCCTTGCGTCGGTCACCACGCAAGTAGTTCAGCCTGTCCGAGCCAAGGCTGTCAACAACCGCCGGATTGCTGAATGGTTGGGTGTTCAGTGCGTCTTTGTGTGTCTGCGCCAGATCGGCCCAAACAAAAGGCGTAGGGGGCACAGTGGCTTGCTCGCCGATGGGGGATCCAATCACGATGTTTCTGTCGACACCGTTGTCCGCAAGTGTTCGGGTGGTCAGGACCTGACCGGCTTCCCAGGTCGGGGTGGTGCCAATGATCAGGGAGAGGCCGTCGGCTGCAAGCGAGAGCGGGTATTTCAGCAAACGGCCGCTCCAGTAGTTAGCGACTGGGTTGAAACGGGCTTGGAACACCGCTGCGGCCTGACCGACGGTCAATCGTTGGGTTGAAATGGCGCCGCCGGCAATACTGCCAGTCTCTTCCACAACACGGGAAAATACCTCGGAAATGGAATCTAGGAATTTTTTGGCATCGCTGACCAGAAAGTAGTTTTGAGCGTCTCCGTCGGTACCTTGCCACAGCGTATTGGTTCCACTTGCATAGGGGTTACCGGTATTGCCGGCTGCATGGTCATCGAAGCCGCCATACTTGGCTGCCAGGTAGAGCTGCCGCGTGCGGCGGAAATCAACGTTGTCGCTCGAACGGTTTTCGTTCACATCGATGGAGTAGGTCTTGATGCGTCCTTTCGGCAGGTCGGTCCGAAAGCTCTGTGTGTTGGCCCAATAGGCCAGACCAGCCATGTAATAGGAGCCACCGGTCGCACCGGTATCCATGGTTGCTGCATTGACCAGGGTGGGGTAGAGCGTATTGCTGGAGAGGTTACCGGCAGTTTGGGTTCGTCCTTGGCTGTCGGTGTAGGTAATGACAGAGGTCGCTGTCGTCTTGCTTTCAAAACTGCCGACTAAGCTGGTCCAGAGCGGCACATTCAAGGCAGGGTTGGTTTCGGCACTGCGGGCGAAGTCGTTGTTGCTGGTGATGGTATTGCCGGGCAGCGAACGGTCGCTGTGCGTGAAAACATCGCCGATTGCCAAAATGCTGTTGCGCAAGCAGCCCCGGTCAGTTCCGCCTGTGGTGTCGGTAAAACCGGCAAACGGGTCAGTCCAAGTGCGGTAGGCAGGAAAGTTTTCCTGGATGGCCTTGTCCGTCGCGGTGACTCCCGTCAGGCCCGAAATCGCCTGTGATGTTGGCTGCTTGCCTTGCAGGTAGCGGACTGCCTCGTAATACAGTTCCCCGAGTGGGTCAAGGGTTTTGTACACGCCAACTGCGTCGGGATTGAGTGTGCCGAATTTGTTCACGTACATGATGACGCCGCTGCGGGGATAACCTTGAGCGCCATAGGTGGTGTCGCCACTCTGCGGGTTGTCGATGAACACCCCCGTGTTGGCATCCCATTCGGTGCGAGCGTTGGCCGCTGTTTGCAGGTTGAAGCTACTGTCATAGCTCCTGGGGCCGAGGTATTTGAGTGGGGCGCGCAACACACCGCCGTAGCGAGAACGGCTGTTGTCCTGCAGATAGCCGAAAACAGAAACACGTAGATTGTCTGCATTCATTTGGAATTGACCGACTGGCTTGTACTTGCCGTTCGGGTAGCGGAAGCACAGGCCTTTCCATTGCCGAGTGTCCGGGTCATAGGTCATGAGCCGGTTGGAGGCGCTGTTGGGGTCGCAAACCACATTGCGCACTTCGTAGTAGGTGATGCTGGTGGTCGGACCCACCAACTGTGTACTTTGGGCGTTAGCCACGCCAAACGGGTTGGTGCAGCCGCCAGTTGTGTCCTTCGCTTTCGCGAAATAAACCCGGTCGCGACAGTTGTAGATATACATGTCGTTCGTGCCGACCTTGTTGGCAACGGAGGTTTCGATCATTTCCGCAACCAGCGCATTGGGCAGCACCTTTTCTGAGAAATAGGAGCTGCTTCGATAGAAGTCGTCGGGTAGCCAGGCGCGCTCGACAATGGTCAGGCCGCTGCCAGTGCTCTCGTCAGTGGTGCGGTTGCCACCAGTGAGGCCGTAACGCATGATATCGATGGCCGAAGAGGTGGCCCAGTTCAGGAAGTTGCCGTTGAAGCCGCCGCCGCCGCAACTGCCACTGGCGTTGGCAGCACCAGACCAATCGAAATAGGCCCCCTTGCTCCCGCTGCCAGGAACGTGCCTGTAACAGCTCTTCGAGTCGAAATACCCCACGTATTCCTTGGTCTTGTCAAAAGTGTCTCGGTAAGTCTGTCCCACGGTTGGGAATTCGACTGACAGTGCCAGCGTCAGGTTGCCTTTGGTCTTGGCGCCGTTCATATACAGCGGCTCAGCCGGTAAGAGCACTTCCGGCGGAAGTGTGACCTGACTGATCACCACACCAACGGTCAGCACCGACAAGGTTGCCACCGCGCCCAGACGCCAGCCCCATTTCTTCAATGACTTGGCGCTTGAAACCGCAGACTGGATCTTGAAGTACATCGTCATCACTCTTTTCTAAAGATCATTTGCAGGACGACCTGGGTTTCCTTGCGTGGGCCAAAACCCATGGCGGTGACGCGGAACAAGGTTTTGGGTGTGCTGGCGCTGCGCCCGCCGGCCGTGTCCGGAATCGCTTCGATGATGTAGCGGGGAGGTGTCTCAGGGCGTACGCCGGTACTTCCAGTAGCGAATGTGCGACCGGTGAAGTCGCCGAATTTGACCGTCTTGGCGCTGGTGGACTCGTCGGTGAAGTCGACGGTGTACCAGACGGGTTTTTGTCCGGCTGCCGCAGGCATGCACAAGCCCCGCGCAGTGCCAGTGCCGCAACCATCGACAAACCCAAGCCCGCTGGAGGCACTGAAAGTCGAGACACGTTGACTGGCTGACGCATTTGGGCCACGGATGTCGAACTCTGCGTCCAGCAATGCAGCTTCGGCCGCCTGGAATGCAATCTGCGTATCCCGATCAAACCGGGTAGCACGTTCGGACATCAGCACGATTTGGCTGGCTCCGATCCCCAGGACTGTCACCACAACGAGCAGGATCAGCGTGGTGATGAGCGAGAACCCGCGCTGCCCATGTGCAACGTTCAACGAAGGACCGGCGGGAGGGGCTGTGAGGCGTTGTTTCATCTGAGCGAGAGATCGTTGCGCAGGTGCACGGTGAATGCGGTTTGCACTCGCAGGCGTCCGTCTGCGGCGACGGCCAAGCTGCTGCCAGTGTCGTCGGCAGTGACGTACATGCTGCCCAAGGGGGTGTAGGTGGCGGCGATGGCTTGTGGCGCAGAACCAGTCGTCCCGCGAATGACCAAGCCTACCCGCACGGCGCGCACCCGGCGCCAGTTTTCGCGAGTGGCGGCCGTATTGCCCGCTACCGTCAGTTGATCGGCTCGCAGCCATCGCTCCGCAACCGTGTCTCCTGCCGCGCCAGGGGCGGTTGCCGGGGTTACGTTGTCCGTGCCGAACAGCAACTGAAACGATTCAACGCCCTCGACCATTGGCGCTGGCGAGGTCCAGCTGCCAGTTTTGAAATTGTAGTAGGAGCAAGACAGTGCCGGTTCACCATTGCTTCCCCGTGTAACGTGGAGCATGCTCAATGCGCGGTCGTTGAGATCGCCGCCAGTGAGTCCTGCTTCGCCTTGCCCCATGCAGTTAATCATGGTGTTATCGGGATTAGCTGCGTTGGTGGGCGAATTCACGCCTTGGAACCGGACCGCCAGAATGTCACTGCCGTTTTTGCAGGAGGTGTCATTGACAGAGCAGGCACCCGGCCGGTTGCCATCGGTGATCTTGGTGCCGGTACTCAGCAGAAGGTCGTCAGGTTGCTTGTAGATAGCATTGTTCCAGCCATAGACATCGGGCTCAGGATCGTTGCCAAGAAACTGGGCCGCTGAGCGCAAGGAAATGCTGCTGGCTCCGTAATCTTGAAAACCAGCCTGGAGGATGAGACGGGAGATCAGTTCTACGGCGAAACGCTCTCGGTCGCGCAGCTCGGTGGTCGCGTCTACGCTGCGAAATCCTTGTTGACTCATCAGAAGTGATGATGTCGCCACCAGCACAACCAGCAGGCCCATGCTGAGCGCGACTAGCAGTTCGACCAGGGTCAGACCGTGTTGGTTTCGAGCGAAAAAGGCAAGGTGGGGCTGTCTCATTGAGAGCTTCCGGCTGTGAGCGGAACCACGATGACGGGCAGACCACTGTTCCCAGCAAATTCAAGTGTTCCAGCAGTATTGCTTCGGGTCCAGCTCATTTTGAGGACTGCAATGTCACCGTTGTCAGTGCAGTTCCAACGCGGCTTGCCGGCAGCATCGAAAGGGTCTTGGTCGTAACAGACCTTGACTCGGGGTGTGGGGAGTGCATCTTTCACGCGTGTCTGCCATTCCGCCACATCCCAAGTTGCCGCGTCCTTGACGATAGGGCAGCCGGTGATGAAACAGTTGACCGCAGGCGCTGTGATGGCGGTGGTGCTTGCCAGTGTTATATCGAAAAGATAGGGGTTGTCCGCGGCGGTGGTCTTGATGGCCGTTGTGTGATTGCCTCGCATTCTTTCGGCAAGTTCGCGTGCAAAGTTGGTTGCCGTTGCCTGGTTGCGTGCCTCCTTGTTGGCTTGCATGGCTGAAACTTGCATGCCCACAGCCCCTAAAACGCCGAAGCTCAGGATGACAATCGAAATCAGTACTTCCAGAATGGAAAATCCAGCTTCTCTTCGCAGCGATAAGCAAGGCGAAGACGGCATCTTCAGGGCTGGGACCGGCAAGTAGGCTTCCATGCACTGAGTCTAAAAAAACACAGGCTAAACATCAACGCGTTTGCTGACCGCGTATCAGTCAGGATCAACCGGCTGTCTTATTCCAGGATAACGAGCAGCTTTGGGCGGTATGGGTCAACGCCGGACTTCGTCCACCAGCATCTTGAACTCGTCGATGTCCTCAAAGCTGCGGTAGACGCTGGCAAAGCGGACATAGGCCACCTTGTCGAGCTTCTTCAGCTCGCGCATCACCAGCTCGCCGATGCGGGTGGAGGGAACTTCACGCAGACCGAGGTTGAGCAGTTTTTCCTCGATGCGTTCGATGGCGCTGTCGATCTGCTCGGTGCTGACCGGGCGCTTGCGCAGTGCCAGGTTCATGGAGGCCTGCAACTTGGCGCGTTCATATTCGATGCGCCGGCCGTCCTTCTTGACGATGGACGGGAAGTTCACATCCGGGCGCTCGTAGGTCGTGAAGCGTTTGTCGCAGGCGCCGCACTGGCGGCGCCTGCGGATGAAATCCCCGTCTTCGGAGATCCGGGTTTCGACCACCTGGGTCTCGGAATGACCGCAGAACGGACACTTCATGGCTTGCAGCCCTGGTATGTGAAAGCCCGGGCCTGATCGCGGGCACCCGTGGAACCGGCTTTGCCGGGCCGCTGGGTGCGTCCCCCCTGCCACCGAAGGGTGGCGTTCAGGGGGGAAGGCGCGCAGCGCCTCAGGGGGGTGTTCACTTGTACACCGGGAAGCGCGCCGTCAGTGCATTGACCTTGGCACGTACCGCGGCAATGTTGGCCTCGTCGCGCGGATTGTCGAGCACGTCGGCAATCAGGTTGGCGGTGGCACGGGCTTCCTCGTCCTTGAAGCCGCGGGTGGTCATGGCCGGGGTGCCGATGCGCACGCCGCTGGTGACCATCGGCTTTTCCGGGTCGTTCGGGATGGCGTTCTTGTTGATGGTCATGTGGGCGGCGCCCAGCACGGCCTCGGCTTCCTTGCCGGTGATGCCCTTGGAGCGCAGGTCCACCAGCATCACGTGGCTTTGTGTGCCGCCGCTGACGATGCGCAAGCCGCGCTGGGTCAGCGTCTCGGCCACGATTTGGGCGTTCTTCACCACCTGCTGCTGGTAGGTCTTGAACTCGGGTGCCATGGCTTCCTTGAAAGCCACGGCTTTGGCCGCGATCACGTGCATCAGCGGGCCGCCTTGCAGGCCAGGGAAAATGGCGCTGTTGATGGCCTTTTCATGCTCGGACTTCATCAAGATGATGCCGCCGCGCGGGCCGCGCAGGCTCTTGTGGGTGGTGGAGGTCACCACGTCGGCGAACGGCACCGGGTTGGGGTAGACGCCAGCGGCGATCAGGCCGGCGTAGTGGGCCATGTCCACCATGAAGATGGCACCCACGTCCTTGGCCACCTTGGCAAAGCGGGCGAAATCGATCTGCAGGCTGTAGGCGGAGGCGCCGGCGATGATCAGCTTAGGCTTGGTCTCGTGCGCCTTCTTCTCCATGGCGTCATAGTCGATCTCTTCCTTGGCATTCAGACCGTAGGAGACGACGTTGAACCACTTGCCGCTCATGTTCAGGGCCATGCCGTGGGTCAGGTGGCCGCCTTCGGCCAGGCTCATGCCCATGATGGTGTCGCCCGGCTTCAGGAAAGCCAGGAAAACCGCCTCGTTGGCGGAGGCGCCGCAGTGCGGCTGCACATTGGCGGCCTCCGCACCGAAGATGGCCTTGACGCGGTCAATGGCCAGCTGCTCGGCCACGTCCACATACTCGCAACCGCCGTAATAGCGCTTGCCGGGATAGCCTTCGGCGTACTTGTTGGTGAGCTGCGAGCCTTGGGCGGCCATGACCGCGGGCGAGGCGTAGTTTTCGCTGGCAATCAGCTCGATGTGGTGTTCCTGGCGGGCATTTTCGGCCTGGATGGCGGCCCAGAGTTCGGGGTCGGTTTGTTCGACGAGGATGTTTCGGTTGTACATGGCAGTCGGATAAAACGCTGGTCCCCCGTCAAGCGGGGGCTGCCCAGGCGAACGGCTGAACACAGAAACCGTGGAGGTTCTGCGGCACGCTCCCTTGTGGTGTCCCACGTCAGCGCTGCCAACCCCGGGAGGGTGGCGCGCCTATCGCCAGTCGCGTGCCCCTCAAGTGTAGCTGACGGGCGGGGCTGACGCTGGCAGCCGCCCCTGCAAAGCTTCAGCTGAGGGCGACTTTTTCTGTGGAGACGTCGGGTTTTGCGGGGGCCGTGACCGGGATGACCTGTGGTGTCAGGAACGGCACGGCGCGGCCGCTGGCCACTTGCTGCAGGCGGGCGTGCTCTGCCAGCACCTTGGCGCCATAGCCACTGTCATCGTCCAGGTTGGCGGCGCCGACATAAAAACGCAGGCCACCTTCGAGCGAGCCGGCGCGGTCAATGCATTCCTGCAGTACCTTGGCGCCCACGCGCAGGTTGGTCAAGGGGTCGAAGGCGGCGAATTTGCCGCCAAAGCTTTCGTATTTGTCGCTGTGCACCCGGGTCATGACCTGCATCAGGCCTTGAGCGCCCACCGGACTTTGGGCAAACGGATTGAAGCCGGATTCGACCGCCATCACGGCCAGCAGCAGGGTTGGATCCAGCTGGGTGCGTTTGCCAATTTCATAGGCCTCGGCCACCAGCGCGCTCAGGGGCTCGGGTGCCACGCGGTATTTCTTGCTCAACCAATAGGCCACAGCAGCCTGCTGCTTGGGCAAGTCTTTGGGATTGGCCGCCGTGGCGCGCTCAATGGCGTCGACTTCCACCACAAATCCGGTGATGGCAATCTGACGGTTTTGCAGCCAGCTCATCAGCTTGACTTCGCCGGCCTGGCGCAGTTCCGGGCGGGCGACCAGGGTGATCGTGGCAAACATCACAGCCAGCCCGAGGAGGGCAAAGCCGTTGTGGGTAATTTCAAAAAAGCCCTGGGCAACATCGGCTGCGAAAGTTCGGAGGCCCAGACCTAATCTTTTGAACGCTGTCATAGCACTTCCTCTTCTCGCGTGGGCCTGTGCCTAGGCACCGCAGAAAAGTCGCAGTGTCAGGAAGCAGGTGTCACGTCTGGGTTGGTACGTCATCAGAATCCTGCAAGTCGTCTCTGACGAGGGCAGTGATTCGATGTAGCCGGGGTCGGCAGCGGGTTCGGGTTCTCCCTGACTTAAGGCAGGGTTGCCCGAATTTTAAGGTCTTCAATATATCAGGTCAATAATAAGAAACGAATTCGTTATTCCTTTAATTCCATGTGTCAAAGCCCGTTATCGCTCAATCAAGTCGTCCTATTTCATTGAAATTGCGATTTGAAATCATGAGAAAGTGGCGCTAAATTGGAATGGCCTGTCACATCAGGCAATCACTGTCGGTAGTAAGCAGTCTGTGCCCGGTTGGGTGTTTGGGACTGACAGAACCCGGCGATTTATGGAGGCAATCTCTTGCCTCCTGCGCATGGCGGGACTCGACTCTCCCCCTTGCGTCACCCAGACGGCATGGGCCTTGAGCCAGCCGTCAAGCCCGGCGGGCAGGCTTCAGGCCAACCGTCCGGGCTTTCTTGTTTTCAGGGCTGGACAAATTTTTTCAACTTGGGAATTGATCTTGGCGGTATCCGGGGCAAACTTGGCTGCATGACGCTCGATTCGATCAAGAAAAACAAGTGGGTGCGGCGAGCTTTGATGGTCGCCGCCGGTATCGTGGTGCTGTGGGGACTGGGCTGGGCCATCGTGCCGGGCCTGGTCAAAAATCAGCTGGAAAAGCTGGCTGGCGAACAACTGGGGCGCCAAGTCAGTCTGGGCGCCGTTCATTTCCGGCCTTGGTCGCTGGAACTGACGGTGGAGGATCTGGTCGTGGCCGGCACCCCCGGCGCGGCACCACCGTTGCAGATCAAGCGTCTCTATCTGGATGCCGAGCTGCAATCCTTGTTACGGCTGGCGCCTGTGGTGGATGTGTTGCAGCTCGATGGTCTGGCCTTGCGGCTGACGTACCAGGGCGGCGGTCACTATGACGTGGACGATATCCTGGCGCGACTCATGGCGCCGGCCGATCCGCAGCGCCCCCCGGCAACTTTGCCCCGGTTTGCCCTCTTCAATATCGCCGTGCAGTCTGGCTCGATCGACTTCGTTGACCAGAGCGTCGGCCGAACGCACGAAGTACGTGAATTGAACCTCAGCATTCCGTTTCTGAGCAGCCTGGCATCGCGGCGCGATGTCATCACCGAGCCCAGACTGGCTTTCCGCCTGAACGGCAGCCGTTTTGATTCCAGCGCGCAAAGCACGCCTTTTGCGGCTTCACGCAAGACGGATGCCACGCTCCATCTGGCCAATCTGGACCTGAGGCCCTATCTGCCCTACCTGCCGGCCAGTTTGCCGGTCAATGTGCTGGCTGGGGTTGCCGGGGCGGATGTGCGGCTGCATTTTGAGCAGGGAGCCAAACCTTCGGTGCGGCTCAGCGGTGCCATTGAAATCAAAGGCATGCAATTGGCCGATGCCCAAGGGCAGGATCTGCTGGCACTGGAAACCCTGCAGATCGATATGGCCGACGTCCGGCCTCTGGAGCAGATCGTCAAACTGGCGTCGGTCGAGCTGACGGGGCCGACATTGGAAGCCCGTCGTGACAAGGCCGGTGCGATCAATCTGCTGAATCTGGCGTTTCCTCAAGACGCGGGTGGATCCCGGCCCAAGCAGGAGGGCGCAACGGCGCAACCCGCCGCCCCGGCCAAGGCCTGGCAGCTGGCGCTTGCCAAGTTCACGGTCCGTGGTGGCCAGGTGCGCTGGCGTGATGCTGCGGTGACGCCCGCTGCCCGGATCGATGTGCGAGACCTGACGCTGGATGCAACGACCTTGGCCCTGCCTTTGCGGCAGCCCGCCAGCTTCACGGGCTCGTTGGCACTGGTGGGGGGTACCCTCCCGAACGGCAACAACCCTCGTGCAGCCAAGACGGACGGGGCTCCTGCCTTGGCGCAGTTGAGCTTCAAGGGGCAGGCCAGTGAGCAGGCGGCAACGGTCCATGCCGAACTCAAGAACCTGCCGCTTGCGCTGGCGACGCCCTATGCGGCGCAAGTGATCGAGCCGGCACTGGGCGGGAACCTCAGTGCGCAACTGGCTTTGCAATGGAAGGGGGGGCAGTGGCAACTGCAGGTGCCCCGGCTGGAGGCCAGCAAGTTGACCCTGGGCGCCCAGAGCCGGACGGACCGCAACTGGCCGCTGGCGCTCAACCTGCTTGAAGTGCAGGACGCCGAGATCAAGCTTGGCGAACGCAGTGTGACGTTGGCCAAGCTGGCCATCACGCAGCCCTCGGTGGCGGTGGAGCGTGACCGCGAAGGACGCTGGATGTTCGAGCGCTGGTTGCAGCCGGCCATGCCCCTCCCGGAGTCGGCCGCCCATGCCACGGCGCAAAAGCCGCAGGGGAGCACCGACGGTGCCAAGCCGTCCCCGGGTGCCACACCCTGGCGGGTGGTGGTGAACGAGGCGGCCCTGGAAGGCGGGCAGATCCGGTATGCCGATCGCGCCGCAGGCCGGCCCGTGGTATTCGACATTTCAGCCCTGTCGCTGCAGCTGAAGGACTTCGCCACCGACAGCCGCCAACCCGGTCCGCTCAAGCTCTCGGCCCGTATGCGAGCGCGCCGCGGCGAGCCGGGGCAACTGGCGTTCACGGGGAGTCTGGCCATGCAGCCACTGGCTGTGCAGGGCCGTGTCCAGGCCGTTGATCTGCCGGCCCATGCCGTGATGCCCTATCTGACGGATGTGCTCAATCTGCGCTTGGCGCGGGCGGATGCCGGTTTCCAGGGTGATGTCCGTTATGCGCAAACGCCCCGCGGTCCGGTGTTCAGGCTCCGTGGCGATGCCCTGTTGGAAGACCTGCTGGCCAATACAGTGCCGACGGCAGAGCAGACGCAGGACGCCTTTCTGAGTGAAGAGCTGCTGAGCTGGAAAGCGCTGAGCCTGCGCGGTCTGCGGGTGGCGCTGGCACCAGGGCAGGCGACCCGGGTGGCGGTGGCAGAAACCGCGTTGAGCGACTTTTATGCGCGTGTCATCATCAACGAAAACGGGCGCATCAACTTGCAGGATGTCGTGAAGCCCACCGCCGCCGCAGCAGCGACCGAGGCAACCGCGTCACCGACAGTCCTTGCTGCGACGCCCGCCGCCACGGCCAAGGCCGAGGCCCATGTGGCGCCTGCCGCGTTGGCTCCGCTGATCGAGATGGGGCCGGTCAGCCTGGTCAATGGCCGGGTGCTTTTTTCCGACCGCTTCATCAAGCCCAACTACAGTGCCAACCTGACCGAGTTGACCGGCCGGCTCAGCGCCTTCTCATCCGTGCCTGCCAGCGGCGAAGCCGGCACGCCAGCGGCCATGGCCGATCTGGAGCTGCGCGGCCGTGCCGAGGGCACGGCCACGATCGAAATCCTGGGCAAGCTCAACCCGCTGGCCAAGCCGCTGGCGCTGGACATCACCGGCAAGATGCGCGATCTCGAGCTGCCGCCCTTGTCGCCCTACAGCGTGAAATATGCCGGGCATGGCATCGAGCGCGGCAAGCTGGCCATGGACGTGGCCTACAAGGTGGAGCCGGACGGGCAACTGGTGGCGCGCAACAAGCTGGTGCTCAACCAGCTGACCTTCGGCGACCCGGTTGAAGGCGCTCCCAACAGCCTGCCGGTGCGGCTGGCGGTGGCGCTGCTGGCCGACAGCGATGGCGTGATCGACCTCAACCTGCCGATCAGCGGCTCGCTCAACGATCCCGAGTTCCGCCTCGGGTCCCTCATTTTCAAGATGATCATGAACCTGATCGCCAAGGCCATCACCTCGCCATTTGCCCTGCTGGCGTCGGCCTTTGATGGCGACGATGACGGTGAGCTCGGGACGGTGCCTTTTGCACCCGGATCGGCCGTGCTCAGTGCGGAGGCGCAAACCAATCTGGACAAGGTGGTCAAGGCCATGAAGGAGCGTCCGGCGCTGACCATGACGGTGGCCGGTACCGCCAGCCTGGAAGCCGAACGCGAGGGCTACAAGCGCGAACGCCTGAGCGCGCTGATGCAGGCCGAAAAACGGCGCGCGGCGGTGGTGGCCGGCAAACCGGCCGACGCCGTTGAAGCGCTGACCCAGGCCGAGCGGCCGGAGTTGCTCAAGGCGGTGTACCGGCGTGCCCAGATCTCCAAACCGCGCAATCTGCTGGGTTTTGCCAAGGACCTGCCACCGGCCGAGATGGAGGCGCTGTTGTTGGCCAGCATTCCGGTGAGCGAGCAGCAGATGCAGGAACTGGCACTGGCGCGTGGTGTGGCGGTGAAGGACTATCTGAGCCGCCGCGAACTGCCTCTGGATCGCCTGTTCCTGGGGGCTGCCAAAGCGCAGGCCGCTGACGCCAAATGGGTGCCCCATGCCGAGCTCTCGCTGACGATGAAATAAGCCCCTGGCGCAAAAACATGCGCCGGGCATGAAGCGCAGCGCCGTTCGGGGCGACAATACGCGGTTGAACCCCTTCCGATCCACCTTGCTGCCGAGCTCACCGTGAACTCCTCCGTGCCTGCCAAACCGAACGACCTCCAACAACTTGACGCCCTCACCGGTGGCGCATTCTCTGCGGCCACCTCCGGCGAACGCGCGGCGCGCGTGCGCGAGTGGCTGGCCAGCGAGCCCGAGCCCGAACAGCTGCAGGCGGTTTTCAAGGAACTCAGCGTGAAGGACAAGGGCGCGGCCAAACTGCTTCGCGAGCGGCTGGACGACATCCGCCGCGCCAAGGGGCAGGAGGCGATGGCGACCGAGTGGGCGGCCAAGGCGCAGGCGCTGCTTGAGGCCGGCAAGCTCAATATCGCCGACGCCCTGGCCTGGCAGCGCGATGCCGCCAAAGCGGGGGCGCCGCTGAGCCGCGAACCCTTGGCCGGCCTCAAGGTGCAACTGGCCGAGCGGGTCAAGGTGATCGAAGATTTGCAGCATCGTGTGCAGGTGCAGCGCGAGGCGGCGGTGCTGCTGGCGCAGCGCATCGAGGTGCTGTCCACCAAGTCGTGGAAGGACGCCCAGGCCGCCGCAGACGCCTTGCGTACCGACGTGACCAACTGGCAGCAGCAGGCGGCGGCTTTGCCGGGTGATGCCAGCTGGGCCAGCGTCGATGCGCGTTTTCCGCCGCAACTGGAGACCTCACGCGGGCAGCTGACGCTGGTGTGGGAGGCGTTCAGTGCTGCGCTGGCGCAGGCGGTTTCGGCCGCAGCCGATCCGGCGGTGGCCTTGCCGCAAGTGCCGGTGTGGGCCGATGAGTTGCGCCAGGCACGCGGCCTGCCCGCCGAAGCGGCGCCGCAGCCGGTCAAACCGAAAGTTGACCCTCAAATCCGTGCCCAGGCCACGTCCGCCGTGCGCGAGGCGCTCTCAAAACTGGAGCAGGAAGTGGCTGAAGGCCACGGCAAGGCCAGCACCGGTGCGGCCGCCAACCTGCGCCAGGCGCTCAAGGAACATGGCCGCCACATCGACGACGCGCTCGACAAGCAGGTCCATGCGGCCCTGGCCGCGGCCGGCGAACTCGAAGGCTGGCAGCGCTGGCGCGCCGACCAGCTGCGCGAGGAACTGGTGGGCAAGGCCGAAGCCTTGCTGAACCGGCCCGAGGGCCAGGCCCTGGGCGGACGCAAGATGCAGGAAACCCTGCGCGCCCTGCGCGATCAGTGGAAACAGACCGACCAGGGCGGTGTGCCCAACCACGCGCTGTGGAAACGCTTCGACGAAGCCTGCAACCAGGCGCACAAGGTGGTCGAGGCCTGGCTGGACAAGGTTCGGGCCGAGGCGGCCGAACACCGGACCCAGCGGCTCGCGCTGGTCGAGGAACTCAAGGCCTGGGCGGCGGCGAACCCGACCGCAGCCGGCGATGACTGGAAGGGCTTCAGCCGCGCGCTGCATCAGTTCGCCGAGCGCTGGCGCGAAGCCGGCCACCTGAGCGAAAAGGCCTTCTCCGAGCTGCAGCCGTTGTGGAAGTCCGCCATGGCGGCGGCCAGCGCACCGCTGGAAGCGGTGCAAAAGGCGAGCCAGCAGCGCCGCCAGGCCATGATCGAAGAGGCGGCGGTGCTGGGCGCGGCGCCCGTGTTGCGCATCGACGCCGTCAAGGCCTTGCAGCAGCGCTGGCAGGCCGAAGCCCATGCCGTGCCGATGGAGCGCCGTCATGAGCAAAAGCTCTGGGATGCCTTCCGCAAGCCGATTGACGAAGCCTTCAACCGCAAGACGGCCGAGCGCGAGAAGGTCTCCAGCGCCATGAGCGAGCGCGACCGCCACGTGATGGAAGCGGCCAAGGCGCTGGAAGCGGCCAATGCCGGTGGTGATGCGCAGACCATCCGGGCTGCCATGAACGCGTTGGAGAGCGCGCTGCGCGCCTCCGAGGGAGCGCCTATTTCAGAGGAAAAACAGGCTCAAGCCCCCGTGGAATCTGCGCCAGTAGCTACAGAAACAGGAGCGGAGGAGGCCCCGGCCGAAGCCGCTGCGCCTGTTGCTGAGCCGGCCAAGCCGCGCAAGCCGGTGGTGGCCGTGCGTGGTGACGACCGTCCCGGCATGAAAAAGGCCGAGCCGGCAGCACCGGCCGGCCGAGGCCGGCCCGGCGAGCGGCGCGAGGGGGGGCGTCGCGATGAGCGTGGAGCCGATCGCGGCGCGGAACGCGGCGGCCGACGCGAACCCTTGCGCGAGTCCTACCGTGATCAGCCGCGTCTGGGCGATGCGGCTTTCCGTGCCCAGCGCGAGGCGCTGGAACATGCGCAGATGGCGCTGAAGAAGCTGGCGGCTCAGGCCCATGGCGAGTCGTTGACGCATCTGCTCTCAGCCTGGGAGCAGCGCGATGCCAGTCAGTTGCCGACAGTACAGGAGTTGGGCAGCCGGGTCACGCCGGCGGTGCGCACCTTGTGGAGCCAGGCCTTGTCGGCAGCGGCTTCCGGCGAGGCTGCCACCGCCTTGCTGCGGCTGGAGATCGCGGCCGAGGTGCCGACACCGGCGGCGGCGCTGGATGCACGCCGTGCCCTGCAACTGCAGTTGCTCACCAAGCGCAATGATCCGACGCCGGTACAGACCTGGGGCCAGGATACGGCGCGCGTGCTGGGCGCGGCCTTCGAGGCTGAGCAGGCGCGGCGCCTGCAGAATGCCCTGAAGGTCTTGTTGCGTCGCTGATCTTCACGACCGACGCCTTCAGGCGCCGGGCCGGTAAAAGGCGTCGAACAAGGGCAGCAGTGCGACAAAGTCTTGCGCGAACTGCGGTCGGTTGACGAAATAGGCTTCGCTGGCCACGGCGAAGAACTCGTCGATGGCCTCGGCCCCATAGGGGTCGAGCCAGGGCGGCGGCGCGCCAAAGAGCTCGGCCCGGATCACCTGTTCGCGGAAATTTTCAAAGCTGGCTTGCAGCGTGGCCCGCCAGTGGTCGCGTGCCCCGCGTGCGCTGCTCATGCCCAGAAAGCCGGCGGGCAGGGGCGGGCAGCCGTCGGGCTGGCCATCGCGCAGATCGAGCTTGTGGACGAACTCGTGGATGACCACGTTGTAGCCACTCTCGCTGGAGGCCGCGGTCACATCCTGCCAGCTCAGCATCACCGGGCCCGCCGCCATGGCCTCGCCGGCCAGTACTTCGTGATAGCGGTGGACCACGCCAGCTTCATCCGTCACTTCGCGTTGCGCCACCACTTCGTCCGGGTGCACCACGATGCCAACGAAATCGTCATACCAGTCCAAGGGCTGGTGGCTGGTGCCGAAGTGCAGCACCGGCAGGCAGGCCTGGGCGGCAATCGCCACCGCCATGGCATCCGTAATGACCAGTCCCTGGGCGCCGTGGAATTCCTTGTCGGCCAGGAAGCGGGCGCTGAGCTCGCGCAGGCGTTGTTGCTCAGCGTGCGTGCAGGCAGCAAGAAACGGGTAGTCGGTCAGGGTGATTTGCCACAGGACCTCCGGGATGTCGCGGGGCGCCCGGGCGGTGCCGGCCAAGCGCCGCAGCCAGCCCCACATGGTCAGACCGCTTGCTGGGTCGGCAGGCGCTGGACCTGCACGGCCCCGGCGTCCAGCTGCAGGCGCAGCACTTCGGCACGCGGCGGTGTGGCGGCGGCGTCCCAGTCGCTCAGCACGCGTCGGCGCAGGCCGTCGCCGAAGGCGTGGTCCGCCGGCTTGTGGGTGTGGCCGTGGATCAGTTCACGCGCCTGGGCCGCGTGCAGCCAGCCCGCAGCGGCGGTGGCATCGACATCGGCGTACACGGCACCGCTGCGCTTGCGGGCCTCGCTTTCGGTGCGTAGGCCGCGTGCGATGGCGCGGCGCTCCGAAAGCGGCTTGGCCAGAAAGGCCTGTTGCCATTCGGGGCTGCGGACCTGGGCCCGGAATTGCAGGTAGTCGGTGTCGTCCAGGCACAGGGCGTCGCCATGCGAGAGCAGCCAACGTTGCGCGCCAAAGGTCAGCACCGTGGGATCGGCCAACAGATGCAGGCCAGCGGCCTGGGCAAACGCGTCCCCGAGCAGGAAGTCGCGGTTGCCGTGCATGAGGAAAACGGCACGACGTTGGGCGGTAGTGTGCAGGAGGTGGACGCAGTGGGCCTCGAAACGGGACTCAACGTCTGTGCTGGCCGGTCCGTCATCGCCAACCCAGACCTCGAACAGGTCGCCCAGGATGAACACCGCATCGGCGCGGGTGTGCGCCATGTAGTGCGCCCAGGCTTGTACCGTGGCGGGCTCGCTCGCCTGCAGGTGCAGGTCGGAAATGAAATCGACCACCTGCCAGGCCGCAGGAGCGGTGAGCTCCGCGATCCGGGGGGTGGTCGGGTCCATGCGAGTGGGAGATCAGGCCATCAGGCCAGAGCGGTGGCCTTCTCGATCACCACGTCCTCTTTCGGCACATCGCCGTGGTAGCCCTTCTGGCCCGTCTTGACGGCGGCGATCTTGTCGACCACGTCGGTGCCGGCGACCACCTTGCCGAACACGGCATAACCCCAGCCCTGGGCGGACGGTGCTGTGTGGTTGAGGAAGCCGTTGTCAGCCACGTTGATGAAGAACTGTGACGAGGCCGAGTGCGGGTCGTTGGTACGGGCCATGGCAATGGTGTACTTGTCGTTCTTCAGGCCGTTGTTGGCCTCGTTCTCGATCGGCTTGTCGGTCGGCTTCTGGTTCATGCCGGGCTCGAAGCCGCCGCACTGGATCATGAAGCCGGGGATGACGCGGTGGAAGATGGTGTTGTCATAGTGGCCCTTGTTGACATAGGCCAGGAAGTTTTCCACCGACTTCGGCGCCTTGGCGGCGTCGAGTTCGAGCGTGATGGTGCCGAGGCCGGCGATCTGGAGTTCGACTTGGGGATTGCTCATGATGATGCTTTCTTATTTCAGCAGGGTCGCCGACTTGATGAGGATGGGGGTAAGCGGTACGTTCTGGTGCATGCCCTTGTTGCCGGTGGGGCTGGTGCGAATCTTGTCGACCACGTCCATGCCGGAGACGACCTTGCCGAACACGGCGTAGCCATAGCCGTCGGGCATGGGGGCATTGAGGCCGCGGTTGTCGACCACGTTGATGAAAAACTGCGCCGTGGCGGAATTCGGGTTGCCGGTGCGCGCCATGGCGATGGTGCCGCGATCGTTCTTCAGGCCGTTGTTGGCCTCCAGTGGGATCGGGTCACGCGTGGGCTTTTGCTGCATGTCGGGGGTGAAGCCGCCGCCCTGGATCATGAAGCCGTCCATCACGCGGTGGAAGATGGTGCCTTCATACTGGCGCTCGGCCACGTACTGCAGGAAGTTGGCCACGGTCTTGGGGGCCTTGTCCGGGTAGAGCTCCAGCACGATGTCACCCGCGCTGGTGGCAAGCGCAACGCGCGGCGCCGACTGGGCGATGGCCGTGCCGTGCAGCAACACAGCCGCGGCGCCAGCCAGAAAAATACGGCGCAGGAGGGAGGAGGGCTGGGAGGTCATCCGAGGTTGCCTTCGTAAAAAATCTTCCACTGGCTGCCTTCGCGAATCCAGTACTGTCGTTTGGTCGGGCCGGTGCGCGTGCCGTCGGGCACTTCGCCAAAGGTCACGACCATGGTGTCGGCGGCATCGGTCCAGCGCAGGTAGGACAGGTCCTTCAGCTGGATCGGCCGGCCCTTGACGCGATCGACTTCGCTGCGCAGGGACGGTGCCCACTCGCGCAGGGTCTTGCCGTTGCTGTTGAAGTCGGCCGTGTAGAAGCTCAGCAGCTGATCGATGTTGCCGCTGGACTTGGCGTTGCGCCAGGCGGTCAGGGCCTCTTCGAAGGGTTTGCTCTGGGCGCGGGTGCTGTGCGGAGCCACCCAGTCCAGCTTGTGCGAAATCACCACCGGCGTGGTGCGGACTTCGACGGTGCGGATGAGGCGGTCCAGATCGGGGTTGGCCAGCACGACACAGCCATCCGAGGCCAGCGGCGGGCGAGAAAACTGGTTGGGCGGCGTGCCGTGCAGCCAGATGCCGCGGCCGGTCTTGCCGCGCTTGCTGTCCAGCACGTTGGGGTAGTTGATCGGCAGGGCGCCCGTGCCGTAGAAGTCGCGCAGCGACTTGGGATCGAGGTTGCTGGTGATGAAGTACACGCCCAGCGGCGTGCGTGCATCGCCTTCGACCGCCTTCTCGATGCCGGACTTGCCCACCGAGATGTAATAGTCGGCCACCAGGTTCAGACCGCGCTCGCTGTTTTCGAACAGGTACAGGCGCGAACGCGAGGCATCCACCGCAATGGCGTGCTTATTGCGCGGCGACAAGGCCAGGAACTGCGAAGGGATGGTGCCGGCTGGCGGCCGCTCGCGCAGGGCCTTGAGCCGCATCTGCGATTCGTCACGCAACTCGGCCAAGCCGGCGCTGTGGGCCAGAATTTCGGGCACATCACCGAACTTGCGCAGCGCACGCGTGCGCGAGGTCAGCAGATCGCCATAGACCAGCTGGGCCAGCTGGAAGTTGGGGTAGTCACGCACCAGGCTCTCGGCCCGTGCCAGTGCTTCGCGCGTCTTGCCATGGCCGGTCAGGCGGTAGACCTCGATCAGCCGGGCTTCGGCCACGCCATCGTTGGTGGTGGTGTTGCGGGCAGCGGGGGCGGCAGCGTTGGGTTTCTGGCTTTTTTTGCCGTTGTCGGCGCTTGCCGGCGCTGTGAACAGGCCGGTGGCAGCAATGAGCAAAAACGCTAAAAATCCTTGGGTCATGTCAGTTCAAAAGCAATGTGGGGAGTCCCGCCGGCATTCCTGTGGGACACGGATCATGGCTTCAGGTTCCCGTCGATTCTCTGACGATCAGCCAGCGATCGCCTGATTTGACCAGATCAAGCGTCTTGCGGCTGGAAACCGCCAGTGCGTCAGCCTTGTAGTCCTGGCGGAATTTTGCCACTGCCTTGGTGCCGTTGACACTCACGCTCAGGTTTTCCAGCTTGACGCTGATGGCCGATTTGCCGGTGATGCGCTGGCGCCGCTCGCTTTCCCAGCTGCTGCGCGACAGCTTGCCCGGCGGATCGAATTCCTTGCCGTAGGCGCCGAGGTAGGCGTTCATGTCCTTGTTGGCCCAGGCCTTGGCCCAGGCGCGCACAGTGGCTTCCACATCCTTGGCGGCGTGGTCGGCCGTCACTGGCTTGGCCGCCGTGACCGGGGCTGCTGGTGCGGCGGGGGCGGTTGCCACCACGGCCGGTTTGGCTGCGGGGACGGCGGCCGGCGCCGGGGCGACGGGTGCCGCTGGCGTAACCTGGGGGGCTGCCGGCGCCGGGGTGGCGGGGCGCTGGCCCTTGGCGGCGGGGTCGAACAGTTCGCGGATCAGGGCCAGTTTGGGCTGGGCGGTGGCGCCGCTGTCGAGTTGCAGGGCCTTGTTGTAGGCCTGGCTGGCGAGCTTGGCGTAGACATCGCCCAGGTTCTCGTGCGCCGTCGAGTAGCTGGGGTTGGTGCGGATCGCCATCTCCAGCGCGGCGCGCGCCTTGTCGAACTGGCCCTGGCCGGCATAAAGCACGGCCAGGTTGTTGTAGGGCTCGGGCAGCTCGGGGTAGTCCTCGGTCAGCTTGGTGAAGGTGGCGATGGCGTCATTGGTCTTGCCGGTCTCGCGCTGGATCACGCCCTTGATGAAGCGCATCTGCGGGTCGCGCGGCTTGGTGGCGAGGTACTGGTCGGCCTTGCTCTGGGCGTCGGCCAGCTTGCCGGCGGCGACCAGCTTGTTGACGTCACTGTACTCATCAGCATGAACGGACGGGAGGGCCAAACTGCCTGCCAATGCAAGCAGCCGGAGAAGGTGAGAAATTTTGGCGCTACCGTGCTTCATAAATCGTAGATGGGTGCAAGCCCGTGTCGGATGACAAATCGCGGGGCTTTATACTGCGTTGGATTGTAGCCTCGCCAACGTTTCCGACCGGTCGCGCCGGTCGTTTGGCCCGCTTTAGAAATATTCATGAGTTTGCGCATATACAACACGCTGTCGCGTGCGCTGGAACCTTTTACCCCGATCGAGCCCGGCCATGTCCGCATGTACGTCTGCGGCATGACGGTCTACGACCTGTGCCACCTGGGCCATGCGCGTGCCATGGTGGCCTTCGACGTGGTGCAACGCTGGCTGAAGTCCAGCGGCTATCGGGTGACCTATGTGCGCAACGTCACCGACATCGACGACAAGATCATCAAGCGCGCGCTGGACAACGGCGAGACCATCCGCTCGCTGACCGACCGCATGGTGGACGCGCTGCACCAGGACGCCGATGCGCTGGGCATCGAGCGCCCGACGCATGAGCCGCGCGCCACCGAGTACGTGCCGCAGATGCTGAGCCTGATTGGCACGCTGGCCCAAAAAGGCCTGGCCTACCAGGCCGGCAATGGCGACGTGAACTACGCCGTGCGCAAGTTCCCCGGCTACGGCAAGCTATCCGGCAAGTCGCTCGACGAGTTGCGCGCTGGCGAACGCGTGGCGGTGCTGGACGGCAAGGACGACCCGCTCGACTTCGTGCTCTGGAAATCGGCCAAGGCCAGCGAGCCAGCCGAGGCCAAGTGGGACAGTGCCTACGGCCCGGGGCGCCCGGGCTGGCACATCGAGTGCTCGGCCATGAGCTGCGAGATGCTGGGCGAGAGCTTCGACATCCACGGCGGCGGTGCCGACCTGCAGTTCCCGCACCACGAGAACGAGATCGCCCAGAGCGAGGGTGCCACCGGCAAGCCGCTGGCCCGGGTCTGGATGCACAACGGCTTCGTGCGCGTGGACAACGAGAAGATGTCCAAGTCGCTGGGCAACTTCTTCACCATCCGCGAGATCCTGGCCAAGTACGACCCGGAGACGGTGCGCTTTTTCATCATCCGCGCGCACTACCGCAGCCCGCTGAACTACAGCGATGCCCACCTGGACGATGCCCGCGGCGCGCTCAAGCGCCTGTACACCGCACTGCACAGCGTCAAGCCGGCCACGCTGGAAATCGACTGGCTCAATTCGTACGCCGCCCGCTTCAAGTCTGCCATGGACGAGGATTTCGGCACGCCCGAGGCGATGGCGGTGCTGTTTGAGCTGGCCACGGAAGTGAACAAGACCGGCTCGCCCCAAACGGCCGGCCTGCTCAAGGCGCTGGGCGGCTGCCTGGGCCTGCTGCAGGACGACCCGGAGAAATTCCTCAAGGCCGGCTCCAGCCTGGACGAGGCCGCGATTCGCGCCCTGATCGAGCAGCGTGCGGCGGCCAAGCAGGCGAAGAACTTTGCCGAGGCCGACCGCGTTCGCAACGAACTGCTGGCGCAAGGCATTGTCCTGAAGGACTCGTCCACCGGCACCACCTGGGAGGTGGCGCAGTGACGAGGTGCATGATGACTGGGGCCGCGAGCTCCCGAAAGGCGTGATGTGCCCGCGACCAAAAGCATAGCGCCCAAGATCTTCACGCCGGACTACTGGGACGAGGCCTGCAAGCACCTGATGAAGAAGGATCGGGTGATGAAGCGGCTCATTCCGCAGCATGGCGACGCCTGCCTGCAGACCCGGGGGGACGCCTTCACCACGCTGGCGCGCAGCATCGTGGGCCAGCAGATCTCGGTCAAGGCGGCACAGACGGTGTGGGAGCGCTTTGTCGCGTTGCCGAAAAAGATGACGCCGGCCAATGTGCTCAAACTCAAGGTCGACGACATGCGCGCGGCCGGCTTGAGCGTGCGCAAGGTCGAGTACCTGGTGGACCTGGCGCTGCACTTCGACAACGATCTGGTGCAGGTGGCCGCCTGGGAAGGCATGGACGACGAAGCCATCATCGCCGAGCTGGTGGACATCCGCGGCATTGGCCGCTGGACGGCCGAGATGTTCCTGATCTTCCACCTGATGCGGCCCAACGTGCTGCCGCTGGACGATGTGGGCCTGATCAACGGCATCAGCCGCAACTATTTTTCCGGTGAATCCGTCAGCCGCAGCGATGCGCGCGAAGTGGCCGCCGCCTGGGCGCCTTATTGCAGCGTGGCAACTTGGTATATTTGGCGCTCCCTCGACCCCGTGCCGGTGGAGTATTAGCCGTTGGCCTGACCGGCGTCTGCCCCGTGGCAGGCGAGCCGCCTGAGGTGCCAACGCAGAGAACAAGGAGTTAGTCGATGGCGAAAAAAACATTCCTCGATTTCGAGCAACCGATTGCCGAACTCGAAGCCAAGATTGAAGAACTGCGCTACGTGCAGAACGAGTCGGCGGTGGACATCACCGAAGAAATCGACCAGCTGAGCAAGAAGAGCCAGCAGCTGACCAAGGATGTCTACAGCAACCTGACGCCGTGGCAGATCACCAAGATCGCACGCCACCCTGAGCGTCCCTACACGCTGGATTACGTCAATGAACTGTTCACCGATTTCGTCGAGCTGCACGGCGACCGCCACTTTGCCGACGACCTGAGCATCGTCGGCGGCCTGGCCCGCTTCAACGGCAACGCCTGCATGGTGCTCGGCCAGCAAAAGGGGCGCGACACCAAGGAGCGCGGCATGCGCAACTTCGGCATGAGCAAGCCGGAGGGCTACCGCAAGGCGCTGCGCCTGATGAAGACAGCCGAGAAATTCAAGCTGCCGGTGTTCACCTTTGTCGACACCCCTGGCGCCTACCCCGGCATTGACGCCGAGGAGCGCGGCCAATCGGAAGCCATTGGCCGCAACATCTTCGAGATGGCGCAGCTGGAAGTGCCGATCATCACCACCATCATCGGTGAAGGCGGCTCTGGCGGTGCGCTGGCCATTTCGGTGGCCGACCAGGTGCTGATGTTGCAGTACTCGGTCTATTCCGTCATCAGCCCCGAGGGCTGTGCCTCCATCCTGTGGAAGACCGCGGACAAGGCGCAGGAAGCCGCCGAAGCCCTGGGCATCACTGCCCACCGCCTCAAGGCCATGGGACTGATCGACAAGATCGTCAACGAGCCGGTCGGCGGTGCACACCGCGATCACAAGCAGATGGCGGCTTTCCTCAAGCGCGCCCTGGGCGAGGCCTACCGTCAGGTCGCCGACCTCAAGGTCAAGGAACTGCTGGAGCGTCGTTATGAGCGCCTGCAGAGCTATGGCCGTTTCACCGACACCAAGACCAGCGGCAAGTAAGACGGCTGGCCTGTCGCGCACCACGGTGCACGGGGCGGAGTTCATCCCATGAGCAAGACGCTGGCGCAAGCTATGGGCGAGTTCGAGCCCGGTTTGCCGCTGGCGGTGGCCTACAGCGGCGGTGCCGACTCCACCGCGCTGCTGCTGGCCTGTGCCGAAAAGTGGCCGGGCCAGGTCTGCGCCTTCCACGTCCACCACGGGCTGCAGGCGGCAGCCGACACCTTCGAGCAGCACGGCCGCGAGTTCTGCGCGCGCCTGGGCGTGCCGTTGCGGGTGAGCCGGGTCGATGCGCGCCATGCCCCAGGGGAGAGCCCGGAGGCGGCCGCGCGCCATGCGCGTTACGAGGCTTTTCGGGTCCTAGCCCAGGAAGATATTGCGCCAGGCGCTATCAAAAACATAGCGGTTGCGCAGCAGGCGGATGACCAGGTCGAGACCCTGCTGCTGGCGCTGAGCCGCGGCGCCGGCCTGCCGGGCCTGAGTGCCATGCCGGCCGAGTGGGTGCGTGATGGCCTTCACTATTTCCGGCCACTGCTCGATGTGCCCGGGGCCGAGCTGCGCCACTGGCTGCGCGAGCGTGGCGTGGCCTGGGTCGAGGACCCGACCAATGTCGACGAAAAGTTCACACGCAACCGCATCCGCGCGCGCCTGCTGCCGGCCCTGGCTGACACCTTTCCCCAGTTCCGCGACACCTTGGCCCGCAGTGCGGCCCATGCCGCCGAAGCACAACGGCTGCTGAACGAGGTGGCGCTCGACGACCTGACACACACCGGCCTGCCACCGCAGATCGCCCGCCTGCAGGCCTTGAGCCGGGCGCGCCAGGCCAATGTGCTGCGTCACTGGTTGCGCAGCGCGCACGGCACGGTACCCAGTGCCGCCCAGCTGCAGGAGCTGCTGGACCAGGTGGCCGCCTGCACCACGCGCGGCCACCGCATCCGCCTTAAGGTCGGTGCCGGCTTTGTCGAGCGGCAGGGCGCAGTGCTGACTTGGTACAATCCCTAGGTTTTGCTCGCAGGTGCGTCACCGGGGCAGGGCACACACTTGTGTTGACACCGGCGAGCCACAGCGCGCTGCGCAGGCCAAGCCACCAATCCGACTAATTCAATGGCATTGATCGTTCACAAATACGGCGGCACGTCGATGGGCTCTACCGAGCGCATTCGCAATGTCGCCAAACGCGTCGCCAAATGGGCGCGCGCCGGCCACCAGATGGTGGTGGTGCCCTCGGCCATGAGTGGCGAGACCAACCGTCTGCTGGGCCTGGCCAAGGAGCTGGCGCCTGCCAAGGCGTCTGATGCCACCAACCGCGAACTCGACATGCTGGCCGCCACCGGCGAGCAGGCCTCGAGCGCCTTGCTGGCGATTGCCTTGCAGGCTGAAGGCATGGAGTCGGTCAGCTACGCCGGCTGGCAGGTGCCGATCCTGACCAACAGCGCCTACACCAAGGCACGCATCGAATCGATCGACGACAAGCGCGTGCGGGCCGATCTGGCCGCCGGACGAGTGGTGATCGTGACCGGTTTCCAGGGGCTGGATGAGCAGGGCAACATCACCACGCTGGGGCGGGGTGGCTCCGACACCTCGGCGGTGGCAGTCGCCGCGGCCATGAAGGCCGACGAGTGTCTGATCTACACCGACGTTGACGGCGTCTACACCACCGACCCGCGCGTGGTGCCGGAAGCGCGCCGCCTGCAGACCGTGAGCTTCGAGGAGATGCTGGAGATGGCCTCCATGGGCTCCAAGGTGCTGCAGATCCGCTCGGTCGAGTTCGCCGGCAAATACAAGGTGCCGCTGCGTGTGCTCTCCAGCTTCACGCCCTGGGATATTGACCTCGCTGAGGAAGCCAAGTCTGGCACGTTGATCACTTTTGAGGAAGACGAAAAAATGGAACAAGCCATTGTTTCCGGCATTGCATTCAACCGCGACGAAGCCAAGATTTCCGTGGTCGGCGTGCCCGACAAGCCGGGCATCGCGTACCAGATCCTGGGCGCCGTGGCCGATGCCAACATCGAAGTCGACATGATCATCCAGAACATCAGCAAGGATGGCAAGACCGACTTCAGCTTCACCGTCAACCGCAACGACTATGCGCGTGCGATCGACCTGCTCAAGGACAAAGTGGTGCCGAGTCTTGGCGCACAGGACGTCCTGGGCGACACCAAGATCTGCAAGGTGTCGATCGTCGGCATCGGCATGCGCAGTCATGTCGGCATTGCCAGCAAGATGTTCCGTTCCTTGAGCGAAGAAGGCATCAACATCCAGATGATTTCCACCAGCGAAATCAAGACCTCCGTCGTGATCGACGAGAAGTACATGGAGCTGGCCGTGCGCGCGCTGCACAAGGCGTTCGATCTGGATCAGCCGAAGGCGTGAAATTGCATTGAAGTCGTGCGATAATCTCGCCTGACTTTAGGAAACGTGACCGAGTGGCCGAAGGTGCTCCCCTGCTAAGGGAGTATGGGGTGTAGAGCCTCATCGAGGGTTCGAATCCCTCCGTTTCCGCCAATAACAAGCCCCGCCTCGTGCGGGGCTTTGTTTTTGGCGCTGCACCGTGAAATTTGTGCCAGACGAATTCCGAGTCATCCCTTGCCACCGACAGAAAGAGCCAGTAGTCCCCCAATATGGCTGTATTTCTCGTGCTCAATCTGTACACCCCCCCCGGTAGAATCGAGCCGTGACATCACCCGCCACTCCCACGCCCAGACCTTTGTACAGCCCGTCGGCCCAGGCTGCGATCGCCTCTTCCATGGCGCGCGTGGCCTTGCTGGCCGCTGGGGTCGACTGCATCTATTTCCTGTTCTTTCTGGTCGTGGATTCGCCCTGGCTGGCCTGGATCAACGTGCTGAGCGTGGCCATGTATGCCGCCGCCTACCGGCTGGCACAACAGCAGAAGCTGCGCGCTGGTGCCTTGCTGATCTGGCTGGAGGCGTTTGTGCATGCCGTGATCGGCACGCTGATGACTGGTTGGGACAGCGGTTTCCACTACCTGCTGCTGATGTTCATCCCATCGGTCATCCTGACCAACTCACGCCGGCAGTCGCTCGCTTTTGTCGTGGCCCTGCTGGTGTTTCTGGGGACACTGGATTTTCTGTCGCGCAGCCTGGGGCCGCTGGCACCGCTGTCGGACAGCGCCCTGGTGGCGCTGAAGTGGCTGAACATCACGATCTTCATCTCGATGTTCTCCTCGCTGTCGATCTATTACCGGCGCAAGATCTTTCAGGCCGAGCGCTCCCTGCATGCCCAGGCCACGCAGGATGCCCTGACCGGCCTGTACAACCGGCGCCATTTCCAGCTGGTGGCCGACCAGGAGCTGGTCCGCTGCCAGCGCACCGGTAGCCGTGCCTGCCTGCTCATGATGGACATCGATTTTTTCAAGACGATCAATGACACCTATGGTCATGAGACCGGGGACCAGGTGCTGATCTCGGTGGCCCGCACGCTCAAGCAAGGCGCGCGCGCGATGGACACGCTGGCGCGCTGGGGCGGCGAGGAGTTCATCCTGCTGATGCCGGACGTCGATGCCGCGGAAGCCTTGGTCGTGGCCGAGCGCTTCCGCCAGGCGGTGGAGCGCAACCCCATCGTCTTCTCTTCCGGCGAGATCTTCTGCACCTTGTCGTTCGGCGTGACGCAATTGGAACGCGGTGAGCCGCTGAGTACGGCCGTTGGCCGCGCCGACCGCGCGCTCTACCGCAGCAAGGTGGACGGCAAGAACCGCGTCAGCCACGAGTGAGTGGCGGGGCGATCAAGCCCGCTCAGGCCACCATCATTCGATGGAGGCACTCCAGCGCGCGTCCCAGGTGTTTTCCATCTGGCGTCGGTCGCGCTTGGTGGGGCGGCCGTGTTCGATGCTCAGTGCCGGCTCGGCGGCGACGCGTCGCTGCTCCGCCGCCGCGGTCCGCGCCAGCCGGCTGGCTTCGGTTTCCTCATAGAGTTGTTGCGCTGCAGGTGCCGGGCCCCGCTGGTTGCTGATGCCCAAGACCCGCACCGTGCGTGTGACAGGGCCCTGGCGCATGGCAACGAGATCACCAGCACGGACCTCGCGTGACGGCTTGGCCACCTGCTCATTTACCAGCACGCGGCCTTTGCCGATTTCCTCGCTGGCCAGCGAACGCGTCTTGTAGAAGCGGGCGGCCCAGAGCCATTTGTCGATGCGCAGTTGTTCCATGTCGGTTTGCGGTGGTGAATCCAACATGTGATCCACTCCGGGGCCACTGTACCATTGGCGCATGGAAAAAACGGACACCTTGCCGCGCGATGCCCAGAGCATTCTGGAACTGGCGGCGCGCTCCATGTTCGACCTGTTTGCCAATGCCAGCGAAGGCATGCTGCTGGTGGACCGGCAGGGCAAGGTGGTCTGGATCAACGAGCAGTACAAACGCTTTCTGCCAGCGCTGGGCTTCGAGCGGGTGGAGGATTTTGTCGGCCACCCCGTGGCCAGCGTGGTGCACAACACGCAGATGCACCATGTGCTGGAGACGGGCAAGCCGATCCTGATTGATCTGCTGAGCAACCGCGCCGGTACCTTCGGCGTCAGCCGCATTCCGCTGCGCGACAGCTCGGGCGAGGTCATCGGGGCCCTGGGCATCGTGCTGTTCGACCACCCCGAAACCAATCTGCAACCGCTGATCACCAAGTTCGCCGCTTTGCAGCGCGAGCTGGATGATGCCCGCCGTGAGTTGGCCAGCCAGCGCAGCGGGCAGCGCCAGGCCAAGTACACCTTCGCCAGTTTCGTCGGCGCCAGTCCGGCGGTGGTGGAGGTCAAGCGGCTGGCACGCCGCGCGGCGCAGTCCAACAGCACTGTGCTCTTGTTGGGTGAAACCGGTACCGGCAAGGAGCTGCTGGCGCATGCCATCCATGCGGTGTCGGCACGTGCGGCGCGTTCTTTCGTCAGCGTCAACATCGCCGCGGTGCCCGACACCCTGCTGGAGGCGGAGTTCTTCGGCGTGGCGCCCGGTGCCTACACCGGCGCCGAACGCAAGGGGCGCGACGGCAAGCTCAAGCTGGCCGACGGCGGCACGCTGTTTCTGGATGAAATCGGCGACATGCCGTTGGGGCTGCAGTCCAAGCTGTTGCGCGCGCTGCAGGAGGGCGAGTTCGAGCCCTTGGGCTCCAACCAGCTGATGCGTTTCGATGCCAAGGTGATTGCCGCTACCTCGCGCGACCTCGGTCGTCTGGTGCGTGAGGGCAAGTTCCGCGAGGACCTGTACTACCGTTTGAATGTGCTGCCGATCCGGGTGCCGCCGCTGCGCGAACGCCGCGCCGACATCCCGGCGCTGGCCGAGGCGCTGGGGGAGGACATTGCCTTGCGCAGTGGTTTGCCGCAGCCCGAGCTGACGCTGGATGCCATGGACCTGCTGTCGGCCCAGGTCTGGCGCGGCAATGTGCGTGAGCTGCGCAATGTGCTGGAGCAGGCCGCCATGCTGGGTGACTCCAGTCGCATCGACCGGGTGCAGATCGAGATGGTCTTGCGCGAGACCGGTATCGAACAGTTGGAGCCGGCGCTGGCCGAAAGCGCACCGCTGCCATCGGCGTCGGCACCGATCCGTCCGCTGGCCGAGCAGGTCGCCGAGTTGGAACGTGCCGCCATTGCGGCCGCGATGGCGGCCAGTGGCGGCAACAAGGTGGCGGCGGCCAAACTGCTGGGGATCTCCCGCGCCACCTTGTATGGGCGGCTTGATTCGTCTGTCTGAAAAATAATCACTTGACTGAAATAAATACATCTATTTGTATTTATTTCAGACGTTTGGTGGACTGGTCACAGGAATTCCCAATCAAATCAAGCACTTGCCGCTTGGCACGATCCCTGCTGTCATGCCATGTTCGCATTCATAACAAGGAGACATCCATGCAACGACGCACCTGGGTCGCCCGCGCCAGCCTGCTGGCCACCGCCATTGCCGCCACCGTGTTCAGTGCCGGCGTTTACGCGCAGGGCAAGGACATCCGTATCGCCCACATCTACAGCAAGACCGGTCCGCTGGAAGCCTACGGCAAGCAGACCCAGACCGGGTTCATGATGGGCCTGGACTACGCCACCGGCGGCACCATGACGGTGGCCGGTCGCAAGATCGTGGTGATGGAAAAGGACGACCAGGGCAAGCCCGACCTGGGCAAGAGCCTGCTGGCTGCCGCCTACGGCGACGACAAGGTCGATCTGGCCGTCGGTCCCACCGCTTCGCCGGTGGCGCTGGCCATGCTGCCGGTGGCCGAAGAGTACAAGAAGGTGCTGCTGGTGGAGCCGGCCGTGGCTGACTCCATCACCGGCGACAAGTGGAACAAGTACATCTTCCGCACCGGCCGCAACAGCAGCCAGGACGCGATTGCCAACGCGGTGGCGCTGGACAAGGAAGGCATCAGCGTCGTGACCATGGCGCAGGACTCGGCCTTCGGTCGCGACGGCGTCAAGGCCTTCAAGGAAGCGCTGAAGAAAGCCAAGCTGGTGCACGAGGAGTACCTGCCGCCGGCCACCACCGACTTCACCGCCGGCGGCCAGCGCATGATCGACAAGCTCAAGGGACTGCCGGGCCGCAAGGTGATCTTCATCATCTGGGCCGGCGGCAACCCGTTCAAGATCGCCGACATGGACTTGAAGCGCCACGGCATCGAGATCGCCACCGGTGGCAACATCCTGCCGGCCATGACGGCCTACAAGCAGTTCCCCGGCATGGAAGGCGCGGCCTACTATTACTTCGGCATTCCGAAGAACCCGGTCAACGAGGCCATGGTGTCCCAGCACTACAAGCAGTTCAAGGCCCCGCCGGACTTCTTCACCGCCGGCGGTTTCAGCGCCGCCATGGCCGTGGTCACGGCACTGAAGAAGACCAATGGCGAAACCGCCAGCAACAAGCTGATTGCCGCCATGGAAGGCATGAGCTTCGACACCCCCAAGGGCCGGATGACCTTCCGCAAGGAAGACCACCAGGCCATGCAGAGCATGTACCACTTCAAGATCAAGGTCGATCCGGCCTTTGCCTGGGGCGTGCCGGAGCTGGTGCGCGAGATCAAGGCGGAAGAGATGAATATCCCCATCCGCAACAAACGCTAATTGAATGGGTGCTCGGCTACTGCGCGGGCACGCTGCGTCGTCGGGCGGTGCTCGCCATCCTCACGTACCGCAAGTACGTTCCGGTGGCTGTGCTCCGTCCGCCTAGCCGCGTACCCGCTCGCTACGCCGCTCCCCCATTCACCGGGGCTCTGCTTTCATGCTTCAAACAAAAGACTTAACGATCCGCTTCGGCGGGCACGTGGCGGTCAATGCCGTCTCGTGTGCCTTTGCGCCGGGCACGCTGACGGCCATCGTCGGCCCGAACGGGGCCGGCAAGACCACTTACTTCAACCTGATCTCGGGGCAGCTCCAGGCCACGGCCGGGACGGTGTCGCTCAACGGGCGCGATCTCTCTGGTCTGCCAGCCTCGGCGCGCACACGTGCCGGTCTGGGGCGGGCTTTCCAGCTGACCAACCTGTTCCCCAACCTGAGTGTGCTGGAGAACATCCGACTGGCCGTGCAGGCCTCGCTGGAGGGGCCGCACCGTCGCGGCCTGAACCTGTGGAGCATCTGGAGTGATCACGCGCGCCTGACCGAGCGGGCACACGAAATTCTGGCGTCGGTGGCCATGGCGCGCCAGCAGGATGCGCCGGTGGCCAGCCTGCCGCACGGCGACCAGCGCAAGCTGGAAGTGGCGCTGCTGATGGCGCTCGACCCGCAGGTCTACATGTTCGATGAGCCCACGGCTGGCATGAGCCACGACGAGGCGCCGGTGATCCTGAACCTGATCCGCGCGCTCAAACAGGACAAGTCCAAGACCATTCTGCTGGTGGAACACAAGATGGACGTGGTGCGCGAGCTGGCCGACCGCATCATCGTGCTGCACAACGGCACGCTGGTGGCGGATGGTGAGCCGGCCGAAGTGATTGCCTCACCAGTGGTGCAGGAAGCCTATCTGGGCGTCACGAAGGAGCCGGCATGAGCGATATGTTGTTGACGCTCGAAGGCGTGCATACCCACATTGGCGCGTACCACATCCTGCACGGCGTGGACCTGCAGGTGCCGCGCGGCCAGCTCACCATGCTGCTGGGCCGCAACGGTGCCGGCAAGACCACCACGCTGCGCACCATCATGGGCCTGTGGCAGGCCTCGCAGGGCCGCATCACCTTCAACGGCCAGGACATCACACGCCTGCACACGCCGGCCATCGCCGCGCTGGACATCGCCTACGTGCCGGAGAACATGGGCATCTTCGCCGACCTCACGGTGAAAGAGAACATGCTGCTGGCCGCCCGCCAGGCAAAGCATGCCCGCGACATGGACGAGGAACGCCTGCAGTGGATCTTCAAGCTCTTTCCGGCGGTGGAGAAGTTCTGGAACCACCCCGCCGGCAAGCTGTCGGGCGGGCAGAAGCAGATGCTGGCGGTGTCGCGCGCCATCGTCGAGCCGCGCCGCCTGCTGATCGTTGACGAGCCGAGCAAGGGCCTGGCGCCGGTGATGATCGACAACATGATCACCGCCTTTCAGCAGCTCAAGGCCAGCGGCGTGACCATCCTGCTGGTAGAGCAGAACATCAATTTCGCCAAGCGCCTCGGTGACAGTGTGGCTGTGATGGACGACGGCCGCGTGGTGCATGCCGGCGCCATGCAGGCGCTGGCCGAAGACGAGGTATTGCAGCAGTCGCTGCTGGGGTTGGCGTTATGACGATGAGCGCCGCAGGGCCGTCCCAAGGCGCGAGCGCCCCCTCGGGGGGCAGCGCAGTACACGCAGTGACAAGCGTGGGGGTACTATGAAAAATTTCGACTACAAGCCGCTGCTGCTGGTGCCCTTGCTGGCGCTGGCCGCTTTGCCGTTGATCGGCTCGGGCTCGACCTGGCTCACGCTCACCGTGGCCGGCCTGGCCATGGGCATGATCGTTTTCATCATCGCCTCTGGCCTGACGCTGGTGTTCGGCCTGATGGACGTGCTCAACTTCGGCCACGGTGTCTTCATTGCGCTCGGTGCCTTCGTGGCCACCAGCGTGTTGGGTGTCATGGGCGACTGGACTGGCTCGACCGAGCTGTGGCGCAATCTGGTGGCGGTGCTGCCGGCCATGCTGGTGGCGATGGCGGTGGCCGGTGCGCTGGGTCTGGCGTTCGAGCGCTTTATCGTGCGGCCGGTCTACGGCCAGCACCTCAAGCAGATTCTCATCACCATGGGCGGCATGATCATTGGTGAAGAGTTGATCAAGGTGATCTGGGGTCCGCTGCAGATCCCGCTGCCGCTGCCCGAGGGCATGCGCGGCGCATTGGCGCTGGGCGAGGCCTCGATCGAGAAATACCGCGTGATCGCGGTGGTGGTGGGGCTGGTGGTGTTTGCTGTGCAGGCCTGGACGCTGTCGCGTACCAAGATCGGCCTGCTGATCCGCGCCGGCGTGCAGGACCGCGAGATGGTCGAGGCACTGGGTTACCGCATCCGCCGCCTGTTTGTCGGCGTGTTCGTCATGGGCAGCGCGCTGGCCGGCCTGGGCGGCGTGATGTGGGGCCTGTACCAACAGAACGTGGTGCCGCAGATGGGGGCGCAGGTCAACGTGCTGATCTTCATCGTCATCATCATCGGCGGCCTGGGTTCCACCGGCGGCGCGCTGATCGGCTCGCTGCTGGTCGGGCTGATGGCCAACTACACCGGCTTCCTGCTGCCGAAGGTGGCGCTGTTTTCCAACATCGCGCTGATGGTCGCCATCCTGTTGTGGCGGCCGCAAGGGGTCTACCCCGTGGCGAATCGTTAAGGAGCGTCAAGCATGTTCGCTCGTCTCATTTCCAACGACCTGCCGCGCAGCCGCGTGCTGGCGGTGCTGCTGGTCCTGCTGCTGCTCGCGCTGGCCTTTGCGCCTTTCATCGCGCCAGGCGTGAAGGCGCTCAACGTCGCGGCCAAGGTGCTGATCTTCGTCGTGCTGGTGGCCAGCTTCGACCTGCTGCTGGGCTACACCGGCATCGTCAGCTTCGCGCACACCATGTTCTTCGGCATCGGCGCCTACGGCATTGCGATTGCCAGCACCCTGCTGGGGCCCACCTGGGGCGCGCTGGGCGTGGGGCTGGCGGCGGCATTGCTGCTGTCGCTGCTGCTGGCGCTGGCCATCGGCCTGTTTTCGCTGCGCGTGCGTGCCATCTTTTTCGCCATGATCACGCTGGCGGTGGCCTCGGCCTTCCAGACCCTGGCCTCGCAGCTGTCGGAATTCACTGGCGGTGAGGACGGCCTGAGCTTCAAGCTGCCGGAGTGGTTGTCGCCCAGCTTCGAGCTGTTCGAGGAGCCGGTGCTGGGCGTCGTGCTCGACGGCCGGCTGATCTGCTACTACCTGCTGTTTATCGTGGCGCTGGTGCTGTTGCTGGCGCTGCTGCGCATCGTCAACTCGCCGTTCGGCCGTGTGCTGCAGGCCATCCGCGAAAACGAGTTCCGTGCAGAGGCCATCGGCTACCGCGTGGTGGTGTACCGCACGCTCTCCAGCGTGCTGTCGGCGCTGTTCGCCTGCCTGGCCGGTGCCATGCTGGCGCTCTGGCTGCGCTACAACGGGCCCGATACGTCGCTCTCGTTCGAGATCATGATGGACGTGCTGCTGATCGTGGTCATCGGCGGCATGGGCACGATTTACGGCTCGGCCATCGGCGCGGCGCTGTTCGTGGTGGCGCAAAGTTATTTGCAGGACCTGCTGCGCCTGGCCAGCGAGGCCGCATCCGCCGTGCCGCAACTGTCAGCCCTGCTGTCGCCCGACCGCTGGCTGCTCTGGCTCGGTCTGCTGTTCGTGTTGTCGGTTTATTACTTTCCCACCGGGGTGGTCGGGCGCCTGCGCGCGGCAGCCGCCACAGGAGGCCCACGATGAACCCCACTTCGAATTACCTAACGCTGGCCGGCCGCGAGATCCACTACATGGCGTGGGGCGCACCGGATGCCGAGCCGGTGATCGCCTGGCATGGCCTGGCGCGCACCGGGCGCGACATGGACGAACTGGCCGAACACCTCAGTGCCCAAGGCTACCGCGTGATCTGCCCCGACACGCTGGGCCGCGGCTTGAGCCAGTGGAGCCCGTTGCCGCAGCAGGAGTATTGCCTGGCGTTTTATGCGCGCCTGGCGGCCGCGTTGTTCGAGCAGTTGAAGATCGAGCGCGCGCACTGGGTCGGCACCTCCATGGGCGGTGCCATCGGCACGGTGTGCGCCTCGGGCCTGTTCCAGCCGCAGCTCAAGGCACGCATCCGCAGCCTGGTGCTCAACGACAACGCGCCCGAGCTGGCCGCAGCGGCTATCCACCGCATCCGTGCTTATGCCGGCAACCCGCCGGCGTTCGAGACGGTGTGCGAGCTGGAGGCCTTCTTCCGCCAGGCCTACAAACCCTACGGCTGGCTCAGCGACGCGCAGTGGCGCCGCCTGACCGAAACCTCCACCCGCCGCCTGCCCAATGGCCGTGTCACGCCGCATTACGACCCGGCCATGGTGCAGCAGTTCGAACACCACCCCGACGACTACCTGATCTGGGACCATTACGAGCAGGTCGATATCCCGGTGCTGCTGCTGCGCGGTGTCGAGTCCGATCTGGTGTTGCCCGAGACGGCTGCGAAGATGCAGACCTGCGGCCCGGGCCGACGCGGGCAGTTGCAGGCGATCGAGGTGCCTGGCTGCGGCCACGCGCCGGCGCTTAATGTGCCGGCCCAACTCGACGCCGTACTGGACTTCATCCGCCGCGCCGACTGACGCTGCGGTGACAGGCCTCGCGGCGGGCCGCCGCGGTGATGCGATCTTGGCTTGGCACAATGCAGGCTCGATTCATGAAGAACAACGAGGAGCAGGCATGGCCTTGACGATCTACGGCATCATCGCATCGCGCGCGTTGCGTCCCCTGTGGGCGGCGACCGAACTGGGGCTCGATTTCGAGCATGTGCAGACCGACTACAAGCTCGGCACCACGCGCGCGCCGGAGTTCCTGGCGATCAACCCCAACGGCCACATTCCGGTCCTCGTCGACCACCGGCCCGAAGGCGACGTGACGGTGTGGGAGAGCATGGCGTGCGCGCTCTACATCGCGCGCCACCACGGCCAAGCTGACGGGGTGAGCCTGGTGCCGGCCACGCCGCGCGAGGATGCCGAGGCGCTGCGCTGGAGCTTCTGGACCGTGACCGAGTTGGAAAAGGACGCGCTCACCGTGTTGATGCACCGCTTGGCCATGCCGGCCGAGGAGCGCAAGCATGATCTGGCCGAAGCGGCCGAACGGCGCCTGAAGGTCCCGCTGCGCGTGCTGGAGCAGCATCTGGCGCGCGGCGAGGGCTTCATCGCGGCCGCGCGTTTCACGGTGGCCGACCTGTGCGTGGCCAGCGTCATGCTGTGGGTGAAGCCGGCACGCGAACTGCTGGCGCAGCACCCGTTGGTCAGTGCCTGGCTGGCGCAGTGCCTGGGGCGGCCAGCTTATGAAGCGCTGCGGCGCCATCGCTAGAAAGCTCAAGCCAAATTGGCCTGAAGTCCTTGCTGCTTATGCGTCAGCAGCTACTGAAATAATAGCGTTCCGGGCTTCAGTTGCGGGCGCCCAGGGCCAGCGCGGCAGCACGTGAAGCCGCCAGTGCCTGGGCGTCGGGTGCGCTGTGCGTCGGCCAGCCGGCCAGGTGCTGCAATGCAATGCCGCCCAGCGCAGCGATGGCCTCGGCGCTGTCGTTCAGACAGGGGATGTATTGGAATTCCTGGCCGCCAGCGGTCAGGAAAGCCTGCTTCGCCTCCTGCGCAATTTCTTCCAACGTTTCCAGGCAGTCACTGGTGAAGCCGGGGCACACCACGTCGACGCGCTTCACCCCGACCTGGCCCATCTTGATCAGTGTCGGTTCGGTATAGGGCTCCAGCCACTTGGCCTTGCCGAAGCGCGACTGGAAGGTCAGCTGGTAGTGTTCGCGGCTCAGCCCCAGTTGTTCAGCCAGCAGGCGCGCGGTCTTGTGGCATTCGCAGTGGTAGGGGTCGCCGAGGTGCAGCGTGCGCTCGGGTACACCGTGGAAACTCATCACCAGCTTGTCCGGCCGACCGTGGTCCTGCCAGTAGGTGCGGATGCGCTGCGCCAAGGCGTTGATGTAGCCCGCATCGTCGTGGTAGCGGTTGATGAAACGCAGCTCGGGCAGGCTGCGCACCTGCGCGGCCCAGTGGTAGATGGCGTCGAACACGCTGGCGGTGGTGGTGCCGGAGTACTGCGGGTAGGCCGGCAGCACCAGCACGCGCGTGGCGCCTTCGGCCTTGAGCGCATCGAGTTGCGCGGCGATCGACGGGTTGCCGTAGCGCATGGCGTAGCGCACGGTGACGTGGTGGCCTTGGCCTTGCAGCCAGGCTTGCAGCCCTTGCGCCTGCTTGTCGGTCCAGACCTTCAGCGGTGAGCCTTCCGGTGTCCAGATGCTGGCGTACTTGGCGGCCGACTTGGCCGGGCGCACGCGCAGGATGATGCCGTGCAGGATCAGCCACCAGATCGGCCTGGGGATTTCCACCACGCGGTGGTCGCCCAGGAACTCGGCCAGGTAACGGCGCAGTGCCGCCGGCGTGGGCGCATCGGGCGTGCCCAGGTTGCACAGCAGAATGGCCGTAGACGGTGCCTGGCCATGGGTGTACGCGGGTTCTTGTTTGAATGCCATGCGGTATTCTCGCCCAGCTATGCCTACTCTGCTTGACACGGCCCGCATCAAGGCCATTTCCCTCGACCTCGACGACACGCTGTGGCCGATCTGGCCGGTGATCGGGCGGGCCGAGCAGGCGCTGCAGGACTGGCTGCGGCCGCTGGCGCCGCAGACGGCCGACCTGCTGGCCGATGCCGAGCAGCGCCTGGCGCTGCGGCGCGAAGTACAGCAGCAGCGGCCCGACATCGGCCACGACCTGCGCCGGTTGCGGCAGGAACTCATCCGCCTCGGGCTGCAGCGCCATGGCGAAGACACCGCGCTGGTGGAGCCCGCCTACGAGGTGTTCATCGCCGAGCGCATGCGCGTTGATCTGTTCGAGGATGCGCGCCCGGCGCTGGCCTGGCTGGCGGCGCGTTATCCGCTGGTGGCGGTGTCCAACGGCAATGCTGATCTGCACCGCGTTGGCCTTGGCGACTATTTTCACGCCGGTCTGAGCGCGCAGGACTTCGGTGTCGGCAAGCCCGATCCACGCATCTTCCACGCCGCCGCCCAGGCCGCCGGCGTGTTGCCGCACGAGGTGCTGCATGTGGGCGATGACGCGGCGCTCGATGTGCTTGGCGGCCTGGGAGCCGGCATGCAGACGGTCTGGGTCAACCGGGCCCGTCACGACTGGGCGCACGAGACGCTGCGCCCGCACGCCACGGTGGACGACATGGCGCAGCTCTGCGCTTTGCTGCAGGCGCAGGGCTGAGCCGCGTCAGCGCTGCGGTTGCAGTACCAGCGTGCTGCGCGTGTTGGCCGCCACATCGGCCGGGCTCAGGTGCATGGGCTGGTAGCGGCCGGCCACATAGGCCTCGGCCTGGTCGTGGTGGTGCGGATCGAGCAGCACGCCGCTCTGGCCCACCGGGTTGATGCCCAGTCCTTTGCCGGCGTCGGCGAAGTCGATCAGGCGTCGGGTGGACGGACCGTAGCCGACGGCCCAGGGGGCTGGACCCACCGGGAAGGACAGGTTGTTGATCACCTCACGGCCGCCCGGCGCACCAAAGGGGCCGATGTTGAACAGCAGATCGAGCGGCTTTTGCTGGCCCAGCGGGTGGGGGTGGGTCAGGGTGTGGGCCTTGCTCCAGACCCAGCTGGCCGGCGTCTTGCCCAGCGTGCTTTCGAGATGGGTGATGGCGGCACGCCAGGCCAGTTGCAGGATGTCGCGCCGTTTTTCCACCGCGGGGGTGCCGCGCTGATCCCACCAGGGGGAGTTGGCATCGGCGGTCAGGCGCGGCAGGGCATAGTCGAGCGCGCGCGTGCGCAGCAGGTTGCGAAACGGCACCTCGCCCAGTTCATCCTGCATAGCCGCCTTGATCAGCTCGTAGATGAACTGGTTGAAGAGGGTCGGCGCGATGCTGGTGGTGCTGTGGCTGCCGTCCCACTCGGCCAGTTGACCCAGCAGCGCGCGCTCAGCGCCGTCCACCACCACGGTGTTCAACTCCAGCAACAGGGGCCTGAGCACGCGCGGTCCGTAGTTGGTGCGGCTGTCGAGTTGCAAGGCCTTGTTGTTGTCCAGGTTCCATTTGACGCCCGGTTCACGCAGCAATTGGTCGATCCGTTGCGCTCGTTCGTACAGGTTGTAGTAACCCGGCACCGGCAGACCGCTGCTGGGCGCTGGCTGGTGGTTGGCCGAGACGATGTAGCCGCGCGCCGGGTTCTCCTCCTGCGGGTTGTCCTGGAAGCGATAGAAGCCCAGTTTGTCGGCCTCGCCGCGGCTGGCGTCCAGGATGAAGGTCGGGTTCACGTTCTCGGGGCGCTGCGGCAGCCGGGCGGCGGCCCACCAGCCGATGTCGCCGGCCGCATTGGCCCAGACGATGTTGAGGCCGGGGGCGTGGATCTTGCTGGAGGCCTCACGGGCTTTCTCACGCGTGTCGGCGCGGTTGAGTGCGTAGAAGGCGTCGATGGTCAGGTTCTCGGTCTCTCGCCAGGCCCACCACATGGCCATCGGCGTGGTGCCCAGGCTGTCGGCAAAAGCGTCATTGACGAGCGGGCCGTGCGGCGAGCGGCGCAGCGTGAGCGGCACCGGCGCGGCCCCCTTGACGGCGATGGTTTCGCTCCGGCTTTGCAGGTCGACCCACTGGCCCTGGTACCAGACCTGGTTCGGGTTGGCCGGGTTGACCTTCTCGGCCACCAGGTCCAGGTCGTCGTTCTGGAACATGGTCAGGCTCCAGCCGAACTGCGGGTTGTGGCCGAGCAGGGCCACCGGGTTGAGCGCCTGGTGATGACCGTAGAGCTCGAAACCTGGCGCCTTCAGGTGTGCCTCGTACCAGACGGCGGGGGCGGCAAAGCTGATGTGCGGGTCGCCGGCCAGCAGGGGCTTGCCGCTGGCGGTGAGGCGTCCCGAGATCACCCAGGCATTGCTGCCTTCGAACTGGGGCACGCCGGCCAGCGTCAGCGCCTCGTGACTGAGCTCGGCCAGGCGGTTCAGGCCCTGCCAGTCGGCCGGCGTCAGGCGTGGCGACCGTTCTGCCATCAGCGCAGCCTCCGCCATCGGGCCCACCACGCCCAGCGGGTGCCATTCGAGGTCGAATGTTTTCAGGTAGGAGGGCCCAAGTCGGTCGCGCACAAAGGTCAGTACCGGCTCGGCGCGAAAGGCAGCGGCGAAGCTGTAGGCCAGATAGCCTGAGACGGCAATGGTGTCGACCGGCGTGAACGGACGCGGTGTGATGCCGAGAATCTCGAATTCCATCGGCAGCGGCCGGCTGGCCTGGTACTGGTTGATGCCGTCGAGGTAGGCGGCCAGCGCCTGCCAGGCCGGGCTGTTGTGGTCGGCGCGCGCCACCACGGTTTCGGCGTGGGCGCGCAGGCCAAGGGTACGGAACAGGCGGTCGGTGTCGAGCAGCTTGGGGCCGATGATCTCGGCCAGCTCACCGCGTGCCAGCCGGCGCACCATTTCCATCTGGAACAGGCGATCCTGCGCATGCACATAACCCAGGGTGCGGTAGAGGTCGGCCTCGTTCTGGGCGTTGATGTGGGGGACGCCGCGCTCGTCATACGCCACGCTGACCGGTGCCTTGAGTTTTTGCAGGCCCACGGTGCCGTGGCGCTGCGGCAACTTGGAGCGGGCGTGCCAGGCGAAAGCGCCTGCCGCAGCGATCACGACGACCGTCAACAGCACGATCAGGGAGGTGAAAGAGATCTTGAGGAGGCGTTTCATCGGCGGCACTTGCAGACGGTTATGACGTGGTGGAACTCAGGCGATTGTGCGTGACTTGTGCGGGGGCGTCCATGGTCAGCGTTGGGGGTGCTGCAGGCCCGCGACTGCCTGCAGGCCGCTGCGCACTGCGCCCTCCAGTGTGGCCGGGTAGGGCCCGGCCACATAGTCGCCGCAGGCCAGCAGGCCGGGGGCGATGTCCTGCCGTGGTCGTTGCAGGCCCGGCGTGCAGGCGAAGGTGGCGCGTTTTTCCACCACGGTCTGCACCGGTTGCAAGGTCAGACCCAATTGCGCGCCGGCCTGGACCAGCACCTGGTCTTGCAGCACATCGCGTTCCGCGTCGCTGGCGCTGACGACAAAGGCCAGCAGGCCTGCGGGGCCGCCGAGCTGGCCGCGGTCGAACACGAACTGCGCCGGGGCTGCTGTGCTGCTGCGCAAAGTCAGCATGGGGGCTGCCAGGCGAGCGTTGTCGCCCCAGGCGTAGACGGTGGTGATGGCTTCATAACGCAGTGCTTGGGCCGTGGCAGCCCAGCGGGTCATGCTGTTTGCTATCGAATCAGGAGCGGTTGGCGCATATTCCATAAGGAGACGGGCCGATTCTGATGCCGAAGCGGCGAGCAGGACGGCATCGAAAGGTTCGCCGTTGACATGCCACTGGGGGCTTTGCGCCTGAATCTGTGTGACGCGAGTCCCCGGTCGCACCGCACCGCCGTGCTGCTGCAGCCAGCTTGCGGCAGCGGCGGGGAACAGGGCCGAGAGATCCTGCCGCGGCAGCAGCAGGTGCGAGCCGCCCGGGATGCCGAACAGCGCGTCCTGCAGCACGCGCAGGAACACCTGGGCGCTGGCCTGCGCGGCCGGCGTGTTGAGGGCTGAGACGCACAGTGGTTCGATCAACTCCTGCAGCACCGGCGGTGCCAGGCGCTGGCACAGCTGCGCCACCGACAGCGCGGGGGCGCACTGGAAACCGGCCATCTGCCAGCGCAAGGCTTCGCGCAGCAGGCCCCCGCGTGCGCCCAGCGGCCAGCCGCGTGCCCGCGCAATGCCAACGAAGGCATCCAACGGTGTCGGCAGCCATGCGGCGTGCGGGAATTGCAGGCCGGCGCCGTCGGGAAAACGCAGCGTCAGCGGCAGACGTAGCAAGGCTAGGTCTGGGTCGACGCCCACAAGGCGCATCAGGCGCAGCGAATCGGTGTAGGCGCCGATCAGGATGTGCTGGCCGTTGTCGAGGGTGACTTCGCGTCCGTCGGGCAGCGTGCCCGGCACGGCGCGAGCGCGTCCACCCAAGGTGCGGGCGGCTTCGAACACCGTGACCTGGTGGCCGTCGCGCGTGGCTTGCACCGCGGCGGCCATGCCGGCCCAGCCGGCGCCGATGACGGCCAGTTTCATCACGGTTTCGCCGCCGGGCCGCCAGCGCGGTGAAATCCGCGCTTCGCACGGACGGGCGAAATGCGGCCCCAAGCCCAAGCAAAGCGCAGGGCAAGCCTGCGCCTGGGGGCAGGGAGCCACACGCAGTGGGCGACCGTGGGGGTCATAACCTGCCTAAAGCCTGCACGCGCCAAGCCAGCCAGAGCTTGCGCAGCGGTGTGAGGCTGATGCGCTGGTGCAGCACCTGGAAGTTGTCGCGCTCGATCTCGCGCAGCAGGGTGCGGTAGATGCTGGCCATCATCAGGCCGGGTTTTTGCGCGCGCCGATCGCTCTCGGGCAGCAGGGCCAGCGCTTCGTCGTACAGGCGGTGGGCGCGCTCGGCCTGGAACTTCATCAGGGCAGTGAAGCGTTCAGAATACTGGCGTTTCAACAGCTCGTGCGCCTTGACGTCGAACTGCTGCAGCTCGCTCACCGGCAGATAGATGCGACCGCGCAATGCGTCCTCGCCGACGTCGCGGATGATGTTGGTGAGCTGGAAGGCCTGGCCCAGCGTGTGGGCGTACTCGGTGGTCTGTGCCTGTGTCTGGCCGAAGATGCGCGCGGCGACTTCGCCCACCACGCCGGCCACCAGATGGCAGTAGCGCTGCAGGGCCGGGTAGTCGAGGTAACGCGTCTGCTGCAGGTCCATCTGGCAGCCTTCGATGACAGCCAGCAGGTGGCGCGACTCGATGCCGTGGTCGGCGGCCAGCGGCATCAGCGCCTGCGTCACCGGGTGGGTGGACGCGCCGGCGTAGGCGCGTGCCACCTCGGCCTGCCACCAGGCCAGCTTGGTCTGTGCCACGCCGGGGTCCGTTACCTCGTCCACCACGTCGTCGACCTCGCGGCAGAAGGCATAAAAGGCGGTGATGGCGGCGCGCCGCGGTTTGGGGAGAAAGAGAAAGGCGTAATAGAAGCTGCTGCCCGAGGCGGCGGCTTTTTGCTGAACGTACTGCTCTGGCGTCATGGGCTTGATTGTCGCTGCATCATGGGGGTCTGCTTTACATCCAGATCGCACGCCACAGCATCACGGCCCCATCCCAGGGTTTCAAGGTGGGCCGGGTCTGCAGCGTGGCGTAGTTCAGCGCCTCGATCTTGTCCAGGATGCGCAGGCCGCCTTGCACCACCAGGCGCAACTCCCAGCCGGCGCGGCCTGGCAGGTGGTGCACGAGTTCGGTGCCTTTTTGCATCATGGCCCTTGCTATCTGTGCCTGAGATGCTATCAATTGGGTAGCGTTGGGCGTCTGCTGCAAGGCCTGCAACTTGGCGCGTGTGACGCCGAACGCCAGGCAGTCGGCATCGGGCAGGTAGTGGCGGCCGCGCGGGATGTCGCGGCTCAGGTCCTGCCAGAAGTTGATCAGCTGCAGCGCGGTGCAGATGGCGTCGCTCTGACGCAGCGCAGCCTCGTCCTGAACACCGTAGAGGTGCAGCAGCAGGCGGCCCACCGGGTTGGCCGAACGGCGGCAGTAGTCCAGCAGTTCGGTCTGGTCGGCATAACTGGTCTGGGCGCTTGTTTTGCGCACGTCCTGCGTGAAGGCGTCGAGCAGGTCGGCCAGCAGCGGCACCGGTAGATGAAAGGCCTGCAGCATGGCCCGCAGCGGGTCGAACACCTGCGGCCAGCGGCCGCTGTGCGGCAGACCGGTAGCCAGGGCTTGCAGATCGGCGTGGTAGGCGGCCAGGTCATCCAGCCGCTGTTGCGCCGGGGCATCACCTTCGTCGGCAATGTCATCGGCGGTGCGGGCGTAGTGGTAGATGGCGGCAATCGGCGCGCGCAGCCGGGGCGGGCAGAGCCAGGAGGCCACGGGAAAGTTCTCGTAGTGCTCGATCGGCTGGGGAGCGGGGAGGGTGTTCACGCCGGGGATTGTCGCCCAGGCATGCAATGAATCTCCCCAACTCTGGCTTGACAGGAAAATGCCTTTGTTCTAGATTACTAACCAATTGGTCATTAATTATTGATTTACATCAGGTCGCCCATGTTTTCTTCCCATTTTTCCGGACCCCAGACCCCGCGCTTGGCCTTGCTGCTGGCCGTTGCTGCTGCCTCCACCGCCTTGCTGGCGGGCTGCTCCCGTCCGGCGCCGGCCGAAGAGCCGGTGCGCTCGGTCAAGGTGCTGACGGTGGGCGCCGGCAATATGCAGTCGGCGCTGGAGTTCTCGGGTGACGTGCGGCCGCGTATCGAGTCGCGCCTGGGCTTTCGCGTGGCCGGCAAATTGACCAGGCGTTATGTGGAACTGGGCCAGCGGGTCAAGGCCGGTCAGGTGCTGGCGCAGCTCGACCCGCAGGATTACCAACTGGCCGCCGATGCGGCGCAAGCGCAACTGGGCGCCGCCGTGACCAACCGCGACCTGGCGGCAGCCGACTTCAAGCGCTTCAAGGAATTGAAGGAACAGAACTTCATCAGCGGTGCCGAGCTGGAGCGGCGCGAGGCCACACTCAAGGCGGCGCAGGCCCAGGTTGACCAGGCCAGGGCTCAGCTGTCCACGCAACGCAACCAGGGGGCTTACACCACACTGGTGGCCGACGCAGCGGGTGTGGTCACGGCCGTCGAGGCCGAACCCGGCCAGGTGGTGAGCGCCGGTTTGCCAGTGGTGCGGGTGGCGCAGGACGGACCGCGTGATGCCGTGTTCTCGGTGCCGGAAGACAAGGTGGTCGCCGTGCGGCCGGGGTCGGCGGTTGCCGTGCGCGTCTGGCCCGGCCAGACGCTGCTGGACGGCAAGGTGCGCGAAGTGTCGGCCAGTGCCGATCCGGTGACGCGGACCTACCAGGTCAAAGTGGGGCTGGAGGTGAAGGACGCGAAGGAAGTGCCGCCGCTGGGCGCCACCGTGACGGTGCTGCCACAGGCGCAGGACGTGCAAAGCGCGCCAGTGATCAAGCTGCCCACCAGCGCGCTGCGCCAGGAGGGGCAGACCACGGCGGTCTGGGTGCTCGACCCCGCCAGCATGACGGTGAAGTCGCAGCCGGTGCAGATTGCCACGGCCGACGGCAACGAAGCCGTGGTGGCCAGCGGCCTGCAGCCCGGCACGCTGGTGGTGGCTGCTGGTGTGCATGTGCTGTCACCCGGTCAGAAGGTCATGATTTACCAGGAAAAAACGGTCAAATCCCTTGCCAGTACGGCGCAAACAGCTATCAATTCAGTAGCATCCCCGGCGCCGATGCAGGCCGCTTCCGCAAATGGCAAGTGAGGCCGGCATGACGCAGACATCCAAACAAGACGAGAAGCCCCGCTTCAACCTGTCGCGCTGGGCGCTGGAGCACCCGGCGCTGACGCGCTACCTGATGCTGGTCCTGATGCTGCTGGGTTTTGTTTCCTATTTCCAGCTCGGGCAGGACGAGGACCCGCCGTTCACCTTCCGTGCCATGGTGGTGCGCACCTACTGGCCCGGCGCCACGGCGCAGCAGGTGGCGGAGCAGGTGACCGACAAGATCGAGCGCACGCTGCAAGAGGTGCCGCACGCCGACAAGATCCGCAGCTATTCCAAGCCGGGCGAGTCGCAGATCATCTTCCAGGTGAAAGACTCGACCAAGCCGGGTGAAGTGGCTGACCTCTGGTACACGGTGCGCAAGAAGGTGGGCGACATGCGCTACACGCTGCCCGCCGGCACCCAGGGCCCGTTCTTCAACGACGAGTTCGGTGATGTCTACGGCGTGATCTACGCGCTGGAAGCCGACGGCTTCAGCAACGCCGAAGTCAAGCGCTTTGCCGATGACGCGCGCCAGCAACTGCTGCGTGTGCCCGACGTGGCCAAGGTCGAATTGTTCGGCGTACAGGACGAGAAGCTCTACATCGAGATTTCGCAAAAGCGCCTGGCGCAGCTGGGGCTGGACATGAACCAGGTGCTGGCCCAACTGGGTCAGCAGAACGCGGTGGAAAGCGCCGGTGCGGTGCAGACACCGCTGGACGTGGTGCAGGTCCGGGTGGCCGGCCAGTTCGAGGCGATTGATCAGTTGCGCGCCATGCCAATCCGCGGCAGCTCGGGCAGCCAGCTGCGCCTGGGTGACATTGCCGAGATCAAGCGCGGTTATGTCGATCCGGCTTCCATCAAGGTGCGCCACCAGGGTAAGCAGGTGATTGCCTTGGGCATTTCCATGGCCAAGGGTGGCGACATCATCCATCTGGGCAAATCGCTGAAAACTGCGACGGCCCAGATCGCGGCCACGCTGCCGGCCGGTGTGCAGCTGGTGCAGCTGCAGGACCAGCCGCAGGCCGTGGCGCGTTCGGTCAACGAATTCGTCGGCGTATTGATCGAGGCGGTGGTGATCGTGCTGCTGGTGAGCTTCGTCAGCCTGGGCTTTCACAAACGCGACGGCGAACGCCGGCTGTGGAGGCGCTACTACGTGGATATTCGTCCCGGGCTGGTGGTGGGTATCACGATTCCGCTGGTGCTGGCGCTGACGTTTCTGGGCATGCAGTACTGGGGCATCGGCCTGCACAAGATCTCGCTCGGCTCGCTCATCATCGCGCTGGGCTTGCTGGTGGACGACGCCATCATCGCGGTGGAGATGATGGTGCACAAGATCGAGGAAGGTTACGACAAGGTGCGCGCCGCCACCTTCGCCTACGAGATCACCGCCATGCCCATGCTGACCGGCACGCTCATCACGGCCGCCGGTTTCCTGCCTATCGGCATGGCCAAGTCGGGCGTGGGCGAGTACACCTTTGCCATCTTCGGCGTCACCACACTGGCCCTGGTGCTGAGTTGGCTGGTGTCGGTCTACTTCGTGCCCTACCTGGGCAACATCCTGCTGCGGGCCAAGCCGCCGAAGCAGGAGCATCCGCACGAGCTGTTCGATGGCCCGTTTTATGTCTATTTCCGCCGGCTGCTCAACTGGTGCGTGGAGCACCGCTGGTTGACCATTGGCATCACGCTGCTGACCTTCGTGCTGGGCATCGTGGGCATGGGCCGGGTGCAGCAGCAGTTCTTCCCCGATTCGAGCCGTCCGGAGATCCTGGTTGAACTCTGGTCGCCGGAAGGCACCTCGTTTGCCGCCAATGAAGAGGTGACCCAGCGCGCCGAGCGGCGCCTTATGGCGGAGGCCGGTGTGGCATCCGTCAGCACCTGGGTCGGCTCGGGCGTGCCGCGCTTTTATCTGCCGCTGGACCAGGTGTTCCCGCAGAGCAACGTGTCGCAGCTGATCGTCATGCCGGTCGATCTGAAGACGCGCGAGGCGCTGCGCATCAAGCTGCCGGCCTTGCTGGCGCAGGAGTTCCCCGAGGTGCGTGGCCGCGTCAAGTTGCTGCCCAACGGGCCACCGGTGCCGTACCCGGTGCAGTTCCGCGTGGTGGGAAGCGACCCGGCGGTGCTGCGCGAGCGTGCCGACGAGGTGAAGGCTGTGTTGCGCGATAGCCCCAACACGCGCGGTGTCAACGACAACTGGAACGAATCGGTCAAGGTGCTGCGCCTGGAGATCGACCAGGCCAAGGCGCGCGCCTTGGGTGTGAGCAGCCAGGCCATTGCCCAGGCCTCGCGCACCATCCTGTCGGGCATGACGGTCGGCCAGTACCGCGAGGGCGACAAGCTGATCGACATCGTGCTGCGCCAACCGCTGGACGAGCGCGACGCCATCACCGACCTTGGCAATGCCTATCTGTCCACCACCACCGGGCGCTCGATCCCGCTGACACAGATCGCCAAGCCGGTGTTCACCTGGGAGCCGGGCGTGATGTGGCGCGAGAACCGCGACTACGGCATCACGGTACAAAGCGATGTGGTCGAAGGCCTGCAGGGCGCGACCGTCACAGCCGAGCTGTTGCCCAGCTTGCGTGCGCTGGAGGCCAAGTGGAAGGCTGCTGGCTTGAGCAGCTACCGCATTGACGTGGCGGGGGCGGTGGAGGAGAGCAGCAAGGGCCAGGGCTCGATTGCGGCCGGCATTCCCGTCATGCTGTTCATCACCTTCACCTTGCTGATGCTGCAGCTGCAGAGCTTCAGCCGCGCCATGCTGGTGTTCCTGACCGGCCCGCTGGGCATGGCGGGCGTGGCGGGGGCGCTGCTGGCGCTGGGGCGGCCGTTTGGCTTCGTTGCCTTGCTGGGGGTGATCGCGCTGATGGGCATGATCCAGCGCAACTCGGTGATCCTGATCGATCAGATCGAGCAGGACCGCGCCAACGGCGTGCCGGCCTGGGATGCGATCGTGGAGAGTGCGGTGCGCCGCATGCGTCCGATCGTGCTGACCGCCGCTGCGGCCGTGCTGGCCATGATCCCGCTGTCACGCTCGGTGTTCTGGGGCCCGATGGCCGTGGCCATCATGGGTGGCCTGATCGTGGCCACCCTGTTGACCTTGTTGGCGTTGCCGGCTATGTACGCGGCGTGGTTCCGCGTGAAGCGCGAAACGCCAGGGGTTCTGCCAGCAGGTTAAAATAGAAAGTTGACCGATTTCGTGGGGAGGTCTGTCCAGACCTCCCCATTTTGTTTTGTCGCGCGGGTGGCGAAATTGGTAGACGCACCAGGTTTAGGTCCTGACGCCAGCAATGGTGTGGGGGTTCGAGTCCCCCCCCGCGCACCACACAAGGCGGCACCGGCGGCGAAAAAGCTGCCATGTCGATGGCGCAAGCCGATTTTTTGAATTTTTTGGAGTGAGTCAATCATGGCCGTTACTGTTGAAACCCTTGAGAAGCTGGAACGCAAGATCACGTTGAGCCTGCCCATGGCTGCCATCCAGTCCGAAGTCGAGACGCGCCTCAAAAAGCTGGCCCGTACCGTGAAGATGGACGGCTTCCGTCCCGGCAAGGTGCCGATGAACGTGGTGACCCAGCGTTATGGCTATTCCGTGCACTACGAAGTGCTGAACGACAAGGTCGGCGAGGCGTTCTCCCAGGCTGCCAACGAAGCCAAGCTGCGCGTGGCCGGCCAGCCGCGCATCACCGAAAAAGAAGGTGCGACCGAGGGCGAAGTGGCTTTTGATGCCGTGTTCGAGGTGTACCCGGAAGTCAAGATCGGCGACCTGAGCAGCGCCGAAATCGAAAAGCTCAGCGCTGAAGTGGATGAGGCGGCCATCGACAAGACGGTCGAGATCCTGCGCAAGCAGCGTCGTACCTTCGCCCAGCGCGCTGTGGATGCCCCCGCCCAGGACGGCGACCGCGTGACGGTGGACTTCGAAGGAAAGATCGACGGCGAACCCTTTGCCGGCGGCAAGGCTGAAGGCTTCCAGTTCCTGGTCGGCGAAGGCCAGATGCTCAAGGAATTCGAAGACGCCGTGCGCGGCATGAAGTCCGGCGAAAGCAAGACTTTCCCGCTGGCTTTCCCGGCGGACTACCATGGCAAGGAAGTGGCCGGCAAGACGGCTGACTTCATGGTCACGCTCAACAAGATCGAAGCGGCCCACCTGCCGGAAGTCAACGAAGCACTGGCCAAGTCGCTCGGCATTGCCGAAGGCACGGTCGAAGCGCTGCGCGCCGACATCAAGAAAAACCTGGAGCGTGAAGTCAAGTCGCGCCTGCTGGGTCGCAACAAGCAGGCCGTGATGGATGCGCTGGTGGCCAAGGCCGAACTGGATTTGCCCAAGTCCGTGGTGCAGGCCGAAGTGGATCGCCTGATCGAAGGCGCCCGTGCCGACCTGAAACAGCGCGGCATCAAGGACGCCGACAAGGCGCCGATCCCGGCCGAAATCTTCCAGCCGCAAGCCGAACAGCGCGTGCGCCTGGGCCTGGTGGTGGCTGAGCTGGTGCGTGCCAACAACCTGCATGCCACGCCCGAGTCGCTCAAGGCGCATGTGGAAGAGCTGGCAGCCAGCTACGAGAAGCCGGAAGACGTGGTGCGTTGGTACTTCGGTGACAACCGTCGTCTGGCCGAAGTCGAGGCCGTGGTGATCGAGAACAACGTGACCAACTTCGTGTTGTCCAAAGCCAAGGTGTCCGAGAAGGCCATTTCCTTCGACGAACTGATGGGTCAGGCCTGATTTCGGTCTGAGTTTTCATGCAGGGTGGGGCTTGTGCCGGGCTTGCAGTCCGGTGGACAAGCCCCATTTGCTTTGTGGCCCATAATCTTCGCTAAATTACGTCAATTCTCTGGAGTCGATAGTCATGAATCTGCGCAACAGCGCCTATAACGGTGCCCTGGATACCCAGGCCCTCGGCATGATCCCGATGGTGATCGAGCAGTCCGGTCGCGGCGAGCGCTCGTACGACATTTACTCGCGCCTGCTCAAGGAACGCGTGATCTTCCTGGTCGGCCCGGTCAATGACCAGACCGCCAATCTGGTGGTGGCGCAGCTGCTGTTCCTGGAGAGCGAGAACCCGGACAAGGACATCTCGTTCTACATCAATTCGCCCGGCGGCTCGGTGAGCGCCGGCATGGCGATTTTTGACACCATGAATTTCATCAAGGCGGATGTGTCCACGTTGTGCGTGGGCATGGCAGCCAGCATGGGCGCCTTCCTGCTGGCGGCTGGCGCCAAGGGCAAGCGCTTCTCGCTGCCCAACTCCAAGGTCATGATCCACCAGCCGCTGGGCGGCACCCAGGGCCAGGCCACCGAGATCGAGATCCATGCCCGCGAGATCCTGAAGACGCGCGAGCAGCTCAACAAGATCCTGGCCGAGCGCACCGGCCAGCCGCTGGACAAGATCGAGCGCGACACCGAGCGGGACTACTACCTTTCGGCGGACGAGGCGAAAGACTACGGCCTGGTCGATCAGGTCATTGCCAAGCGGCCCTGAGTTTTCAGTCTGACGGTTTGTTGGCGGCAACCGCCCCTTGCGCTGTGGCGCTGGGGCGTGCCGGCCATTTCGGTATCATTTGGTAAATATTCGGTAATTTCCCGCAAAAGGCATCCCTCACATGGCCGAGAAAAAAGGCTCTTCCAGCGAAAAAACACTGTATTGCTCTTTTTGCGGCAAGAGTCAGCACGAGGTCAAGAAACTGATTGCCGGTCCTTCGGTGTTCGTCTGTGACGAATGCATCGAGCTGTGCAACGAAATCATCCGCGATGAGTTGCCCTCCGGTACCGAAGGCGCAGAAGCGCGCGGCGATCTGCCGACGCCGGCCGAGATCAAGGCCAACCTGGACAACTATGTGATCGGTCAGGAAGTCGCCAAGCGCACGCTGGCGGTGGCCGTCTACAACCATTACAAACGTCTGCAGCACAAGGAAAAGGCGCGCAAGGACGATGTGGAGCTGGCCAAGAGCAACATCCTGCTGATCGGCCCCACCGGCTCCGGCAAGACGCTGCTGGCACAGACGCTGGCGCGCCAGTTGAACGTGCCGTTTGTCATGGCCGATGCCACCACGTTGACGGAAGCCGGCTACGTCGGCGAGGACGTCGAGAACATCGTCGCCAAGCTGCTCCAGAGCTGCAATTACGAAGTTGAACGCGCTCAGCGCGGCATCGTCTACATCGACGAGATCGACAAGATTTCCCGCAAGTCGGATAACCCCTCCATCACACGCGACGTGTCGGGTGAGGGCGTGCAACAGGCCTTGCTCAAGCTGATTGAAGGCACCATGGCCAGCGTGCCGCCGCAGGGCGGGCGCAAGCACCCAAATCAGGATTTCATCCAGATCGACACGACCAACATCCTGTTCATCTGTGGTGGTGCTTTTGCTGGGCTGGAAAAAGTGATCGAGAACCGGACCGAATCGTCCGGCATCGGTTTCGGTGCCGCCGTGCGCAGCAAGCAGCAGCGCAGTCTGACCGAGGTGTTCAAGGATGTCGAGCCCGAGGATCTCATCAAGTTCGGTTTGATCCCTGAGTTGGTCGGTCGCATGCCGGTGGTGGCCACGCTGGCTGAGCTCAGCGAGGATGCCATGGTGCAGATCCTGACCGAACCCAAGAATGCCCTGGCCAAGCAGTACGCCAAGCTGTTTGCCATGGAAGGCGTCGATCTTGAACTGCGTCCAGGTGCGCTCAAGGCCATTGCCAAGAAGGCGTTGACGCGCAAGACTGGCGCCCGCGGCCTGCGCTCCATTCTGGAGCTGGCCCTGATCGACACCATGTTCGACTTGCCCAATCGGGATAACGTCGAAAAAGTCGTGGTGGACGAGTCCACCATCGAGGAAAACAAGCCGCCGCTGCTGGTCTACCGGGAAGCTGCCAAAAAGGCCTGACCCGAAGGCTCGATTCAGCCGGTATTCCAGCTGTTCCTTCATGGTTTTGAAACACCCGCCCGATCCATAATCGGTTGCGGGTTGAAAATTCGCACTTGCAGTCCATATTCAACAGGTAACGAAAAGGTTTTCCCATGTCCGGTCATACCCCTCTGCCTGCTACCCCGATCGAATTGCCGCTGTTGCCTTTGCGCGATGTGGTGATCTTCCCCCACATGGTGATCCCATTGTTTGTGGGACGCCCCAAGAGCATCAAGGCGCTCGAAGCCGCGATGGAGGCCGAGCGTCGCATCATGCTGGTGGCGCAGAAAGCTGCCGCCAAGGACGAGCCACAGGTGTCCGACATGTTCGACGTCGGCTGCGTCTCCACCATTCTGCAGATGCTGAAATTGCCCGATGGCACGGTCAAGGTCCTGGTCGAAGGCCAGCAGCGCGCTCTGGTGAACAAGATTGTTGAAGGCGAGTCGCATTTCACGGCCGACGTCACGCCGGTGGAGCAGCCCGCCGAAGCCGATCCGGCAGCCGCTGCCCAGACCAGTGAAATCGAAGCACTGCGCCGCGCCGTGATGCAACAGTTTGACCAGTACGTCAAACTCAACAAGAAACTTCCGCCCGAGATTCTGACCTCGATCGCCAGCATCGATGACCCGGGCCGTCTGGCGGACACCATCGCCGCCCATCTGCCACTCAAGCTGGACAACAAGCAGGCGGTGCTGAGCTTGTCTCAGGTGCGCGACCGCTTGGAGAATCTGTTCGAGCAGCTCGAACGTGAGGTCGACATTTTGAATGTCGACAAGAAGATCCGCGGCCGTGTCAAACGCCAGATGGAGAAGAACCAGCGCGACTTCTACCTGAACGAGCAGGTCAAGGCCATCCAGAAAGAACTGGGCGAAGGCGAAGACGGCGCTGACATCGAAGAGATCGAGAAGAAGATCAAGGCGGCCAAGATGCCGGCCGAGGCGCGCAAGAAAGCCGATGCCGAACTGAAGAAGCTCAAGCTGATGTCGCCCATGTCGGCCGAAGCCACCGTGGTGCGGAACTACATCGACACGCTGATCAGCCTGCCGTGGAGCAAGAAGACCAAGATCAAGCATGATCTGGCTCTGGCCGAGGAAGTGCTCAACGAAGACCACTACGGCCTGGACAAGGTCAAGGACCGCATTCTTGAGTACCTTGCTGTGCAGCAACGTGTGGACAAGGTGAAGGCGCCGATCCTTTGCCTGGTTGGCCCGCCGGGCGTGGGCAAGACGTCGCTGGGGCAGTCGGTGGCCAAGGCCACTGGCCGCAAGTACGTGCGCATGGCGCTGGGCGGCATGCGCGACGAAGCCGAGATCCGCGGTCACCGCCGTACCTACATCGGCGCCATGCCGGGCAAGGTGCTGCAAAGCCTGTCCAAGGCCGGCACACGCAACCCGCTGTTCCTGCTCGACGAGATCGACAAGCTGGGCACCGATTTTCGTGGCGACCCTTCCAGTGCCCTGCTGGAGGTGCTGGACCCGGAGCAAAACAACAAGTTTGGCGATCACTACGTCGAGGTCGATTTCGACTTGAGCGATGTGATGTTTGTGGCGACCTCGAACTCCATGAACATCCCGCCCGCCTTGCTGGACCGGATGGAAGTGATTCGCCTGTCGGGTTACACCGAAGACGAAAAGGTCAGCATTGCCCAGCGCTACTTGCTGCCCAAGCAGCTGAAGAACAATGGCGTCAAGGAAAACGAACTGCTGGTCACGGAAGATGCTGTGCGCGATGTGGTGCGTTACTACACGCGTGAGGCCGGCGTGCGTTCGCTGGAGCGCGAGATTTCCAAGATCTGCCGCAAGGTGGTCAAGGGCTTGCAGCTCAAGAAAATGGAACCCCAGGTTGTTGTCAATGCTGACAATCTCAATGATTTCCTCGGTGTGCGCAAGTTCAGCTATGGCCGCGCCGAGCAGCAGAATCAGGTGGGCCAGGTGGTCGGTCTGGCGTGGACGGAAGTCGGTGGCGACCTGTTGACCATCGAAACCGCGCTGATGCCGGGCAAGGGCGTCATCACTCGCACAGGTTCGCTGGGTGATGTGATGAAGGAGTCGGTGGAAGCCGCGCGCACCGTGGTGCGTAGCCGGGCGCGTCGTCTCGGTATTCCTGATGAGTTCTTTGAAAAGAAGGACATGCACATTCACGTGCCTGACGGCGCGACGCCGAAGGACGGCCCGAGTGCAGGTGCCGCCATGACCACAGCCATGGTGTCGGTACTCACGGGGATCCCGGTACGCGGCGATGTGGCGATGACCGGTGAGATCACGCTGCGCGGTGAGGTCACGGCCATTGGTGGTTTGAAGGAAAAACTGCTGGCGGCTTTGCGTGGCGGCATCAAGACTGTGCTGATCCCGGAGGAAAATACGAAGGATTTGCAGGAGATTCCCGCGAACGTGAAGAACGGCTTGGAGATCGTGCCCGTCAAATGGATCGACAAAGTGCTGGAGATCGCCTTGGAGCGCATGCCAACACCTTTGCCGGATGACGAGGTCGTAGCCGCGGCGGTACCCGCCGCAGCGCCCGCGTCGGAGCCGGCAGCAGCATCGCGGGGGTCTGTCAAACATTAAGTCAAATTTTTTAGCGGAGTTTTTGCAAAAGCAAAAAAATACCGCTATAATTTGAGTCTTGATAACGCGGGAATAGCTCAGTTGGTAGAGCGCAACCTTGCCAAGGTTGAGGTCGAGAGTTCGAGACTCTTTTCCCGCTCCAAATTCCGAAAAGGGAAGCAAAAGCTTCCCTTTTTTATTAAGTGAATGACCGGCCTTTGGCTGGTTGTGGCAGAAATTTCTGGCGCGGTAGCAAAGCGGTTATGCACCGGATTGCAAATCCGTGTAGGTCGGTTCGACTCCGGCCCGCGCCTCCAGACTCCATGCGGGAGTAGCTCAGTTGGTAGAGCGCAACCTTGCCAAGGTTGAGGTCGAGAGTTCGAGACTCTTCTCCCGCTCCATTCATTGCCCCGATGCATCGACCTCGCAGGCGACAAGCGCTTGTTTGCAGGTTCGGTTTTGCATCGGGAGTCCCCCCGGTTTTTTGCAGGACAATGTGGGGGCTGCATGCCTCGATGGTGAAATTGGTAGACACAGCGGACTTAAAATCCGCCGCTTCCCTGCATAAGGGGCGTACCGGTTCGACCCCGGTTCGAGGCACCACCCAATCATGCAGCGACGGTACACAGAGAGAGTTCATCATGGCCAGCTACAACGCTCCTTTTGAGATCCATGTCCATGGCCAGGTGCCATTGCGTGTGGATGCGACGTTTGAGCAATTGCAGGAAGCTCTCAAGCCCTTGTGGACATACGCTGGTGCGCGCTCTCTTGCAGACGGCGCGCATAGCAGCTACGAGGAGGAGCCCGGCATCCGTTTCGATGCGCACGACCATGTGCTGCAGATGTGCTGGACTGTCACCGGCGATGAGGATTTCCGCCAGTCACTCGATGAGATGTGCATGAGCCTGAATGAGTTGGCGCAGGCAGGCGCTCCGATCGAGGTGACCTTTTACGACACAGAGTTCGACGAAGAAGACGCGGAGCCGGGGGCTCAATCGCGAGATGATTTCTTGGTCGTATTTGTCGGTCCTACGCCCGCAGCCATCATGCAAGTGCAGCGTGATCTGCTGGTGCAGGATACGATCAACATGATGGAGCGCCACTTCGATGCGGCCGAACTCAGCGGTGTGGTGGCCGAGATCGACAAGCTGTTCACGCAGCGATTCGATGCTTTGGTGAGCTCCCTGGAGCTGGGCAAGCCTCCGCGTGGTTCAGGTGGCAACCATGGCGGCACGGCCCACGGTGGCGGTCGCAAGCCAAGGCATCTGCATTAACGACTGAAAGTACGCTGCCAATAGGTGGCAGCGTGCTATCATTTTTGGAGTCATCAGTTCCAGAAAGGCTCCGTGAACATGGTCGCAGCAGATTCTCCTGCGCAAGCTGGTCAGAGCGCGACGTCGGACCGGCGCCAAAAATTGCGCTTGGGTGACGTGCTGCTCCAACAACGCCTGATTTCACAGGATCAATTGCAGCAGACGCTGGACTTGCAACGCAAGACTGGCAAAAAGATGGGGCGTCTGCTGATCGAGGGGGGCCTCCTGACCGAAGAAGGCCTGGCCAACGGACTGGCCCGGCAACTCCGCATTCCTTACGTCAATCTCAAGACCTTCCCGTTTCGAGCCGAACTGGTGAAGCTGTTGCCCGAGTCGGCTGCACGCCGCTTCCGGGCATTGGTGCTGGAAGACAAGGACAACCGCTTGCTGGTGGCCTTTGCGGATCCGCTGGATCTGTTTGCTTTCGACGAAGTCAGTCGGCTGACCAAACGCAACATTGCCATGGCGGTGGCACCTGAAACGCAACTGACGCTGGCTTTCGATCGGCTCTACCGTCGCACCGAAGAAATTAGCGGTTTTGCGCGTGCGGTAGAGAAGGACCTCAGCCTCAGTGACGAAGTCGATTTTGGTGAACTGGCCAATACCGTTGGACAAGAAGGCGCGCCCATCGTCAAGTTGCTGCAGTCGATTTTTGAAGACGCGGTCCAGATTGGCGCATCGGATATTCACATCGAACCGCAAGAGACAGGCCTGCAGATCCGCGTCCGTGTGGATGGTGTGCTCCATACCCAGACACTGGCAGAGAACCGGGTTGCCGGCCCTTTGTCGCAGCGTCTCAAGCTGATGGCGGGTATCGATATTTCGGAAAAGCGTTTGCCTCAGGATGGGCGCTTCAGCGTGCGGGTGCGGGAACAGACGATTGATGTGCGTCTGTCCACCATGCCGACCAGCTATGGCGAGTCGGTTGTGATGCGCTTGCTCAATCAGAATAGCGCGTTACGCCGTCTGGACAGCATCGGCATGCCGACTGAGATGTTGAAGCGCTTCAGGGAAGTGCTGGGACGGATTTCCGGCATGGTGCTGGTGACGGGGCCGACCGGGTCGGGTAAAACCACCACGCTTTACGCTGCACTTTCCGAGATCAACTCAAGTGAGCTCAAGATCATCACGGTGGAAGACCCGGTCGAGTATCGCTTGGCGGGTGTGACGCAGGTGCAGGTCAACGAGAAAATTGAGCTGTCTTTTGCCCGGGTGCTGCGCGGCACTTTGCGTCAGGACCCGGACATCATCCTGGTCGGTGAAATACGCGATGCAGAAACTGCCGAGATCGGCCTGCGTGCCGCCATCACCGGGCATTTGGTGTTGTCGACCCTGCACACGCGCGATGCCATCAGCACGCCGTTTCGTCTGCTCGACATGGGGGTGCCGCCCTTCATGGTGGCCACGTCCTTGCAGGCTGTGATCGCGCAGCGCCTGGTGCGGGTGAATTGCGATGTTTGCAGCGAGCCACGCGAACCCACGGCCCAGGAACAGGCCTGGCTTGACTCCATGCTGGCGCCAGGTGATGCGCCCGTGAAAGCCCGGCGCGGCCTGGGGTGCTCTGCCTGCAATGGCACCGGTTATGCAGGGCGGCACGGGGTGTACGAGTTGCTGGAGATGGATGTCACGCTCACCCAGGCGGCGACCAAGGCCGATCCGGTGGCTTTCTTGCAAGCAGCCCGTGCCCGCATGAAGGGGCATACACTGGCTTTTCATGCGTTGGAACTGGTGCGCCAGGGGCGTACTTCACTGGCCGAGGCGTTGCGTGTGGGCCAAGATGTTGAAGAACTGGAATAAGCGGCATGGCAGTTTTCGCATGGCAAGGGCGCAATGCCCGGGGTGAGCAGGTCAAGGGCAGCATGGATGCCGTGACCGAAGCGTCCGTGGCCGACCAGTTGTTGGCCATCAACATCACGCCGGTTCATATTGAGGCATCCTCTGGCGTGGCCGGTGGCGCGCGCAGCACGCATCACTACCTTCGATCACTCTGGATGCGCCTGAGTAGTCAGGCAGTCAGCAGTGAAGACGTGGAGCTTTTTTCACGCCAGATGTACACCCTGGACAAGGCTGGCGTGCCGATCCTGCGGGCCTTCTCCGGCCTGGAGGCTTCCGCGACCAAGCCCGCCATGGAGGAGGTACTGCGTGATGTGCGTGAAAACCTGAGCCAGGGGCGGGAGCTCTCCAGCTCGCTGGCCCAGCACCCCAGCGTCTTTGGTGCGTTCTACATTGCCATGATCCGCGTGGGCGAGATGTCCGGCAAGCTGACAGAAGTGTATTCACGGCTCTCTGACCATCTGGCCTTCGAGCGCGACGTGCGTGAACGTATTCGCCAGGCCTTGCGCTACCCCGCTTTTGTGCTGATTGCCATGTCCCTGGCCCTGGTGCTTCTGAATGTGTTCGTGCTTCCCGTCTTTGCCAAGGTGTTTTCCGGCTTTAATGCCGAGCTGCCTTTGCTCACGCGGGTGCTGTTGGGCTTCTCCAGCTGGATGCAGCAATGGTGGCTGGCCTTGCTGGGGGGCGTGCTGGGGGGGGGCCTGGCTTGGCGTGCTTACCTGAAGACACCGAATGGACGATACCGCTGGGATCAACGCAAGCTCCGTTTGCCCTTGGTGGGGGGTATTGTGCTCAAGGCGACGCTTGCACGTTTTGCCCGCAGTTTTGCCCTGTCCAGCCAAAGCGGCATGCCCTTGGTGCCTGCGCTGACCGTGGTTGCCAAGACGGTGGACAATGCCTATATTGGAAGCCGTATCGAACAGATGCGCGATGGCATTGAGCGTGGTACCAGCATCGCCAATTGCGCCGCCAATGTCGGCATTTTCACGCCGCTCGTCTTGCAGATGATCTCCGTGGGCGAAGAAACCGGGGAGTTGGATTCGATGCTGTTTGAAATCGCTGAAATGTACGAGCGTGAAGTTGATCACAGCATCAAGGGCCTGTCGGCCGCCATCGAGCCCATTTTGTTGGCCGTCATCTCGGCGTTGATGTTGGTGTTGGCTCTGGGCATCTTCATGCCTTTGTGGAACATGGGTCAAGCAGCCATGGGGCGCAGTGGCGGCTGAGCATGAACGCGCGCTCGGTTTTCACCCAAGTCCAGTTCGGCCTGGCTCGTCATATGGTGACGGCGCTGATGGTGGGCGGCGTGATGTCGGTGCTGGTGGTGAAGTCGGGGCAGCGCGACTTCAGTGAAGTGCAGGTGCAAGTTGAGGGCGCCGCCATCAAGGCCAGTCTGGGTGGCCTGCGCACCGCCTTCGTGATCGATTACCTGGCCCGGCAGTTGACCGAGTCGCAAGGCCCTGCGCCGGCTGCAATGCATGCAGCAGTGCAGGCCAACCCGTTTCTGCTGCTGCATCGCATGCCCTCCAACTATGCGGGCGAACGGCCCGCGGCTGACATCAGCACCCTGCAGCCTGGCAATTGGCTGTTTGATGCACGCTGCACCTGCATCGGCTATCGGCCGCTGTACCCTCAATGGCTGAACAGCCCGAGTGGTTCGGGTGTGCTCTGGTTTGATGTGCGGGGAGCACCGGGCCCGCTGCAACTGGTGCCGCGCGAAACCTACCTTTGGCACGGTGAATTGTTGTCCTGAGTGTGAAGGCGTTGTCGTTATTAGGCAACAAGGCGGGTTCATGGTGTGTGGGCCGCCGATTGACGAGTCTTGCTAATGACGGTGATAGCGATTACGATGCCCGTGGTAAATATCGTGAGTGGCTGTTGTAACAAGACGCCTTCACTTTTAATTTGTATTAGAAAGGTTGGGGCTATGAAACAGCAAAGTGGTTTTACGTTGATTGAGTTGGTGATGGTGATCGTGATTCTCGGCATCTTGGCGGCCGTCGCGATTCCCCGTTTTGTCGATTTGCGCGGTGATGCGCAGGTGGCATCTGTCCAAGGTGTTGCAGGTGCCCTGTCGTCTGCCGCAGCCATCAACTATGCGGCCAGAAGCGCCGGCAACGCCGCTGGTCTTGGGGTTACTAACTGCACGGACGTGGGACCCTTGCTTCAAGGTGGTTTGCCTGCGAACTATACGATTGCCTCGGTAACGGTCAGTACCACGGGAACAGCGTCCTGTACCTTGACGGGCCCCAATGGCAATACAGCCACCTTCACAGCCATCGGTGCCGCCGCCCCTTGAGCATTTGTCTGTGACGTGTGCCGATCTTCTGTTGGGCGGATTTTCATAACGTCAAAACAGTGTGGTTTCACCCTGATCGAACTGATCATGGTGATCGTGCTGGTCGGGGTTTTGGCTGTTTTTGCGGCGCCCCGCTTGCTTGATTCGGCTGACTTCAATGCGCGAGGGTTTCATGATGAAACCCTCGCGCTTTTGCGTTATGCGCAAAAGACGGCGATTGCCCAACGGCATGTGGTTTGCATCACGTTCACGCTCACCAGCGCCACGCTAAAGGTGGACAACGATGGTAGTGCCGGCTGCGAGGCCTATATGCTCGGCCCCAAGGGCGACTTATCTGGCACCATCATGGCCCGAAGTGGCGTGAGTTACAGCGGCTTGCCGACAGCAATCAGCTTTGATGCCCTCGGTCAGTCGTCTGCCGCGCAGACCATTCAAGTGCAGGGGGTGGGGCGCAGCATCACGGTCGAGGCTGGAACCGGGTATGTCCATGAATGAGCGCATGCGACGCCATGCCGGTTTCACGCTGATCGAACTGGTGATCTTCATTGTCATTGTTTCGGTGGGGGTAACGGGCATCTTGCTGGTCATGAATACCGTGGTGGCATCGAGCGCCGACCCCATGGTGCGCAAGCAGGCACTTGCGCTGGCAGATTCCATTCTGGAGGAAGTCCTGCAGAAGGAATATGCCGACCCAGACGGTACGTCCGGCGAAACCACGCGCGCCACCTTCGACGATGTGGACGATTACAACGGCAAGAGCAACAGCACCTTCACGGATTTGCCGCCTTCCTTGACGTCCTACCTGATCACGATCGTGGTGGATGCCCCGGCACCCCTGAGCGGCGTCACCACCAAGCGAGTCCGGGTGACGGTGAGCCATGGCAATGAAAGCATCACCCTGACTGGTTACCGGGGAAACTACTAGCCATGGTCAAGCCCAAGTCAAGCACCCAGCGCGGCTTCACCCTGGTCGAGATGGTGATGGTGATCACCATCATTGGCATCATCGGTGCCATCCTGGCCGTGTTCATCAAGGCGCCGGTCGATGCCTATTTCGACTCGGCACGACGCGCAGCCCTGACGGACAGCGCGGACACTGCCGTACGCCGCATGGCGCGCGACCTGCGCCGCGCCTTGCCCAATAGCGTGCGCAACCCCGACAATCAGTGCATTGAGTTCATCCCCACGAAAACCGGTGGGCGTTACCGTGCCGGGGCCGATAGTAGCGGCGGGGGCAATCCGCTGGATTTTTCTGCCGCCGATACCGGCTTCAATATGCTTGGCCTCAACAGCGCGTTGCCGGTCAACCAGCAGATTGCGGTCAATGATGTGATTGCCGTGTACAACCTGGGTGTTCCAGGCTCGGATGCCTATGTCAGCACAGGCGGAACCATCAACACGTCGGCCGTGACCAGCGTGGTTAGCGGCACCGGCACGTTGGGCAATGAAACCTATATCGGCATCACGTCCCGTCAGTTCCCGCTGCCTTCTGGCAGTCATCGTTTTCATGTCGTGCCTGGGGATGAGAAGATCGTTTCATTTCTGTGCTCGGGCGGCACGCTCTGGCGCAAGGCCAACTACAGCTACCCCACCTCGATTGCGGACGCCACGGTGTGCTCCACCTCCGTTGCCGGCGGCGGCACGATTGCCATGCTGGCGAAGAATGCCACGTGCACATTTGTCTACAACGGCTCCGATCTGCAGCGCAACGGGTTGGTGCAGATGACGCTTTCCCTGAGTGATGCCAGTGGCGAGACGGTCAGTCTGTATCACGAAGTTCATGTGGACAATTCGCCATGAAGAGCCCATCCAAGTCGCGTGGTGTCGCCGTGATCTCGGCGATTTTTCTGTTGGTGGTGCTGGCGGCGCTGGGGGCGTTCATGGTGACCTTCTCCAACACCCAGCAACTGACGTCGGCGCAGGACGTGCGTGGCACGCAAGCCTACTGGGCCGCGCGGGCCGGCCTGGATTGGGCCATTCCGCAGGTCATCGCCAACAACAGCTGTCCGGCCGCGCTGTCGACTTTCGTTGTGAACAATTTCGAGGTGCAGACCAGCTGTAGCACATCCAGTTTCAATGAGGGTGTGACGGCAACCCTGGTCAACATCACAGCGCTGGCCTGTCAGCCCGGGCCCTGTGGCAGCGGGGTGGGTAGCCTCTCCTACGTGGAGCGAAGCGTGTCGGCATCGATCGAACGGTGAGCAGGATGACACAGTTTGCCTTGAAGAAGCTCTTGCTTTGGCGCAGCATCGCTGCCGTGGCCGCTGTGCTGCTGAGCGCAACGGGCGCTTGGAGCGCGACCTGCACTTCCACCACGTCGGGCAGCTGGAATGTGGCGACCACCTGGAGCGGTTGCGCCACTGGCAACGGCAGTGTGACGGGCACCCCGGGTTCGGCCGATACCGTCATCATTGCGTCCGGGCACGTGGTGACGGTGAATGCCACTTCGGCGGCCTTGTCGCTGACGCTTCAGGACCCGGACAACTCCGCCAACACTGAGGTGGTCCTCAACGGTAGCAACAGCCTCGCGGTGACCAACGCCATCACGTTGCCGGAGGTGACCAAGAACAACAGGGAGGCGATCGTCTCAGTGGGGGGCAGCACCCTGAGCGCCGGCAGCATTGCTATTCCCGGTGGAACGGGCAATGGCCGGATTTCCCAGGTGACCGTCAGTACCGGCACCATCACCGTCACTGGATCCATCACGTTCTCGGGCATTCCAGAGAACGCTCAGTTCATCTCCACCGGCGCCAGCACGGTCAATGTCGGAGGGGATTTCAGCAATGGCGGCACGCTGACCACCTCGGGCACGGGCACGATCAACTTCACCAGCAGCGGGGCGCAGCTGATCGGCGCCTATGCCACCTACAACAACCTGGGCATCAGCGGCGGGGGGACCAAGACGCTGGGCGGCGAGGTCACGGCCGGCGGCGTACTAACGCTGTCCAGCGGCAACGTCAACACGGAAGGCCATACCTTGGTCTTGTCGGCCAACTGTCCAGGCAGCTACAGCCGTACCAGTGGGCACATCATTGGCAATATCTCTCTGCGCTTTCCGACCGGCAGCACCACCTGCACCTACCCGGTGGGCGACAGCATCGGCTATGCTCCCATCATGGTCGCCATGAGCAGTGTGACCACGGCCGGCCCCGTGGTGGGGCGGGTCGACGCCGGGGATCATCCCAATACCATCGCCGGCTATTCTGGCATCAACGCCGCCAAGAGTGCCAACCACTACTGGGCCTTGTCGGCCGGCACCCCCGCCATCGTCTACACGAGCTACGCCGCGACCTTCCAGTTCTGCGCCAACACCGGAGCCTGTGTGACGCCGACGGAAGTCGATACCGGGGCCAATACCAGTAATTTCATAGTGGCGCGCAAGGCTTCGGGCGCTTGGACGCTGCCATCGATAGGGACCCGGGCCGGCTCCTCAACGCAGGCCACCGGGTTGACCGGGTTCGGCGAGTTCGCCGTAGGCGAGCCGACGGTCAGCGCCCCGACCCTGGACCATGTGCGCCTGGAACATTCGGGTTCGGGCTGCATCAACAACCCGACCCCGATCACGGTCAAGGCCTGTGGCGATGCCAGCTGTGCGTCCTACTACACCAGCAACGTCAGCGTGGACTTGGCGGCTGTCACCAACGGCACCTGGTCGAGCGACCCGGTGGCCTTCTCCGCAGGTGCGGCAGTAGTCACGTTAACCGTCACTACCGCCAGTACCGTGACGCTGGGGATAACATCCTCTACACCGACGGCCACCAATGGTGCCCGCTGCTTCAACGGCGCCACGGAAACCTGTTCCATCACCTTCGATGCCTGCATTCTGGACATCGTGGAGGTCGGGGCGGCGCCCTACACCCCGATCTACACCAAACTGTCCAACGTCACGTTCCAGTTGGATGGTCGTCATCTGGGAGGCGGCAACCAGAACATTACCAAGGTCGAACTGGTCGATGCCAGCACCGGTGCTACGGGCTGCACCGGGCACACGCAGTTGCAGGACTACACCGCGGGGCTGCCTCGTGCCTTCAGCAACGGTAGCCCCAGCTATACCTTCGACTTCAGCTATGCCAACGCGGTGGCCAATGGCAAGTTCCGCATGACCAACAGTGGGGGGCAGGTGTCATGCTCCAGCGACAACTTCACCATCCGCCCGCAGGCTTTTGCGCTGACCAGTACTGCCTCCAACAGTGGCAGCAGCGGCACGCCCGTGTTTCGCGCTGGCACTGATGCGTTTGAGATCACCGCCACTGCGGTCGCCAGCACGACGACAACGCGTTACAACGGCACGCCGAAATTCGATGCCACCAAGGCCAGCACGGCCCTGGCCCACCTGGGTACATTCACCGGGACCACCTTCCCAGTCGCCACGTCGGGGGTGTCCATCGCGACGGCCTTCAAGTACAACGAGGTGGGCAATTTCAGCCTGGAAGACGCCGCCGTGTACGACGATGGCTATGCCACGGTGGATGCGATCAAGGGTGAGTGCACCAGTGGCTTCAGCAACACCCGGTCTGGTGGAAAATACTCCTGCAAGTTCGGCTCCGTCGCTGCCGGTCCCTACGGCCGGTTTGTGCCGGACCATTTCACAGTGATGCCAACGGTGAGCAACAGCTGCTTGGCCGGCAGCTACACTTACATGGGGCAAGTCTTCAACCTTTCCACCGCGGGGGTGGTTGAGGCCCGCAACGGCGCCAATGCACTGACGCAGAACTACGCAGGGGCCTATGCGCCCGGTACCGTGGCATTTGCGGCCGAGAATGCGGACAGCGGCACCGATCTGGGGGCTTCGCTGGTCTTCAGTGGAACCGGTCTGGCGCTCTCGGGCAACTGGGTGGCCGGGGTCTACACCCTGACGGACAGCGCGACGGCGATCAGGTTCACGCGGCCGACGACTCCCGTCGGTCCGTATGACGTGCTCGACATCGGTTTGACAGTGACGGACAGCGATGTCAGTACCGTACCGCGTGTGGAGGGCGCTGACATGAACCCCGCCGTGGTCGGTGGCACCACCTTTACCTACAAAAAATTCTCGGGCAGTCCCTTGCGCATGCGCTACGGGCGTCTGCGCCTGCTCAACGCCTACGGCTCTGAACGCCTGCCTTTGCCGATGGTGTGGGAGACGCAGTACTGGAGCGGGCAGAGCTTCATTCGCCACATGCAAGACAGTTGCACTACCCTGGCGGCGACCAATATCGCCTTGAGTAATTACCAGAGTCCGCCCAAACCAGGCGGCACGGTGCTGGGCCCGGGCAACTTGAGCACGGTGTCGGTGGGGACCCTTAGTGCTGGTCGCGGCACCATCACGTTGGCTCCGACGGCAGCTGCCATCGGCAGCGTCGATCTGGTGGCCAACTTGGGCAGTACCGGCAGCCCCAGCAACTGTGCCGGTCTGTCGAACGGCAGCGCGACCTCCGCCGGGCTGGCGTATCTGAGTGGCCAGTGGTGTGGTGCGGCCAACGACCGCGACCCGACCGCGCGCGCCAGCTTCGGCGTTTTCAAGTCGCCCCTGATTTACCGGCGCGAGAACTATTGATTTCAAATGACCCAGATCTTCGGAGACAATCGAAATTGAAGCGCGTTGTACGGGAAAGCCTGCATGGTGGCGCAGGGGGGGGCCCTGAAAATCAAGATGTCGTTCTGATGAAACTTCAAGTGAGCATGGATTGTTGATGCGTTGGCCCTGGAAACGTCGCAAGCTGAGCGACTCGCTGGTTGTGTCATGGGCGGGGCAGAGCCTGGTCTATGTGCGCGCCCGTTTGCGTGAGGACGGGGTGCACGAGGTACTGCAACTGGGTGTGGAGCACCAGGGTTCGGACAGTGCCGACGAGTTTGCCAAGCGTCTGAGCGGGCTGGGGCTCAAAGGGTTTGATGCCCATGTCATGTTGCGTCCCGAGCAATACCAGGTGCTACAGATCGAGGCGCCGGCCGTGGCGCCGGAAGAGATGCGTGCTGCGGCGCGCTGGCAGATCCGCGACATGGTGGACATGCACATGGACGACATCACCCTGGATGTGATGCGCGTCGGCGGCGGCAAGGTGGGGGCGGGCGGACAGCTCTTCGTGGTGGTGGCCAGCAATGCCGTTCTGGCCGAGGTCCTGCGCTTCGGGCAAACCCTGCAGTGGGACGTGCCGGTGGTTGATATCCAGGAAACCGCACAGCGCAACTTGCAGACGCTGCTGGCTCGGCAGGATGGCCGGGTGGAGCGCGCCAATGCCGCGCTGATGATGCTCAATGAACACCAGGCCTTGCTCACCATTTCTGCCAACGGGGAGTTGTTCTATTCACGTCGCATTGATCTGGCGCCGGATTTTCTGGACAAACCCTGGCAGCAGGATGCGGCAGGGGCCTTTGTCGTGGATGATGATGCCGCGCAGCGTTTTTTGGTGGAGATTCAACGTTCGCTGGATGTCTGGGACCGCACCTGGTCCGACTTGCCGCTGGATGGTGTATGGGTGGAGGCCGGGGAGCGCACGCAAGAGCTGGCGACCTGGCTGAGCAAGGAGCTGGGCTTTGCCGTCAGGCCCATGAAACTGGACTCCTTTTTCCCGGGGTTCGAAGGTGGCTCGGCGCAAGCACGGACTTTGTGCCTGCCGCTGCTGGGCGTTCTGCTTCGCACCGAGGATCGCGATATCTGACCACCATGCCGCAGCAAATCAATCTTCGCACCCCGATACTGCTGACGCAAAAGCATTATTTGTCGGCCAATACCATCGTCTTGGCCTTGGCGATCATCGGGGCATTCAGTACCGCCTTGTGCGGCTACTGGGTCTGGAGTCTGGAGGCGAACAGCACCGAACTTGAAAAAACCTTGGGCAGCCATACCCAGGAACGGGAACGCCTGCAGGCCGCCCTGAAGGGGCAACAGGCCAGTGTCTTGCCGGCCGAAGCTGGCCTGATGCAGGAATTGCAAACGCGTCAAACGCAGTTGCAGCAGCGCGAACAGGTCCTGGCGGAGCTCGGCCGTGGCTTGTTGCACGACGGGCAGGGCCATGCGGCACGCTTGCGTTTGGTGGCTCAAACCATTCCCACTGAAGTTTGGGTGACGGAAGTGCGTGCCGATGAGCGGCAGATGGAGGTGCAGGGTTATACGCTGGAGCCGGCGGCTCTCAACCAGTGGGTTGCCCGGTTGGGGGCTCATCCGTCTCTTCAGGGGCATGCCCTGTCAGCCCTCAAGATCGAACGCGTGGGTGCTGCTGAGGCGCCGAAGATGGAGCCAGGCACTGCAGGTGCGGCTGCTTCGCGTGCCCGGCCCAGCTGGTCGTTCACCCTGGTCAGTACGGCGCTTGGCATGCCGGCGATCGAGGCAGGAGGCCGGCCATGAAGGACAAGTGGAGGCTTCTTGCGGGTCGCATTGACGCTCTGAGCCTGCGCGAACGAGCGCTGCTTTTTGTGTCACTGCTGGTCTGTGGACTGGTGCTCGGCGATCAGTTTTGGCTGGCACCAGCGCAACAAAGACAGCAGCTGCTGGTGGCCAAAGTCAAGCAGCAGGATGCGGAGCTGTTGCTGTTGCGCACGCAACTGCTTGCCAGCAAGACCGCACCGCCTGCTGCCAATGCAGCGCAGGCGGTACGCTCGGAGTTGGCCGTGCTGCAAAGCCGCATGGATGACATGAACCGCGAGATTGACCAGCTGTCCCGACTCGGTGGTCAGTCCGATCCCCTGCCCAAGGTGCTGCTGCACATTTTGCGGCGCCATGAGGGCCTGACGCTGGAGCGAACGGCGACGTTGGCACCGGAGACGACCAAATCGGCCCAAGTGGGTGCAGCGGTGGCATCGATGTCCCTGCTGCGCCACGGCATGGAGTTCACCGTCACCGGCTCGTACGGCGAGTTGATGCGCTATGTGCAAACACTGGAGCAGGAGTTGCCCGCCTTGCGCTGGGGTGCCATGAAACTCAGCAGCGGCAAGCCGATGCCATCGCTCACCTTGCAGGTGTTCTGGTTGGGAGCCGCGTCATGATGCGACGGCTGGTGATCGTGATCCTCTGGGTACAGATGCAGACGACGGGGTACGCCCAGGTCTGGCGTGATCCGACGGTCGAGCCGTCTCAGGCAGGCGGTGGGCCGACCGGCCAGGGTGAGGCCCAGGTTGACATGGGGACGCTCTCTGTCATCGTGGTCAACGGGCACCCCCATGTGATAATGGCCACGCGTCTGTACGCGCCGGGTCAGAAGTTGGGCCAGGCACGTATTGAACGCATCACGGAAACAGAGATCTGGTTGCGTGAAGGGGCTGTGCTGCGCAAAGTGTCCCGCTATCAAGGGATCGAGCGTCGTAGTATCCCCTCGTCGGAGGCGCCGGGGTGTGCGGCGGGTGCAGCCAGCCCCAAAGCTTCCACCAAAACGTTGCCCCGCGGCAGCACCTGCACTGATGCCCAACCATGACGTCGAGCTCTCTATGAATCAGAACAGTGACCGCATGCGCACCATGGGCGAATTCAAACAGCCAACAAAACGGATGCGGCAGACAAGGTTTGTGCCGGTCGTCCTGGGGCTGGGCCTGCTGCTGGGCTGTGCCGCAGACCGTCCTTTGCGTACCCCGGATGTGAGCGCCGCTGTCCGCGCCGAACTGAACGCTGCCGCATCAAAGCCGACAGCCGTGCCGGCACGCATCAGCGAGGCATTGGCTGAGCCGGCACCAGCCCTGGTGCCGCCGCTGCCCGAGCCGCGACTGGACTTGCTGGTGAACAATGCGCAGGCGCGCGAGGTGTTTCTGGCCATCGTGGCCGACACGCGCTACAGCATGCTGATGCATCCGGATGTGAGCGGCATGATTTCCGTCACCCTGCGGGGCGTGACGGTACTGGAGGCCCTGGAGGCCATCCGCGATGTCTATGGCTACGATTTCAAGATCGATGGCCGGCGCATCACCATCTATGGTCCGGCGATGCAGACGCGCATTTTCACGGTCAACTATCCGCATTCGCAGCGTTCGGGGACGAGCGATCTGCGCGTGGCGGCAGGCTCCTCCCCTTCCATTGCGGGAACGCCTGGTGCCGCAGGCACCACGGCGGCCGGTGTGGCGGGGACGGCAGGTGTTCCGACGGGAACGACAACAGGAACGACGGCGGGCACAGCAGGTTTCGGTGGGGTTCAGAATCCCAGCAGCCGGGTGTCCACCACATCACGTGCCGATTTCTGGACCGAAGTAACGGACGCCGTGCGCAGTCTGATCGGCACCAGCGGTGGCCGCAGTGTGATCGCAAGCCCGCAGGCCGGCATTCTGGCGGTGCGCGCCATTGACCTGCCCGGTTTTTCCGAGCCATTCATTCCTGTAAGACGGCCGGGTTGGGGATTGAATGATATTGCTGTTTGAACTCGTGCGGGGTCAGGTAGGCCAGGCTGCTATGGGGGCGCACGGTGTTGTAGTGGCATCGCC
>JAUXVI010000047.1 GCA_030680575.1 Hylemonella sp.
CGTCGGGCGGCGTCGCATTGCGCCAGCTGCTGATCAGGTCGGTGCGCAGCAGCACCAGCAGCATCAGCGCCAGCAGGCCGACCGCCAGCGCGCTGACCTGGACCACCGCGTAAGCCGGGCGCGCCGAGAGCTGGCGCGTGGCCAGCACCAGCCAGCGCGGCGCCATGGCTTCATTGACACTGGCGCGCAGCAGTCTGACGGCCAGGTAACTGCTGACCGCAAACACCGCCACCGCAGCGGCAAACCCGCCGACGGCGATCAGGCCGAGCTTGAGGTCGCTGCTGGCCGCCACCAGCAAGGCGGCAAAACCCAGCACACCGACCAGCAGCACCGCCAGCGAGGCCGGGCGCAGGTTGCCCACATCGCGGCGGATCACGCGCAGCGGCGGCACAGAGGCCAATTGCAGCACCGGCGGCAGGCCGAAGGCCAGCAGCAGGGTCAACCCCATGCCCATGCCGAAAGCCACCGGCCAGAGGGTGGCCGCCGGCAGCACGGTTTCGACCAGGCCGGCCAGTAGCAGCACAAAGCCGTAATGCACACCATAGCCAATCAACACGCCGAGCGCGCTGGCCAGCATGCCCGCCAGCACAAACTCGAAGGTGTAGGCCAGGGCAATCGTGCGCTGCGGCTGTCCCAGAACGCGCAGCATGGCGCAGTCGTCCAGATGTTTGGCGGCAAAGCCGCGGGCCACGATGGCGACGGCCACGGCGCTCAGCAGCGCCGCCAGCAAGGCCACCAGATTCAGGAATTTTTCAGCGCGGTCCAGCGTCTGGCGCATCTCGGGGCTGCCGCTTTCCAGCGACTCGAGGCGCACACCGCGCAATGCGGGATCGGTCGCGGCCTTTTTGATCTCCTGCGTGGCCCACTGCACATAGGTTTTGACTGCCGCCGGACTACCGGCAACTGCAAAGCGGTAATTGGTGCGGCTGGCGGGCTGGATCAGTTGGGTGGCAGCGAGGTCGGCGCTGTTGATCATCACGCGCGGTGAGAAGTTGATGAAACCTGCACCGCGGTCCGGCTCCTGCACGATCACGCGCGTGATCTTGAAGCTGGCGTCACCCATCAGCAGGGTCTGGCCGACCTCGAGGCCCAGCGCGTCGAGCAGTGAAGCATCGGCCCAGGCGGTGCCCGACGCGGGAATCTCGCGCGTGGCGGCGCCCGTGCCGTCAACGCTGTCGGCCACCGTCACGCTACCCCGCAGCGGGTAGCCCCGGGGAACCGCCTTGAAGGCCACCAGCTTGCTGGCGCCGCCGTCGGCTTCCAGGGCGCGGCCCATGGTCGGGAAGGTCACGGTGGATATCGCCTGCAGGCCCAGACTGCGCGCTTTTGCGACAAACACATCGGGCGTCACGTTGTCGCTGCGCAGCACCGCGTCGCCGCCCAGCAACTGCAGCGCGTCGCGCTGAAGCCCCCCCTTGAGACGGTCGGCAAAAAAACCGACGGCGGTCAGCGCCGCCACCGCCAGCGTCACCGCCACGATCAGCAGGCGCAGTTCACCGGCGCGCAGGTCGCGCAGCAGGGTGCGCCAGCCGAGTTTGAGGAAAAGGGGGTTCATCAGCCAGACCTTAACCCAAAGCGCCTGCCCCTGGCCAAGGGGCGGGTTTTGGCGGCATCCTGGTTCAGTCTGGCTCAGCCCGGCTCGGTAGCCGGGCGCACTTTCGGGCCAGCGAGTTCCGGCTGCAGGTGCAGCCGCTGCGGCGAGGAATAACAGACGAAACGCTTGTTGGTCGCGCGGCCGATGGCGCACAGACCGACCGCCTGCGCCACCTGGTGGCCCATCTGTGTGATGCCGCTGCGCGAAACCACAATCGGCACACCCATCTGAGCCGACTTGATGACCATCTCGCTGGTCAGGCGACCGGTGGTGTAGAACACCTTGTCCGCCCCGCCCATCACCTCAGAGTCCTGCAGCCACATCCAGCCGGCAATGGTGTCTATGGCGTTGTGACGCCCGACGTCTTCGACGAACAACAGCATCTCCTCGCTACGGAACAGCGCGCAGCCATGGACCGAGCCGGCCGACTTGTAGGTGCTCTCCTGCAGGCGGATGGCGTTGACGATGCCATAGAGTTGCGCCTGTGTCAGGCGCGCCTCGGGCAGCACGATGCTGTCGACCTCGTCCATCAGGTCGCCGAACACGCTGCCCTGGCCACAACCGGTGGTGACGACCCGCTTGGACGTGCGTTCCTCCACGTTGGCTATGCCCTCACGCGTCTTGACGGCTGCGGCACCGACCTCCCAGTCCACCGTGATGGATTCGATCTCCTGCACCGAGCGCACCAGGCGCTGGTTGCGCAGGAAGCCGAGCACCAGCAGTTCGGGGTTGGCGCCCAGAGTCATGAGCGTGACCAGCTCGCGCTTGTCCACATAGACGGTGAGCGCACGCTCCGCCGGGATGGACACGGTGGTGGTCTCGCCGAACTCATTGACGGCCGAAACCTCGCGCGTCAACGGTGCGCTGGCCCGGGTCAACTGGGGCAGGGGAAATGAAGACATGGCAGCAGACTACAACAAAAAGGGCCCGGGCTGCACAGCCCCGGCCCATGACCACGACGCCTGACGGGCGTCAGGATTTCTTTTTCTTCTTGTCCACGGCCGGGGCAGCGGGAGCCGGCGCGGCTGCCGTCGGCGCAGCGCCGGCGGGGGTGTAGACAAAAGGACCGGGATCCGCGCACGGCGCTGTTGTCGCTGCGGCTTTGGCTTCCTTGTTGCCTTTGCGGTAATGGGCGGCCACCTTGTCCTGCGACTTGCACAACAGGTAGCCTTCCACCTTGCCGCCATGCGCCGCTTTGGCTGCGGCCTCGGCCGCCTTGGCCTTGGCTTCGTCACTCGGAGGGGGCAGCTTGGCCAGCGCCGACAGCGAAAGCGCAGCACCCAGAACAAAAACAGCAATCGATTTCATGTGAGCCTCTTTCTCGTGCTTAGGCTTGAACGGAAGGAGCAGGCGCCGCCTCGGCGCTGCGCTGGGCCGGGATCTTGCCGGCCTGGATGTCGTCGTACCAGAGCTCATGGTGCTCCTTGGCCCAGGTCTCGTCGACGTAGCCGGTCTTCATGGCGTTGTAGGCGCCCGCCATGCCGATGGTGCCCATGTAGATGTGGCCCATGAACATGGCCATCATCAGCACAGTGGCCACAGCGTGGATCATGTGGGCGACCTGCATGTCGCCGCGCAGGTAGTCCAGCCCGGGGATCAGCTTGTCGAGCACCAGACCCGAGCCGACCACGATCAGGCCCAGCAGGAACACACCGCCCCAGAACAGCACCTTCTCGCCGGCATTGAAGCGGTGCGAGGGGATCTCGTGCTCACCCAGCAGGCCACCACCCTTGACCAGCCAGGTGATGTCTTCCTTGCGCGGCAGGTTGTCACGCACGAAGGTGATGATCACGATCACCAGCGAAACGGCAAACACCGGGCCGGCAAAGTTGTGCGCGTTCTTCAGCACATAGGTCAGCCAGCCGAACAGCGTGCCGCCGATGATGGGATGCAGGAAGAACTTGCCGAAGGCCATCACGATGCCGGAGACCGCCAGGATGGTGAAGGCAATCGCGTTGGCCCAGTGCGCCGAGCGCTCGAAGGGCGTGAAGCGCTCGATCTTGCGGCCCGTGTCGGCACCGTGCAGCTGCAAGGTACCTTTGCGCCAGTAGAACACGCCAATGGCGCCCAGCACGATCAGCAGCAAAGCACCACCGTAGGGAATGAGCCAGTTGTTGCGCACCTGGCGCCAGGCTTCGCCGGCGTTGGTGAACAATGAACCCGGATACTGCACAAAAGGCTGGATCAGGTTGCCGGCCTCGGGGGCCTGGTCTTTGGGCAGACTGCTGTAGCCCGTCACACCCGAGCCCACCTGGCGCCACATGGGCGCGTTGTTGCCGGGCTGGACCTTGGCCCGCTCGGCATTGGTCTGCTTGGCGTAGTCCGGGTCCGAGCTGGCATCCGGCCGCACATCCATGATGTTCTGGCTCTTGACGCCACCGGTCTCAGCGGGCGCCGTGGGTTTGTCCTGCGCCAGGACCAGGTTGCCCCAGCCCAAAGCCAGCAGCAGGACAGCAGCAAGCGCTTTTTTCATGAGGGCCATCCCGTCTCAGTTGGTCTTGGTGTATTCGTTCTGGCTGTTCTGTCCGCGCGCCTTCAGGTGGGACTCCCAGCTCGCCTTGTCGCCGGGCTTCCAGCCGGCATCGACATACGGCTTGCCGGTGCCGCTGTAGGGCGCGGCATCCTGCTTGGCGCCGCCGAGGGTCTGCGGCTTGTCGCCACAGGCAGCCAGCAAGACTGCCGCTGCAATCAACATCGGCGTTGTTTTCATGACTTCGCTCCTTTGGCAGGTGCTGCGGCTTCCGGCTGGCCGGCCTGGCGCGAACCGTAGGCGGTCCCCCAGCCCCAGACTTCAGCCCCCTTGCCACGCTGCAGCACACGGTTGCGGAAGATGTCGGCCACCATGTCGCCGTCACCGGCGAGCAGGGCCTTGGTCGAGCACATCTCGGCGCAGGCCGGCAGCTTGCCTTCGGCCAGGCGGTTGCGGCCGTATTTCTCGAACTCGGCCTCACTGCCATTGGCTTCCGGGCCACCGGCGCAGAAGGTGCACTTGTCCATCTTGCCGCGCACACCGAAGGTACCTTGCGACGGGAACTGCGGCGCGCCGAACGGGCAGGCGTAGGAGCAGTAGCCGCAGCCGATGCAGATGTCCTTGTCGTGCAGCACCACGCCTTCGTCGGTGCGGTAGAAGCAGTTGACGGGGCAGACCGCCATGCAGGGTGCGTCGCTGCAATGCATGCAGGCCACCGAGATGGATTTTTCGCCGGGAACACCGTCGTTCAACGTGACCACGCGGCGGCGGTTCACGCCCCACGGCACCTCGTGCTCGTTCTTGCAGGCTGTGACGCAGCCGTTGCACTCGATACAGCGCTCGGAGTCACAAACAAATTTCATACGTGCCATTTGTGTTTCTCCTTAGGCTTTCTCGATATTGCAGATCGTGGTCTTCGTTTCTTGCATCATGGTCACGCTGTCGTAGCCATAGGTGGTGGCCGTGTTGACGGCCTCGCCACGCACCACCGGTGCCGCGCCCTTCGGGTAGTAGGCCAGCATGTCGGCACCTTGCCAGCGACCGGAGAAGTGGAACGGCATCCAGCAGGTGTCTGGGCCGACACGCTCGGTCACCATGGCCTGCACATTCAGGCGCGCGCCCGTCGGGCTGAGCAGCCAGACACGGTCGCCGTTGCGAATGCCGCGGTCGGCGGCCGCCTTCGGGTTGATCTCGACAAAGGCTTCCTGCTGCAACTCGGCCAGCCAGGGGTTGGAACGGGTTTCCTCGCCGCCGCCTTCGTACTCGACCAGACGGCCGGAAGACAGGATGAGCGGGAACTTCTCATGCAGCTTGTCGGCGATGTTCTTCTGCTGCACCGTCTTGTACAGCGTCGGCAGGCGCCAGAAGGCCTTCTTGTCGTCGTGCGTCGGGTACTTGGCCATGAGCTCGGGCTTGGTCCCGTAAAGCGGTTCACGGTGCTGCGGCACCGGATCGGGGAAGTTCCACACCACCGCACGCGCCTTGGCATTGCCGAAGGGGTGGCAGCCATGGTTCTTCATGGTCACGCGGATGATGCCGCCCGACGAGTCGGTCTTCCAGTTCTTGCCCTCGGCCGCGGTTTTTTCGGCATCGGTCAGTTCGTCCCACCAGCCCAGCTTCTTCAGCAACACGTGGTCGAACTCCGGATAACCGGTGGTGATGTCGGCACCCAGCGAGTGCGAGCCGTCCTCGGCCAGCAGGCTCTTGCCTTCGCGCTCGACGCCGAAGTTGGCGCGGAAGTTGCCGCCGCCGTCCATGACGTGCTTGGAGGTGTCGTACAGGTTGGGCGAACCCGGGTGCTTGAGCTCGGGTGTGCCGTAGCAGGGCCAGGGCAGACCGAAGTAGTCGCCGGTGAAGTCGTAGCCGGTTTCCTTGTCCTTGCCGCCCTTGGCCTTGAGGGTCTTCACGTCGAACAGGTGCATGTTCTTCATGTGCGCCTTCAAACGCTCCGGGCTCTGCCCGGTGTAGCCAATGGTCCAGACCGACTTGTTGATTTCGCGCAGGATGTCTTCCGGCATGGGTTCGTCCATGCCCTTGACCTTCTGCATCTTGTAGTTCTTGGACAGCTCCTTGGCAAAGCCGAGTTTTTCGGCCAGCTGGTGCATGATCATGTGGTCGCTGCGGCTTTCCCACAGCGGCTCGATCACTTTCTCACGCCACTGGAGCGAGCGGTTGGAGGCGGTGCAGGAACCGCTGGTCTCGAACTGGGTGGCCGCCGGCAGCAGGTAGACCGCACGGTTCGGATTCAGATCTTCCGGCTTGCCCGGCATGGCGGCCATGGCAGCGGTGGCCGACGGGTAGGGGTCCACCACCACCAGCAGGTCCAGCTTGTCCATGGCGCGCTTCATCTCCAGACCGCGGGTCTGCGAGTTCGGCGCATGGCCCCAGTAGAAGACGCCGCGCAGGTTGGAATCCTGGTCGATCAGCTCGTTCTTCTCCAGCACGCCGTCGATCCAGCGCGAGACGGTGATGCCGTTCTTGCCCATCATCGCCGGCGTTGCGTAACGGCCCTTGATCCAGTCGAAGTCGACACCCCAGACTTTGGCGAAATGCTTCCAGGAACCTTCAGCCAGGCCGTAGTAACCGGGCAGCGAGTCAGGGTTGGGGCCGACGTCGGTCGCACCCTGCACATTGTCGTGACCACGGAAGATGTTGGTGCCACCGCCGGTCTTGCCGACGTTGCCCAGGGCCAACTGCAAAATGCAGGAGGCACGCACCATGGCATTGCCGATGGTGTGCTGGGTCTGGCCCATGCACCAGACGATGGTGCCAGGGCGGCTGTCGTTCAACATCTTGGCGACCTTGAACATCTGCTCTTCCTTGACGCCGCAGGCCTCTTCCACCTTCTCGGGCGTCCACTTGGCGAGCACGTCTTCCTTGACCTTGTCCATGCCGTAGACACGGTCGTTGATGTAATTCTTGTCTTCCCAGCCGTTCTTGAAGATGTGGTACAGCAGGCCGAACAGGAAAGGAATGTCGGTGCCGGAGCGGATGCGGACGTACTCGTCGGCCTTGGCCGCGGTGCGGGTGAAACGCGGATCGACCACGATCATCTTGCAGCCGGTTTCCTTGGCATGCAGCATGTGCAGCAGGCTCACCGGGTGCGCTTCGGCCGCGTTGGAGCCGATGTACAGGGCGACCTTGCTGTTCTGCATGTCGTTGTACGAGTTGGTCATGGCGCCATAACCCCAGGTATTGGCCACACCGGCCACCGTGGTGGAGTGGCAAATACGGGCCTGGTGGTCGCAGTTGTTGGAGCCCCAGAAGCTGACGAACTTGCGCAGCAGGTACGCCTGCTCGTTGTTGTGTTTGGACGAGCCGATGAAGTACACGCTGTCCGGGCCACTGGCCTTGCGCAGCTCCATCATCTTGGCGCTGATCTCATTGAGCGCCTGGTCCCAGCCGATGCGCTCGTACTTGCCGTTGACCAGCTTCATCGGGTAACGCAGACGGAACTCGCCGTGACCGTGCTCACGCAAGGCCGCACCCTTGGCGCAGTGAGCGCCGAGGTTGATCGGGGAGTCGAACACCGCCTCCTGGCGCACCCAGACACCGTTTTCCACCACGGCATCCACCGCGCAACCCACCGAGCAGTGCGTGCAGACAGTGCGTTTGACTTCGATTTTGCCGTCGCCGATGGCCACACCTTGGGCGGCATGCGCCTTCTTCACCAGCGTGAGTTGCGAAGCCGCCATACCGACGCCCAGGCCGAGGCCCGAACGACGCAGGAAAGCACGACGGTCCATGGTCGGCAGGGCCTGGGCCAGGCCGCGACGCAGGCTGTGAACGAAGGGCGACCGGGCGGCCGTGTCGGCGGCCGTGGATTTTTTGGTCAATAGCATGGAACTCTCCAACGATCGGCGTTAAATGAGGGTCGTCTTGTAATAGCGCTTGACGTGCTCGGTCAGGCTGTAGCCGCCACCTCTGGTCGGGGCGACCTTGGGTTCTTGCGCGGCCGGCATGACCGGCTGGACGGCCGGCAACAGACTGGCGACCGTGGCCACTGCACCAACGGTGCCGGCGCCCGCAAACAGCGTACGCCGCGACAATTTGCCCGGGGATTGACTCATGTTGTGTCTCCTGAAAATCTCTGCCTAGGAACAGAAATGCATATCAAAGCTCGTGCGACTGTATCAACCACAGACTGATTCAGCAAGTCAGGACAACCTTCAGGACAAGAAGCCCTCGGAAAGTCAGAACGTGCTGTGACAAGTTTCGAAAAATTTCTGTGAATCACTCAAAACCATCGCGCCATGGAACCCGCTAGAGAAATCAATGACTTGCATCAATGCTGCAACGCAACACACGACAGGATGGCGTCAATCTGACGCACACTTCATGACAAGTTGTCGCAAACAACCCTGTTTGTCGTGTCGTTCGCAAGCCAACCGCGCTTAGGAATGATGTTGCATAGGTGCGAAAAAACCCATTACCCGACTAAATGAGTCAGGTGCATCGATAGAATTCATCATCAGCCCACATCGCCTACCGTGACTCACGCATCCACTTTTCCTGCACATGGCAAGACCACCGAGGGCTGGCCGTTCTGGTCCGTTCTGGTGGTCGACGACGAACCCGGCATGCGCAATTTCCTGGTCAAGACACTGACGCCGCGTTGCCAGTCCGTCCTGGAAGCCAGCAGTGCCGAAGATGGCGCCACGCTGCTGCGCAACCACCATGTCGACCTCATCATCCTGGACATTGCCCTGCCCGGCCTGAACGGCGTGGCCTGGCTCAAGGAATTGCGCGACCAGGGTTTCTCGGGCCAGGTGATCCTGATCACCGCCTTTGCCGACCTGGACACCGCCATCGAGGCCCTGCGCGCCGGCGCCTCCGACTTCATCCTCAAGCCCTTTCGCGTCCCGCAAATCCTCAATGCGGTCCAGCACTGCCATGAGTCTGCCCGGCTGGCACGTGAGAACTTCGTGCTGCGTCATACCCTCTCCAGCAGCCAGTGCGCCAGCAACGGGCTGGTGGGACACTCCCCTGCCATCACCCAGCTGGCGCAAACCCTGCGACGCGTGGCCGCCGTCAACAGCACCGTGCTGCTGCAAGGCGAATCGGGCACCGGCAAGGAACTGGTGGCGCGTGCGCTGCACGCACAGAGCCCGCGTGCACAAGGCCCGTTCGTGCCGGTCAATTGCGCCTCCATGTCGCCTGAGCTGATCGAGCGCGAACTCTTCGGCCATGCCAAGGGCGCCTTCACCGGCGCCACCAAGGCCCGCGACGGGCTGTTCTACTACGCCCAGGGCGGTACCTTGTTTCTGGATGAAGTGGCCGAATTGCCATTGGCACTGCAGGCCACGCTGCTGCGCGCGCTCGAAGACCTGAAGATCCGTCCACTGGGCAGCGAGCAGTTGCTGCCAGTGGATGTCCGCATCATTGCTGCCACCAATCGCTCTCTGCAGGAAGAAGTGGCCGCCGGGCGTTTCCGCAAAGACTTGTATTACCGGCTGCAGGTGGTGGAGATCACGCTGCCGCCGCTGCGCGAACACAAGGAAGATATTCCGGAGCTGGTGCAGCACTTCATGACCCAGCTCGCCCCCGCCCTGGGTGCGAGCCCGCTGGAGATCACCCCCGCCGAGATGGCCTACCTGCTGCAGTACGACTGGCCTGGCAATGCGCGCGAGCTGCGCAACCTGATCGAGCGCTCCCTCATTCTGGGCTCGCTCAACGTCTCGGCGCTCTACTCGATGGACAAGCCCGGGGCCGCAACGGCTGGCCGTCACGCCACGTCACCTGCCACCACCGACCTGCATTCCCTGGAGAAGCAGCACATCCGCACCATCCTCGACTCGGTGCAGGGGGACAAGACCCAGGCGGCCCAGTTGCTGGGCATCTCGCGTCGCACGCTGGAGCGCCGCTGCGCCGAGTGGGCCTTGTCGTGAGGCCTGCCGCCGCGTTGCTGGCCTGGCGAACACCGCACTGGATCAGCAGCTCGATCCGCAACAAACTGCTGGCCATGGCACTGCTGCCGCTGCTGGTGGTGCTGCCGCTGCTGGTCGGCGCACTGGTCATCTGGGGCAATGCGGCCTACGACCGCCTGCTCATCACCAAGGTGCGCAGCGACTTGGCGGTGGCCCATGGCTACTTCGAGCAGGTGTTGGCCGAGGTCGGTAACGGCACGCGCGCCGTGGCGGCCTCACAGGCGCTGTACCACGCCCTGCACCAGCAGGACCGGGGCACGATGCAATCGCTGCTGGCACGTGAACGCCAGCGCCTGGGTTTCGACTTCTTCAACCTCTACCGGCTCGATGGACGCCTCATCACCGCGGGCTGGCAAGGGCAGGATGTTCCTGCAGCGCCGGTCTATGCGCCGGCCAGCGGGCCGGCCGCCATCGATGCGAACGTCAGCACCGGGCACGCCACCGTGACGCGACTGGAGGCGTCCGATCTGCTGGCGCTGGCGCCGCACATGGCAACGCGCCTGCACATCCCGCTGATCCAGACGCGCGGCGCCACGCCTTCCGAGCGCAGCGTGGAAGACCGTGCGCTCGTGATGCTGTCCACCACCCCGGTACGCAACGCAGACGGCAGCATCGTCGCGCTGCTGCGCGGCGGCGTGGTGCTGAACCAGAACCTGCCCTTCATCGATCACATCAACCGCATCGTCTACCCGGACGGCTCGTTGCCTTTCGACAGTCACGGCACGGCGACGCTGTTCCTGGACGACGTGCGCATCACCACCAACGTGCGCCTGTTCCAGGACCAGCGCGCCATCGGCACGCGTGTGTCGCAGGCGGTACGCAATGCCGTGCTGGGCAACGGCGAGACCTGGCTCGACCGCGCCTTCGTGGTCAACGACTGGTATGTCTCGGCCTATGAGCCGCTGGCCGACGCGCAGGGCGAGCGTGTCGGCATGCTGTACGTCGGCTATCTGGAGCAGCCGTTTCGTTACGTCAAGTACGGCATGCTGGCGCTGATCGTCGGCATCTTCCTGGTCGTCATGGTGCTGGCGGCGCTGTTCTCGGTGCGTTGGGCGCGCAGCATCTTCCGGCCGCTGGAACGGATGAACCAGACCATGCAGCGCGTCGAAGACGGTGACGTCAGCGCGCGCGTCGGCCCGGTGACGGCACGCGATGAAATCGGCGCCCTGGCCAGCCACTTCGACCAGTTGCTCGATGTCATTGACGACAAGACACGTGCCTTGCAACGCTGGGCCGACGAACTCGACGCCAAGGTGATCGAGCGCACACGCGAACTGGCACAGAGCAACGCGTCGCTGCAGCAGGCGCAGAAGCAGCTCGTCAAGTCGGAAAAACTGGCGGCCATCGGTCAGCTCACTGCCAGCGTGGCGCACGAGATCAACAACCCGATCGCCGTGATCCAGGGCAATCTCGACCTGATGCGCGAAACCTTGGGCCCGCAAGCCGCCCCGGTGAAGTCCGAGCTGCAGTTGCTGGACCAGCAGATTGACCGCATGCGGCTGATCGTCACCCAACTGCTGCAGTACGCACGCCCGACCGAATATGCCGGCTACGTCGAAGCCGTGGACGTGAACCGCGCATTGGAGGATTCGCTGGTGCTGGTAGCCCACCTGCTGGCACACACCCACATCGACGTCGAGCGCGATCTGCAAGCCACGGCGTTGGCTGGCATCAACCGTCAGGAACTGCAGCAGGTCATGATCAACCTGCTGATCAATGCCATTCAGGCCATGCCTGGGGGCGGCCGGCTGCGGCTGCGCACACGCAATCGCAGCGAGCTCGTCACGGACGGCCGCACCGGCGTGCTGATCGAGATCAGCGATACCGGACCGGGCCTGAGCCCGAAGGTGCGCGAACGCCTGTTCCGCCCTTTCTTCACTACCAAGAACGATGGCAACGGCCTGGGGCTGTGGATCAGCGTGGGGCTGGTGGAGCGCTATGGCGGCAGCATTGAAGGCCTGAGCCGCCGCGAACTGGGCGAAGACATGACGGGCGCCACCTTCCGCATCTGGCTGCTGAGCGAGCCGGTGTCACCCGAAACGCCTGCGGCCAGCATGGAACCTCGTCGCGCCTGAACGCTTTCTGCGGCTCAAGCCAGCATGTCGAAGCCCTGCATCTCCACGCTAAAGAACGCACGCGTGAATTCGGCCAGGGCAGCATAAAAACGCGCCTTGGGGTGCTGGGCGAGGGCATCACACAGCTGGTTGATCCACGGTTGCAGGTGGTCGGCAAAGAACTCGCGCTGCCGCGTGAGATTCGCCACCGCCACGTCATCGCCTGCGATCAGGTAGCGCATCACCTCGCACAGGTAGGCGATGTGGTCCTCGGTTTCCGGCATCGTCTCATCGCGCGCCAGGCCGAGTGCCGTCAAGGCATCACGCAGCTTGGCCAAGGGCTTTTCATTCAGGAAGCCACTCAGGTAGTGAGAACCAAACAGGTAGACCTCGGGTTTGCCAACGCCACCGAACAGGGCGTCGTACTCCTGGTGGATGGCGACGTCATCGAGCGCGCGGGCAGCCGCTACCAGACCACGCCAGGGCTCTTCCAGAAAACCGCCGGCGGCCGGCGCTTCCGTTGCCGCCACGCGCAATTGGGCCAGCAGCTCCGGCGCCGCTGGCGCGTAGTACAGCATGGCCAGCAGGCCATAGAGCTCGGCGCGCGCCGTTTCCTCGTCAAGCGTCGAGCTCGACGCAAGCACAGCAGGGTTGGAATCAGAGGGAATAGTCATGGGCAAATTTCGTCGGGATGCAAGTGCACGGCAATCAGAGATCGGTGATGCGGGCTTCGTTCGGGTCGGTGTAGAGGTCGATCACGCGGCAATCGCCGCACATCTTGAGCCGCTCCAGTGCCGCGCCCTGGAACATGGCATGGCCGGCCAACTTGCCGAGCATGGCTTCAATGGCCTTGAGCGTGCCAAAGGGTTTGCCACAGCGCACGCAGGCGTAGGGCTGCATTTCATTTAGCACCACGGCTTCCTTGCGCTGCGGCGTGAGACGCAACTGAGGAATGAGCGAGAGTGCCTTTTCCGGACAGGTCTTGACGCATAAGCCGCACTGCACACAGTTCTTCTCGATGAACTTGAGCTGTGGCGACTGCGGGTTGTCCTGCAGCGCACTGGCCGGGCAGGCGTTGACGCAACTCAGGCACAGCGTGCAAGCGTCCTTGTTGATGGCCAAAGCCCCCAGGGGCGAGCCCTGCGCCGGTAGCGCGATGACCTCGGGCTGCTGTGTCGCCTGCTCCAGCAGATGATCGAGCGCCAGCTCCAGCGTGGCGCGTTTGTCGGCCTGCACCGCAAAACCCGCCACCTTGGCCACGCCTGGCGCAGCCGGTGCCTGCAAGTCGGCATCGAGCGCGGCCAGGTCGCGTGCATCGCGCGCGTGCAGAATGCGGAAGTGCTCCCCCTGATAACCCAGCCCGTTCAGGATGGCCTGCGCCACATTCATCTGCGCACGCACCGCTTCCAGGTACTGCGGCGCTTCCTCGCCGGTCATCAGCACCCAGACATTGGTGGCACCGTACGCCACAGCCGACAGCCAGACATCAAGACCAAGCGAGGCGGTATGCCACAGCGCCATCGGCAGCACGCGCGCCGGCACACCGCGGACGGCTGGGTCGATGCGGGCAGCACGCCCCAGGTCGCCGATCAGGCGCGCGCCGGCGTCCTGGCTGTGCAGCAGCAGGGCCGGCTGCTTGCCGCCGGCGCGGGTGTAGGTGGACAGCAGCGTCTTGATCTTGCTGCCCTGGTCGCTGGCACGCGGATAGGCAAAACTCAGGGCGCCGCTGGGGCAGACCGTGGTGCAGGCGCCGCAACCGACGCACAGGTTGGGGTTGACCTTGATCTGCTGGCGCTCGCGCTCGGAACTGATGGCCGAGGCGGAGCAGACGTCAACGCAGGCATTGCAGCCGGTCTTTTCGTTACGGCTGTGGGCGCAGAGCTTTTGCTTGTAGACAAAAAACTTGGGCTTTTCGAATTCGCCCACCAGCCCCCGCAACGCGATCAGCGTGCGGTGGTCCGGCCCCTCGGCACGGACGACATGGAAATAACCTTGAGGCAGTGCATGCTGGGTGAAGGCCGGCGTGGCGCGCAGGTCCAGCACCAGGTCAAAGCTTTCGCTCTCGGCCTGCGGCTCACGCGTGAAGTCGATGGCGCCGGCCACGCCGCACACCTTGACGCAAGCCCGGTGGGATTTGCACAGGGCGCTGTCGATTTGATAGTCGAAGCTGATCGCCCCTTCCGGACAGGCTGCAATGCAGGCATTGCAGCGCGTGCAGAGGTCGAGGTCGATCGGGTTGTTGCGTTGCCACTTCAACTCGAAGGCGCCGAGCCAACCCGTCAAGACACCGATCTTTCCGGTCAGCACCGGATAGCGCCGCTCCTGCATGCCGCCATCCTGGCCAACGCCGAGGCTGAAGATCGTCACATCCAGGGTATCACCCAGCAGCTCGGCTGCGCGCTCGGCTGCATCGAGTGCGCCAATGATGAGCAAGCGGCCTGCGCTCTTGTAGGTTACCGTGGGCACCGGCTCCGGGTCGGGCAAGTGCGCTGCCGCCAACAAGGCCGCCATTTTCGGCGTGGCCTTGGCCGCGTCCTTGCTCCAGCCGCCGGTTTCGCGGATATTGACGAAGCGGATCGGCACACCGGCAGCGCCGGGTGTCTGCGCCGCGATTTCGCCGAACAGACGGCTTTCCTGGGTGCAAGCCACCACGACTTGATCGCCCTGGGCCAAGGCCTGCTCGAAGGCCCCAGCCTCCCGGCGGCACAGGGTGGAGTGCAGCGTCAGCGTTTCATTCAGTACAGCGCCCAGAGCCCTGGGCTCCAGCGGCATGGTCTTATTGCAGTCGCAAATCAGTGTCGGCATGATCTTTTGTGGTTGGCTGGGAACCCGTGGTCTGCCCGGCAGTGGACAACGGGACCTGGCTGGTATCGTGCAGACCAGTTGGCTGGTCTGTGGGGTGTTGTGGTGGTGTGCTTTCGGCGTCTTCTGCCACCGCAGCAGGCGCCCGCACCGCAGAGCCAGAAGGTGCTGGCGGTGGCGATGTCTTTTCTTCCGGCTCTACCAGATTGAGAAACTGGGCACTGGCCATCTTGCGCAACATGGACAGCGGCAGCGGGTCCGGCTTGGAATAATCGTCGATGTAGATGTCCAGCCCGTCCATCACATTGAAGTGCGGGTCGGCGAACAACTTTTTCATTGCGGCATTGCGCACCTGCGGATCGACATCGGTGGCCACAAAGCGCTTGAAGTCGGACTGCGGATGAAGTGCCTGCACGTCTTCCAGCGTCGGTGGCGGCGCGGCCGCTTCTGCCGCTGGGGGCATCTGTGGCAACGCACCGGCAGGCACCTCCGCGTCGGTCGGCACCGCGGCAGTAGGTGCAACCGGCTCTGTCGCTACCTGGCGCTGTTCCTCCAGGGGCCGACCTTCGCGCACCTCCTGCTTGCGGCGCGACCAGCGACCGAGAAAACCATCAGTCATGTCCGCCTCTGAATTTCTTTTCGGCGCTCACCGAAGCCGGGTTGCCGAACCGGTCCGTCAACGGTTTGAAGCTCTCGGGCCGTTTGCGCCGCTTCGGTTCCTCCACGTAGTGCTCGCGTGCGAATGCGAGCATCCACGCCACGATGTCGGGGGCAACAGGAACCTGTTCCACCATTTCCTGCGCATCGAGCCAGCGGCCAGCGTCGTGGTAACTCAGGGACACCTCCAGAGGGCGGGCCATCGGCTCGTCGGCCACAGAGGCTTCCTCTTCCATGCGCCAATGCACAAACCAGCCAGGGGCTGGCGTGGTGGCGTTGAGGTAGTAACCCTCGGCATCGTCCTTGAACAGCGCCACGGTGAAGCCGGGGTGCAACCAGCGCTCCTCACCATCGGTCTTGTGCAACAGCGTAGGTTGGTCGCCGAAGCTGGCTTGGTTGGCGATCACTTCGTCCAGGACCCAGCGCCAGGGCTGCCAGCGGCTCATGGCGCCTTCGACACGCTCCTTGCGCATCACCACGGCAACATCAAGGGCGGGGTTGTGTGTATTCATGACAGGCGCCACTGTACAGGATAGGAAAAGCCCTGCATAACCATCCTGTTTCGCCAGCCTGATGGTGCGCGGCTGCCTCCCTGGGATCAGCCGCGCGGACGCGCTCAGGCAGCCTTGCCGTACCCCGGCGCCACGGCCGGCTTGCCACCGCGGCGGATGGCCACAGCGCAGTACTTGAACTCCGGGATCTTGCCGAAGGGATCGAGCGCTGCGTTGGTCATCAGGTTGGCTGCCGCCTCGTAATAGGCGAACGGAATGAAGATCGCGCCATGCGGCGTGCCGTCGTCGCGCCGCACATGGATGGCCACGGCACCGCGGCGCGAGGCCACGGTGATCACATCACCAGGCTGCAGGCCCAGGTCGGCCATGTCGCTGCCGCACATGGAGGCCGTTGCCATGGGTTCGATGGCGTCGAGCACTTCCGAGCGGCGCGTCATGCTGCCGGTGTGCCAGTGCTCCAGCTGGCGGCCGGTGATGAGCACAAAGGGGTACTGCGCATCGGGCCGTTCGGCCGCCGGAATGATGTCGGCCGGCACCAGCGTCACGCGCCCGTCCGGCGTCGGGAAGTTGTCAATGAAGACCGTCGGCTGGCCCGGATCGTCGGCACTCAGACAGGGGTAGGTCACGCTCGACTCGCGCTGCAGGCGCTCCCAGGTGATGCCGGCGATGGCGGCGTGCATGGCTTGACGCATCTCTTCGTACACCGCCGCCACGCCCTCGTGTTCGCCGGCATAGTTCCAGGACAGGCCCATGCGCCGGGCGATCTGCTGGATGATCCACAGATCCGGCTTGGCCTGGCCGGGCGGGTTGATCGCCTGCTGGCCGAGCTGCACCATGCGGTCGGTGTTGCTCACGGTCCCGGTCTTCTCCGGCCAGGCCGTGGCCGGCAGCACCACATCGGCCAGCCAGGCGGTCTCGGTCATGAAGATGTCCTGCACCACCAGATGCTCCAGCGAAGCCAGCGCATGGCGCGCGTGATTCAGGTCAGGGTCGCTCATGGCCGGGTTCTCGCCCATGATGTACATGCCGCGCACCTTGTGCGGGTCGCTGTCGTCAGCCAGCGCCTTGTGCATGATCTCCACCACGGTGTAGCCGGGCTGGTCATCCAGCTTCATGCCCCAGAAGTCCTCGAACCACTGGTGCGCCTCCTTGTTGGTGACGCGCTGGTAGTTGGGGTACATCATGGGAATGAGGCCGGCATCGCTGGCCCCCTGCACATTGTTCTGGCCCCGCAACGGGTGCAAGCCGGAGCCGGGCTTGCCGATCTGGCCGGTCACCGTGCACAGCGCGATCAGGCAACGCACGTTGTCGGTGCCGTGGATGTGCTGGCTCACCCCCATGCCCCACAGGATCATGGCGCCCTTCGCTTTGGCGAATTCGCGCGTGACCTCGCGCAACGTCTGTGCCGGTACGCCACAGATCGGCTCCATGGCCTCGGGGCTGTAGCCCTTGACGTTGGCCTTCAAAGCCTCGAAGTTGTTGGCGCGCTTCTTGATGAAGTCCTGGTCCACCAGTCCCTCCTCGATCACCGTGTAGATCATGGCGTTGAGCATGGCCACGTCGGTGTCGGGCTTGAACTGCATGGTGCGCCAGGCATGTTTGCCAATGTCGGTGACACGCGGGTCGGCCAGCACGATCCTGGCGCCACGCTTGGCGGCGTTCTTCATCCAGGTGGCAGCCACCGGGTGGTTGGCGGTCGGGTTGGAGCCGATCACCAGGATGAGGTCGGCATGCTCGACGTCGTTGACCTGATTGCTCACCGCCCCCGAGCCCACACCTTCGAGCAGCGCCGCCACACTGGAGGCATGGCACAGGCGCGTGCAATGGTCCACGTTGTTGGAGCCGAAGCCGGTGCGCACCAGTTTCTGGAACAGGTAGGCTTCCTCATTGCTGCCCTTGGCCGAGCCGAAACCGGCCAGCGCCTTCTTGCCATGGGTGTCACGCAAGCCCTTCAGCTTGCCGGCCGCCAACGCCAATGCCTCGTCCCAGGTGGCTTCACGGAACACGGCCGACCAGTCGGCGGTATCCCGGTTCAGTTGTTCCAGTGCTTCGGGGTCCTTGGGAATCCCCGCCTTGCGGATCAGCGGCACCGTGAGGCGCTGATCGTTGTGCGCGTAATCGAAACCGAAGCGGCCCTTGACGCATAAGCGGCTGTGATTGGCCGGACCATCACGACCATCCACGCTGACGATTTTGTTGTCCTTGACGTTGTAGGTCAGCAGGCAGCCGACACCGCAGAAGGGACACACGGAGTCAACTTTTTTGTCCACCACCTGGGAGCCGATGCGGGTCTTCGGCATCAGCGCGCCGGTCGGGCAGGCCTGCACACATTCGCCGCAGGCCACACAGGTGCTGTCGCCCATCGGGTCGTTCAGGTCGAACACGATCTCGCTGTGGCTGCCGCGCATCGCGTAGCCGATCACGTCGTTCACCTGCTCTTCGCGGCAGGCGCGCACGCAGCGGTTGCACTGGATGCAGGCATCCAGGTTCACGGCCATGGCCGGGTGCGAGACGTCGGCAACGGGCTGTTCACGGCGCAAGGCCTTGAGTTCCGGCCGCACCTTGACCCGCATGTGATCGGCCCACTGCGACAGTTCGCCGTGTTGCAGCGACTCGTTCTCTTCATCCCATTTGTAGCCCTGGTCCGGCATGTCGGACAACAGCATCTCCAGCACCATCTTCTGACTCTTGACGGCGCGCTCGCTGGTGGCCTGCACTTCCATGCCGGCGGTGGCGCTCCGGCAGCAGCTGGGGGCCAGCGTGCGCTCGCCCTTGATCTCGACCACACAGGCGCGGCAGTTGCCGTCCGGCCGCATGCCTTCCTTGTAGCAAAGGTGCGGAATCTCGAGGCCGACTCGCTTGGCAACGCTCAGGATGGTTTCACCGCTGTAGGCGTTGACCTTCTGTCCATCGAGCGTGAACTCGATGGTTTGCGGCGTGACTTCGTTGAGTTTGGCGGGTGCGTTCATTGGGCCAACTCCTGAGGAAAGTATTTCTGGACACAGCGGATCGGGTTCGGTGCGGCCTGACCCAGGCCACAAATGGAGGCATCGCCCATGACCTGGCACAGGTCTTCGAGCGTTTCGTTGTCCCACTTCGGCGCTTCCATCAACTTGGCCGCCTTGGCGGTACCGACGCGGCAGGGCGTGCACTGGCCGCAGCTCTCGTGCGCGAAGAAACGCATCATGTTCACGGCGGCCTCGCGCGCGGTGTCGTGCTGGCTCAGCACGATGACCGCGGCCGAGCCGATGAAACAGCCATAGGGTTGCAGGGTGTCGAAGTCCAGTGGAATGTTGTCCATGCTGGCCGGCAAAATGCCGCCCGAGGCGCCGCCCGGCAGGTAGGCGTAGAGCTCGTGGCCCTCTGTCATGCCGCCGCAATACTGGTCGATGAGTTCGCGCAAGGTGATGCCCGCTGGCGCCAGCTTGACGCCGGGCTGCTTCACGCGGCCGCTGACGCTGAAACTACGCAAGCCCTTGCGGCCATTGGCACCAAAACTGGAAAACCAGTTGGCACCCTTTTGCACAATGTCACGCACCCAGTACAGCGTCTCGAAGTTGTGTTCCAGCGTCGGCCGGCCAAACAGGCCCACCTGCGCGATGTAGGGCGGACGCATGCGCGGCTCACCGCGTTTGCCCTCGATGCTCTCGATCATGGCGGACTCTTCGCCGCAGATGTAAGCCCCGGCGCCGCGGCGCAATTCGATTTTCGGCAAGGGACATGGCGGGTTGGCCTGCAATGCAGCCAGTTCGCTCTCCAGCAGCGCACGGGCGCCGTGGTATTCGTCACGCAGGTAGATGTAGCAGGCGTCGATGCCCACCACCTTGGCAGCAATCAGCAGGCCTTCCAGGAAGCGGTGCGGGTCGCGCTCCAGGTAGGTTCGGTCCTTGAAGGTACCGGGTTCGCCCTCGTCGATGTTCACGGCCATCAGCTTGGGCGCAGGCTGGTCACGCACGATGCGCCACTTGCGGCCGGCCGGGAAACCGGCGCCACCCAGGCCGCGCAGGCCCGAGTCCTCCATCGCCTTGATGAGGCTCTCCATGTCTTGCTGGCCGCTGCTGACGGCGGCAGCCAGCGCATAACCACCCTGCGCCTGGTAGGCCGCGTAACCAACAAAATCGGGCGAGACCTGCTGCTGTGTCGGCGAGACGGCCTTGAGCGCATGCGCGGCCGGCTCGAAGCTGGCTTTGCCGGACGACTTCGGGTGCGTCGTGGCCTCAGCCTTGACCGCCGTGGCCACGGTCTCGGGTGTGGCACGCAACACCGGGTTCTGGTGCACCACCGCCACCGGCGCCTGCTCGCAGCGGCCGACGCAGGGGGCTGCCACCACGCGCACGCCGTTGCCCGTGAGCGTGGCCTGCAGCTTGCTCATCAGGCTCTTGGCGCCGCCGAGTTCACAGCTCAGGCCGTCGCAGACGCGTACCGTCAGGCCGGGGTTCTGCTCATCGCCCTTCACCACCTCAAAGTGGTGATAGAAGGTGGCGACCTCGTAGACCTCGGCCATCGGAAGATTCATTTCCTTGGCCAGCGCCACCAGATGGCGGTCGTGCAGGCAGCGGTAGGCGTCGTTGAGCTGGTGCAGGTGCTCGATCAGCAGGTCGCGCCGGTGGCCGCCCTCCGGCCGTTCGCCAATCAGGGCCACCACCTCGCTCAGGGACTGGGCATCGGGCTGACGCCCCTTGAGCTTGCTCTTGCGCCGGATGCGTTCCCGCAGATCATCGACAGTGGCAACTGCCACCGCCTGCACTTCGCCCTTGCGGCCCGGATGGTTCATCTTATGTCCCTCAATTCATACCAATGGGCGCAGTGTCAGCCTCTGCCACCCATGGGTCAAATTGAATCAGAACATGCAGAGATTCAAAAAGTAAATGATGCAGTGCAATAAATCGATTGCGACCGAATGGCTCAGGCGTGCAACAGGCCGCTGTGGGCCGCTGCGTGGCGCAGCCAGGCCGCATCCTGCGCCAGCGTCAGGGCGGCATCCAGCGTGCGCGACATGCGCTCGGATGCCAACACCATGAAGCCGATCGGCGTATGCACTTCGGGGCCGGTCAGCGGGTGCACCTCCAGATCGCCATAGGCGCGCACGGCCCCCACCAACGCCCCCGGCATGACGCTGCACACTGCACCGCTGAGGGCGCTCAGAGCCAGGGTCAGCAGGGAATTGGTTTCCAGCACCGGGCGCACCGCCACACCCGCCTTGGCAAAGGCGGCATCGACGATGTGGCGGTTGTGCATTTCAGACGTCATCAGGCACAGCGGCAAGGTGGCCGCTTCCTGCCACGTGATGGGGCCACCGAACTGGATACCCTGCGTACCCGGGCTGGCAGCCTTGCGCACCAGGAAATAGTGTTCGGAGTACTGCGCCTGCGTCCGCAATGAACCGACGCCGGGCCGCACACGCTCGATGAAGCCTAGCCCCATGTCGAGCGAAAGCTCCTCCAGACCGGTTTCAATACCCTGCGAACTCATGGAGCGCACCACCGGAGTGATGCCCGGGAACTTGGCATGCAGCATGGCGGCAAAGCGGGCGGCGATCGGCTCCGCCGAAGGCACCACGCCGATGCTCAGGCGCCCCTGCGGCTGGCCGCTGACGCTGCTCATGTCCTGCTTGAGCAACTGCTCCTCGTGCAGCATGCGCCGGGCACTGGCCAGCAGGCGCTGCCCCTCATCGGTGAAGCCGACAAAGGTGCGACCGCGCTTGACGATGGCAACACCGAACTCCTCCTCCAGCGCCCGCAGTGCATTGGATAGCGCTGGCTGCGTGACGAAGCAGGCCTGAGCCGCGCGCGCAAAGTGCTTGTGCTCGTCCAGAGCAACCAGGTAGCGCATCGAGACCAGCAGGTTCACGGCTCAGCCCTCGATCACGGTTTCAGGTCTCTTTCGAGATCTTGATGCTGGGGAACTTGCTGGAGAAGTCCTTGTTCTTGGCGGCAATCGCCACCGCCACCTGGCGCGCCAGCGTCTTGTAGATGCCGGCCACTTCGCCGTCCGGATCGGCCACCACCGTCGGTTTGCCGGTATCGGCCTGCAGGCGGATCTGCATGTTCAGCGGCAGGGCGCCCAGGTAGGGCATACCGTACTCGGCCGCCATCTTCTTGCCGCCATCGACACCGAAGATGTGCTCGATGTGGCCGCAGTTGCTGCACACGTGCACCGCCATGTTCTCCACGATGCCAAGGATCGGCACACCGACCTTCTCGAACATCTTGATGCCTTTCTTGGCGTCCAGCAGGGCAATGTCCTGCGGCGTGGTCACGATCACCGCGCCGGTCATGGGCACGCGCTGGGAGAGCGTGAGCTGGATGTCGCCGGTGCCGGGTGGCATGTCGACAATCAGGTAATCGAGGTCTTTCCAGTTGGTCTGGCGCAGCAACTGCTCCAGCGCCTGGGTGGCCATGGGACCGCGCCAGATCATGGCCTCGTCCTGCCCGACCAGGAAACCGATCGACATGACCTGCACGCCGTAGTTCTCCAGCGGCTCCATGGTCTGGCCGTCCTCGCTCTCGGGGCGGGCGTCGATGCCCATCATCATGGGCTGGCTCGGGCCATAGATGTCGGCATCCAGAATACCGACGCTGGCGCCTTCGGCCGCCAGGGCCAGCGCCAGGTTGACGGCCGTGGTGCTCTTGCCCACGCCGCCCTTGCCGGAGGCCACCGCCACGATGTTCTTCACGCGCGGCAGCAGCTGCACGCCGCGCTGCACCGCATGGGCCACGATGTGGGTGGTGACGTTGACCGACACATTGGCCACACCGGCCACGCCTTTGGCAGCGGCAATCAACGCCTTGCGAAAACCAGCCACCTGACTCTTGGCCGGATAACCCAGTTCGACATCGAACGAGACATCACCGTCCTGGATGCTGAGGTTCTTGATGGCCTTGGCGGACACAAAGTCCCGTCCGGTATTGGGGTCGACCACCGCCTTGAGGGCGTCCATCAGCGCTTGTTCTGTCACCGTCATCAAATACTCCTGAAGAGTTGCGTAGTCTAGCGAAGGCCGCCTTAACCTTGCCGAGCCGGGCAAATTGGTAGAAACCAGCACCTGAACCTCCAGAACGGGGTAAATCCGGTGCTTTTCGGCGCATGGGGGCCCGATGCCGCCCACTCATAATCGACGCATGGATGCCTCGACCCGACCACCGACCACCGGCCTGCTGCTGACCGGCGGCGGTGCGCGCGCCGCCTACCAGGTCGGCGTGCTGGAAGCACTGGCCGACCTGCGGCTGGCCAGCGGCGCCCACCATGAGCGCAACCCCTTTGCCATCATCACCGGCACCTCGGCCGGTGCCATCAATGCCGCCGCCCTGGCCTGCGGTGCCGATGACTTTGACCTGGCGGTGCGGCGCATCGTGGGCGTCTGGCAGGATTTCGAGGCGCATCAGGTCTACCAGTCGGATGTGCTGAGCGTGATGCGCAGCGGCGCCAAATGGCTGAGCCTGCTGTCGCTCGGCTGGCTGATTGCCAAATGGCGCCGCCTCAAGCCGCGCTCGCTGCTGGACAACTCGCCGCTCGAAGAACTGCTGCGCACCTTGGTGCCGCTGGAGCGCCTCCCCGGGCTGGTGGCGCAAGGCCATCTGCACGCGCTTGCTGTCACGGCCTCCAGCTACAGCTCGGGCCACCATGTCACCTTCTTCGAAGGCGCCGAGCAGTTACAGCCCTGGGTGCGCTCGCAGCGTCTGTCGGTACGCCACCGCATCACCCACGAGCACCTGCTGGCCTCTTCGGCGATTCCCTTCATGTTCCCGGCCATGCCGCTGGACATCCACGGCCGCACGGAATTCTTTGGCGACGGCTCGATGCGTCAGACGGCACCGGTGGCCCCCGCCATCCACCTGGGGGCCGAGCGCATTCTCGTCATCGGTGCCGGTCGCATGCACGAGCCGCGCAGCGAAACCCTCAGCGTCACCAACCACAGCTACCCCTCGCTGGCGCAGATTGCCGGCCACGCCATGTCCAGCATCTTCCTCGACGCGCTGTCGGTGGACATCGAGCGCATGCGGCGCATCAACCAGACGCTCTCGCTGGTGCCCCCCGAGGCGCGACAAGCCAGCGCCCTGCGCCCGGTCGAACTGCTGGTGATCTCGCCCTCCGAGCGGCTGGACCAACTGGCGGCCCGGCACATTGATGCCCTGCCCGCGGCAGTGCGCACCCTGCTCGGCGGCATCGGCGTGTCGTCGAGTGCGGCCGACGTCAAGGGCGGCGCACTGGCCAGCTACCTGCTGTTCGAATCGGTCTACACGCGCGAGCTCATGAAGCTAGGCTACGCCGATGCGCTCCGGCAGCAAGAGGCCATCCTGCAGTTTTTCGGCTGGCCCGCTCCGGCGCCAGGGGCTGACGCCGCCCCCGGTCGTATCGAGCGGCGGCGCGACCCCTTGCGCCTTTGAACCAACGTTTCGGCGGAGGCCGACTAAAATCTCGGGTTCCCTTTCGGAAGAACCCCATGTCACGCAAGCTCTTCGTCACCACCGCCCTGCCCTACGCCAACGGCAACTTCCATATCGGCCACATCATGGAGTACATCCAGGCCGACATCTGGGTGCGGTTGCAGCGCATGCTGGGCCATGAGGTGAACTTCGTCGGTGCCGACGACACCCACGGCGCGCCCATCATGATTGCGGCCGAGAAAGCCGGCAAGACGCCACAGCAGTTCGTGGCTGACATCGCCGCCGGCCGCAAGCCCTACCTGGACGGCTTCCACATCGCGTTCGACAACTGGAGTTCGACCGACAGCCCGGAAAACCACCAGCTCGCCAAGGCAATCTACCTCGATCTGAAGGCCGCCGGACTGATCTCCAGCAAGGTGATCGAGCAGTTTTTCGATCCCGAAAAGGCCATGTTCCTGCCGGACCGTTTCATCAAGGGTGAGTGCCCGAAGTGCGGCACAAAAGACCAGTACGGCGACAACTGCGAATCGTGCGGCGCCGTCTATGCGCCCACTGACCTGCGCAACCCCTACTCCACCCTGTCGGGTGCCAAGCCGGTGCTCAAAAGCTCCGAACACTTCTTCTTCAAGCTGTCCGACCCGCGTTGCGTGGCCTTCCTCGAAGAGTGGACACAGGACGGCCGCCTGCAGCCCGAGGTGGCCAACAAGGTGAAGGAATGGTTCACCGTGCGCACCAACCCGGACGGCAGTACCAGCGAAGGTCTGGGCGACTGGGACATCTCGCGCGATGCCCCCTATTTCGGCATCGAAATCCCCGATGCGCCCGGCAAGTACTTCTATGTCTGGCTCGATGCCCCGGTCGGCTACCTGGCCTCGCTCAAGAACCTGCTCGACCAGCGCGGCCAGAGTTATGAGACCTACATGGCCGACCCGCAGCTGGAGCAGTACCACTTCATCGGCAAGGACATCGTGACCTTCCACACCCTGTTCTGGCCCGCCATGCTGAAGTTCAGCGGCCGCAAGACGCCGGACAAGGTCTTCGTGCACGGTTTCCTGACCGTGAACAACGGAGAGAAGATGAGCAAGAGCCGTGGCACCGGCCTGGACCCGCTGAAGTACCTGGGCCTGGGCATGAACCCGGAGTGGCTGCGTTATTACCTGGCAGCCAAGCTGAGTGGCCGCAACGAGGACATTGACTTCAACGCCGACGATTTCATGGCCCGCGTCAACAGCGATCTGGTCGGCAAATACGTCAACATTGCCTCGCGCGCGGCCGGCTTCCTGGCCAAGCGCTTCGGCGGCAAGCTGGCCGACGTCTCGGGTGACGGCGATGCGCTGCTGGAACACCTGCGCGATGCCTCCGCCAACCTGGCCGAGCTGCTGGCCGAACGCGAGTACGGCAAGGCGCTGCGCGAAATCATGCTGCTGGCCGACCGCGTCAACGAGTACGTGGACCAGAACAAGCCCTGGGAGCTGGCCAAGCAGGAGGGCATGGACAGCCACCTGCACGATGTCTGCACCGTCTGCATCGAAGCCTTCCGCCTGTTGACCATCTACCTGAAGCCGGTGCTGCCGGCGCTGGCAGCGCAGGTCGAAGCGTTCCTGCGAGTCGGCCCGCTGCAATGGTCTGACGCGGCCAAGGCACTGGGTGCCGGCCACGTCATCGGCGAGTACAAACACCTGATGCAGCGCGTCGACGTCAAGCAGCTTGAGGCATTGTTTGAGCCTCCAGCCCGCGCAGAATCTGCGCCAACCGCTATGGAATCAGTAGCACCCGGCGGCGAGGAACTGGCCCCCACCATCAGCATCGATGACTTCGTCAAGATCGATCTGCGCATCGCCCAGATCGTCAACTGCGAAGCGGTCGAAGGCTCGACCAAGCTGCTGCGCCTGACGCTGGATGTGGGTGAAGGCCGGACACGCAATGTGTTCTCCGGCATTGCCAGCGCCTACCAGCCCGCGGACTTGATCGGCAAGCTCACCGTGATGGTGGCCAACCTGGCACCGCGCAAGATGAAGTTCGGCGTGTCGGAAGGTATGGTGCTGGCCGCCAGCCACGGTGACGAAAAGGCACAGCCCGGCATCTACGTGCTCAACCCCTGGCCGGGTGCCCAACCGGGCATGCGGGTGCGTTAAACCAGCGCCCTCACAGCCGATCCAGGCCGGTGTGCCGGCCTCCTGGACATCAGGTCGAGACCACCTCAAAGCGGGCCCGGCCTGAGCCCTTGGTACGGTACAGCGCCGCATCGGCGCACGCCACCAGGCTCTCCGGCAGCAGGTTCTGGTCGGCCACCGCGGTGGCCACCCCGATGCTGATGGTGAGCCAGGGCGCCACCGGTGAGTTGGCGTGCGGGATCGCGGCCTGGCTCAACTCGTCCATGCAGCGCTGTGCCACCACCCTCGCCGCTTCGATGTCGGCCCCGGGCAAGAGCATGGCGAACTCCTCGCCGCCGTAGCGGGCCACCACCTCGCCCGAGCGCTGGGCGCAGTCGAACAGGATGCCGGCAATCTGGCGCAGGCAGGCGTCTCCGGTCAGGTGGCCGTAGTGGTCGTTGTAGCGCTTGAAGAAGTCGACGTCGATCATCAGGAGCGAGATCGGCTGCTGATTGCGCGCGCTGCGCATCCATTCGGTCTGCAGGCTCTGGTCGAACTGGCGCCGGTTAGCCAGTCCGGTCAGGCTGTCGGTGGTGGACAGGCGCGACAGCAGTTCGTTGGCACGCTCCAGCTCCAGGCTCTTCTCCACCAGGTCCGTCACATCCAGCCGCACCATGATCAGGCTGCCGGACGGCGCACGGGTTTCGTAGTAATGCATCCAGCGGCCATCCGTGGCGCGGCGCAGCACCGGCACCTTGAGCAGGCCGCGTGCGGCCAGCCGTTGGCGCAGCCACTCTTCCTCGCGCCCGAGCGCCTCGGCAATTTCGCCTTGGGCCAGACTGCGGCGGACCAAAGCTTCGTAGGTTTGCCCAAGCAACTCCCCGCCCACGCCATAGGGCGGCATGTCCACCGCCTCACGGTTGTACATCACCAGCCGGTCGGCTTCGTCATAAATGGCGACGCCGGCCGGCATGGCGTCAATGGCTTCCCGCAAGCGCACATGCGCCGCATGCGCCTCGGCCCGCGCGGCACTCAGCACATCGCGCTGATGCACCGATTCGGTCACATCCACCCGCACCGCCACAATGCAGCCGGACGTCGTGCGGGCCTCATAAAGATGGGCCCAGCCGCCGTCGGGCAGGCGGCGCAGCTGCGGCGCGTTGCCGCGGCCCCGCCCCGCCAGTCGCAACGCAATCCATTCTTCTTCCTGGCCCACCGGCGCATCGATCAGCATGCCTTGCTGCTGGGCACGGCGCAGCAACTCTTCATAACGCAGACCAACCCCTTGCGTGCGTGCGCTGTCCGGATACAACTGCTCCATGCGCCGGTTGCAGATGACCAGCCGGTCCTGCGTGTCATACAGTTCGATGGCGGCGGGCATTTCGTCAATGGCCTCGCGCAGGCAGGCATAGGCGGCTTGCGCTTGCTGCTGTTCAGCTTGCTGCAGCGACGTCCGGCGCCAGAGGACAAAACCCAGCGCCAACACCAGAAGGAGTCCGACCAGCGCCAGCCCGAGAGCGACCGGCGCCATGGCGTTCAGATCGGCTTGCAGCGCGACGACGAACTGGGCCAGCTGGATCAGCAGCACCAGCCCAAAAACAAGAAGCCACCCAGAGGCAGCGCGGAGGTATTTCACGGACGATTTCCCGATGGCGGCGACATTCGCGGAATCCCAACACCCTGCAAGACGCCTCAGCCTGTGGCCGGCTGATGGCGCCTGTGTCTCCGATGGCATGTGACAGCATGTGAACATGCTAATGTAAGCTTGGCGTCCGTTTTGGGGATATCCCCCATTTGGGGGATATGACCCTGCGGAGTAAACTTTCTGCTTTTCGCCCTCACCGGCTGCATCTGCACCGCAGGCTCACGCCACACCCCATGTCCGGATCCAAACCGCCGACGCATCCGCCCCATCACCCGCAATGGTGGACCGACATCCACCGCTCGTCGGCGGTCAACCTCCGGCTGGGTATTTCCCTGTGTTTCATCGCCGGAGCCACCAATGCCGGCGGCTTTCTTGCCGTGGGCCAATACACCTCCCACATGACGGGGCTGCTGTCCTCGATTGCCGACAACCTGGTGCTGGGCCAATTCGGCCTGATCATGGCCAGTCTGGCCGCCATTGCCGCATTTCTGGGCGGCGCCATGACAACGGCCTGGATGGTGAACTGGAGCCTGCGCCGGCATTTGCGCAGCGCCTTTGCCCGCCCGCTCGTGGTCGAGGCCGGGCTGCTGCTGGTGTTCGGCATGTTCGGCGCGGCCATCAATCTGTTCGCCGATTTTTTTGCGCCGCTGACCGTGCTGATCCTGTGCTTCATCATGGGCCTGCAAAACGCCGTCATCACCAAGATCTCCAACGCCGAGATCCGCACCACCCACGTCACCGGCCTGATCACCGACATCGGCATCGAGCTTGGCAAGCTGCTGTATTTCCACCGCTCCGAGTCACCGATCAAGGTCGTCGCCAACCGTCGCAAGCTGAGAATCCACCTGTCGCTGACAGCGGCTTTTCTGCTGGGCGGTCTGGCAGGCGCTTTCGGCTTCAAGTTCTGGGGCTACATCACCAGTGTGCCGCTGGCCCTGTTGCTGGTCCTGCTGGTCTGGGGCCCGATCTCGCACGACCTGCGCCGCGGCATGATCGCGCCCGAGCCGCCCAAACATCAGGGCTGAGCGGGTTGCTCTGCACCGCCGGCCATGGCTTGCGTGGCCGCCGGTTTGACGGCCTTGGCCAGTTGCTCTGACAGTCGCTCGGCGTAATCTCCTGCCAACAGCCGGTCCAGCACACCATATTTCCAGAGTTTGGCCCGCACCCGCTCGTTGGCCTCGCACAGCATGACGCGAACACCGCGCTTTTGCAGCGTCTGGACCACGACATCCATCGCCTGCAGGCCGCTCGAATCGATGAAGGGCACGCGGTGCAAACGCACGATCAGAACCCGCGGGTCTGAATGCGTCTGCTTGAGCGCGCTCTCGAAATTTTCGACGGCACCAAAAAAGAAGGGGCCGTCGATTTCGTAGACCAGCACATCGCGCGGCAAGCGGGTCAGTCCCAGATCCTTCAGCTCATGCTTCAGCTCCTCGGCATCCAGGGATTGCACGTCCACCGTATCGGCCATGCGGCGCAAGAACTGCATGAAAGCCAGGATCACGCCAATGCTCACTGCCGCCACCAGGTCCACCAGCACCGTGAGAGCAAACGTCACCAGCAGAATGGCCACATCCGCCCGCGGCGCACGCGCCACGATGTGGAAGAAATGCTTGAGTTCGCTCATGTTGTAGGCCACCACAAACAGGATGGCCGCCAGGCTGGCCAGTGGAATGTTGGAGGCCAATGGCGCGAGAAACAGCAGCACCGCCACCAGGGTCAGCGTGTGCGTCACGCCCGCCAGCGGACTGGTGCCGCCATTGCGGATATTGGTGGCGGTGCGCGCAATGGCGCCGGTGGCCGCAAACCCGCCAAACAAGGGCGTGGCGATATTGGCCAAGCCCTGGCCCACCAGTTCCTGGTTGGGGTCGTGTTTGGTACCGGCCATGCCATCGGCCACCGTCGCCGACAGCAGGGACTCGATCGCGCCCAGCATGGCAATCGTGAACGCCGGCCCCATGAGCTGCACGATCTGCGTCAGGGTGAAGGTCGGCATGGTGAACGCCGGCAAGCCCTGCGGTATGCCGCCAAAGGCGCTGCCAATGGTCGCCACGCCCTCGAACTGGAAGCTGGCCTGCAGAACGGTCACGGCCACCATCGCCGTCAGCGGCCCCGGCACACGACTCAAACCCCGGATCCGGGATGAGAAGAGCACCAGCAGCAGGCTCAGCACCGCCAGCGCCGTGGTGGTCGGATGGAGTTGCGGCAAGGCCTCGATCAGCTGCAGCAGCTTCTCGTGGAAATGGTCACCACCGATGGCCGGCAGCCCGAGAAAGTCCTTCCATTGGCCGACAAAGATGATGACGGCAATGCCGGTCGTGAACCCCACCACCACGGGAGCGGGAATGAACTTGATCACCGCCCCCATCTTGGCCAGCCCCATGGCGGCCAGCATCAGGCCAGCCATCAAGGTGGCCAGTTGCAGGCCGGCAATGCCGTACTTGGCCGTCACCCCGGACAGGATGGCGATGAAAGCGCCCGTCGGCCCGGCGATCTGCACCCGGCTGCCGCCCAGCACCGACACCATGAAGCCACCGATGATGGCCGTGTAGATCCCCTGCTCCGGCTTGGCCCCAGAAGCAATGGCAAAGGCCATCGCCAGCGGCAGGGCGACAACGCCGACGATGACACCGGCGACGATGTTGGGGATCAGCCGGCCTTTGCCGAACAGGCCGGCCCGCTTGGCTTCCAGAATCGTGATCATCGAAACGCCCCTCCAGTCCTGCGCACACGCCAAGCATCCAGTATCCACCCATTCCGCCGGCCCCGGGCCCGGGGTGGCTGGCACCGCTAAAATGGCTGATGCCTGTCCCGTACAGGCCCCTCAAGAGGTCTGCCCATGCATATTTTCCGTCGCCCCGATTACCAATCCGACGCCACCCAGTTCATTGAGCAACTCAAGGCCCGTCAGCCGCAACTCGAAGCCCAGCAACGCCAGGGGCGTGATCTGCTGTGGGACAAGTCGGTCGACCGCGATGCCTGGTCCGGTTATGTACAAGCCCGCGTGGCGCAAAAGCCCTACGTTTACCAGACCGAAGGCAAATAACCCATCAAATCATGCCTTAGCCCTTGATAAAAGGGCGCCAAAAGCTATAGATTTGATAGCAAATTCATGAAGACCCCGCACGACACCACCGGCCTGGAAACTGCCGAGGTAACGCTCACCCCGGACATGCCGGAGGTCGTCGACCACGTAGCCGTGGCGCGGCTCTATGGCGAGCCGCTGTTTGCGATGCCGCAGGATCTGTACATTCCGCCGGAAGCGCTGGAGGTGTTCCTGGAGGCGTTCGAAGGCCCCCTCGACCTGCTGCTGTACCTGATCCGCAAGCAGAACTTCAACATCCTCGACATCCCGATGGCGGCCGTCACGCGCCAGTACCTGGTTTATGTCGACGACATCCGCAACCGCAATCTGGAGCTGGCCGCCGAGTACCTGCTGATGGCGGCCATGCTGATCGAGATCAAGTCGCGCATGCTGCTGCCGCCCAAGAAGACGGCAGAGGGCGAAGAGGCAGAGGACCCGCGCGCCGAGCTGGTACGCCGCCTGCTGGAGTACGAGCAGATCAAGCTGGCCGCCGCGCAACTGGGCAACCTGCCGCAATATGGGCGCGACTTCCTCAAGGCGCAGGTCTACATCGAACAGGCCCTGCAGCCGCGCTTTCCTGACGTGCATGTGGTCGAACTGCAGGAGGCCTGGGCCGACATCCTCAAGCGTGCCAAGCTGGTGCAGCACCACAAGATCACGCGCGAGGAACTCTCGGTGCGCGAGCACATGAGCATCGTGCTGCGTCAGCTGCAAGGCCAGAAATTCGTCGAGTTCGAGCACCTGTTCGCCCCTGAGCAGGGCACGCCGGTGCTGGTGGTGACCTTCATCGCCCTGCTGGAGCTGGCCAAGGAATGCCTGATTGAAATCACCCAGGCCGAGGCTTTTGCCCCGATCTATGTCCGGCTGGCGTACTCCCCCGTCTGAGCCGGCCTGCCTGATCCCTGTTCTGAGACTCTGTCCGTGACCACTTCCCATCATTTCGACGTCCTCATCGTCGGCAGCGGCCTGGCAGGCCTGAGTGCAGCGCTGCATCTGGCCCCCACCCATCGCGTGGCGATCCTGACCAAGCGCGAGCTCAACGACGGCTCCAGCCGCTGGGCCCAGGGCGGCATTGCCGCCGTCATGGGCGAGGGCGACACGCTCGAAGCCCACGTGCAGGACACGTTGGTGGCCGGCGCCGGCCTGTGCGACCTGGACGCGACGCGCTTCGTGGTCGAGCACGCACCTGAAAACATCCGCTGGCTGCAGCAGCTCGGCGTGCCGTTCTCGCAGGAAGAGGGGCATCTGCACCTGACACGCGAAGGCGGCCACAGCGAACGGCGCGTGGTGCACGTGACCGATGCCACCGGCGCGGCAGTGCAGGACACGCTGATGGCGCGCGTGCGCGCCACGCCCAACATCACGCTGTTCGAACACCATATGCTGGTGGACCTGATCACCGGCCACAAGCTTGGCCTGCCCGACCAGCGGTGCTACGGCCTGTATGCGCTGGACGAGATCTCCGACCAGGTGCTCACCTTCCACGCTCCGCACACCATCCTGGCCACCGGTGGCGCCGGCAAGGTCTACCTCTACACCACCAACCCCGACACCGCCACCGGCGACGGCATTGCCGCGGCCTGGCGCGCCGGCTGCCGGGTCGGCAACATGGAGTTCATCCAGTTCCACCCGACCTGCCTGTACCACCCGCACGCCAAGTCCTTCCTCATCAGCGAAGCGGTGCGCGGCGAAGGTGGCAAACTGATCCTGCCTGAATCGGCTGGGGGCACGCGCTTCATGCCGCAGCACGACCCGCGTGCCGAACTGGCGCCGCGAGACGTGGTGGCGCGCGCCATCGACTTCGAGATGAAGAAGCACGGACTGGACTGCGTGTACCTGGACATCTCGCACCAGCCGCTGAGCTTCCTCCAGGAACACTTCCCCAACATCTATGCGCGGTGCCTGGAGCTCGGCATCGACATCGCGAAGCAACCCATTCCCGTGGTGCCGGCTGCGCACTACACCTGTGGCGGCGTCGTCACCGACCTGACCGGCCGCAGCGACCTGCCCGGTCTCTATGCGATTGGCGAAACCTCCTGCACCGGCCTGCACGGTGCCAATCGGCTGGCCAGCAACTCGCTGGTGGAATGCATGGTGTTTGCCCGCGCGGCGGCCCAGGCCATCACACAGGAAAGCGCACCGCCCTGCCCGCCGCTGCCGGCTTGGGACGACAGCCGCGTGACCGACGCCGACGAGGAAGTCGTCATTTCGCACAACTGGGACGAACTGCGTCGTTTCATGTGGGACTACGTTGGCATCGTGCGCACCAACAAGCGTCTGGAGCGCGCGGCCCACCGCATTGCACTGCTGCAAGGTGAAATCCAGGAGTTCTACGCCCAGTTCCACGTGACGCGCGACCTGCTGGAGCTGCGCAATCTGGTGCAGGTGGCAGACCTCATCGTGCGCAGCGCGCAAGGCCGGCATGAAAGCCGTGGCCTGCATTTCAGCCGCGATTACCCTCAAACCGATGCGGTGGCCAAACCCACCCTGCTGACCCCCACAACCCACTGAACCTCCCACAAGGAGCCGACCATGCACCGTACCCTGCTCAAGTCCAAGATTCACCGCGCCACCGTCACCGATTGCGAACTGCACTACGAAGGCTCGTGCGCCATCGACGAAGATCTGCTCGATGCTGCCAACATGATGGAGAACGAACAGGTTCACATCTGGAACATCAACAACGGCGAGCGCTTCGTCACCTACGCCATCCGCGGCGAACGCGGCACTGGCATCATCTCGGTCAACGGCTCGGCCGCGCGCCGCGCCGCCGTGGGCGACCTGATCATCATTGCCGCCTTCGCCCAGGTGCCAGAAGCACAATGCAAGGGTTTCGAACCCAAGCTGGTCTTTGTCGATGACAACAACCGCATCAAGGAACAGCGCAGCCACATTCCGGTGCAGGAAGCCTCCCATGTGCCGGCGCACGCCGATCACCACGGCGGCGACAGCGCCTGAATCACGCCCGAGCCTCCATCGCCCGACTGAACAGACCGCAAGGAAATTGACATGAGCACCGTCCAGGAACAAACCGTCACGCTGCACCGCCCCCGCGCTGCCAATGCAGCAACGCCAAAGGCCGAGCGCTGGAGCGTCGAAGCCATCGAGGCCTTGTTCAAGCTACCCTTCCCCGAACTGCTGTTCCGTGCGCAGACGGTGCACCGCGAACACTTCGACCCGACGCAGGTCGAGTTCGCCACCCTGCTGTCGGTCAAGACCGGCGGCTGCTCGGAGGACTGCGGCTATTGCCCGCAATCGGCTTCGTTCGACACCGGCGTGAAGGCCTCCAAGCTGATGGAGCTGGAAGAAGTGCTGTTCGCCGCCAACCGCGCCAAGGATGCTGGCGCCACCCGCTTTTGCATGGGTGCCGCCTGGCGTGAGCCGAAAGACCGCGACATCGAGAAAGTGGCTGAACTGGTCAGCGCTGTCAAAGGTCTGGGGCTGGAAACCTGCGCCACGCTCGGCATGCTCAAGGAAGGCCACGCTGAACAACTGCGCGACGCCGGCCTCGACTACTACAACCACAACCTCGACACCTCGCCCGACTTCTATGGCGACATCATCAGCACCCGCGTCTACCAGGACCGCCTGGACACGCTGGCGCGCGTGCGCGGCGCTGGCGTCAAGGTCTGCAGCGGCGGCATCGTCGGCATGGGCGAGAGCCACCGCCAGCGCGCTGGCCTGATTGCCGAACTGGCCAACCTCGACCCCTATCCGGAATCGGTACCGATCAACAACCTGGTGCGCGTCGAAGGCACGCCGCTGGCCGATCAGGCGCCGCTGGACCCGTTCGAGTTCGTGCGCACCATCGCGGTGGCCCGCATCACCATGCCGAAGGCACGCGTACGCCTGTCGGCCGGCCGCCAGCAGATGGGCGACGCGGTACAGGCGCTGTGCTTCCTGGCCGGTGCCAACTCCATCTTCTACGGCGACAAGCTGCTCACGACCGGCAACCCCGACACGGACGCCGACATCGACCTGCTCAACCGTCTGGGCATGACCCCCGGCGCACCCGAAGCTTGACCTGCCAGCCGAACTACACTCGCGAAAACCTCTGGAGCTCGCCGTGACCCCAACCTCAGCCCCGCAAAACAGCGCCTCTCCTTACGGCACGCTGCCGCCGGCCTCGGCGCCGGCCACACGCAAGCCCATCAGCCTGCCGCGCCTGATTGAAATGCATGCACGCGGCGAAAAGATCACCATGCTCACCGCCTACGACGCCACCTTCGCCGCCGTGGCCGATGCGGCCGGCGTGGAGACCATCCTGGTTGGTGACTCACTGGGCATGGTGTGCCAGGGCCTCTCCAGCACCGTGGGCGTCACGCTGGAGACCATGCGCTACCACGTGGAAAGCGTGACGCGCGGCGTGCGCCGCGTGCAGGGCACGGCCTGGATCATCGGTGACCTGCCCTACGGCACCTACCATGAATCAAAAGAACAGGCCTTTCGCAGCGCCGCCGTGCTGATGCAGGCCGGCGCCCACCTGGTCAAGCTCGAAGGTGGCGGCTGGACCGCTGACACTGTGCGTTTCCTGGTCGAGCGCGGCATCCCGGTCTGCGCCCACCTCGGCCTGACACCGCAAACGGTGCATGCGCTGGGCGGCTACCGGGTCCAAGGCAAGACCGAAGAGTCGGCGGCCACGCTCAAGCGCCATGCGCTTGAACTGCAAGACGCAGGCGCTACCCTGCTGGTGCTGGAAATGGTGCCGGCCGCCCTGTCCGCCGAACTCACCAAGGCACTGCCGCATTGCGCGACGATTGGCATCGGCGCCGGCGTAGACACCGCCGGCCAGGTGCTGGTGCTGCACGACATGCTGGGTATGAACCTGGGCAAGATGCCGAAGTTCGTGCACAACTTCATGGCAGACGCCGGCAGCGTGCGCGGTGCCATGGAGGCCTACGTCAAGGCCGTGAAAGAAGGCCGTTTCCCGATTGATTCGGTTCACGCCTGGTGACCAGGCGTCCCCCTGAGCCGCCTGCGGCGTCATCCCCCACAGGGGGACGACACCAGCGGCCCGGCGAAGCCGGTTCCGCGGTGTCCCCCGGTTGATTTCTTGCTGTCGAACTTATGAAGCTGATCCACACGATTCCTGAACTCCGCGCGGAACTGGCGCGATACGAACGCCCGGCGCTGGTGCCCACCATGGGCAACCTGCATGAGGGCCATCTGGCGCTGGTGAAGCAGGCCAGGCCGCTGGGCGACGTCACGGTGGCGAGCATCTTCGTCAACCGGCTGCAGTTCCTGCCACATGAGGACTTCGGCACCTACCCGCGCACGCTGGAGGCCGACTGCGAAAAACTGCGCGCCGCCGGCTGTGACATCGTGTTCGCGCCCAGCGAAGCCGAGCTCTACCCCGAGCCGCAGGGCTACAAGGTAACGCCGCCGCCCGAACTGGCCGACATTCTGGAAGGCCACTTCCGCCCGGGTTTCTTCACCGGCGTCTGCACCGTGGTACTCAAGCTCTTCAACATCGTGCAACCCCGCTTCGCCGTGTTCGGAGCCAAGGACTACCAGCAGCAGATGGTGATCCGTCGCATGGTGGCGCAGCTGGCGCTGCCGATCGAGATCCAGACCGGCGCCACTCTGCGCGCCGACGACGGCTTGGCCTTGTCTTCGCGCAACGGTTACCTGAGTTCGGATGAACGTGCGGAAGCGGTTCAACTCTCGCTGACACTCAAGGGCATGCTCGCCGCGCTACAAGATGGAGAGCGTGACATCGGCAAGATCGAAGCGCAGGCGATGCAAGCCCTGACCAACCGCGGCTGGAAGCCTGACTACATGACCGTGCGCCGCTGCCATGACCTGCAGGCCCCGCAAGCGGGTGACGCATTGGTGGTGCTGGGGGCGGCACGGCTTGGGGCCACTCGGCTGATCGACAACATCGAGGTCTAAACCTCAGTGCTGCGTCGCAGGCCAGCCATTACCTACAGGGTAGGTAATGCCGGAGCCACCAGCTGGAAGCCTGAACTTCGTCCGCGCCGTATGGGTTAATCTTGATGCCGATGACTTTGCTTTCGGAGTACTTCCATGCAAATCGGCGTCCCCCAGGAAATCAAGAACCACGAATACCGCGTCGGCCTGACGCCGGCCAGTGTGCGCGAGCTCACGGCGCATGGTCACGGCGTACTGGTGCAAAGTGGCGCCGGCGCGGCCATCGGCCTGCGTGACGAAGACTACCGCGCTGCCGGTGCCACGCTGGCATTGGATGCCGCCAGCGTCTTTGCACAAGCCGAGCTGATCATCAAGGTCAAGGAGCCGCAGCCTTCCGAACTGTCGATGTTGCGGCCCGGGCAGATGCTCTACACCTACCTGCATCTGGCGCCGGACCCGGCACTTACCGCAGCCCTCGTCAATTCCGGTGCGGTCTGCATCGCCTACGAGACCATCACCGGCCCGAATCACACCCTGCCGTTGCTGGCACCGATGAGCGAAGTGGCTGGCCGCATGACGGTGCAGGTGGGTGCGCATCATCTGGAAAAATCACAAGGCGGCATGGGCGTGCTGCTCGGTGGTGTACCCGGCGTACCGGCCGCGCATGTGGTGATTCTGGGCGCCGGCACGGTCGGCGCCCATGCGGCAGAAATCGCGATCGGCATGGGCGCGCGCGTCACCGTGCTCAACCGCGGTGTGGAACGGCTGCGCGCGCTCGATGCCCGGTATGGCAACCGCATCAGCACGTTGCAGGCGAGCGCGCAGGCCATCGAAGACGCAGTGCTGGACGCCGAACTGGTGATCGGCAGTGCGCTGGTGGCCGGTGCCGCGGCGCCCAAGCTGGTCAGCCGCGCCCTGGTGTCGCGCATGAAAAAGGGTGCCGTGGTGGTGGACGTGGCGATCGACCAGGGCGGCTGCTTCGAGACCTCGCACCCCACCACCCATGCCGACCCCACCTTTGTAGTGGATGGCGTGGTGCACTACTGCGTCGCCAACATGCCGGGCAACGTGGCGCGCACCTCGACCTTCGCCCTCAACAACGCCACGCTACCGCACGCGCTGGCACTGGCCAACAAAGGCTGGCAGCAGGCCGTGCGCGACGACGCCCATCTGAGAAACGGGTTGAACGTGGCCCTGGGCCACGTGACACACGAAGCGGTGGCCCGGCAACTGGGCTACACGTACTTACCGGCCGAGCAGTTGCTTAACTAAGCCCCTTCGCATTCCGCCTGCGATCACAAGCCAAGTTCGAGAGCCCACCCCAAAACCGGGAAACGCCGTGGAACCGGCTCCGCCGGGCCACTGGCGTTGCCCCCTTGAGGGGGAGGCGGCGACAGCCGCCTCGGGGGTGTTCGTTCTTACGCCGCCCCGATATTCGGCACCAGCCCGCCGATCGGCTGACCAGCCTTGAGAGCGGCGGTGAACGCCAGCATGCGGTCGATCGGCACGCGCGCACGCGGGATCAGCGCCGGATCGACGTGGATTTCATTGGCGCCGCTCTGCAGCACCTGCGCCACGCCGGCCAGGCTGTTCATGGCCATCCAGGGGCAGTGCGCACAGCTCTTGCAGGTGGCGCTATTACCGGCAGTCGGGGCCTCGATGAAGGTCTTGCCGGGGTTGAGCGTGCGCAGCTTGTGCATCATGCCCTTGTCGGTGGCAACGATGAACTCAGGGGCGTCCATGTCGTGCGCGGCCTTGAGGATGCCGGAAGTGGAGCCCACGGCATCCGCCAGCGCAATGACCTCGGCCGGCGACTCCGGGTGCACCAGCACCTTGGCCTTCGGATGCTCCTTCATCAGCTCTTCCAGCTCGAAGGACTTGAACTCATCGTGCACGATGCATGAGCCGTTCCACATCACCATGTCGGCGCCGGTCTCGCGCTGGATGTAACCACCCAGGTGCTTGTCGGGGGCCCACAGGATTTTCTGGCCTTTCTCTTTGAGCGCCCGCACGATGTCGAGCGCGCAGCTGGAGGTCACCAGCCAGTCAGAACGCGCCTTCACCGCGGCACTGGTGTTGGCATAGACCACCACAGTGCGGTCAGGATGGGCGTCGCAGAAGGCACTGAACTCATCAATCGGGCAACCGAGGTCGAGTGAACAGGTGGCATCCAGATCGGGCATGAGAATGCGCTTCTCTGGCGACAGGATCTTGGCCGTCTCGCCCATGAAACGCACGCCCGACACCACCAGCGTCTGCGCGGCGTGGTCACGGCCGAAACGGGCCATCTCCAGCGAGTCACTGACGATGCCGCCGGTTTCCTCGGCCAGATCCTGCAAGTCGGGGTGCACGTAGTAGTGCGACACCATGACGGCGTTTTTCTCTTTCAACAGGCGGCGGATCTGGTCTTTCAGCGCGGCACGCTCGGCCGGCCCCGGCTCCACCGGCACACGCGCCCAGGCGTGGCGCGTGGTGCAGGCCGGTTGCTCGTATTCGACATCAATCACCGTGGCGGGGGCTGTCATCACAATTCCTCGAAGCGCATGGAAAAATCAATCGCCTTGACATCCTTGGTCAGGGCGCCAATCGAGATGCGGTCAACACCGGTGGCGGCGATGTCGCGCACGGTGGACAAATTCACGCCACCCGACACCTCCAGAATCGCCCGGCCGGCGTTGAGACGCACGGCCTCACGCAGCATGTCCAGGCTCATGTTGTCGAGCAGCACCATGGTGGCACCGGCAGCGAGGGCCTCCTCCAGCTGCGCCAGGGTTTCGACCTCGATCTCGACAAACTTGGCGCTCTGCGCCACGGCCGCGGCGCGCTGCAACACAGCACTGACACCACCCGCCGCCGCGATGTGGTTTTCCTTGATCAGCACCGCGTCATACAGGCCGATGCGGTGGTTCGTCCCGCCGCCGGCACGCACCGCGTATTTCTGCGCCAGGCGCAGCCCCGGCAGTGTCTTGCGCGTGTCGACGATCTGCGCCCGGTTGCCGGGCACACTCTGCACGGCCTGTACATAGGTGGCGGTGTAGGTAGCAACCGCGCTGAGCAGTTGCAGGAAGTTGAGCAGGGTGCGTTCGGCCGTGAGCAGACCGCGCGCCGGACCGGCAATTTCCAGCACCACCTGATCCGGTACACAGCGCTGGCTGTCACGCACATGCCAGGTCAGTTTGGCCTCGGGCACGACCTGCTGCAATGTAGCCTCGACCCAAGGTGCGCCACAGATCACGGCAGCTTCGCGCGCCAGGACGCGGGCGCGCACCTGGCGCGTTGGATCGACCAGAGCGGCAGTGAGGTCACCCTGACCGACGTCCTCCTGCAAGGCACGGGCCACATCGGACTGAGCCAGCTCATGCAGCATGGACTCGGAATATTCAAGCACTGGATTCATACGTCAGAACAGAAGAACAGGGCCTCTTACATGAAGCGGTCGAGAATCTTGCGACTGTCGCGACTCAGCGTCGTCAGATCTCGGATCAGAAAATGAATGCCATGCGAATCGGTCACCAGCAAGGTGTTGCCGGCCAGCCGGCGGATGTCTTCGTCACCGCGCAGCACAAAACGTGTTTCACCGCGATCGGTCAGTACCTGCCAGGTACAGGGTGTGGCAAAGCTGGTGACACTGAGAATGGCCTGGATCTCCGGCATGAACTCCCAGCCGCCGAGCGCCTCGCGAATCAGGCCTTGCGCCGGCTGCGGCACATCGGTCAGGGCATCGACCCAGGCCACCTCGTGTCCATCGCTGCTCATCAGCGAGATGCCGCGCTCGGGTGACTGGATGGGGAAGGCGCGCACAGGCATCACCCCCTCATGGGTCTGACCGTCCGGCGTGGTCAGCACCAGCTTGCCAAACGCATTACGCTGCAGTTCAAAGGGGCTGGCGTTCATTTGGCATCGTCCTTCTTGTCGCCGACGGCCGCTTCCACGGCGTCGTCCATGTCCACATCCATGTTGCGCGCCTGGGCCTGGTACAGACCATAGTAGGCGCCCTCTTTGGCCATCAGTTCATCGTGCGTGCCTTCTTCCACCACCTGGCCTCGGTCCAGCACCACCAGCCGGTCGGCGCGCTGCAGGGTGGAGAGACGGTGCGCGATGGCGATGGTGGTGCGGCCCTGCACCAGGTTTTCCAGCGCTTTCTGGATTTCCTTCTCGGTTTCGGAATCGACCGAGGCGGTGGCCTCGTCGAGAATCAGGATGCGCGGGTCGATCAGCAGGGCACGTGCGATCGAGATACGCTGACGCTCGCCGCCGGACAGGCCCTGGCCGCGCTCACCCACCATGGAGTCATAGCCCTGCGCCAGGCGCAGGATGAACTCGTGGGCATGGGCGGCACGCGCGGCGGCAATGATTTCCTCGCGCGTGGCATCGGGCCGGCCATAGGCAATGTTGTCGGCAATGGTGCCAAAGAAGAGGAAGGGCTCCTGCAGCACCAGACCGATGTTGCGGCGGTATTCGGCCACCGGCAGGGAGCGGATGTCCACGCCATCGACGCGGATGCTGCCCTCCGACACATCGTAGAAGCGACAGATCAGGTTGACCAGTGTGCTCTTGCCCGAACCACTGTGACCAACCAGCCCGACCATCTGGCCGGGCTCGATGGTCAGGTTGATGCCGCGGTTGACTTCGCGGTTGCCATAGCGGAAACCGACGTCACGCACCTCGATGCGACCTTCCACATGCGCCAAGTGCACTGGCTGCGTCGGCTCCGGCACACTGGAAACATGGTCGAGAATGTCAAAGATGCGCTTGGCAGCGGAAGCGGATTTTTCGGTCCACGACACGATGCGGCTCATGGAGTCGAGCCGGCCGTAGAAGCGGCTGATGTAGGCGATGAAGGCCGTCAGCACACCTACCGTGATCTGCTCGTGCGCCACCAGCCAGACGCCGAAGGCCCAGACCACCAGCAGGCCGACTTCCGTCAGGAAGGACACACTGGGCGTAAACAGCGACCAGACGCGGTTGAGCTTGTCGTTGACCACCAAGTTGTGGCGGTTGGCATCATGGAAACGCTTGGACTCGCGCTTTTCCTGGGCGAAGGCCTTGACCACGCGGATGCCGGGAATGGTGTCGGCCAGCACGCTGGTAACCTCGGACCAGACGCGATCGATCTTCTCGAAACCGGTCTTGAGCCGATCGCGCACGGCGTGGATCATCCAGATGATGATGGGCAGCGGCAGCAAGGTCACCAAAGCCAGCCAGGGGTTGATGGAAAACAGGATGGCCGCCGTCATCGCCAGCATCAGTACGTCGGTGGCGAAGTCCAGCAGGTGCAGAGAGAGGAAGACACAGATGCGGTCGGTCTCGCTGCCGATGCGGGCCATCAGATCACCGGTCCGTTTGCCGCCGAAGTATTCGAGCGAAAGATGCAGCAGGTGGTCGTAGGTGGTGGTGCGCAGGTCGGCACCGATGCGCTCGGACACCAGCGCCAGGATATAGGTGCGCGCCCAGGTCAACACCCAGGCCAGCAAGGCCGAGCCGAACAGACCGCTCAGGTAAAGCGTCACCAGCATGGGGTCGATCTTCTGCCCGTTCTGGAACGGGATCAGCACATCGTCCATCAGTGGCATGGTCAGGTAGGGTGGCACCAGACTGGCGGCCGTTCCCAGCAAAGTGAGCACAAACCCCCAAAACAACTGAACCCGGTAGGGCCGGGCAAACCGCCAGAGCCGGAACAGGGTCCAGGTGGACGGTGGGGTATGGATGACCTTGGTGCAAATCGGGCACTCATCCTGGTCCGGATCAAGCGGCGCCTTGCAGTTGGGGCAAAAAAGCCCCTGCGGCTGGACCACGGGCTTGCCGCTGAGATGGCCTTCCAATTGCAGACGGAACTGCTCATGGACCCGGATGGCCTGCAAGTTCTGGCCCAGCGTGAAACACCAGCTGGCCAGCCGGCCGGAAGGGTCCACCAGGTCCAGATGCCCCACGCCCGCATGGTCATGGTGATGCAAGGCCAAACCGGACCGATAATCCCATGTCTGCCAGCCGGCGTCCCCGTGGGAGCGACTGAGCAGGCGACGGTCGGTCACGGCCAGCAGCCCGCGGACAAAACGAAGTTGGGTGTCGAGGTCAACCTCCAGCACGGCCAGAACGTTTTCTTCAGGCTGAAGCAGTGAACGTGCCTCCTGACGCCAATCAGCCGGGATTTCGTTGATTGATAATTCGCTTGCGGCTGGAGAGTGGTTTGTCATGGGGTCCAGAGTGGGTTGTACAGGTGCTGGCTTGCCGCCTGACCTGTGTCTCTTGCGTTAGGCAAAGACTTGACGATATACGATGGGCACCGTTTTTTGAAGTGATAGTGTGTTGGGATACGACTGTGCCAGTACCAAGGTCAGTTCACGCAAACCAGAAAACCGCGCGTGGTACTTGATTGCCAGACCTGCTTAGATTCATGACAACGAAAAATATTCAATTCCTGCGGGTCACCCATCTGCGTGGCCCCAACATCTGGACCTACCGTCCGGTGATCGAAGCCTGGGTCGATATCGGCGAACTGGAACACCACCCTTCCAACACCATCCCCGGATTCTACGAGCGTTTGACCGCCATGCTGCCCTCTTTGGCAGAACACCGCTGTGGCGTCGGGGAGCCAGGCGGCTTCCTGCTGCGCCTGCGCGAAGGCACCTGGGCCGCACACATTCTTGAGCACGTGGTGTTGGAGTTGCAGAACCTGGCCGGCATGCAGACTGGTTTTGGCAAGGCGCGCATGACCTCGGCCCACGGCATCTACAAGCTGGCTTTCCGCACCCGCCATGAAGACGTGGGGCGCGCTGCCCTGGAAGCCGGCCGCGATCTGGTCATGGCCGCCATCGAGGACCGGCCTTATGACGTAGCGAGCGCCGTGGCCCAATTGCGCGAACTGGTTGACAGGGTCTGCCTGGGTCCGAGCACGGCCAACATCGTCGATGCCGCCAGCGAACGTCGTATTCCGCACATCCGGCTGACCAACGGCAATCTGGTCCAACTGGGCTACGGTGCACGCCAGCACCGCATCTGGACCGCCGAAACCGACCAGACCAGCGCCATTGCCGAGAGCATTGCCAGCGACAAGCACATGACCAAGGGCCTGCTGCAGTCCTGTGGCGTGCCGGTGCCTGAAGGCCAGGAAGTCGACAGTGCCGAGGCCGCCTGGGAAGCCGCGCAGGACATCGGCTTGCCCGTGGTGGTCAAACCGACCGATGCCAACCATGGCCGCGGCGTCTTCACCGACCTCAACACCCGTGCGGAAATTGAAAAAGCCTACGTGGCCGCCGATGCCGAAGGCAGCGGCGTGCTGGTGGAAAAATTCATCCGTGGCGATGCCCATCGCCTGCTGGTGGTCGGCAAACGCGTGGTCGCCGCCACCCGCGGCAAGATGCAGACCGTCACCGGCGATGGCCGCGCCACGGTGCGCCAGCTGATCGAGAGCCAGATCAACAGCGACCCGCGCTGCGGCGTCGAGGAAGAGTTCCCGCTCGAACCGCTGATTCTGGACAAGGAGCCGATTGCCCAACTCGAGCTGGAGCGCCAGGGCCTGACCGGCGAATCGGTTCCCGAAGCCGGCCGAACCATTCTGGTCAAGCGCCAGGGCGATCTGGCCTACGACGTCACCGATCAGGTACACCCCCAGGTGGCCTCGGCTGCCGCACTGGCCGCTCGCGTGATTGGACTGGACATCGCCGGCATTGACTTGGTGGCCGAAGACATCGGCCGCCCACTCCATGAACAGGGCGGTGCCATCATCGAAGTCAATGCCGGCCCGGGTCTGCTCATGCACATCAAACCGGCCGAAGGCCAGCCACGCCCGGTGGGCCAGGCCATCGTCGATCACCTGTTCCCGGGTGACGCACAGGGCCGCATCCCGATCGTCGGCATCACCGGTACCCAGCACACCACGCGCATTGCGCGGCTGGTGGCCTGGCTGCTGCACATCAATGGCACACAAGTCGGCCTGGCCTGCCAGGACGGTTTTTTCCTCGGCGCACGTCAGGTCGATGGCGTCAACAGCGTCAACTGGGAAGCCGGTCAGCGCCTGCTGATCAACCGCTCGATCGAAGCCGCCGTGCTGGAACACAGCACCCGAGCCATCCTCTCCGAAGGTCTGGCCTATGACCGCTGTACCGTGGGCGTGATCACCGACATCGGCAACCTGGAAGAGCTGGCCGACTTCTACATCGACGATGCTGACCGTCTTTACAACGTCGTGCGCACACAGGTCGACGTCGTGTTGCCGCATGGCACTGCCGTGCTCAATGCCGCCAATCCGCAGGTGGTGGAAATGGCCTCGCTGTGCGATGGCAAGGTCATCTTCTATGGCCTCGATCCGGAACTCGAAGCGATTGCTTCGCACCGCGCCAGCGGTGAACGCGCCGTCTTCCTGCGCGAACGACAGATCATCCTGGCCCAGGGCATGGACGAAGTGAGCCAGATCCCGCTGGCGTCGCTGAACCCGACCAAAGCTGAAAAGCCCGAAATGGTCATGGCCGCTGTGGCGGCCGCCTGGGCCCTGGGCATCACGCCTGAGCTGATTGGCGCTGGCCTGCGTACCTTCAACCCGACTCCCAAGAAAAACTTCTGAACCTATGGACGTTTCCCGCATCCGCGCCCTGCGCGGGCCCAATCTGTGGAGTCATCACACAGCCATCGAAGCGGTTGTGACCTGCACCACGGCTGAATGCGCCATCAGCACACGCAACGGTTTCGAAGCCCGGCTGCGCGCCCGCTTCCCCCAGATCCGTGCGCTGCGCCCCAGCGGTCACGACGACACCGTGCCCATGGCCCATGTGCTGGAACTGGTGGCACTCGACCTGCAGGCCCAGGCGGGCTGTCCAGTCACCTTCAGCCGCACCACTGCAACCCCCGAGGCCGGCGTCTATCAGGTGGTGGTCGAGTACTCCGAGGAAGAAGTCGGCCGCCTCGCCTTGACGCTGGCCGAAGCCCTGTGTTTTTCAGCCCAGAACGACACACCGTTCGACCTGGAGCAGGCACTCGACCAGTTGCGGGAACTCGATGAGGACGTACGGCTGGGGCCGAGTACCGGTTCGATTGCCACCGCCGCTGCCGCACGCCAGATCCCCTACCGCCGCATGACGCAAGGCAGCATGATCCAGTTCGGCTGGGGAGCTAAGCAGCGCCGCATCCAGGCCGCAGAGATGGACGTCACCAGCGCGATTGCCGAATCCATCGCGCAGGACAAGCAGTTGACCAAAAAACTACTGGCCGCTGCCGGCGTGCCGGTGCCGCTCGGTTTCGAGGTCGCCTCGCCCGAAGAAGCCTGGAAAGCCGCGCTTGAGATCGGCCTGCCGGTCGTGATCAAGCCCAAAAACGGCAACCAGGGCAAGGGCGTGACGGTCAACATCACTTCGCGTGAGCAGCTCATGGCGGCCTATGCCGCAGCCGCCGAATTTGACGACGAGATCCTGGTCGAACGCTTCATGCCCGGTAACGACTTCCGCCTGTTGGTGGTGGGTGACAAGCTGGTGGCCGCGGCACGCCGCGACCCGCCCAGCGTGGTGGGTGACGGCCTGCACAGCGTGCGCGAGCTGGTGGACGAGGTCAACAAGGACCCGCGCCGCGGCTCCGGCCACGCCACTTCGTTGACCAAGATCCGCTTTGACGATATCGCCCTGTCCTGCCTGACCGCTCAGGGCCTGAACGCCGACTCGGTTCCCCCCAAGGGCAAGCGCGTCTCGCTGCGCCACAACGCCAACCTTTCCACCGGCGGCTCCGCCACCGACGTCACCGACGATGTGCATCCCGAGGTGGCGCAACGCGCCGTCGCGGCCGCCCAGATGGTGGGGCTGGAGATCTGTGGCGTGGACGTGGTGTGCGACAGCGTCCATCACCCGCTTGAAGACCAGGGGGGTGGCGTGGTCGAGGTCAATGCCGCACCGGGCCTGCGCATGCATATCTCGCCGTCCTACGGCAAAGGCCGTCCGGTGGGTGAGGCCATCATCTCGGCCATGTTCCCCGAAGGTGAGAACGGTCGCATCCCCTTGGTGGCGGTGACCGGCACCAACGGCAAGACCACCACCGTACGCCTGATCGCCCATCTGCTGGCCCAGAAAGGCCTGTGTGTGGGCATGACCAGCACCGACGGCGTCTATGTGGGTGGCGAGCGGATTGATACCGGCGATTGCAGCGGCCCCAAGAGCGCACGCAATGTGCTGCAGCACCCCGACGTCGATGCCGCGGTGCTGGAGACGGCGCGCGGCGGCATGCTGCGCGAAGGTCTGGCTTTCGATCGCTGCGATGTGGCCGTCGTCACCAATGTCGGCAGCGGCGACCACCTGGGACTGAACTACATCACCACGGTCGAGGACCTGGCGGTGCTCAAGCGCGTGATCGTGCAGAACATCGCCGACAAGGGCATGGCTGTGCTCAACGCCACCGACCCGATTGTGGCTGGCATGGCGGCCCATTGCCGCGGTGCCGTCACCTTCTTCGCCATGGACCGCAACCATGCCGTGATGGCCACGCATCTGGCCCAGGGGCGCCGGGCAATCTATGTCGAAGACGGCCAGTTGGTCGCCGCCGAAGGCACGGTGCAGCACAAGATCGCGCTGGCCGATGTGCCGCTCACTCTGCAGGGCACCATTGGCTTCCAGGTTGAAAACGTGATGGCCGCCGTCGGCGCCGCCTGGGGTCTGGGACTGGACTGGGCTCTGGTGCGCCAGGGGCTGGCCAGCTTCGTCAACGACAGTGACAACGCACAAGGCCGCTTCAACCTGTTCCACTACCGCGGCGCCACGGTGATTGCCGATTACGGCCACAACCCGGATGCCATGCTGGCCTTGGTGCGCGCGGTGGAAGCGATGCCGGCCAAGCGCCGCTCGGTCGTCATCAGCGGCGCCGGCGACCGGCGCGATGAGGACATCCGCGAGCAGACCCGCATCCTAGGCAACGCTTTCGATGAGGTGGTGCTGTACCAGGATGCCTGCCAGCGTGGCCGCGCCGATGGCGAGGTGCTGGCCCTGCTGCGCGAGGGCCTGCAAGGTGCCCAACGCACACGCGACATGCACGAAGTCCACGGCGAGTTCCTCGCGATTGATCTGGCCATGGACAAGCTGTGCGAGGGTGACCTGTGCCTGATCCTGGTCGATCAGGTGGAAGAGGCCCTGGCCCACATCACCGCACGCATTGAGCAAGAAAAGACCTCGAACTAGAACACGTTGCGATGCACCGCTGCCTGCAGCGAGTGTCTAGGGGTTAGCGGGAAACGCCGTGGAACCGGCTCCGCCGGGCCACTGGCGTTGTCCCCCTCAGGGGGAGAGGGCAGCTACACGCAGTGAGCTGCCAACAGGGGGAGTCAAACCTCTTGCGCGGGGTCGCGCCCCATCAAGGCGGCCACAGCCTGCGCCGGTTGCATCTGGCCGTCCAGCAGGGCCACCACGGCTTGCGCAATCGGCATGTCCACGCCCAGGCTCTGCGCCCGCTGCACCACGGTACGGGCGCAATAGACACCTTCGGCCACATGACCGAGCGAGGCCACGGCCTGCTGCAGGGTCTGGCCCTGTGCCAGCAGCAAGCCGACCTTGCGGTTGCGGCTGAGGTCACCAGTGGCCGTGAGCACCAGATCACCCAGGCCGGACAGGCCCATGAAGGTTTCGGCACGCGCCCCCAGCGCCAGCCCCAAGCGCGTCATTTCAGCCAGCCCGCGCGTGATGAGCGCGGCACGGGCATTGAGCCCCAGGTTCAGGCCATCGCACAGACCGGTGGCAATCGCCAGCACGTTCTTGACTGCACCGCCGACCTCGACGCCAACGATGTCCTCATTGGCATAGACCCGCAGCGTCGGACTGTGAAAGGCCTGCACCAGCAGCTCACGCACGCCGGCATGGCGGCTGGCCGCCACCAGCGCGGTCGGCTGGCCGCGTGCCACCTCCTGCGCAAAACTCGGGCCACTGAGCACCCCGGCCATCAAATCGGGCGCCACCTGCGCTTGAATTTCATGCGCCAGCAACCCCGAGGGGCCTGCAGCGACGGACTCGAAACCCTTGCACAGCCAGGCCACCGGCTGCCGGCAAGCCTGAATTTGCTGCAGCACACCGCGCAGGCCGGCCATGGGCGTCGCCACGATGACGAGGTCTTGTCCGGCCACCACCGCAGCCAGATCATGGGCCGGACCGTTGATCACACGCAAGGGCTCGGGCAAAGGCAGCCCCGGCAGGTAACGCGCGTTGACCCGCTCGGCCTGCATGGCGGCCGCCTGCACCGGATCGCGCGCCCACAGCGTCACCGCATGTTGCGCCAACGGGTTCTGGCTGGCGCTCATGGCCAGCGCGGAGCCCCAGGCACCAGCACCGATAACTATGATTTTCATAGCACCTCGCGCTTACTCAACAAGGGCAGAAGGCCAATTTCTTATTGAACCTGGATTTCGCTGGCTTGCGCCTGCTGTTGCTGCTCGTACATCGACTGGAAGTTGATTTCCGCCAGGTGCACCGGCGGAAAGCCGGCGCGCTGCACGAGGTCGGCCACATTGCCGCGCAGGTAGGGGTAGACGATCTGCGGGCAGGCGATGCCCATGATCGGGCCCATCTGGTCGTCCGGCAGGTTGCGGATCTCGAAAATGCCGGCCTGCTTGGCTTCGACCAGGAATACCGTCTTGTCCAGCACCTTGGTGTGCACGGTCGCCGTCACCACCACCTCGTACACGCCGTCGGCCACGAGGGCCGTTTCAACGCCGAGCTGAATGTCGACAGCCGGCTGTTCCTGCTGCAACAGGATGGCGGGGGAATTGGGCTGCTCCAGCGAAGCTTCCTTGAGGTAAACGCGCTGGATCTGGAAAACGGGTTCTTGCATGTCAGCCATGGCTTGCTTTCAGAGGTCAAAAATTCGGATCAAAACAACAAAGCCCGCCCAGAATCACACCGGAGCGGGCTCACGATCGGGATGGCAGGATTATGTCAGGCGCCGCGCATGAAACCGCCGGCCCCAGTCGCCTTGGGACGGGGCCCGGCGGCAACTCCCCCGGCATCAACCGGCGTTGAGCAACGGCATCAAGCCGCCCTGCGCATCAAGCGCCACCAAGTCGTCGCACCCACCGACATGCGTGCTGCCGATGAAGATCTGCGGCACGGTGCGGCGCCCGGTGATTTCCATCATGGTGTTGCGGGCATCCGGATCGGTGTCGATGCGGACTTCCTCGATCTGCTCGACGCCCTTGGACTTGAGGATCTGCTTGGCACGGACGCAATAGGGGCAGACCGCGGTGGTGTACATCTTCACTGCTTGCATGACTTGTTCCCATCAAATTTGAATAACCTGGGGGCAGAACCGCCCCACATCAAGCTTTTTCCACCGGCAGGTTGGCGGCGCGCCAGCTGGACAGACCGCCGCCCAACGACTGCGCCTTCTGGTAGCCCAGGCCCTTGGCAATGCGCGCAGCGCTGTTGGAACGCATGCCGCTCTGGCAAACGAAAATCACCGGCAGCTCCTTGTTCTTCACCACACCGGGCAGCTGGTTCGCCAACTGGCCTAGCGGAATGTGCTTGGCACCGGTGACGTGGCCGGCGGCGAACTCAGCCGCCTCGCAGACATCGATCACCACCGCCTTTTCCTGGTTGATGAGTTGCACAGCGCCAGTGGCCGTCAGAGAACCGCCCGCCGCACCGCGCACGGCCGGCCACAGCAGCAGGGCACCCGAGCTCAGCGCCACGGTGATCAGCATCCAGTTGTCGAGAATGAATTTCACTTTGTTCCTTGTTTTGGCATCGTCTAAAGCAGTGATTTTAGAATGGAGGGTTATTTGCTGCAGGGCAGGGAAATTTTGACCCCGGCCTGCACCCCGTCAACCGCCCCTGGAATCTGCCCACACCATGTACAAACTCGTGCTCATCCGCCACGGCGAATCGACCTGGAACCTGGAAAACCGCTTTACCGGCTGGACCGATGTCGACCTCACGCCCACCGGCGTCTCCCAGGCCATGTCGGCCGGCAAGCTGCTCAAGGCCGAAGGCTATGACTTCGACCTGGCCTACACCAGTGTGCTCAAGCGTGCCATCCACACCCTGTGGTACTGCCTGGACGAGATGGACCGCACCTGGCTGCCGGTGGTGAAAAGCTGGCGCCTCAACGAACGCCACTACGGCGCGCTGCAGGGTCTGAACAAGGCCGACATGGCCAAGCAGTACGGTGACGATCAGGTGCTGGTCTGGCGTCGCAGCTACGACACCCCGCCGCCGGCGCTGGAGCCGACCGACCCGCGCAGTGAGCGCAGCGATCCGCGCTACGCCGGCCTGCCGCCGTCGAACGTGCCGCTGACCGAGTGCCTGAAGGACACGGTGGCGCGTGTGCTGCCATTCTGGAACGAGACCATGGCACCGGCCATCAAATCGGGCAAGCGCATCGTGGTGGCGGCGCATGGCAACTCGATCCGTGCCCTGGTCAAGTACCTGGACGGCATCTCCGACCAGGACATCGTCGGCCTGAACATCCCCAACGGCATTCCGCTGGTCTACGAACTCGACGCCAACCTCAAGCCGATTCGCCACTACTACCTGGGTGACGCCGAGGCTGCCGCCCGGGCCGCAGCCGCCGTGGCGTCCCAGGGCAAGGCCTGACCCGCCTCGCCCTTTTCTCTGCGCTTGATCCGGGGCACAGCGATCCCAGGTAAAGCGCCGGTAAAAGCCAGGTTTTTGCGCTCTGGCTGCCGGGAACCCCGGCGGCCAAGTCGCGTCCAACCGTGTATATTGACCAGTGAAGGAATATTTATGGGTCAGAAACTCAAAATCGCAGGTTGGATTTCGCTGGGCGTGGTTGCCGGCGCCTTGACCACGGTCTCATTGCAGACCGTGGCGCGCAGTGCCTTGACGCCGCTGCCGCTGGAGGAGTTGCAGCAGTTGGCCGCCGTCTTCGGCATGGTCAAGACCGACTACGTCGAACCGGTGGACGAAAAAAAGCTCATCACCGATGCCATCTCCGGCATGGTGTCCAGCCTGGACCCGCATTCCCAGTATTTCGACAAGAAGTCGTTCAAGGAATTCCGTGAAGGCACGACGGGCCGCTTCGTCGGCGTCGGCATCGAGATCACGCAGGAAGATGGTTTGGTCAAGGTGGTCTCGCCGATCGAAGGCTCACCTGCCTACCGTGCCGGTCTCAAGACCAATGACCTGATCACCAAGGTGGACGACACCGCCGTCAAGGGCCTGTCGCTGAACGAAGCCGTCAAGCGCATGCGCGGCGAGCCCAACACCAAGGTCATCCTCACCATCTTCCGCAAGGATGAGAACCGCACCTTTGCCGTCACCATCACGCGCGAAGAAATCAAGACGCAATCGGTCAAGGCCAAGCTGATCGAGCCGGGTTATGCCTGGATCCGCCTGAGCCAGTTCCAGGAACGCACGGTGGACGACTTCGTGCGCAAGACCGACGAGCTTTTCAAGCAGGACCCCGGCCTCAAGGGCTTGGTGCTTGACCTGCGCAACGACCCCGGTGGCCTGCTGGATGCCGCGGTGGCCATCTCCGCCGCCTTCCTGCCGGAAAACGTGACCGTGGTCTCGACCAACGGCCAGCTGGCCGAAAGCAAGTTCACTTACCGGGCAGCACCCGAGTTCTACCAACGCCGCAGCAACAACGATCCGCTCAAACGCCTGCCCGCTGCGCTCAAGAGCGTGCCGCTGGTGGTACTGGTCAACGAAGGCTCGGCCTCGGCCAGCGAGATCGTGGCCGGCGCCCTGCAGGACCACAAGCGCGCCGTGGTCATGGGCAGCCAGACCTTTGGCAAGGGTTCGGTGCAGACCGTGCGCCCGCTCGGCCCCGACACTGCACTCAAGAGCACCCCCGCGCGGTACTACACCCCCCGCGGCAAGGCGATCCAGGCGCGCGGCATCGTGCCCGACGTCATGATCGACGAAACCGCGGAAGGCAATGTATTTGCCGCCCTGCGCACGCGGGAAGCCGATCTGGAGAAACACCTGTCGAACGGCCAGAGCGCCGAGCCGAAAGACCCCGCGCGCGAAAAAGCGCGCGATGAGGCCATGAAGAAGCTGGAGGAAGAGGCGAAAAAGCCACCGCAGGATCGCAAGCTGCCCGAGTTCGGCAGCGAGAAGGACTTTCAGCTGACCCAGGCCCTGAACAAGCTCAAGGGCTTGCCGGTGCTGGTCAGCAAGACCCAGACCGAGCGCAAGGAAGAAAGCAAGGAAAACTGAGCGCGAGCCAGCGACCCATGACACGGCCAAGGTCTCAAGCGCAAGCTCCCGTGGAACCGGCTTGGCCGGGCCACTGGGAGCGTCCCCTAGAGGGGAAGGCGCGCAGCGCCTCAGGGGTGCATCCTCTATGAACGACGACCAGTTGCTGCGCTATTCGCGCCACATCCTGCTTGAAGAAATCGGCATCGACGGTCAGCAGCGCATCCTCGACGGACATGCACTGGTCATCGGCGCCGGTGGTCTGGGCTCGCCGGTGGCGCTTTACCTCGGCTCGGCCGGCGTCGGCCACATCACGGTAGTCGACCACGACACGGTGGATGTCACCAACCTGCAGCGTCAGGTCGCGCATACCCTGGCTCGCGTCGGCCTGCCCAAGGTGGACTCCATCGTGCAGGCGGTGGCCGCCATCAACCCCGAAGTGCATGTCACACCGGTGATGGAACGCGCCGATGCCGCGCTGCTCGACACGCTGGTGGCACAAGCCGACGTGGTGCTGGACTGCTGCGACAACTTCACCACCCGCCATCTCATCAACGCTGCCTGCGTCAAGCATCGCAAACCACTGGTGTCGGGCGCCGCCATCCGCTTTGACGGCCAGATCACGGTCTACGACCCGCGTGCCGCCGCCTCGCCCTGTTATGCCTGCGTCTTTCCGCCGGATGACGCCTTCGAGGAAACCCGCTGCGCCACCATGGGCGTGTTCGCCCCCCTGGTCGGCATCGTCGGCGCCGTACAGGCGGCTGAAGCCCTCAAACTGCTCAGCCATGCTGGCAGCTCGCTGGCTGGCCGACTGCTGATGCTGGATGGCCGCCACATGGAGTGGACCGAAATGCGGCTGCCGCGTGCCCCAGCCTGCCCGGTGTGCGGCAGCGTGCCGGCCTGACACGCGTCCAGCACCCCGGACTGATCAACCACCTCAGTGACAGGGCCCATGCCGCAGACGAAACTGGCGCGGCATCTCGGCTGACGACTGCCACAGCCCAAGGTGCTGCACCCGTGCCCGGGCTTCCAGCGCGGCATAGGGCCCCGGCTGACCATGGTAGCGATGCGACCAGGCATGCCCGTTCCGCACCATCCAGCGGCTCATGTCTTGCCCCTGCACAGAAACGCGTGCCAGCAAGCGTCCGTAGTCGTCATGCCGACGCGGCGTGACCTGCACCCACCGCCCCGCCACCTGCTGCGCCAGCCGGTCACGCGCCACCACACCGTAGACCTGGCAGATTTCAGGCGCATCCACACCGTCGAGGCGGATCTTGTGCGGCTTGCCGCCACGCGAGGGTTGCACCCACAGGGTGTCGCCATCAGACACATAGGTCACCCGCCCAGACCACGGCTGTGGCTGCTCAGCGGCCAGCGCCGCTCCGCAGGTGCCCCAACAAACCAGAGCCAGCCAGAGCAGCCGCGTTTTCCACCAGTTCATTCCCCCTCCATCACGATTCCGCGCATCGTCCACCCCCGTCAAAACCACGCAAAGACAAGCGTTTCGGCCGATTTTCCCGCGTTTCCATGAGGCAAACCTGTTAGACTTTTCTAGGTACATTACCGTCGACTCTCTTCGTGACACCATCCAGCCTCAACCCGATTGACCTGCGCGACCTGCGTTTGGACGACGCACGCGCGTTGCTGGAACACGGGGGTGCCATCGATCTGCCGGCACCGGACGCGGCACCAGCAGCCTTTCTGCAAGGCGTCATCGACGGACTGTGCGAGCTTTCGCTGCGCGATCCGTTGACCGGCCTGGCCAACCGCCGCCATTTCCGCGCCGTGCTGGCACGCGAAATCGATGTGGTCGTGCGTTCGGGCAATCCGGCCTTGCTGCTGATGCTCGACATCGACCATTTCAAATCAATCAACGATGCCCATGGTCATCTCGCAGGCGATCGGGTGCTGCAAGCCGTGGCGCGCTGCTTGGCGGGTTGCGTCCGCCCGCAGGACACGGTGGCCCGTTATGGCGGCGAAGAATTTGCTATCGTGCTGCCGGACTGCCAGCTCAACTACGGCGAGGCCGTCGCCGAACGCATCCGCCAGACCGTGGCCAACCTCTCGATTGCCGTTTCCCCCGAGGTCTCGTTGCAAATCACCCTCAGTGTCGGTGGCGCTTTTGCTCCGACACAGTCCCGCTGCACGCCGGACGTGTGGGTCGAGCGAGCCGACAATCAACTCTACCAAGCCAAAGCGCAAGGGCGCAATCGCGTGTACATCGATCATCAACAAGTCATCTCTGTCAGCGCAGAAGAGAAAAGTCTCCTGTTCGGTGCGCTCTCCGCGGGCGAACCGGCATGGGGTGAGAGTGCTCCCAGCACCAATGAAGACAGTGCCATGCAGAAGGTCAATCCATGAGTGATGTGCTGAATCCACCGCAGGACAAACCTGCCTCCCCGCAGCAGCCAGGCAAACCGCAAGGCAAGGTGCTGGCCGTGACCAGCGGCAAAGGCGGCGTGGGCAAGACCTTTGTCTCGGCCAACCTCGCTGCCGCACTGGCCAAGCGCGGTCACCGCGTGCTGGTGATCGACGCCGACCTCGGCCTGGCCAATCTTGACGTGGTGCTGAACCTTTATTCCAAGGTCACGCTGCATGACGTGTTCACCGGCAAGGCCAAACTGGAAGAGGCCATCATCAAGGCCCCAGGTGGTTTTTCCGTGCTGCTGGCCGGCTCCGGCATGGTCGAGTACTCGCGCCTGACGGCCGAAGTGCGCGACGATTTCCTGCATGTGATCGAGACGCTGGCCTCCAAGTTCGACGTGCTGCTGCTCGACACCGGCGCCGGGATTTCCGATATGGTGCTGTTCGCCGTCTCCCAGGCGGCCGAAGTGCTGCTGGTGGCCACCCCTGAGCCGACCTCGCTGACCGACGCCTACGCCACCATCAAGGTGCTGGTGGGCCAGCAAAAACGCCAGAACATCCGCATGATCATCAACCAGACGGCCCGTCTGGGCGACGGCCGTGCCATCACGGTGCAGTTGCAGCAGGTGCTGGACCGTTTCGTCACCGCCGAGCCGGGTCGTCCGGTGCGCCTGATCCACATGGGCGACATCCCGGAAGATCCCACGGTGCGTCAGGCCATCATGCGACGCCAGTTGCTGATGCAGAACACGCCGGGCTGCCCAGCGGGCATGGCGATTTCCCAGCTGGCCCTGAAGATCGAAGAAACGATCCTGAACAAAGACGCCTGAACGGCTCAGGCCGTGACGATCCAGCCTTCGAGCGGGTCCACCGTGGCCGGCAAGCCGTAATGCGGCGCGCCCTGCTGCCAGGCCCAAGCGGCCTGCATCAGGCACAGCACGGCATCGAGCGCATCCCCCCGACCATCATCCACCAACGCGTCGCGCTGCGCGTGCGTGAGCTTCAGGCGCAAGCCCAGGCGCGTCTGGCCATGCTCCAGCGCTGTGAGCAAATCCTTGCGCGCGATCAGGCGCTCCGGTGTCTGTCGCGCCCGCTCATCACTCTTGTAGCTGCGCGCACCCAGCACTTCACGCGCCAGCAAACCGGGGTAGCCTTCCAAGGCCACACGCGTCCGCTCACCCGCATGCAGGCCCGGCAGATGCACCCCCGCCGCCAGCAGGCGGGGCACACCGGCATGCAGCATGAAAGCCACCGGCGGATTGACCCACTTCATCGACGGGCTGGAGCCGGCCGGGACATCGGTGGCACGGTGGGCGAACTTGCCACCCACCGGCCGGGCCGCGCAGAAGGCGGCAAAACGTGCACGAATGTCGTCCCGGCTCAAGCTGGCGTAGTGACGGATGCAAGCTTCCCAGTCCAAGGGCCAGCTCAAGGCTTGCACCAGTTCACGCGGCAATCCGAAAGGGAAGTCGAACGCACCCAGCCAGTCACCGGGCTGACTCAGCCAGTCGGCAAAGGCATCGAGGGAAGTCAAGCGCTCCAGTTTTGATAGCTGGACACGCCCGTTCTGCAAGGCCCCAAAGGCCAAAACAATCGGTTTTTGCCGGGTCGGACTGCTGGAAAAGTCGCAACCCAGCAGCAGGGACAGGCCACCAGCTGCCGACGCAGTCACGGTGAAGCCGGCCGCTTCAGGAGCGGCCGATGATGGAGGCGGTGGCCATCAGCTCTTCCAGCAATGCCAGCGAGACACGACCCGACACCGCATAGGGATCGAGTTCGGGTTTCTCGGAGTACTTGAGCAGGATGGAGGTGTTGATGCGCGACAGGTTGACCTGGCCCATGGTCCAGCCGCCGAAACGGCGCTCGCTGATTTCCTCGTAGTGCAGCAGCACCACGTCCTTGTGACGGGCATCGCGCTGGATGTGGCCGTAGAGCTCGCTCACGGCGTTGCGACCGCCCTCAATGGCCTGCAGGAAGATGCCGCCGCCGTAGCACAGGATGCCTGTGATACCGCAGGTCGGATTGAACTGGCGCGACTGCGTCAGGATGGTCTCGATGGCGTCGGGACTCGCGTCGACGACACGGCTGGCGTAAAGCAGGCGGACCAACATGGTCAGGCCTCCCGCCGGGCCGCCCCAAGGGAGACCTGCGCCCCCTGGGGGGCCAGTGAACGAAGTGAGCGTCGGGGGGATGTCATATCAGCTCCTCATGGGAATCAGGGACAGAAATTCGCGGCGCAGGGTCGGGTCTTTCAGGAACACGCCGCGCATGACCGAGTTGATCATTTTGCTGTCCATGTCCTTCACGCCGCGCCAAGCCATGCAGTAGTGGCTGGCTTCCATGACGATGGCCAGGCCGTCGGGCTGGGTTTTCTGCTGGATCAGGTCGGCCAGTTGCACCACCGCCTCTTCCTGGATCTGCGGGCGGCCCATGATCCATTCGGCCAGACGCGCGTACTTGGACAGGCCGATCACGTTGGTGTGTTCGTTGGGCATGACGCCGATCCAGATCTTGCCGATCACCGGGCAGAAGTGGTGCGAGCAAGCGCTGCGCACAGTAATGGGGCCGACGATCATCAGCTCATTCAGGTGCTCGGCATTGGGAAATTCGGTGATGGTGGGACCCGGCACATAACGGCCGCGAAACACCTCATTCACGTACATCTTGGCCACACGACGCGCGGTCTTGTCGGTGTTGTGGTCGCGATCGGTGTCGATCACCAGGCTGTCGAGCACGGCCTGCATCTTGATCTCGACCTCGTCGAGCAGCTTCTCCAGCTCGCCGGGTTCGATGAACTCGGCAATGTTGTCGTTGGCATTGAAGCGCTTGCGCGCTGCCAGCAGGCGCTCCCGGATCTTGACGGAGACGGGCGTTCCCTCTTCGGTATCGTTTGGGTTCATGACGCTCTGGCTTTTCTTCAACATGCTGCAATGTTACCAGCGATTGATGTTTGTGGTTATTAGCCACCAGGCCTTATGAAATATGCGTCAACAGCTATCAATTCAGTAGCGCTTGCCATTCAGGAAGATCATGGCACGCGTCAGGCCAAAGGCGATGCGGTCGAGCAGACGCTGCTGCCAGGGCCGGTTGGCATAGCTGGCCGGATCCACGCGTCGGCCGTCATGCTCCATGGCCTGCACCAGCCGCGTGCGCAACTCCTGGGCAAACCGCTCATCCACCACCACCACGTTGGCCTCGCGTGCCAGCAGCAGGCTCAGAGGGTCGAGATTGGAGGAGCCAACTGTCGCCCAGCGCCGGTCGATCACCGCCACCTTGGCGTGCAGGAAGCTCGGCTCATACTCATGAATCTCCACCCCCGCCCTGAGCAACACGCCATACACCACCCGCACGGCGTGGTATTGCAGGAAATACTCGTAACGCCCCTGCAGCAGCAAACGCACCCGCACCCCGCGCTGTGCGGCGTGAATGAGCGCCTGACGCAACTTGCGTCCGGGCAGGAAATAGGCATTGGCGATGATGATTTCCTCATGCGCTTCGCCAATGGCCTTGCGGTAGGCGCGCTCGATGCGGCTGCGATGCCGCAGGTTGTCGCGCAGCAGCAAGGTGGCACGGGAGTGGCCATTGACCGCCAGCGTGCTGGCAAGACCGCCGCTGTCATCACGCGTCTGCAGCGCCAGTCGCACGGCCTGCTCGAGGTCATGCCAACTGGCGGCCAGATCGATGTTCTTCACGTCACGGACCGCTTGCAAGCGCCACCAGAACTGCGCCGTGACCTCATGGACCGAGCGCACCAGCGGGCCGGTCACGCGCACCGCGAAATCAAATCGAGGTGCGGGCAGGCGAGCATCATGATGGTCGCACCCATCGTCCAGCACGTTGATGCCGCCACAGAACGCCACCCGACCGTCGATCACGCACAGCTTGCGGTGCAGACGGCGCCAGCGGCTCGGAATGAACAAACCCAGCCGGCCCAAAGGCTGAAAAATCCGCCACTGCACGCCAGCTTCGTCAAAACGCGTCGCCCAAGCATCCGGCACGGAGGGCGTGCCCACGCCATCCATCACCAGATAGACGGCTACACCGCGTTGTGCGGCCCGCACCAGCGCCTCGGCCACCTGCTCGCCGGAGGGGTCGAAATGAAAAATATAGGTTTCCAGCCGGACCTCGTGCACGCTGTGCTCGATGTCGCGGACCAATTGGGGGAAGAAGGCCACCCCACCCTGCAGCAATTGCACCTGGTGCGCGGCGCGAAGCGGTGGCAGTTGCTTGTCCTTCATGCCGGCATGCCGAATTCCGCGATCAGCGGCAGGTGGTCGGACATGCGCCACCAGGCCCGTCCGCGCGGCACATCGACTCGCAGCGGCTGCAAACCACGGGTGTACACGTAGTCAAGCTGCACCAGCGGCAGGCGCGCCGGAAACGTCGGGTTCGCCCCGGGCTCGAAGGTTTTCAGTCCCATGCTCGCGAAGTGGCGATGCACGCGCTCGCCCCAGTCGTTGAAATCTCCCGCCACGACCAGGGGCGTCCCGGCCGGCACCTCGCGCTCGATGAATCGCTCCAGCTGTGCTGCCTGGCGCACGCGACTGGCACGGATCAGACCCAGATGCACCACCAACACATGGACGGGCTGCCCGTTGACCACGACCTCACTGTGCAGCAGGCCACGCTGCTCAAAGCGGTGGTCCGACATGTCTTCATGCTGATGCCCCAGCACCGGCCAGCGCGTCAGCATGGCATTGCCATGCTCGCCATGGCGTGTGTAGGCGTTCGTGCGGTAGACCGCTTCGTACCCCTCAGGCGCCAGGTAATCGGCCTGCGGCAGTTCGGGCCAGCGCGTGAAATACTGCGCCTCGCGCCGGTTCATCTTGCGCACTTCCTGCAGGCAGATGATGTCGGCATCAAGCTGCTCCACCGCCAGCCCCAGGTTGTGAATCTCCAGCCGGCGTTGCGGGCCCAGGCCCTGCACGCCCTTGTGGATGTTGTAGGTGGCAACGCGCAAGGTTTTCATAAGGCGAATTTTGGCAGCATCAGGCAGGCTTCGGCATTGCTGGGCGAGTAGCAGCCCTCAGCCGCCTCGCGCCAGGGCAACCAGCGCCAAGCCGTGTGCTCGCGCGGATCAAGTCGCACCTTGGTTCCGGCCGGCACCTGCAGGCCGAACAAATGCTCGGTGTTGCGCGTCACGCCCGGCGCATAACGATGGCGCCAGCGCGGGTAGATGTCGTAGATGTTTTCCAGTCCCCAGTCGCGCAGCTGGTGGCCGGCAGCCCGGGCGTCAATACCGGTCTCCTCGGCCACCTCGCGTATGGCCGTGTCGGCAAAGCTCTCGCCCACATGGTCCTTGGCGCCGGTGACCGATTGCCAGAAATCCTCGGCGTCGGCGCGCTTGATCAACAACACCTCCAGCGCCGGGGTGTGGATGACCACCAGCACGGATTGGGGGATCTTGTAGGGTTGGCGCATGAAAAAGGGCGCTGAAAACAGCGCCCTTTCATTCTGCCTCAAACCCTAGTCAGGCTGTCTTGGCCAGATCCACGTTGCGCAGGCGGATGTGCAGCTCGCGCAACTGCTTCTCGTCCACCGGGCTCGGTGCCTGCGTCAGCAGACACTGGGCACGCTGCGTCTTGGGGAAGGCAATCACGTCGCGGATCGACTCGGCGCCGGTCATCAGCGTGACGATACGGTCCAGGCCGAAGGCCAAGCCACCGTGCGGCGGAGCACCGTATTGCAGCGCATCCAGCAGGAAGCCGAACTTGAGCTGGGCTTCTTCCGGCGTGATCTTGAGGGCGTCAAACACCTTCTGCTGCACATCGGCGCGGTGGATACGGACCGAGCCACCGCCCATTTCCCAACCGTTGAGCACCATGTCGTAGCCCTGGGAAATGCACTTCTCGGGTGCGGTCACCATCCAGTCCTCATGGCCTTCCTTCGGCGCGGTGAAGGGGTGGTGCACAGCGGTGTAGCGCTGGCTTTCTTCGTCGAACTCGAACATCGGGAAGTCCACCACCCACATCGGCGCCCAGCGGTTTTCAAACAGGCCGTTTTTCTTGCCGAACTCGCTGTGGCCGATCTTGATGCGCAGCGCGCCGATGGCGTCGTTGACAACCTTGGCCTTGTCGGCACCGAAGAAGATCAGGTCACCATCCTGCGCGCCCGTGCGCTTGAGGACTTCATTGAGGGCCGCATCGTGAATGTTCTTCACAATGGGGCTCTGCAGACCATCACGGCCCTTGGCCAGCTCATTGACCTTGATGTAGGCCAGGCCCTTGGCGCCGTAGATCTTGACGAACTCGGTGTAGCCGTCGATCTCGCCACGGCTCAGGCCGCCCTCTTCACGCGCGCCACCGGGCACGCGCAAGGCCACCACACGGCCGCCCGTCATGTTGGCAGCACCGGAGAAGACCTTGAAGTCCACGTCCTTCATCAGCTCGGTGACTTCGGTGAACTGCAGCTTGACGCGCAGGTCCGGCTTGTCCGAGCCGTAGAGGAACATGGCGTCCTGGTAGGTCATGACCGGGAACTCGCCCAGATCCACGCCAATGGTGTTCTTGAACACCGTGGTGATCATGCCCTGGAACATGTCGCGGATGTCCTGCTCGGAGAGGAAAGACGTCTCGATATCGATCTGGGTGAACTCGGGCTGGCGGTCGGCACGCAGGTCCTCGTCGCGGAAGCACTTGGTGATCTGGTAATAACGGTCGTAGCCGGCCACCATCAGCAGCTGCTTGAACAGCTGCGGGCTCTGCGGCAGCGCGAAGAACTGGCCGTCATGCACACGGCTGGGCACCAGGTAGTCGCGCGCGCCTTCGGGCGTGCTCTTGGTGAGCATGGGGGTTTCGATGTCCACGAAGCCGTTGGCATCCAGGAACTTGCGCACCTCCATCGCCACCTTGTAGCGCAGCATGAGGTTGCGCTGCATGTAGGGGCGGCGCAGATCCAGCACACGGTGCGTCAGGCGGGTGGTTTCCGACAGGTTGTCGTCGTCGAGCTGGAACGGCGGCGTGACTGAAGGGTTGAGCACAGTCAACTCATGGCACAGCACCTCGATCTTGCCGCTCTTGAGGCTGTCGTTGGTCGTGCCTTCCGGACGAGCGCGCACCAGGCCCTTGACCTGGATGCAGAACTCGTTGCGCAGATCCTCGGCGGCCTTGAACATCTCGGCACGATCGGGATCGCACACCACCTGCACATAACCTTCGCGGTCGCGCAGGTCGACGAAGATCACGCCGCCATGGTCACGGCGGCGGTTGACCCAACCGCACAGGGTGACGGTTTGGCCCATCAGGGCTTCGGTCACGAGACCGCAATAGTGGGAGCGCATGGCCATAACAAGTTCTCTTTCAGCTGTGGGTGAGCGGGCCGCTGGCGGCCTGCTTCAGATTCGGGTTTTTGGGTCCGCCGGGCACGATCACGCCCATGGAAATGACATAGGTCAGCGCTTCGTCGACACTCATGTCAAGCTCGATGCAGTCGCTTTTCTTGAGCATGACGAAGTACCCCCCCGTCGGGTTGGGGGTGGTGGGTACGTACACACTCAGGTAGTCGTCACCGAGGTGGTTGAGCAGGTCGCCGCCGGGCGTGCCGGTGAGGAAACCGATGGTCCACATGCCCTCGCGCGGCCACTGCACCAGCAAAGCCTTGCGAAAAGCGTTGCCTTTCTCGGAAAACAGGGTGTCGGACACCTGCTTGACGCCCGAGTAGATCGAACGCACGACCGGGATGCGGTGCAGCAATGCATGCCACCAGGTCACCAGCTTGTTGCCGACGAAATTGGACGCCATGGCGCCGATGGCCAGGACCACGGCCAGGGCAAAGATCACGCCCAGGCCTGGGATGTGCAGCCCCAGCAACTGGTCCGGCTGCCAAGCGCGCGGCAGGATCTGCAAGGTCTGGTCCAACGTGGACACGACCCACTCCAGCACCCAGACCGTGATGCCGAGCGGCGCCAGCACCAGCAGGCCCGAGAACAACCATTTGCGGAACTTGCCCATGGGAATCCGCTTCAGCTGGCGTCAGCAGCACTGGCAGCGGCCGGGCAAGCCGCACAGGCTGCACCCTCGGACGCAGCCGACGGGGCGGCGCAGGTGCTGCCACCCTTGAAATCGGTCTCATACCAGCCCGAGCCCTTGAGCTGGAACCCCGCTGCCGTCAACTGCTTCTTGAAGGTGGCTTTGCCACAGGCCGGGCAATCGGTCAGGAGTGGATCGGAAATTTTTTGCAGGACATCCTTGGCGAGGCCGCAGGATTCACACTTGTAGGCGTAGATTGGCATGGCTCGAAGGGTTAAGGGTGGGTAGGTAATGCAAAACCCTCAATTATAGGCAGCCGGCCAGGTTTCAAGCCGTCGACCACCAACCCGGTGACTTCAGTCCGCCCCGACCAGCTTGTGGTGCCCGGCATGGCGGTTGGCAATCGCCTGCGGTCCGAGCGAACCAACCAGCATGCCCGTCAGCGAGGCCAGCACGCCGGCCAGCTGCGCCGGAAACTCCTCGCCGGCCGGTGTGGCCAGGAACAGCCCCCAGGTCAACAAGCCCAGCACGATAGAGAAAATGGCCCCCTGGGTACTGGCTTTTTTCCAGTAAAGGCCGAACGTCAGCGGCACAAAGGCTCCGACCAGCGTCACCTGGTAGGCACCAGACACCATCTCATAGATCGAGGTGCCCTGCATGAAGATGGCATAGGCCAGCACCAGGGCGCTGAACACCAGCACCGTGATGCGCATCGCCTTGAGCTCCTGCTTGTCACCCAGGTGCGGGCGGAACTGGCGCCAGATGTTCTCCACGAACGTCACGCTCGGCGCCAGCAGCGTGGCCGAGGCACAGGACTTGATGGCCGACAGCAGCGCACCGAAGAACAGCACCTGCATGATGAAGGGCATCTTCTCCAGCACCAAAGTGGGCAACACCTTCTGCGGATCATCCTGCAGCAGCGCCTCAGCTCGCTCCGGCATGATGACCAGTGCGCTGGTCACCAGGAACATCGGCACGAAGGCGAACAGGATGTAGAAGATGCCACCGATCACGGGGCCACGCGTGGCCGACTTCGTGCTATCGGCCGACATCACGCGCTGGAACACGTCCTGCTGCGGAATCGAGCCCAGCATCATGGTGATGGCCGCCGCGATGAAAAACACGATGTCCTTGAAATTCGGCTCGGGCAGGAAGCGGAACATGTCGCGGCTCAACGCCAGATTCACCACCTTGTCAGCGCCGCCGGCCATGTGGCTGGCAAACACCGCCAGGATGGCCAGGCCACCGACCAGAATGATCATCTGGATGAAATCGGTGATCGCCACCGACCACATGCCGCCGAACAGGGTGTAGGCCAGGATCGAGACCACGCCGATCACCATGCCCATCGGAATGCTGATCGCCTGCCCCGACAGCACGTGAAACACCAGGCCAAGCGCCGTCACCTGTGCCGAGACCCAGCCCAGGTAGCTGACCATGATGATGAGCGAGCACACCACCTCGACGCTGCGGCCATAGCGCTCACGGAAGTAGTCGCTGATGGTCAGCAGCGTCATGCGGTACAGCTTGGCGGCGAAGAAGAGGCCGACCAGGATCAGGCAGAAGCCGGCGCCAAACGGGTCTTCCACCACCGTGTGCAGGCCGCCGTTGACGAACTTGGCCGGGATGCCCAGCACCGTTTCCGAGCCGAACCAGGTGGCAAAGGTGGTGGTGACGATCATCACCAGCGGCAGGCGACGCCCGGCAATGGCGAAGTCCGCCGAGTTCTTGACGCGCTTGGCCGCCACCAGGCCGATGGCAATGGTGACCAGCAGATAGACGATGACCAGGGTCAACAGCACTGGAAGTCTCCTAGGGTGTCGTGGAAATTGGCCCGGATTATCCCGTCAGAACAACTGGACCCGGACCACCAGTTGCATGACCACCAGTCCCAGGGCAAAACCGATGCCGGCATAGATCAGCCCCTGCAGCAATCGGTTGGTGCGGCGCTGCTCGGCCAGCAGCTCCTCGAACTCGCGGCGCTGCAAGCCCGGACGCTGCGTCAGGTAGTCATGCAGCAGGCGTGGCAGCTCGGGCAGAAGCTTGGCGTAACGCGGCGCCTGGTTCTTAAGCTCTTCCCACAGCCGACGCGGCCCGATCTGATCGGCCATCCACTTTTCCAGGAAAGGTTTGGCCGTGCTCCACAGATCCAGCTCGGGGTCGAGCTCGCGCCCCAGGCCCTCGATGTTGAGCAAGGTCTTCTGCAGCAGTACCAGTTGCGGCTGGATCTCGACCTGAAAACGGCGCGAAGTCTGGAACAGGCGCATCAACACCATGCCCAAGGAAATCTCCTTCAGCGGGCGGTCAAAGTAGGGTTCGCACACGGCACGGATGGCCGACTCCAGCTCGTCCACGCGCGTTTGCGGTGGCACCCAGCCCGATTCAATGTGCAGTTCGGCCACACGCTTGTAGTCACGCCGGAAAAAGGCGGTGAAGTTCTGCGCCAGGTATTCCTTGTCGTACTCGGTGAGCGTACCGACGATGCCGAAATCGAGCGAGATGTAGCGCCCGAAGGTCGCCGGATCGACGCTGATGAAGATGTTGCCCGGGTGCATGTCGGCATGGAAAAATCCATCCCGGAACACCTGGGTGAAAAAGATGGTCACGCCGTCGCGTGCCAGCTTCTTCATGTCGACGCCGGCCTCGCGCAGGCGCGCCGTCTGGCTGATCGGGATGCCTTTCATGCGCTCCATCACGATCACCTCGCTCTGGCAGTAGTCCCAGAACATCTCGGGGATCAGCACCAAGTCCAGGCCTTCCATGTTGCGGCGCAGCTGGGCAGCGCTGGCGGCCTCGCGCACCAAGTCCAGCTCGTCGTGCAGGTACTTGTCGAACTCGGCCACTACCTCGCGCGGCTTCAGGCGCTTGCCATCGGCAGAAAGGCCCTCCACCCAGCCCGCCATCATGCGCATCAGGCTCAGGTCCTTTTCAATGGCCGGCCGCATGCCCGGGCGCAGCACCTTGACTGCCACTTCACGTTCGCGGCCGTCACGGTCACGCAGCTTGGCGAAATGCACCTGGGCGATGGAGGCACTGGCCACCGGCTCGCGCTCGAACTCGCTGAAGATCTCCGCCACCGGCTTGCGAAAAGCCCGCTCGATGGTGGCCACTGCCACGTCGGAACTGAAGGGCGGCACCCGGTCCTGCAGCTTGGCCAGTTCGTCCGCGATGTCGGGCGGCATCAGGTCACGCCGGGTCGACAGCACCTGGCCAAATTTCACAAAGATCGGGCCCAGACGTTCCAGCGCCTCGCGCAGGCGCTGGCCGCGCGGCGCATCCAAATTGCGGCCAATGGACACGATGCGGGCAAGCACCCGCAGCCAGGGTTTCTGGAAACTGGTCAGGACCAGTTCATCCAGACCATAACGCAGGGCAGTCCAGACAATGAAGGCACCTCGAAACAGGCGCCTCATGCTGCCCCCCCTGTCCCGCTTGCACGGGTCAAGAACTGACGAATCGCCTCGGCCACGCGCCGTGCCGCCTGCCCCAGGGCATGCGCTGGGGCATCCCCCATGATGCGGGCCAAGTCCTCTTCGATATCCCAGCGCACATGGTCGACCAGCCAGTTGACCTCGGCGGCCAGTTGCACATCGCCTTCGATGCGCACCGCCGGTTTGGCACCACTGAGAGCTGACTGCACCAAGGCAACCGGAGACTCCTCCGTCACCGACAGCGTCAGGTCAGAGGGTGCCTCTGCATCCGCCAGATCGAGCAGGCCGGCCGGCGTCAGCAAAAGCTTGAAATGGACATTGCGCCAGTGAAACAGAACCACCCGGCCCTTTTGCCGGGCCAGCCGTGCCGTCGCCTCGGGTTCCTGCATCAGCACATGGTTGAGCAGTAGCACAATGCGACGCTGCGCCTCTTCTACCGCCCAAGCGGGCGGCTGCAAGGTGGTGGTGAGCTGCTGGAAAACATCTTCCAGAAAAGAAAACGGGGACTGTGTTGCCATAGTCCCCGATTATTCCCGATCCTTAGGAGATCAGGCCCTGCACCGTGTTTATTGCAGCGCCTGGACCCCGGCCACCAACCAGCCGCTGGCGCCGGTCTTGGACTTGGTCATGTTCCAGACCTCGCGGAAAGGGCTCGGACCAGCCGAGGGTTCCTCGCGGATCATGCCGGAGAACTCGACGCTGGCCATGTAGGTGTCACCCAGATCTTCGATGCCAAGCAGCTGGGCTTCCAGCATCACCACATCGGTCTGGTTGGCCGGGCCACCGGTATGGGCCTCGCGCTCGGTCAGTTGCTGGCGAATTTCAGCCAACATGTCGTCGGTCATCATGGAGCGCAGCGTGGTCAGGTCAGAACGGTCCCAGGCTGCCTGCAGGGTCGCGAAGTTGGCCTTGGCCGCCTTGAGGAAACCTTCTGCGTCAAAACCGGCGGGGATGCCCCAGGCCTGCGAACCTGCCAGGGCAGAACCGATCACGATGCCGGGGTTGGCTTGCGCACCAGTGGCGTCGAACGAGGCCGTGTTGCGCTCCCACGGACGGGCCGAGGCATCGTTGCCAACATTTTCAGGACGGTAAGCCGGGCTCGGCGTGACCGCTCCACCCGCACCAGCGCCTTGAAATGCAAACGGACTGTTTGTCAGCGCAGCCGGACGGCGGTTACGCATGAACCAGCCGACGGCCACCATGGCCAGCACCACCACCAGGCCAATCAGCATGAATTGGCCAAACGCCTCGCCCATCCCGAGTGAACTGGCCAGCCAGGCCAAACCAAGACCGGCCGCCAAGCCGCCCAACATGGCGCCCCAGGGCCTCTTCGGCGCCGCAGCGGGCGCGGCTGCAGGTGCCGGTTTGGGCGCGGTTGCAGCATTTTGTGTCGGTGCGGCAGGAGCAGGCGCAGCCTGGCGCTGCGTCACATTGCTCGACTGCTTGCCGACCGATGCGCCGCCGCCCATGCGTTTGGCCTCTGCATTCACGCCACCAAGGGCCAGGGTCAACGACAGGGCCAACGTCCAGAGTTTCATGTCAGGTCTCCGATTAATCCAGTAAGTAGGTCGACACCCCGAAAGTACCGCAAAACAGGCGTGTCAGCACCTTATTCCAACATGCAAGGCCACAACCCCGCCCGACATGTTGTGAAAATCCACATGACCGAATCCGGATTTGTGCATCAGGGTCTTCAGTTCCTTCTGCCCCGGGTGCATGCGGATCGACTCCGCCAGGTACTGGTAGCTGTGGGCATCACCCGCCACCAACTGGCCCAGCTTGGGCAGCACCTTGAAGGAATACCAGTCGTAAAGCTTCTCCAGCGGCGGTGCCACCTTGGAAAACTCCAGCACCAGCAATTTGCCGCCAGGCTTGAGCACCCGGCACATCTCGGCCAGCGCCACGTCCTTGTGTGTCATGTTGCGCAGGCCAAAAGCCACGCTCACCACATCGAAATACTGATCCGGGAAAGGCAGCTTCTCCGCGTCGCACACCAGAGTCGGCAGCACCACACCGGCATCCAGCAGGCGATCGCGCCCGACGCGCAGCATGGCCTCGTTGATGTCGGTATGCACCACCTGGCCGCTCTTGCCCACCTTTTTGGAAAAAGCCAGCGCCAGGTCGCCGGTACCGCCGGCAATATCGAGCACCCGGTCGCCCTCTTTCAGGTTGGCCACCGTGACGGTGTAAGCCTTCCAGACGCGGTGCAGTCCGACCGACATGAGGTCGTTCATCACGTCGTACTTGGAGGCGACCGAGTCGAACACGCCGCGCACGCGCTTGGCCTTTTCGGCCTCGTCGACGGTTTCAAATCCGAAATGGGTTTGTGTCATGTCTTGCGCCTCAGTGGCTTCCACAGCTGTGACCGGCTTTTTCAGGCATCGGCGCATCGCGCTCGACGCCAGCCGCCTGCAGGCGCGCCTCGTAGTCGGCCCACAGCTGCGCCTGTTGCGAGCCAAGGAAATAAAGGAAGTCCCAGGAAAAAATACCGCTGTCGTGGCCGTCGGAAAAGGTCGGCTGCACGGCGTAGTTGCCCACCGGCTCCAGCCCGACCAGTTCCACCTCGCGCTTGCCGGTCTGCAGCACTTCCTGACCCGGGCCGTGGCCCTGCACCTCGGCCGACGGCGAGTACACGCGCATCAGCTCGAAGGGGATGCGAAAGGTCGCGCCATCAGAAAAGCTCACCTCAAGCACACGGGACTGGCCGTGTACCGTCAGATCCTGGGGCGTCGGGGAACCGGATTGCAAACCTGCCATTGAATTCACCTGCTGAAAGATCGAATTATCACAAGGTGGCCAGCATGGCGGCCAGGGCTTGCCGAATGTCCATGTCGAGCGCAGGCAGTCGTGCACGCAACTGTGCCAGCGCCATTTCATCGGACGGCCGCACCGCCGAACCCCAGACCGGCGCCGGGAAATGGCTGTCCCAGTCGAAGCGCGCAATCACATGCCAGTGCAGATGCGGCACCACATTGCCCAGCGTGGCAAGGTTCACCTTGGTCGGCTGCAGCTGGCGGCGCAACACGGCCTCGATCAGCGTGACCGCCTCCATGCACAGGGCGCGCTCGGACACCGGCAAGTCAGAGAACTCGGCCACGTGGTCATTCCAGACCAGACGGTAGAAGGCCGGAAAGTCGGCCTCCTCGGCCCGGATGACGCGGAACTTGTCACCGCGAAAGACCAGCAGACCACCTTCCGTCTCACACAGCGCGCAGCCGGCCAGCTTCATGACCTCAGACCAGCACGCGTTCGATGCCACCGGCATTGGCCGACTGCACATACTGCGGCAGCCAGTCTTCGCCAATGATCTGGCGCGCCATCTCGACCACGATGTAGTCGGCCTCCAGCAGACCGTTTTGCAAATCGTTGCCGTAACGGGTCAACCCTTGCAGGCAGCTCGGGCAACTGGTCAGGATCTTGACGTTGTCCTTCTCGCCCACTTGGCCCGATGCGCGCAACGCGGCTTCGCCCTTGCGGATTTCCTCTTCCTTGCGGAAGCGCACCTGGGTCGAGATGTCAGGCCGGGTCACGCCCAGCGTGCCGGACTCGCCGCAGCAGCGATCGCTCTTGAGCACATTGCCGCCGGTATCGCCGGCCAGCAGCGACTTGACCGTCTTCATCGAGTCGCCCAGCTTCATCGGGTTGTGGCAGGGCTCGTGGTACAGGTAGCCGCCCTGCTCGCCGCTGAGCTTGATGCCTTTTTCCAGCAGGAACTCGTGGATGTCGATGATGCGGCAGCCGGGGAAGATGTCCTCGAACTTGTACCCCTGCAACTGGTCGTAGCAGGTACCGCAGCTCACCACCACGGTCTTGATGTCCAGGTAGTTCAGCGTGTTGGCCACGCGGTGGAACAGCACCCGGTTGTCGGTGATCATCTTCTCGGCCTTATCGAACTGGCCGCTGCCGCGCTGCGGGTAGCCGCAGCACAGATACCCCGGCGGCAGCACCGTTTGCACGCCGGCGTGCCAGAGCATGGCCTGCGTTGCCAGCCCGACCTGGCTGAACAGGCGCTCCGAGCCGCAGCCCGGGAAGTAAAACACGGCCTCGGTGTCCGACGTGGTGGCCTGCGGATCACGGATGATCGGGACGTAGTTCGGATCCTCAATGTCCAGCAGCGCGCGCGCCGTTTTCTTCGGCAGACCACCGGGCATCTTCTTGTTGATGAAGTGGATCACCTGCTCTTTCACCGGCGCCGTGCCCACCGTGGCCGGTGGCTTGGCCGTCTGGCGCCGCGCCAGGGAACGCAGCAAGTCGTTGGCCAGGCGCTGCGCCTTGAAGCCCACACCCACCATGGCGGTACGCATGAGCTTGATGGTCTCGGGGTTGGTGGCATTGAGGAAGAACATGGCCGCCGCATTGCCGGGGCGGAAGGACTTCTGCCCCATCTTGCGCAGCAGGTTGCGCATGTTCATCGTCACGTCGCCGAAGTCGATGTCCACCGGACAGGGCGTCAGGCACTTGTGGCAGACCGTGCAATGGTCGGCCACGTCCTCGAACTCCTGCCAGTGGCGGATCGAGATGCCGCGCCGGGTCTGTTCCTCATACAGGAAGGCCTCCACCAAGAGCGAAGTGGCCAGGATCTTGTTGCGCGGGCTGTACAGCAGGTTGGCGCGCGGCACGTGGGTCGAGCACACCGGTTTGCACTTGCCGCAGCGCAGGCAGTCTTTCACGCTGTCAGCAATGGCACCGATATCGCTTTGCTGCATGATCAGCGACTCATGCCCCATGAGACCGAAGCTGGGCGTGTAGGCATTGGTCAAATCGGCATGCATGATGCCCCCACGCTCCGCCGCTTCGCGGGTCGCTGCCCCCCGAGGGGGCTGATTCGCCTCGGGACGGCCCAGCGGCAAATCGGCCTCTGATGCTTGCCCCATTTGCGCCGACAGCTCCTGATTTCGTAGCAACTTGCCTTTGTTGAAACGCCCCTCGGGATCGATGCGGCGCTTGTAGTCGGCAAACGGGCGCAGCTCGTCGTCGCTCAGGAATTCGAGCTTGGTGATGCCGATGCCGTGCTCGCCCGAGATCACGCCGTCGAGCGAACGCGCCAGCGCCATGATGCGCTTGACCGCGCCGTGCGCGGCCTGCAGCATCTCGTAGTCGTCGCTATTGACCGGGATGTTGGTGTGCACATTGCCGTCGCCGGCATGCATGTGCAGCGCCACCCAGACCCGGCCCTTGAGCACGCGCTGCTGGATGGCGTTGCACTCGGCCAGCATCGCTTCAAATGCGCGGCCGGTGAAGATGTCCTGCAGCGGCGCACGGATCTGCGTCTTCCAGCTGGCGCGCAGGCTGTGATCCTGCAACTGCGGGAACAGGGCGTCCACGTCCTGCAGCCAGCCTTGCCACTGCGCACGCACCTCACGCACCAGGGCCAGGGCCTGCGCCACGCGGTCCTCCAGCAGTTCGGCGAGCGGGGTTTCATTGGCGTCGTCCTGCTTGAGGTCGGCCAGCAGATGGGGCAGGTTGCCCGCGCTGAAGAAAGCCTCCATCTCGTCGCACAGCTTGATCTTGTTGCGCAGGCTGAGCTCGATGTTGATGCGCTCGATGCCGTCGGTGTACTCGGCCATGCGCGGCAGCGGGATCACCACGTCTTCGTTGATCTTGAAGGCGTTGGTGTGCTTGGAAATCGCCGCCGTGCGCTTGCGATCAAGCCAGAACTTCTTGCGCGCTTCCGGGCTGATGGCAATGAAGCCTTCGCCGCTGCGCGAATTGGCGATGCGCACCACCTCCGAGGTGGCACGCGCCACCGCATCCGCATCATCACCGGCGATATCGCCAAACAACGCCATCTTGGGCAGGCCGCCGCGCTTGGACTTGGTGGCGTAGCCAACCGCCTTCAGGTAGCGGTCGTCCAGGTGCTCCAACCCCGCCAGCAAGACGCCGCTGCGCTTTTGCTCGGCGAACATGAAGTCCTTGATCTCGACGATGCTGGGCACTGCGTCCTTGGCATTGCCGAAGAACTCCAGGCAGACGGTGCGGGTGTGCGCCGGCATGCGGTGCACCACCCAGCGGCCGCTGGTGATCAGGCCGTCGCAGCCTTCCTTCTGGATGCCGGGTAAACCGGACAGAAACTTGTCGGTCACGTCCTTGCCCAGGCCTTCCTTGCGGAAACTCGGGCCCGGGATGTCCAGGCGTTCGGTCTTGACCAGCGTCTTGCCATCGGCCTCAAAGTATTTCAGCTCGAAGCTGGCCAGCTCGGCGTCGTGGATCTTGCCCAGGTTGAGGTTCAGGCGCGTGACTTCCAGCCAGCCGGCGTCTGGCGTCACCATGCGCCACGAGGCCAGGTTGTCCAGTGCCGTGCCCCAGAGCACGGCCTTCTTGCCACCGGCGTTCATGGCGATGTTGCCACCCACGCAGGAGGCCTCGGCCGAGGTCGGATCGACGGCAAAGACGAAGCCGGCGCGTTCGGCCGCATCGGCCACGCGTTGCGTCACCACACCGGCCTCGGTCCAGATGGTCGGCACCGGCCGGTCCAGGCCCGGCAACTGCACCATCTCGACCTCGGTCATGGCTTCGAGCTTCTCGGTGTTGATCACCGCGCTCTTCCAGGTCAGCGGCACGGCGCCGCCGGTGTAGCCGGTGCCGCCGCCACGCGGGATGATGGTCAGGCCGAGCTCAATACAGCCTTTGACCAGATGGGCCATCTCGGCCTCGGTGTCGGGCGTCAACACGACAAAGGGGTACTCGACACGCCAGTCGGTGGCATCGGTCACATGGGACACGCGGCTCAAGCCGTCGAACTTGACGTTGTCTTTGGCAGTCAGACGGCTTAAGGTACGCTGGGCCTTGCGGCGCAGGGTCGCGATTTCCTGAAACGTGGCATCAAAAGCTTCAACCGCACGGCTGGCGGCTTCCAGCAGTTCGCCCACCAGGGCGTCACGCTGCGGATCGTCCTGTGGCGTGCGGCGTTTTTGCACCTCACCCAGGCGATGGTGCAGGGCTTCGACCAGTTGCTGACGCCGTTTCGGGTTGTCCAGCAGGTCGTCCTGCAGGTAGGGGTTGCGCTGCACCACCCAGACATCCCCCAGCACCTCGTACAGCATGCGGGCGGAACGGCCGGTACGGCGCTCCTCGCGCAGCTGGTTGAGCACCTCCCAGGCGCGCGCCCCGAGCAGGCGAATCACGATCTCGCGGTCGGAGAACGAGGTGTAGTTGTAGGGAATTTCGCGGATGCGTTCGTGGCCGTGCGGCGCAACGCCGGGCGCATTCACAAGATGGTCAAGCGGAGTCGGTGCGTTCATGGGAAACCTGGAATTTCAGCCAGAACGGTAGAACCCGGCTGAGGGGTGATGTTACCGCAGCGCAGCATTCACCTGCTCGCCTCATGGTAACCCCGGGTCCCCAGGGACCGATGCCCGCAGTTTAATCAAACCGTAATCAGACTGACATATCGGCCGACTAGGCTCGGCGTCTTGACTTCAAGGAGCTCACTGATGCGTTCGAAAACAAAACTGGCCATCGCCGCCCTCTCCGCCCTCATGCTGGTCCCGGCCCAGGCCCAGACGGAAATCCAATGGTGGCACTCCATGGGCGGCGCCCTGGGGGAATGGGTCAACGACCTGGCCCGCGATTTCAATGCCAGCCAGAAGGATTACAAGGTCACACCGACCTTCAAGGGCAGCTACGACGAATCGATGACGGCCGCCATCGCCGCCTACCGCGCCGGCAATGCCCCGCACATCCTGCAGGTGTTCGAAGTCGGCACCGCCACCATGATGGCCTCCAAAGGCGCCATCAAGCCGGTGGCCGAGGTCATGAAGGAAGGCGGCCAGAAATTCGACCAGAACGCCTACGTTCCGGCCGTCGCCGGCTACTACACCGCCCCCAACGGTCAGATGCTGAGCTTCCCCTTCAACAGCTCGACCCCGGTGTTCCATTACAACAAGGACGCCTTCAAGGCCGCCGGCCTCGACGCTGAGAAGCCGCCGACCACCTGGCCTGAAGTGGCCCTGGCTGCCGCCAAGCTCAAGGCCAGCGGCCACAAGTGCCCCTTCACCACCAGCTGGATCAGCTGGACCCAGCTGGAGAGCTTCTCGGCCTGGCACAACGTGCTGTTCGCCAGCAAGAACAACGGTTTTGACGGCCTGGATACGCGCCTGGTGTTCAACTCGCCGCTGCACGTTCGCCACATCGAGAACCTGGCCAACATGGCCAAGTCCGGCCTGTTCGTCTACAAGGGCCGCGGCAATGCGGCTGATGCCACCTTCGTCTCCGGCGAATGCGCCATGGCCACCGGTTCCTCCGCGCTGTACGGCAACGTCACGCGCAACGGCAAGTTCGGCTACGGCATCGGCACCCTGCCCTACTACCCTGACGTGCAGGGCGCGCCGCAGAACACGGTGATCGGCGGCGCCAGCCTGTGGGTCATGAACGGCAAAAAAGCGCCCGACTACAAGGGCGTGGCCGCCTTCTTCAGCTACCTGTCGCAACCCGAGGTGGCCGCGAAAAGCCACCAGCGCACCGGCTACCTGCCGGTGACCAAGGCCTCCTTCGAGCTGACTGACAAGTCCGGTTTCTACAAGAAGAACCCCGGCACCGATGTGTCGGTGACGCAGATGATCCGCAAGACCACCGACAAGTCGCGCGGCGTGCGCCTGGGCAACTTCGTGCAGGTCCGCACCATCATCGACGAGGAACTCGAAGGCGTGTGGGCCGGCAAGAAGGCGCCCAAGGAAGCGCTGGACCTGGCCGTCAAGCGCGGCAACGAGCAGTTGGAGCGTTTCCAGAAGGCTAACAAGTCCTGACCAGAACGCACTAGACTGATCACACCCAGCACAAAAGGCCCGACGGGCCTTTTGTACATTGACAGAACCAGTCCCCACCCATGGAAAAGCGCGTCCTCTTCAAATCGCCCTGGTTGCCCTGGGTCCTGGTGGCACCCCAGATGGTCATCGTCCTGGTGTTCTTCTTCTGGCCGGCAGGTCAGGCGCTGTACCAGAGCGTGCTGCAGGAGGACGCCTTCGGGACCAGTCGGGAATTTGTCGGCTGGGAAAATTTCCAGCGTCTGTTCGACGACGCAAGCTATCTGGCGTCGTTCAAGACCACGGCCGTTTTTTCGCTGCTGGTGGCCGCGTCCTCCATGTCACTGGCGTTGCTGCTGGCGGTCATGGCCAACCGCGTCAGCCGGCTGGCCGGCTTCTACAAGACCTTGCTGATCTGGCCCTATGCGGTGGCACCGGTGGTGGCCGGCGTCCTGTGGCTGATGCTGTTTGCCTCGCCCTACGGCGTCATTTCCTATGCCCTGCAGGCGATGGGCTTGCCCTGGAACCACCTGCTCGACGCTGACCACGCCATGGCCCTGATCGTGATGGCCGCGGCCTGGAAGCAGGTGTCCTACAACTTCCTGTTCTTCCTGGCCGGGCTGCAATCGATCCCGCAGTCCCTGATCGAGGCCGCCGCCATTGACGGCGCCTCGCCCTGGCGGCGCTTCTGGACCATTGTGTTCCCGCTGCTGGCACCGACCACCTTTTTCCTGCTGGTCATGAACGTGATCTACGCCTTCTTCGACACCTTCGGCACGGTGGACGCAGCAACCCACGGCGGCCCGGGCAAGGAAACCTCCATCCTGGTCTACAAGGTCTATTACGATGGTTTCAAGGCGCTGGACATGGGTGGCTCGGCCGCGCAGTCGGTAGTGCTGATGCTCATCGTGATTGCGCTCACCGTGGTCCAGTTCCGCTTTGTCGAACGCAAGATCGAATACTGATGAAGCCATCGACATGATTGAACGTCGCCCCATCCTCGACTTCTTCGCCCACGCCATCCTGCTGGCCGGTGTGGTGGTGATCGCCTTTCCGGTCTATCTGGCCTTCATTGCTTCCACGCAGTCGGCCGAGCAGATCGCCTCCAGCCACCCGCTGTCGCTGCTGCCCGGCAACCATGTGCTGGACACCTACCGGCTCGCCCTGTTCGGCGGCAAGACGTATGGCGGCGCCACCATCGCGGCAGGCTGGCCGATGATGTGGGTCAGCCTGGTGGTGGCGCTGACCATCACCATCGGCAAGATCGCCATCTCGCTCTTGTCGGCCTTCGCCATCGTCTACTTCCGCTTCCCCTTCAAGGGCGCGGTGTTCTGGATGATCTTCATCACGCTGATGCTGCCGGTGGAGGTACGCATTGGTCCCACCTACGAAGTGATTGCCAACTTGGGGCTGCTCAACAGCTATGCCGGCCTGACCGTGCCGCTGATCGCCTCCGCCACCGCCACCTTCCTGTTCCGCCAGTTCTTCCTGACCGTGCCCGACGAGCTGGTGGAGGCCGCGCGCATTGACGGTGCCGGCCCCATGCGCTTTTTCTTCGACGTGCTTCTGCCCTTGTCAAAAACGTCGATCGCTGCGCTGTTCGTGATCCAGTTCATCTACGGCTGGAACCAGTACCTGTGGCCGCTGATGGTCACCACCAGCGAAGACATGTACCCGATCGTGCTGGGCATCAAGCGCGCCATCTTCGGCGAGGTCTACATCGAATGGAACGTGGTCATGGCCACGGCCATCCTGGCCATGTTGCCGCCGGCGCTGGTCGTGATCCTGATGCAGAAGTGGTTCGTCAAAGGTCTGGTTGACACGGAAAAATAATGGCTGCCATCACATTCAACAACGTCATCAAGCGCTACGGCAAGGGCAAGCATGAGCTGCAGGTCATCCATGGGGTGAATGCCGAGATCAGCGACGGCGAGTTCATCGTCATCGTCGGCCCGTCGGGCTGCGGCAAGTCCACCCTGCTGCGCATGGTGGCCGGGCTGGAGGAAATCTCCGGCGGCGACATCACCATCGGCAACCGGGTCGTCAACGACCTGGAGCCGGCCGAGCGCGACATTGCCATGGTGTTCCAGAACTACGCGCTGTACCCGCACATGAGCGTGTTCGACAACATGGCCTACGGCCTGAAGATCGCCAAGGTACCGAAGGACGAGATCCGCGCCCGCGTGGCCAAGGCCGCCGCGATTCTGGAACTCGGCCCCTTTCTCGAACGCAAGCCGCGCCAGCTCTCCGGCGGGCAGCGCCAGCGTGTCGCCATGGGTCGCGCCATCGTGCGCCAACCGCAGGTTTTCCTGTTCGACGAACCGCTGTCCAACCTGGACGCCAAGCTGCGCGCCCAGACCCGGCTCGAAATCCAGAAACTGCACCGCGAACTGGGCATCACCTCGCTGTTCGTCACGCACGACCAGGTCGAGGCCATGACGCTGGCGCAGCGCATGATCGTCATGAACGCCGGCCGGATGGAGCAGTTCGGCACGCCGGAAGAGGTGTACCACCGGCCCGCCTCCACCTTTGTCGCCAGCTTCATCGGCTCGCCACCCATGAACCTGCTCAGCACGGCCCCCCACGTCAAACCCGGCACCATCCTGGGCATACGGCCCGAGCACCTGCAGATCGTGCCGCAACCCGCCGACACGGGCTGGACGGTACAGGTCGAAGCGGTGGAAATGCTGGGTGCCGAACGGCTGATCTACACGCGGCTGGACAGTGAGCCGCTGATCGTGCGCATCAACGAAGAACAGGACTTGGCGCCGGCCATCGGTGCCCGCCTGCATGTCGTGCCACAGCCCGAACGCCTGCACTGGTTCGATGAAGCCACCGGGAAACGTTTGTGAACATGCCTGACAGTACCGATGCCTGGCCCTACCCGCGCTGGGTCGCCCACCGCGGCGCCGGCAAACTGGCGCCCGAAAACACGCTGGCGGCCTTTCGCACCGGTGCCGCGCACGGCTACCGCATGTTCGAATGCGATGTGAAACTCTCCAGCGACGGCGTGCCCTTCCTGCTGCACGACAGTCTGCTTGAGCGCACCACCAGCGGCCAGGGCACGGCGGGCGCACACAGCTGGCAGGCCCTGTCGCAACTCGACGCCGGCAGCTGGCACTCGCGCGCTTTCGCTGGCGAACCGCTGCCCACGCTGGAGGCGGTGGCCCGCTTCTGCCAGCACAACGGCTACCTGCTCAACATCGAAATCAAGCCGACGCCCGGCACCGAGCGCCAGACCGGCAAGGTGGTGGCGACCACGGCGGCGCGCCTGTGGCAGGGCCAGGCCGTGCCGCCGCTGCTGACCTCCTTCCAGCCCGAGGCACTGCAGGGCGCCCTGGCCGCCGCGCCGCAATTGCCGCGCGGCCTGCTGCTCGACACGCTGTGGACCGGCTGGCTGGAAACCGCCCGCACCTTGGGCTGTGTGGCCGTGGTCTGCAACCAGGCCTTGTGGGACACAGCGAGTCTGACCCAGGCCAAAAGCGCGGGCCTGCGCTGTCTGAGCTACACGGTGAACGATGAATGGGCCGCCGAGCGCCTGCTCGACCTGGGCGTGGACGGCATCATCACCGACCGGGTCGACTTATTTGCGCCAGCCGCGTGACAACAGCCACTGGCTGGTGGCCGATGCCAGCACCAGCAGGGCATAAGCGGCCATCTTGCCGTCACGGCTCCACAGCCACAGGCCGACGAACAGCACGGCGACGCCCACTACAAAATTGATAGCTGCCTGCGCCCACCAGGAAAGCGCTGGCGCCTGTTTTTTGTTGAAAAAACGGGAAACCAGAGGCAACAACATGGCCAGCACCAACGCTGGCGCCACAAAGTTGAACAGGTGCAGCAGGGCATCCAACGGGTTCATGGCAGCCGGCCCGGTAGGGCAAAAAGGGGAGCAAAAGCTTGAGGCATCAGCAAATTTTATAATCGGGCCATGGCAGTCTGGGCATTAGGCATCAATCACACGACCGCGCCGCTCGATCTGCGCGGCCGTTTTGCGTTCGCCCTCGACCAGATCGCCCCCACTTTGCATGGCCTGCGCGGTGCTTTGCCGCGTCCGCCCGAGGCCGCCATCATCTCCACCTGCAACCGCACCGAGATCTACTGTGCCGGCGATCAGTTGGAAATTGTTCCCACCCTGGACTGGCTGGCCCACAGCGGCGGCGTCTCACCCGCGCTGCTGCGCTCGCACACCTATGCGCTGGAAGAAGGCCAGGTGGCACGCCATGCCTTCCGCGTGGCCAGCGGGCTCGATTCCATGGTGTTGGGCGAGCCGCAGATCCTGGGCCAGATGAAGGACGCGGTGCGCGCCGCCGAGGAAGCCGGGGCCCTGGGCACCACCTTGAACCAGTTGTTCCAGCGCTCCTTTGCGGTGGCCAAGGAAGTGCGCACCTCGACCGAAATCGGTGCCCACTCCATCAGCATGGCGGCCGCCAGCGTGCGCCTGGCCGGCCAGTTGTTTGAAGACCTGAACGACATCCGGGTGCTGTTCGTTGGTGCCGGCGAGATGATCGAACTGGCCGCGACCCACTTTGCTGCCAAGAACCCGAAGGCGATGGTGATTGCCAACCGCTCGCTCGACCGCGGCGAAAAACTCGCCTCGCGTTTCGGCGCCGAGGTCATGCGCCTGGCGGACTTGCCCAGCCGCCTGCACGAGTTCGACGCCGTCATCAGCTGCACCGCCAGCACGCTGCCGCTGATCGGCTTGGGTGCGGTGGAGCGCGCGCTGAAATTGCGCCGCCACCGCCCGATGTTCATGGTCGACCTGGCGGTGCCGCGCGACATCGAGCCCGAGGTCAAGGCGCTGTCCGACGTCTACCTCTACACCGTGGACGACCTGGCCGCCGTGGTGCAGACCGCGCAGGCCAACCGCCAGGCTGCGGTGGCCGAGGCCGAAGTCATCATCGATGCCGGCGTGCAGAGCTTCCTGCACTGGATGGACCAGCGCCGCAGCGTGCCGCTGATCCAGCAGCTCAACGCCCAGGCCGACGAGTGGCGCCAGGCCGAGATCGCCCGCGCGCGCCGGCAACTGGCCAAAGGCGAGGACGTGGACGCCGTGCTCGAAGCCCTGTCCAAGGGCCTGACGCAAAAGCTGCTGCACGGCGCCCTGGCCGAGCTGCATGCCGGTGACGCCGCCGCGCGTGAACGCGCCAGCGACGCCATCCAGCACTTCTTCCTGCGTAAAGAGAAGTAATGGTGCCCCCACGTTCGCTCACTGCGTGTAGCTCCCTGCCCCCCAAGGGGGCCGCGCTTGCTTGGGGCGGCCCTGCGCTGCTCATGGTGCCCCCACGCTCGCTCACTGCGTGTAGCTCTCTACCCCCCAAGGGGGCCGAACTTGCTCGGGGCGGCCCTTCGCGGCGTTAGCGACGCTCTCCCCTGTGCGCCCCGCATGGCGCACGTCGCCGTTCGGCGGACCCGCTCCTTGTTCGGGTGGTCCGATCAGTCGCCCTTCTTTTGTACCGTGCTCTCATGAAACCCTTTCTCCGCCAACAACTCGCACGCTATGCCGACCGTCTGGCCGAGCTGGAATTTTTGCTCTCGCGCGAAGACATCATGAAGGACATGAGCCAGTTCCTCACGCTCTCGCGCGAGCACACCGAGGTGGCGGCCGTGGCCAGCCGCTGGGCCCGCTACCAGCAGCGTGAAGCCGACCTGGCCAGCGCCCGCGACATGCTGGCCGACCCGGACATGGCCGAGATGGCCCAGGAGGAAGTGGACAGCGCGAGCGCCGAGATCGCCCAACTGGAGGCTGAACTGCAGCGCATGTTGCTGCCCAAAGACCCCGACGATGCCCGCAATGCCTTTGTGGAAATCCGCGCTGGCACCGGCGGCGACGAATCGGCCCTGTTCGCCGGCGACCTGCTGCGCATGTACACGCGCTATTGCGAGCGCCGCGGCTGGAAGACCGAAATCATCAGCGAGTCACCCAGCGAACTGGGGGGCTACAAGGAAGTGGTGCTGCGTGTGGAGGGCGACAACGTTTACGGCGCGCTCAAGTTCGAATCGGGCGGCCACCGCGTACAACGTGTGCCGGCCACGGAAACGCAGGGCCGCATCCACACCAGCGCCTGCACCGTGGCCGTGCTGCCGGAGCCGGACGAGGCGCAGGCGATCCAGATCAACCCGTCCGATCTGCGCATCGACACCTACCGTGCCAGCGGCGCCGGCGGCCAGCACAACAACAAGACCGACTCGGCGGTACGCATCACGCACATCCCGACCGGCATCGTGGCCGAATGCCAGGATGGCCGCAGCCAGCACAGCAACAAGGCCCAGGCGCTGAAGGTGCTCACCGCCCGCATCCAGGAAAAAGACCGCTCCGAACGTGCCGCCAAAGACGCCGCTCAGCGCAAGAGCCTGATCGGCAGCGGCGACCGCAGCGACCGCATCCGGACCTACAACTTCCCGCAGGGCCGCCTGACCGACCACCGTATCAACCTCACGCTGTACAAGCTGCTTTACGTCATGGAAGGCGAGCTGGACGACGTGGTGGAAGCGCTGCAAGCCTATGAAGCGGCGCAACAGCTGGCCGAGCTGGAAGTGGGTGCGGCCTGATTCAGCAAGAAATCAGCCTCAACCCCTTGCTCCCTATGCGCCAGGCGCTCCATTTTTAATAGCAAAATTGCATGCAACTCAGCCAAGCCCTTGCCGCCGCCATCGCCCTCGGCCTGCCCCGGCTTGATGCCCAGCTTTTGCTGCTGCACGTCTTGGGCCGCGCCCCGAACGACCGTGCCTGGCTGCTGGCGCATGACCACGACGCGTTGAGCGCCGAGGCCCAGGAGCAGTTCCTGGCACTGGCACAGCGGCGTGCCGGTGGCGAGCCGCTGGCCTACCTGACCGGCATCAAGGAGTTCTACGGTCTGCCGCTGCAGGTGGATGCGCGGGTGCTCGACCCGCGCCCCGACACCGAGACACTGGTGGAGTGGGCGTTGGAACGCCTGGCGGCGCTGTCAGCGCCGCGTGTGATCGATCTGGGCACCGGCAGTGGCGCCATCGCACTGGCACTCAAGCACGCCCGCCCCGATGCGCAGGTGAGTGCCGTTGATGCCAGTGCCGATGCGCTGGCCGTGGCGCAGGCCAATGCGCAACGCCTGGGACTGGACGTGACGTTTCTGCAGGGCAACTGGCTGGCCGGACTGGAAGGCCACTTCGACCTGATCGTCTCCAACCCGCCCTACATCGCCGAGGGTGATCCGCACCTGGCGGCCCTCGGCCATGAGCCGCGCCAGGCGCTGATTGCCGGCCACGACGGCCTGGATGACATCCGCACCATCGTCGCCCAGGCGCCGGCCCATCTGCAACCCGGCGGCTGGCTGCTGCTGGAGCACGGCTGGGACCAGGCGGGTCCCGTGCGCGGCTTGCTGGCAAGCGCCGGGCTGCAGAACGTGCAATCGCGCGCCGATCTGGCTGGCATTGAGCGCTGCAGCGGTGCTTGCCTGCCGAGTTCTTGACGTAACTCAAGACACGGCCGCAACGCGGCGATATGGTGATAGTCAAACAAACTATTCAGGAGCACCATGACGGCCGACGTCTCCATCGCGCGCATTGTCCATCCCGACATTCTGAGCTGTGCCCCGGACACGCCTTTGTCTGTGGCCGCGCAGCGCATGGTGGCAGCACGTTGCAGCTCCATCCTGGTGGTGGACAAGGGCACCATCATCGGCATCTGGACCGAGCACGATGTGTTGGCGCTGGACGCCTCTGACCCGAAGACCTTCCTGGCACCGATCTCGGCGCACATGACCTCGCCGGTCAAGACCATCCCCATCACGACCGGCCTGGGTGAAGCGGCCCAACGCTTTCGCGAGGAAAAAGTGCGCCATTTCCTGGCGGTGGACGATGCCGGCGCCTGCAAGGGCATCGTGACCCAGACCGACATCGTGCTCAACCAGGGGATCGAATACTACCTGTCCCTGCGCGAGGTCAACGCGGTACTGAATCGTCGCGCGCCGTTGGTTGCCAGCCACCTGTCATTGGGTGAAGCCGTCAACGCCATGCGCGACGCCCGTACCGATGCCATCGTGGTGGTCTACCCGGATGGCGGTCATGGCATTCTCACCGAACGCGATGTGATGCGCCTGGTCGGGGCCAGCCAACCCGGCGCCAATGTCGGCGAGCTGGCCAGCCGGCCGCTTATCACCGTGGCCGTCAATGCCAGCCTGTACCACGCGCGCACCGAGTTCACCGAGCGGCACATTCGCCATCTCGGCGTGACCGGCACCGACGGCGAGTTGCTGGGCCTGGTCACGTTTTCCGACATTCTGGCCAGCATCGAGCACGACTACGTTCACCAGCTGCGTGAAACGCTCAAGGTACGCGAGCACAGCCTGGCACTGTCAATGCAGCACCAGCGCCTGGCCACCAAGGTGTTTGAGAGCACGCTGGAAGGCATTGTCGTGACCAATGCGCAGCGGATCATCGAATCGGTCAATCCGGCCTTCACCCAGATCACCGGCTACAAGGCGCACGAGGTGATCGGCCAGACGCCGGCCATGCTGTCTTCCGGGCGGCACGATGCCACCTTCTACCAAAAAATGTTCGACGAACTGGCGGCCAACGGCCACTGGCAAGGCGAGATCTGGAACCGGCGGCGCAACGGAGAAATCTATCCGGAGTGGCTCACCATCAACAGCGTCAGGAACGACGAAGGCCAGATCGTCAACTACGTCGGCGTGTTCGCGGACATCACCAAACGCAAGGCGGCGGAAGAACAGATGCAGTTCCTCGCCTACCACGATGGTCTCACCGGACTGCCCAATCGCGGGCTGTTCCTCGATCGCCTGCATCACGCGGTGTCCCATGCCCATCGCAATCGCACCATCGTGGCGGTGATGTTCATTGATGTCGACAACTTCAAGCCGATCAACGACACCCTGGGACATCACATTGGCGATCAGTTGCTGCAGACCGTGGCAAAGCGTCTGGTGGCCAGCGTGCGCGAGGCCGATACCGTGGCACGCCTGGGCGGCGACGAATTCACGATCATCCTGGAGTCGATCGCCGACCCCGGTGATGTGCCGCTGGTCGCGCAAAAGATCGTCGACACCATCTCGCAACCGATGCAAATTGACGGACACGACATCACCACCACCGTCAGCGTCGGCCTCAGCCTCTACCCCATTGACAGTGAGCACGCGGAAGACCTGATCCGCCACGCGGACACGGCCATGTACATGAGCAAAAAGAGCGGCCGCAACCACTACCAGTTTTTCACGGCCGACATGAAGGCACGGGTACCCGAACAGCCTGCCGCCGCCTGACGGCAGAGATTTTGCTGGCCCATCGGCCGCTCACCGCAGACCTCGTCGTCACTTCAACTGGACGTAACGGCCATCCCGGATTTGGGTGAAGAAGACCTTGCGCTGCGTGTCGCCATTGACGTCGAACACGATCTGTTGCTGCAAGCCTTGGTAGGGGCCATTTTTCAGCGCCGAGCTCTTCAGGCTCTCACCACGGCCGCGTTTTTTCAGCGCAGTCAACACCACCGTCGCTGCGTCGTATGCAGAGACCGAGCTGTAGCCCGGATTGCGCTGGAAGCGCTTGAAGTAAGCCTCGCTGAACTCCTTGAAGCGTTGTGTTTCATCATCGCGATTGAAGTTCTGCACGATCATCAGCCCCTGGACGACATCGCCACCGAGTTCGATCAGCTGTTCGGTGGCGGCCCACTCCGACGCGCCGATCGGCAGCGTGGGGGCCTGCTTGCGGGACTGCTGGGCGAGACGTGCCACATCCAGGGCGCCGGAAATGAAAAACAGGCTGTCCGGCTTGCTGCGCAACATCTGCCGCACCACCGCCTCGAAATCGACATCCGGGCTGGATTCGTAGGGGACTTCGCCAACCAGCTTGCCACCGCCCGTGGTCACCGCATCGCGAAATTCCTTCAGCCAGGATTCCGTGAAATTGCGGTTGCGCGTGTCATAAGCCACTGCGATCTGCTGCTGTCCGCGGCCGAGCATCACCCTGGCATAGTCCCGTGCATTGTCACGGGTGGTCCGGTTGATGCGGAACAGATTGTCATCCTTGCCGTAAAACGACATCGACGTGATGGTCGGGCTGATCTGGAAGATGCCGGCGTTGCTGGTGATGGGCACGATCACCTCCGCCATGCCGCTGGTGAAAGGACCGATCACCGCCTCCACCTTGGCATTCACCAGTTCAGTGGCGGACTTGGCTGCGGTTTCCTTGTTCTGGGCATCGTCTCGCACCATCAGCTCCACCATGCGCCCCTCCAGCCCGCCGGCCCGGTTGAACTGCTCCACGGCCAGGATCACCCCATTGAGCCCGGACTGCCCGTTGTCGGAATTACGGTCGGTTAGACCACCGATGAAACCGATCTGGACCGGTTGCTGAGGACCACAAGCAGCCAACAACAGGCCGATGAGGCTGACAAAGAGGAGATGGCGCTTGTTCATGGGAATTCCGTGCGTTCCTGCTGGAATATGCAGATGTTATCTATTTTATCATATTTGATATAATTGCCGCAACATTTATGCAAGACCTCTCCCCCTCACTGCCCAGCCCGGACGCCGTGTCGGCCGAGCCTGCTATGCCGCTGCTGACGCGTTGGCGCAGCGCATGGGATGGCTCGCTTCGCTTCCGGCTACTGGCACTTGGCCTGATGCCCTTGCTGATGGCCTTTCCGATCGTCATTGCCGTGCTGGTGATGGTAGGCGGGGAGCGTGCCAACAGTCTGCTGCTGTCCAACTTGCGCAGCAATCTGGCCGGCAGCAACAATTACCTGGATCAACTGAAGGCCGAGGCACGGGTCCGGGTCGCCCAGCTGGCCAAATCGGAACGTTTGAACCATCTGCTCGGCACGACATCGTCCCCCCGGGAACTCAACCAGCTGCTGGCCACGGCCGCCGAGGGCAGCGGACTGGATTTTCTGGTGGTGGCACTGGCCGACGGCACCGTGATCGGCTCCAGCACCAGCGTGCCTCCTGGCAGCCGGCTGCCCGACTCCTACGTCATCCGTCAGGCGCAGATCGGGGTCGCCAACGCCGCTTATGAACGGTTCGAGGCAAACCAGCTCCGTGCGTTCTCGCCTCAGTTTCCCAACCAGGCCCGCATTGAACAGACATCGCCGTCCTCCCCAGTCGAAACACGCGGTTTGCTGATCAATGCCGCGGCACACTTTCCCTTGGCCGTCAACAACCCGGATGCCATTCTGGTCGGCGGCATACTGCTGAACAAGAACGCCCCGCTGATCGAGCATATGCGGGAGGTCATCTTCCCGATGGGCGCGCTGCCGGGCGATGCCGAGGGTGTCACGTCCCTCTTCATTGACGGTGTCCGCATTGCCATCAGCCGACAACGTCAGCAAGGGCTGCGCGCCATCGGCGCCCCTGCCGAAGCCGACATTGTGGAGGCCGTGATCGGACAGGGACATCCCTGGCTCGGCCAGCTCCTGTTCGCGGACCAGAAGCATATGGCCGGCTTTGAGGCCATGGTGGATGGCGATGGCCGACGCATCGGCATGATCGGCGTGGCGTTCCCGCACGCCCCCTACCAACGGGCCATGCTGCTGTTGCTGGGCATGGTGGCCGGGCTGCTCGCGCTGGCCATGCTGGCCTTGTCCATCGTGTTTTTGCGCGCCGGTCGGGAGTTGACCCAGCAGCTGAGCACGATCAGCGCCACCATGTCCGCCGTCGGTCAGGGCAATCGGGCCGCCCGTGTCGACACGCTGCTGCGCAATGACGAACTGGGTCGCCTGGCCCTTCATTTCAATGTGCTGCTCGACACCATTGCCCATCAGGATGAACGACAGCGTGCCGCCCAGCAGACGATTGCCGACGAAGCCTCGCGCCGCCGCGCACTGTTCGAGCACGAACGCGACGGCGTGGTGATCCTGAACCTGGACGGCAGTGTCTTCGAAGCCAATCCGAAGTGCGCCGCCATGCTGGGCTATACCCCATCCGAATTGCAGCAACTGCGCGTGAGTGACTGGGACACCAGCTTCTCGCCAGCGCAAGCAGACGACATGCTCACGGCGGTGGGAGCGGAAGGCAAGTTTTTTGAAACCACACTGCGGCACAAGGATGGCCGGACCTTTGAAGCCGAAGTCTCGGTGAGTCGCGTTGAATGGGGCGACAGGACCTTTGTCTTCGTTTTGCTGCGCGACATCACCGAACGCAAGGCGGTCGCGACGGAGCTGGAAACCTACCGGCACGACCTGGAAAAACTGGTGGATCAGCGCACCAAGGAGTTGCATGACCGGTCCGAGCAGCTCAACACCATCTTTGCCTTGAGCCCGGATGGTTTTGTGTCGTTCGACCACAAGCACAAAGTGGCGTTTGCCAACCTCGCTTTCCTGCGCATGACCGGCTTGGAAACCATCGACATTGTCGGACTGGATGAAAACGACTTTTCCGATCTGCTAGCCCACAAATGCCTGGCCAGCAGCAGCTTCCCTGACCTGGCAACACTGCGCGCAAGCAGAGCAACCAGCGATGCCACGGCAGAGCCAGCCCCAGGAAACCATCGACGCCAGCTGTTCGAACTGGCCGCCCCCGCCAGCCGTGTGCTCGAAGTCGGCATCCGCATGTCGGAAACCGCCAGCGTCTCGCAGATTCTCTATTTCCGCGACGTGACCCATGAGACGGAAGTGGACCGCATGAAAAGCGAGTTCCTCTCGACTGCCGCACATGAACTGCGCACCCCGATGGCCAGCATCTACGGTTATTCAGAATTGCTGCGCATGAAGGACTTCGACACGGCCAAGCGACAGGAAATCCTGGCCACCATCTCGCGCCAGTCTGACCTGATGTCGTCCATCATCAATGAGTTGCTGGATCTGGCTCGCATCGAATCACAACGTGGCAAGGACTTCATCCTTGAACGGCTCTCCTTGCAGGACCTAGTCGCCGACGCGGTCTCTGGCTTCAAGCCGCCGTCCGAACGCCCCGCCCCCTTGCTGCCGCCGCCCGGAACAGATTTGTTCGTCAATGTCGACCGCAAAAAAATGCAGCAGGCACTCCTCAACATCCTGTCCAACGCCTACAAATACTCGCCCCAGGGCGGCGAAGTCACTGTGCGCTATGGCACAAGCGAAGAGGCAGGTCGCCTGGGCCGGGTCGGCGTCGAAGTACACGATCAGGGCATCGGCATGAATGCCCAGCAGCTTGGCCGCGTCTGCGAGCGGTTTTACCGCGCTGACGCCTCGGGCAAGATTCCTGGCACCGGACTGGGCATGAGCATCGTCAAGGAAATCGTTGAACTGCACGGCGGCGAAGTCGAACTCGCCAGCGAAGTCGGTACCGGCACCACGGTGACTTTGTGGCTGCCCAGGGCCTGAACCGTTCGACGGCCTACCGCCCGGTAACCTCGTCGCCGACATGCCCGGAGCCGGCACAGCCAGCAGTACGTGGGCAGAAATGAAATAATCGCGTATTCGTTATCAGATTCCTACAGGACCCACGCCATGAGTGACGCACAACAACGCATCGACGACCTCGTCAAATCCAACGACATCCTGCTGTTCATGAAAGGTAGCGCCAGTTTCCCGATGTGCGGTTTCTCCGGTCGGGCCATCCAGGTTCTGAAAGCCTGTGGTGTTGACCCGAAAAGCGTGAAGACCGTCAATGTGCTGGAAGATGACGGCATCCGCCAGGGCATCAAGGAATACAGCAATTGGCCCACCATCCCCCAGCTCTACATCAAGGGCGAATTCATCGGCGGCTCCGACATCATGATGGAAATGTACGAGTCCGGCGAGCTGCAGAAGGTGCTTGGCACCCCGGCCTGACGCTCCGGTACCCTCACGACACCCACTGGCCGCCTACGCGGCCAGTGGTTTTTCATGGCGGGCCATCCCGGACAGGCCTCAGCCGACGAACTCCCATTGGCGCCGTGCCGCCAACACGGCATCGGGATAGGGCGCCTTGCCACGCGAGCCGTTATAGCGGCCCAGGGCCAGGAACAGGTCACCCCGTTCACGCTCCAGGTAGTGGCGCAGGATGACGCAGCCAAACCGCAGGTTGGTCTGCATGTGAAACAGTTTGCCGGCATCGCCGTCGCCGATGACACGCGTCCAGAATGGCATGACCTGCATGTAGCCACGGGCCCCTACCCGCGAGACCGCAAACTTTCGGAAATTGCTCTCGACCTGGATCAGGCCCAGCACCAGCGAGACATCCAGGCCGGCACGTCGGCTCTCGTACCAGACCGTCTGCAGGAACTCCCGGCGTACCTGCCACTCGTGTTTTTTCTTCTTGAGCCGCTCGCTCATGGCACCCAGCCAGCGCAAATAGTGCAGCCGCGCTTCGGTGCTGGAAAACTCCGGCACGGGCGGCGCATTGTTGGCAATGGCCGCGCTCAAAGCTGTTCGCACGGCATCGGCCAACGGCTCCTCGACCTGGGCGCCGGCCCGCGCTTGCTCCTGAATCGATAGCAGGCTTGCGCCGACCAGCAAGGGCAGAAGGCCAAGAAACCTTCGATTGACACCAAACTGACCGGCCGGCACGGCCATGCTCAAATGCCCAGCTTGGATTTCACGAAGGCCAGGGCTTCGCTCACGGGCACCTTGGTAGCGGCCGCATCACGCCGATGCTGGTACTCCACCACGCCATCCTTGAGCGCCTTGTCGCCGATGGTGACGCGGTGTGGCACGCCGATCAGCTCCCAGTCGGCAAACATGGCGCCGGGGCGCTCGCCACGGTCGTCCAGCAGCACGTCCACACCCGCCGCCACCAACTCGGTATACAACTGCTCGGCAGTCGTTTTCACTTCCGGGCTGCGATCCGGGTTGATCGGGCACAGCACCACAGTGAAGGGGGCAATGGCATCCGGCCAGATGATGCCGCGCTCGTCGTGGTTCTGCTCAATGGCCGCCGCCGGCAGGCGCGTGATGCCAATGCCATAGCAACCCATTTCCATGAATTGCGGCTTGCCGTTCTCGTCGAGAAAGGTGGCGTTCATGGCGCGGCTGTACTTGGTTCCGAGGTAGAACACGTGGCCGACCTCGATGCCGCGCTCGATCGCCAGTTCGCCCTTACCGTCCGGCGACAGATCACCGGCCACCACGTTGCGGATGTCGGTCACCAGATCAGGCTCGGGCAGGTCACGGCCCCAGTTGACGCCGGTGATGTGCGCATCGACTTCATTCGCACCGCAGACCCAGTCTGCCATCACCGCCACCTCGCGGTCGGCAATCACGTTCAGGGGCTTCTTCAGACCTACCGGGCCCAGGTAACCCGGCTTGCAGCCGAAGTGCGCCTGGATCTCGGCCTCGGTGGCAAAACGGAAACCGCCTTCCATGCCCGGCAACTTGCCGACCTTGACTTCGTTCATGTCATGGTCTCCGCGCAGCAGCAGCAGCCAGACCGTGGTCTTGGTCACCTGCTCGTAGTCGTTGAGTTCGTCAGTCGCCAACACGATGGACTTGACGGTGCGTGACAGCGGCAGCCCCAGCAGCTCAGCCACTTCGGGACAACTGGTCTTGCCCGGCGTCGCAACCTTGGCCATAGCTTGGGAGGCGGCCGGACGCGGGGCTTGCGGTGCCAGCGCCTCGGCCTTCTCGATGTTGGCGGCGTACTCGCTGTTCGGGCAGTAGACGATGGCATCCTCGCCGGTCGCGGCGATCACCTGGAACTCCTCGCTCAGGTCGCCACCGATGGCACCGCTGTCGGCCGCCACAGCACGGTAGGTCAGGCCGAAACGGTCAAAAATCTTGCGGTAGGCCTGCGCCATCACCTGGTAGCTGGCCTTGGCCGAGACTTGGTCGCGGTCAAAGCTGTAGGCATCCTTCATGATGAACTCGCGGCCGCGCATCAAACCGAAACGCGGACGGCGCTCGTCACGGAACTTGGTCTGGATCTGGTAGAAATTCTTCGGCAGCTGTTTGTAACTTCGGATTTCCTTCCGTGCGATGTCAGTGATGACTTCCTCACTGGTGGGCTGCACCACGAAATCGCGGTCGTGCCGGTCCTTGATGCGCAGCAACTCGGGGCCCATTTTTTCGAAGCGGCCCGTCTCCTGCCACAACTCGGCCGGCTGCACCACCGGCATGGCCAGCTCCACCGCGCCGGCACGGTTCATCTCCTCACGCACGATCGCTTCCACCTTGCGGATGACACGCAAGCCCATGGGCATGTAGTTGTAGATGCCGGCCCCCAGCTTCTTGATCATGCCGGCGCGCATCATGAGCTTGTGGCTCACCACCTCGGCGTCTGCCGGTGCTTCCTTGAGGGTGGAGACGAGAAATTGGGAGGCTTTCATGGGCAACTTTTCGAGGGAAAACGGGCTGCAGTCCTTGATGCGCAACGTCGGCCGTGCATAATGGACTCAGTTTAAAAATTTGGGGTTTGATTATGCTCGACCGGGACGGTTTTCGGCCCAACGTCGGCATCATTCTGCTCAACCAGAAAAACCAGGTTTTCTGGGGCAAACGCATACGCACCCATTCGTGGCAGTTCCCGCAGGGTGGCATTGACCGGGGCGAGACCCCGGAGCAAGCCATGTACCGCGAGTTGGGCGAGGAGGTCGGGCTCCAGCCCGACCACGTGCGCATCGTGGCCCGGACCCGGGACTGGTTGCGCTATGAGGTGCCGGATCGCTACATCCGCCGCGAGGCACGCGGCCACTACAAAGGTCAGAAACAGATCTGGTTCCTGCTGCAACTGCTCGGGCAGGACTGGCACCTGAACCTGCGCGCCACCGACCACCCCGAGTTCGACGCCTGGCGTTGGAACGACTACTGGGTCCCGCTGGACATGGTGGTCGAGTTCAAGCGCGGCGTCTATGAAATGGCGCTGACCGAACTGGCGCGTTTTCTTCCCCGTCATGATCACCGCAGCGGTTTCCTGCGCCAAGGCAACCGTGGACGTGAACTGGAGCAGATGGCCGGGACTGCCAGCCACAAAAATACCATTGAATTACCACCCGGTGCCACCTTTGAACCTGATCCTCAAACCAACACAGGCAAGCATGACCGGGGGTGGCATGCTGGCTAAACCCAAGTATGTGCTCACCCTGCTGGCGCTACTGCTGGCAGGTGCCATAACCATGCCGGCACTGGCTGCCGATGAAGACTGGCAGGAGGCCGAGGCGCCGCCGCCGCCCTCTTGGCGCAAAGAAGGTCTGATCGTGATTGATCTGCCGATTCGTACCGGCCTGGTTTTCGGTGTCGACCCCAGCACACTGACGATTGGCCCCGACTGGGTGGTGCGATATGTGATGGTGGCCTACAACCCGACGGGCAGTGTCAACGCCATGTATGAAGGGTTGCGCTGTGACACGGGTGAGTTCAAGACTTATGCCCGCGCCAGCGAGCCCGGACATTGGAACAAGGTCGCGAACCCGGTCTGGCGCGAACTGGACAACACGCAGAGCGCCAGCCGGCACGCCCTCGCCCTCGCACGGCAAGGCGCTTGTGAGAGCCACGGCGTCGGCGGCCGAACGCCGGCAGAGCTGATTCGGCGACTGAAGAATCCGCGCCAGGACCCGTGACGCCTCAGCGCGCCAGCACCAAGTTGTCCCGGTGCATCATCTCCGGCTCGGCCGTGTAACCCAGCAGCTTCTCAAATTCGCTGGAGGGCTTGCGGCACAGCAGCCGTGCCTCGGAGCTGGCGTAATTGGCCAGACCGCGTGCGATCTCAGCGCCACGCTCGTCACGCACGGCAATCACATCACCGCGGGAAAAATCACCCTCCACCGCCGTCATGCCGATAGGCAGGAGGCTCTTGCCCTCCTCCAGCAGCTTGGCAGCCGCGCCAGCATCAACCACCACGGCGCCACGCAGTTGCAAATGGTCGACCATCCACTGCTTGCGCGCCTGGTTCTTCTGTGTCTGTGCCACCAGCAAGGTACCGATGGCCTCCCCCTGTGCCAAGCGCAGCAGGGCATCGGGCTCACGCCCCCAGGCAATCACGGTGGAGGCCCCGGAGCCGGCCGCACGCTTGGCCGCCAGAATCTTGGTGATCATGCCGCCACGGCCGATACTGGAACCTGCGCCACCCGCCATGGCCTCCAGCGCCGGATCGCCGGCCTGAGCCTCGTGCACGAACTGCGCAGCGGGGTTCTTGCGTGGATCAGCCGTGTACAGACCTTTCTGGTCGGTCAGGATGACCAGGGCATCGGCTTCGACCAGATTGGCCACCAGGGCGCCCAGCGTGTCGTTGTCGCCAAACTTGATTTCGTCGTTGACCACGGTGTCGTTCTCATTGATCACCGGCACCACGCCGAGTTTGAGCAGCGTCAGCAAGGTGGAGCGCGCATTGAGGTAACGCTCGCGGTCCGCCAAATCGGCATGCGTCAGCAGCACCTGGGCACTGCCCAGATCGTGCTCACGCAACCGCGTCTCGTACATCTGCGCCAAGCCCATCTGGCCGACGGCAGCAGCGGCCTGCAGTTCGTGGATTTCGTGCGGTCGGCTGCTCCAGCCCAGGCGTTTCATGCCTTCGGCAATGGCACCGCTGGAGACCATGATGACTTCACGCCCTTCGCGCACCAGCACCGAGAGCTGGCGGCACCACTCACCGATGGCCACCTGGTCCAAGCCGCGGCCCTCGTTGGTCACCAGGCTGGAGCCGACCTTGACGACGATGCGTCGCGCATCGCGCATGACACCTGATGCAGTTTGATGGGTCATTTTGGCTTATCGCCCTCGTCAACAGGGCGTGAATAGCTATGAATTAAATAGCGGATTTTAGGCGCCTGGCTCATCCTTGAAGCGCGGATCGATCTCCACCGAGGGCTGCTCGGCCACCTGCTGCTTCTTCACCTGCTCATACACCGCCTTGACCAACTGGTCGCAACCCTCGTGCGTCAGCGCCGAGATCTGGAACACCGGCCCCTTGTATTTCATGCGCTTGACGAAGTCCTTCACACGCGCCTCACGCTCTTCCGCCGGCACCATGTCGAGCTTGTTCAGAACCAGCCAACGTGGCTTGTCGTACAGCGACTTGTCGTACTTCTTCAACTCCGCCACGATGCCCTTGGCCTGCGCCACCGGATCGACGTTGTCGTCGAACGGCGCCATGTCCACCACATGCAGCAGCAGGCGGGTGCGCTGCAGATGCCGCAGAAACAGATGACCGAGACCTGCACCCTCGGATGCGCCTTCGATCAGACCTGGCAGGTCGGCCACCACGAAACTCTGCTCCGGACCGACGCGCACCACCCCCAGATTTGGATGCAGCGTGGTAAACGGGTAATCGGCAATGCGCGGACGGGCGTTCGAAATGGCGGTGATGAGCGTGGACTTGCCGGCGTTGGGCAGGCCCAGCAGGCCGACATCGGCCAGCACCTTCAACTCCAGCTTGAGGCTTCGGCGTTCGCCCGGCCAGCCCGGCGTCTTCTGCCGCGGCGCCCGGTTGATGGCACTCTTGAAACGCAAGTTGCCGAAGCCGCCATCGCCGCCCTTGGCAATGGTGATGACTTCGCCCGGTTGCAGCAGTTCGAACAGCACCTCGCCGGTTTCGGCATCGCTGAGGATGGTGCCCACCGGCACCTTGAGCGTGATGTCGTCGCCGGCGGCGCCGAACATGTCGGAGCCCATGCCGTGCTGGCCGCGCTTGGCCTCGAAGCGGCGCGTGTAGCGGAAATCGACCAGCGTGTTCAGATTCGGGTCGGCCACCGCAAAGACGTGGCCGCCGCGGCCACCGTCGCCACCGTTGGGGCCACCGAACTCCTTGTACTTCTCGTGCCGGAACGAGACGCAGCCGTTGCCACCATCGCCGCCGGCGATGTCGATGAAGGCTTCGTCAACAAATTTCATGACAGTCAGTTTCCAAGGTTTATAAACGAAAAACCCCGCGCTTGAGGCGCAGGGTTTCGCACGGGAGCAAGCGCTGACAGCTTAAGCTGCGGCGGTCACGTTCACCGTGTGCTTGTTAAGCGCGCCTTTGACGGCAAACGACACTTGGCCATCCACCAGGGCAAACAGGGTGTGGTCCTTGCCCACGCCGACATTGGTGCCGGGATGGAACTTGGTACCGCGCTGGCGCACGATGATGGAGCCGGCACTGATCTGCTGACCGCCGAAAGCCTTCACACCGAGCATCTTGGGCTTGGAATCGCGCCCGTTTCGCGTAGAGCCGCCGCCTTTTTTCTGTGCCATGACTGATGCCCCTTAAGCAGAAATTGCGCCGATTTGCAGTTCAGTGAACTGCTGACGGTGACCTTGACGTTTCTGATAGTGCTTACGACGGCGCATCTTGAAGATGCGAACCTTGTCGTGTTTGCCGTGAGCCACCACCGTGGCTTTGACAGTCGCGCCGGACACCAAGGGCGTACCGACCTTCAGTTCAGCGCCGTTGCCGACTGCCAGAACCTGGTCGATGACGATCTCTTGGCCTACGTCCGCAGCAATCTGTTCTACTTTAATTTTTTCGCCAGCAGCAACACGATATTGTTTGCCGCCGGTTTTTATGACCGCGTACATGTTGACCTCATCTTTGAATGATCTCCACGGACGGATTCCGCAGAGCCTAAAAGTATAGCATAGTTTGGAATTACTAACATATCCACCCTCCCATCCACCCCGGCGGTGCTTCCTATAATCGGCCACCTCCTACCGGCTTTGAAGCCCTGCCACAGTGAACCCAACTCGTCCAGCCAACCCGCTCGCGCTCATCGCCGATGACATGCGCGCAGTGGATCAAGTGATCTCCCAGCGCCTGAACTCAGGTGTCCCCCTGGTCGGCCAAGTCTCACAGTACATCATCGCGGCCGGCGGCAAACGCCTGCGCCCGGCCTTGTTGCTGATGACCTGCGGCGCCCTCGGTTATCAGAGCACGCAACGCTTCAATCTGGCGGCGGTCGTGGAATTTATCCATACTGCCACCTTGCTGCACGACGATGTGGTGGACGAATCCATTCTGCGTCGCGGCAACCCTACCGCCAATGAGACCTTCGGCAATCCCGCCAGCGTGCTGGTGGGCGACTTCCTCTATTCCCGCGCCTTTCAGATGATGGTGGAAGCGCAGAACATGCGCATCATGCAGGTGCTGGCCGATGCCACCAACGTGATTGCCGAAGGCGAGGTCATGCAGCTGATGAACATGCACAACGCCGGCCTCGACGAGGCGGGCTACCTGCAGGTGATCCGCTCCAAGACCGCCAAGCTGTTCGAAGCCAGCGCCCGGGTCGGCGCCATCCTGGCCGGTGCGGAACCAGCACTCGAGGAAGCCTGTGCCGAATACGGCCAGGCGCTGGGCACAGCCTTCCAGGTCATTGACGATGTGCTGGATTACGCCGGCGATGCGGCCGTCATGGGCAAGAGCCTGGGCGATGATCTGCGCGAGGGCAAAGCCACCCTGCCATTGATCGTCGCCATGCAACGCGGCAACGACAGTCAACGTGAGCTGATTCGCCATGCCATCGAAAACGGGGCGACGGAACAACTCGAAGCGGTGATCGCCATCGTCCGGGAAACCGGCGCGCTGGAGGTTTCACGCCTGGCCGCCGCACGGGAAGCCGAACGCGCCGTGGCAGCCGCGCAACGTCTGCCGGCCGGAGCCCATGCCGACAGTCTGCTACAATTGGCGGCTCAGTTGCTGGAACGTCAGTCTTAACAGGGCGTCGTGGCAACGATCAACATCGGAATGTAGCGCAGCCTGGTAGCGCACTTCGTTCGGGACGAAGGGGTCGGAGGTTCGAATCCTCTCATTCCGACCAGTTTTCCCTCTACGGTTCAACGTAGAAAATCGCCAAGCGGGGGCGAATCTCATCGCCCCGCGCCATCCCTCCCCACTTGCACCCGAGCCTGTTGCTTTGCAACGTCTGCTTGCAATTTGCCTGCGCGCCTCAGATTTACATCAGGCAGGCAATCGGCGATGATCCACGGGTCTCCTTTGGCCCCTGTACATTCCCGCCTCATGGCTGCTGTCGACTCCGTCCATCAACATCGATTCTCAATCAATGCCCCTCTTGGGCTGAGCCGTGCGCCAATCCTGGCCAGCCAGTCGAGGCAGCTGACAGCCAACGATACGCACGGCCGGACCGTCTTTCGGCACAAGCCGCAGCACACCCAAACCCACCGGTCATCGCGCTGCGCCCGCTCCCCGGAAATCGTGCGCCGCATCATTCGGTTTGCACCCAATTTCAACTGGCCGACTTCGGCTCAATGAAGTCCTGACCGTCCACAACAAATACCAGACAAGAAACCCGGGGAACCGCATGGCGACAGCAAAATCAAAAGCCGTTAAAGAATTTGTCTTTGAATGGGAGGGCAAGGATCGCAACGGCAAGATGATGCGCGGCGAGATGCGCGCAGGCGGGGAAAATCAGGTGCAAGCGGCCTTGCGGCGCCAAGGCGTTCTGCCGGCCAAGATCAAGAAACGGCGCATGCGCGCGGGCAAATCCATCAAGGCCAAGGATCTTGCCATTTTCACGCGTCAGCTCGCCACCATGATGAAAGCTGGCGTCCCGCTGCTGCAGGCCTTTGATATTGTCGGGCGCGGCAACAGCAACCCCAGCGTGACCCGACTGCTCAACGACATCCGTACCGACGTGGAGACCGGCACCTCGCTGAGCGCGGCCTTCCGCAAGTACCCGATGCACTTTGACAACCTCTACTGCAATCTGGTCGAAGCCGGGGAACAGGCCGGCATTCTGGACCAGCTGCTGGACCGGCTGGCGGTCTACATGGAGAAGACCGAAGCCATCAAGTCCAAGATCAAATCGGCCCTGATGTACCCGATTTCCGTTGTTGTTGTCGCGTTCGTCGTCGTTGCCGTGATCATGATCTTCGTGATTCCGGCCTTCAAGGAAGTGTTCTCGTCTTTCGGCGCCGATCTGCCGGCCCCAACCCTGTTCGTGATCGGCATGAGCGAATTCTTCGTTGCTTACTGGTGGCTGATCTTCGGCGGCATTGGCGGCGGCCTCTATTTTTTCTTCCAGGCCTGGAAGCGGAACGAAAAAATGCAGAAATTCATGGATCGTCTGCTGCTCAAAGTACCGGTCTTCGGCACCCTGATTGAAAAGTCCATCATTGCACGCTGGACCCGTACCTTGTCCACCATGTTCGCCGCTGGCGTGCCGCTGGTCGAAGCCCTTGACTCAGTCGGGGGTGCCGCCGGCAACTCGATTTACCTGGAAGCCACCGAAAGGATCCAGCATGAAGTCTCCACTGGCACCAGCCTGACGGCCGCCATGACCAATGCCAACCTGTTTCCAACCATGGTGCTGCAGATGTGCTCGATCGGCGAGGAATCGGGCTCGATCGATCACATGCTGGGCAAGGCTGCCGATTTCTACGAAGCCGAAGTTGACGACATGGTGGCCGGCCTGTCCAGCCTGATGGAGCCCATCATCATCGTGTTTCTCGGCAGCCTGATCGGCGGCATCGTGGTTTCGATGTACCTGCCCATTTTCAAACTGGGTCAGGTGGTCTGATGCTGGTATCTCCCACATTTGATATCGCCCTGGCCGGCATTCTTGGCCTGTTGATCGGCAGCTTTCTCAATGTCGTGATCTACCGCTTGCCCAAGATGATGGAACGACGGTGGGCGGCCGAGTGCGCCGAATTGAACGGCCGGGAAATGTCAGAAACCGAGCCCTTGAATCTCATGGTGCCGCGTTCGCGCTGCCAGAAGTGCGGCCACCCCATCCGCTGGTACGAAAACATTCCTGTGCTGAGCTACTTGGGGCTGCGCGGCAAATGCTCGGTATGCGGCACGCCCATCAGCCTGCGCTATCCGCTGGTGGAGCTCGCGACCGCCGCCCTGTTTGCCTTCAGCGTTTGGCGCTGGGGCGCCACGCCCGCCGGTTTGGCCTGGTGCGCTTTTGCTGCCGCCATTCTGGCGCTCGGTCTGATCGACTGGGATACGACGCTCTTGCCCGACGACATCACCCTGCCGCTGCTCTGGGGTGGACTGATCGCGTCCGCCCTGCAATGGACCACCATACCGCTGAGCATGGCACTGTGGGGTGCCGTGGCAGGCTACCTCTCACTCTGGCTGATCTACTGGGCCTTCAAGCTGCTGACTGGCAAGGAAGGCATGGGCTACGGCGATTTCAAACTGTTCGCCGCGCTGGGCGCCTGGTTCGGCTGGCCAGCCCTGGTCCCCATCATTCTGATGGCCTCGGTCATCGGCGCCATCATCGGCATTGCCATGAAGTTCAGCAGCGGACTGCGCGAGGGAGGCTACATCCCCTTTGGTCCCTTTCTGGCCATGGCCGGACTCACGGCCATGATTTTCGGCCCGCAAAGCATCCTGCGCTTCATCGGGCTGTAAACCATGCAGGCCGTCCTCCGTCTCGGACTTACCGGTGGCATCGGCAGCGGCAAGAGCACGGTGGCGGCCATGCTGGGGCAGCATGGCGCGGCGGTGATTGACGCCGACGCCATCTCGCGCCAGACCACGGCCACGGGCGGTGCGGGCATCGAAGCGATCCGCCGGATCTTTGGCGCCGAATTCATCACGCCCGATGGGGCGTTGGACCGCGACCGCATGCGTGAGCGCGTTTTCCGCGACCCGAACGCGCGCCGTCAACTGGAGCACATCGTTCACCCGCTGGTGAATCTGGAAACAGTGCGCCAGACCGAGGTCGCGATCGCAGACGGACGGCGTTGTATCGTGTTTGATGTACCACTGCTGGTGGAATCCGGTCACTGGCGGGCCCGGCTGGACCAGGTGCTGGTCGTGGACTGCCATCCTGAACGCCAGCTTGAGCGTGTCATGCACCGCAGCGGCCTCGACCGTGCAACCATCCTGGGCATCATGGCCAGCCAGGCCAGCCGGCAGGTGCGGCTGCACGCGGCTGACCTGGTGCTCTGCAATGACGGCCTCACGCTCGATGAACTGGCCATGGAAGTCGAACAAATCGCTGTACGCTTCGGGCTATGATTCGGGGTCCGGAAATATCAGCGTGATCATCTACGAATACCCCTTCAACGAGCGCATCCGCACCTACCTGCGGCTGGAACACCTGTTCCACCGGCTGGCAGAACTGGTTTCACGCGAAGACCCGCTGGATCACCATTACGCCTTGGCCACCATCTTTGAAGTGATGGACGTCGGCGCCCGCGCGGATCTGAAGTCGGATGTCCTCAAGGATCTGGAAAAGCAGAAGCAGGCGCTGCATGCCTACCGCGGCAATCCAGCCATCGATCAAACGGTGCTGGATGGTGTACTGCAGAAAATCGAGCGCGGTTTCACCGACCTCAACAATCTGCCTGGCAAGGCCGGTCATGCGTTGACCGAAAACGATTGGCTCATGAGCATCCGCAGCCGCATCGGCATTCCCGGTGGCACCTGCGAATTCGATTTACCGGCTTACTACGCCTGGCAGCATGAGTCTGGCGCCCATCGCCGGGCCGATCTCGAGCGTTGGTCGGCCACACTGGCGCCTCTGGCGGATTCGATCCATCTGCTGCTCAAGTTGTTGCGTGATTCGGGCTCGCCCCAGAAAGTCATGGCAACAAGTGGCCAATACCAGCAGAATCTGCCGCAAGGTCGCACCTTCCAGCTGCTGCGCCTCGCGCTCGATCCGGCACTCGACCTGATCCCGGAAATCAGCGGTAACCGGCTGATGGTGTCCATCCGGCTGATGCGACTCGAAACCGACGACCGACTGCATGCCAGCAACGAAGAGGCAGCCTTCGAATTGACCCTGTGTTCCTGAACCGGGAGCATCCGGTCTTTTCTTTTCGGCACAGCATGAGCGATCCTGTCAACCAAGCCCCCGGCCAGCCCAAGATCGTCGTCTGCCCGACCTGTGGCGGCGACAGCATCTACGCGCCCAGCAACCCCTATCGCCCCTTTTGCAGCGAGCGCTGCAAGCAGATTGATTTCGGCGCCTGGGCCAGCGAAGACTTTCGCATGCCGGCCGAGGCACCACCGGACGACCAGGAATTCGGCGACCCAAAAGTTCAATAATCTAAAACGAAAAATGAAGCTAGGCCTAAGTCCATTTTTGACAACTGATAATTTGAAGTACTGAACCTCTTGCAGATCAGACCGGGGGGAGGACCCAAGCACAACCACTGATTTGCGTGTCCATCTCAGTGGGACTCGGCACATTTATCGCTCGCGCCCCGCCTCATGCCAGGCCTTCTGCACCGGCGAGAGCAGGTATTCGGCGACGGTGCGCTTACCCAAAAGGATTTCCGCTTCGGTATGCATGCCGACCGACAGCGGATATTTCACGCCATCCACCTCCAGCGCGCTCGCATCGAGCGCCACAAGCGCCTTGTAGCGCAGCGGACGTTGCCCGGCGCCTTGCAGGCCCTTGTCGCGTGCTTCTTCTTCGCTCTGGGCATCGGCGCTCACGTGTTCAACGGTGCCTTGCCCCATGCCGTACTTCTGGAAGGTGTAGGCGGCGAACTTGAGCTTCACTGCCTGCCCCGGCCGCACGAAACCGCTGTCCTCATTCGAGATCCAGACTTCCGCTTTGAGCTTTTCTTCTTGGGGAACAAGGCTGGCCAGCACGGTGCCGGGTTGCACCACGGTGCCAGAGGTATGGGTGGCCAGATCCTTGATCACGCCGTCCTGCGGGGCCTTCAATTCCAGAAGTTCGCGCCGATGCTGCTGCTTCTCCTGTTCCTTGGCCAGTTTGTCAATCTGCGCTTGTGCCTCATTGCGCTCGGCATGCAACTGCCGTACATAGTCGGCCTCGATCTGCTTCAACTTCTTCTGCGACTGGTCGATGCTGGCCTGAGCGGATGCTATCAGGTGCCCTTGCGTTGCTAGTTCCTGTTCTTTCTCGATGCGCTCGCGGTGCTTGTCCGAGCCCATCAAGCCACCGGCGAAGCCTTCTTTGACCAGTTTTTCGTAGGCATTGTCTTGTTCGCGGTAATGGGGCAGCACTGCTTCCAGTCGCGTCTTCTGCTGGCGCGCGGCCGCCAGTTCCTGTTGTGCCTTGACCAGGCGGCTACGTTCTTCTGCCAGCGCGGCGGCCAAGGCATCGCGGTTAGCCTGGTACTGCGCGCCAGTTTCGCGCAACAGCGCCGCCGGAGCCTGAACGTCCGGCTGGAAGGGCTTGCCGCCAAGCTCGGCGTCGATGCGGGCAAGCTGAAGGCGTTTGCGTGCGTATTCGGTGGTAATGGCGTCCAGATCGGCGTTGGTGATCAACGCATCCATGCGCATCAGGGTTTGTCCGGCGCGCACCATCTCGCCCTCGCGCACCAGGATTTCCTTGACGATGCCTGCTTCCGAGGGTTGCACGATCTTGAGATAGCTGGCGGGCACCAGCTTGCCATCGGCCACCGCGACGATATCCAGCCGCCCGAGCAGTGCCCAAAGGATGAGAAAGGCGACCAGCGCCAGGATGGCCCACAGCACCCGCCGCCCTTGTGGATGCGGTGCGCTGTGCTGCAAACGAATCAACGGCGGATGAAAATCCAGATGATCGCTGTGAGCGTGTTGTACGAGGGACTTCAATGAAGGCATGCCGGTGAGCTCTCTTGGGGTTTTTGGGTCTTCCGGGTGCGGTCAGTGTTCCACCCATCGAGAAACGTGCGCTCGATGAGGAACAGGCTGTGTTCGATGGCCTGGCTGGGCGAGTAATCGGCGTGGCGGTTTCGAAACGCGCGGGCAGCCTGCCGATACGCCGGGTTGTCGAGCAGTTCCTGCAAAGAAGCAGTCACGCTGTCCGCATCGATCCGGCCACTGAGCAACTTGCCCGCGCCCAGTGCCTCCACCCGATGCGCAAAAAGCGCCTGCTCGACATGCCGGGGCCGCATCGCCAGTGGTACGCCCGCCAGTACGGCCTGGGTCGAGAAGCCGCTGTTGCCGTAGCCCACCGCCAGATCGGCGTGTTCAAGCAGGGGCGGCAGATCAAGCGGCGCGAGCGCAATGCGCAAACGCCGCGTGGCACAATGTTTCGCCATCTCGGGCTTCATGCCGGGCGCGACGCACAGCACTTCGGCGTCCAGGCCGGCAAGCGCCTGCAGGATCGATTGGAAGCCCGACACGGCGGGTCGCAAGTAGGCCAGCACTTTGGGCCCCTCCCTGCCTTGCCAGGCAACGCGCAAGGCATGTGGCACCGAGACGATGGGCCCAACATAGCGCCCATCCGGACGCGCGCCGTAGTGGTCGAGCTCGGCAAAGGTATCCAGAATGTCGTGCTCTCCAAACAAGTCGCGCACACGTACCGCCCTTGTATGGCCCAGCACTTTCTGCGCCGCGTCCAGTACGTGGTCGAGCCTGGCCTCGGCCGTGGTGAGCGCCTGATCGGGAACCGTCTCCCAAGGCCGAATCGAGGGCCAGGGTGAAACGGACGGAGGAATCGCAAAGCCGTTGCCGATAGACAGATGGGGAATGCTCGCCAAACGTGCCGCCAGCGAGGCCGTCGGCGCATGGTCGGCAACCAGCACATCAGGCCGTACCAACGAAAACAATCCCTGCCAAGCGCTCATCCGAGCGGCAACATCCCGCGCATTGGCAAACCCGCTGACATTCAGCACGTCAGCGTAGTTCACCGGCGCTCTGCTGCCTGCACCCGCATGTGGGGTCAGGGGCGCTGGCAACACGGTGATGCCGGTTGCCGTGGTCTGTCCGGCGGGTAGCCGAACGTCCTTGAGAACCAGTGCCACCCCGTGCCCGAGGGCCACGAGCCCTTCAGCCAGCCGCAGGCACCGGGCAAGGTGCCCGAAGGCCTCACCCAGTTCCCACGCGATCAGGACGCGTGCCATGGGCAGGGGTGACGGCTTACCATGACAGCTTGCCCACCCCTTCCTTGATGCCGCTGAAGCCCTTGAGCTGGGTGCCCGTGCCGCAGGCCAGCGACACGGCATCGACGCCGCCGCGTGCACCGTGGGCACCACCTTGCATCCAGCCGGCCAGACCGGAGAGGTCGGCCCCCTGGTTGGCATGGCTCCACGCGGGCGCACTCTGGCGCTCGGCATCGAGCCGGTTCAAGGCGTGAGTCAGCTCGACCCAGTGGCGCTCCACATCGTGGTTAATCTGACCATGACCTGCTTGCCCGGACGCTTGGCTCTGTTCGCCCCATTGCTCGAACCAGCGGCGATCCAGTGCGGGCAACGCTGAATGGGCTGATTGGGCGGACTTGTCATCACGCTTGAAGCGGTCGAGGAAACGCCCCAAGGAGTCATCATCACGGTCACCGCCGTGCTTGCGACCCGGCTGGCCGGGCGCGGTGCCCGCCCCATCATGGATGTTGGTACCGTGTCCGGGTGGCGGTGCATCCGCGCCGTTACCGACGCCTTCGTTGCCCTTGCTGGCGGTCGGCACCACGGTCTTGTTGCCAAAGCTCACCTTGAAGTCATCCGAGGCGGTCGAGCACTCGCCATGGCCATCACTGGCGGTGATACGCACATCGATTTCGCCCTTGGCATTGGCCGGAGCGGTGCCGCTGAAGGTCTGCGTCGCAGCGTCGAACTTAAGCCAGCTCGGCAGCGACTTGCCGTTGGACAGCGTGGCTGTGTAGCTCAGCGTGTCGTTGCGGTCGGCGTCACGGAAGCTGCCTGCGGCCATCTTCCACGAGAACGACTTGCCCTTGGCGAGTTGAATGTCGGAGAGGCAGCGCACCAGATCGGGCGTGTCGTTGGTGCCCTGCACAGTCACCGTCAATGCGCCGTTGCTACGCTGTGTGCCGTCGCTGGCCAGATAGTTGAAAGTCTCGGTGACTGTCTCGCCTGCACCCAAACCCTGCACTTTGGGCGCGCAATCGTCGAGCACATAGGCATAGGTGCCATTGGACAGCAGGGTCAGCACGCCGTATTCGCCGTGTCGGATGCCCGGGTTGGCGACTGAGAGGCGCTTGCCTTCCGGATTGCGGTCGTTGGCGAGCACATTGCCCCAGGCCAGCAGCTTGCGATCCTCGATCACATTGGCCGCATCGGATGTGGTGACCGGTGCCTGGTTGCCGCTGCCAGATTCGACCGCCAAGTTGAAGCTCTGGTCGGCCTGTCCGCCCGCCTGGTCGGTGGCGGTGACCCGCAGGGCATAGTTGCCTGCCGAGGCTGGGGTACCGCTGAAGGTGCCAGTGGTCGCGTCGAAGGCGAGCCATTCAGGCAGTGCGCTGCCGTCGGACAAGGTGGCCGAGTAGGTCAGTACATCCCCCGCATCGACATCGACAAAGGCCGTTCCGGGCAGTTGCCAGTTCAGCGCCGTACCCGCACGTCCGGTCTGCTTCGTCAGCACTGTGCCGACCTCGGGAGCATCGTTGACGTTGGTCACGCCGATGGCGAAAGCCTGGCTGGCCGAGGCTCCTGTCAAGTCAGAGGCCGTCAAGCGCACCGAGACACTGCCCACATCGCCGTTGACCGGTGTGCCGCTGAAGGTGCCGGTGGCCGCATCCAGCTGCAGCCATGTAGGCAATGCAGAACCATCGGCCAGCGTGGCCGTGTAGCTCAGGCGGTCACCCAAGTCAGCGTCGACAAAAGCATCCGTCGGCAAGGCGAACGTGAAGGCAGCGTCTTCGGTTGCGGTCTGCACGGCCAGTGCGGCACCGATGGTCGGTGCGTCGTTGGTGTTGGTCACTTCCAGCGCGAACACTTGGCTGGCCGAAGCGCCCGTCAGATCGGGGGCGATCACAGTGAGTTGCAGCTCACCCACATCGCCATTGGCCGGGGTGCCGGAGAACGTGCCGGTCTGTGCGTCGAAGGTGAGCCAAGCGGGTAGCGGATCGCCTTTTGCCAGCGTGGCCGTGTAGGTGAGCGCATCGCCCACGTCGACGTCACGGAAGCTGCCTATGGGCAGCGTGAAACTGAAGGCGCTGTCTTCCAGGGCGCGCAGGTCGGACAGGGGCGTGCCGACTTCCGGGGCGTCGTTGGTGTTTTGCACGGTGACATTGAATGTTGTGCTGGCGGCAGCGCCGAAGTGATCTCTGCCTTCCACCACAATCTCAATGTCGCCTACGTGATCGTTCGTTGGCCTGCCGCTCAACGTTCGGGATACGGGGTCGAAACTCAGCCATGTCGGCAGAGGATCGCCGTTGGCCAGTCGCACCACCACCTGGATTTCGTCGGATGCGTCTGGATCGCTGAACAGGTCGGCGGGCAGAATCAGGCTGAAATCCTGATCCTCGGTCGCTGTCGTGTCGTCCAGTTGCCGGATTGCCACGGGAGCACGGTTCATCTTCTCGGTGAGAGACAGCGCCGTGCCGTCTTCAAACGCGAGCGCGAGAATGACCGGATTGACCTGCCCGGTTTTTCCGAGCCATTCATTCCTGTAAGACGGCCGGGTTGGGGATTGAATGATATTGCTGTTTGAACTCGTGCGGGGTCAGGTAGGCCAGGCTGCTATGGGGGCGCACGGTGTTGTAGTGGCATCGCC
>JAUXVI010000055.1 GCA_030680575.1 Hylemonella sp.
CTGAATCGCCCCGGGAATTGAGGAGGCTCCAACCTTTGAGAAGATGGAGCCATGAAGAAGTCAACGAAGTTTTCCCCTGAAGTCCGCGAACGTGCAGTTCGCATGGTGCAAGAGCACCGTGGCGAGTACCCATCGTTATGGGCCGCCATTGAATCCATCGCCCCCAAGATTGGCTGTGTGCCGCAGACGCTCAATGACTGGGTCAAGCGAGATGAGATTGATAACGGCCAGCGTGAAGGTCTGACCACCAGCGAACGCGAGCAGCTCAAGGCCTTGCAGCGTGAGGTCAAGGAACTGCGTCGGGCCAATGACATCCTCAAGACGGCCAGCGCGTTTTTCGCCCAGGCGGAGCTCGACCGCCGACTCAAGAACTGAAGGCCTACATCGACCGCTACCGGGATACGTACGGGGTCGAGCCGATCTGCAAGATCTTGCAGATTGCCCCGTCGTGTTATCGGCGTCACGCAGCGCGAATGCGTAACCCGGCACTGCGCTGTGCCCGGGCCCAGCATGATGACGAACTCATCCCACAAATCCAGCGTGTCTGGCACGCCAATATGCAGGTCTATGGCGCTGACAAGGTCTGGAAGCAGATGAACCGCGAAGGCATTACTGTTGCCCGCTGCACGGTCGAGCGGATCATGCGCCGCCTGGGCCTGCGCGGTGTACGGCGGGGTAAGGTGGTGCGCACCACTGTGGGAGACGCCAATGCGCCATGTCCACTGGATCGGGTCAATCGGCAATTCAAGGCTGATCGTCCCAACCAGCTATGGGTGTCGGACTTCACCTACGTCTCAACCTGGCAGGGCTGGCAATACGTGGCCTTTGTGATTGACGTCTACGCTCGCCGGATTGTGGGCTGGCGTCAGAGCAGTTCCATGCGAACAGACTTCGTGCTGGACGCCCTGGAGCAGGCTTTGTACGAGCGGCAGCCTGAACGTACCGATGCCCTGATTCACCACAGCGACAGGGGATCGCAATACGTGTCCATCAGGTACAGCGAACGGCTGGCTGAAGCCGGTATCGAGCCATCGGTCGGCAGTCGCGGTGACAGCTATGACAACGCCTTGGCCGAAACCATTAACGGCCTGTACAAGGCTGAATTGATTCACCGCCGGGCACCCTGGAAGACCAAGGAATCACTGGAACTCGCCACGCTGCAATGGGTATCGTGGTTCAACCACCACCGACTGCTTGAACCGATTGGATATATTCCCCCTGCCGAAGCTGAAGAAAACTACTATCGGCAATTAGCCAGTCAGGCGGCCATCCCGGCCTGACTTAACCCAACGGGCCTCCACGAAACCCGGGGCGATTCA
>JAUXVI010000051.1 GCA_030680575.1 Hylemonella sp.
ACCGCGCACGTTGAGCACGATCACGACCGTGAAGCCGTTGTATTCCACCTTGTCGCAACCCAGCTTGATGCGAAGGTCCACCACCGGCACGATGACACCGCGCAGGTTGACCACGCCCTTGATGAACGAGGGTGCGTTGGCGATGCGGGTGGGCTCCTCGTACGAGCGGATCTCCTGCACACGCAGGATGTCGATGCCGTACTCCTCACCGCCCAGGCGGAAGGTGAGGAATTCAGAGCTGGCTTTCTGGGCGGCTGCGGCCGCTCGTGCGCTCTCGTGATTGGCCGTTCGGCTGGCTTCGATCTGCATGTCCATCGGGGGTCTTATTTCATGAGGTTTCATGATCCGTATCGGAAACCCGATTGAAAAGCTGAGCGCAGATTTGCATCCACCGAGCGATTTCGATCCCCATGTTGATGTGGATCAACTACCCGGCATTCATTCCCGAAAACGGTTGCTTTATGTTCGACGCCGTACACGGATGCCACCACAATGGTTCGAGCGGTTTCGGCTGCCACATGGTGCGGTTCAACGTGACAAATTTCCTGATTCCGGCGGGTTCAGGCTTCCAAAAATGCATTGCTTCCCCCGGGTGAAACCACTCGATCTGCGAAACGGATTCGCTGCCCACAAATACTTGCTGGTGGCGATCGTTGAGTTCCTGCAGAAGAAACACCCACGTCGCTCCGCCCCTCCTGCGGAGCACCGTTCGGATCCGGCCGTTCACCGGTGGATGCGGGAGCCGTCGGCCGAACGCGAGCACACGCCCTGCATCGTCATGAGAGAACACCACGACCGCGGCGATCTTTCTGTGGCGCAAGTTGCGCTGGAGCACACGGGCCTTGACCTGAAGACGCTGGCCGACTGGATGCGTCAACAACTTCCCGCTTCATGCCAGCCAGACCAGGACACCCTGCACCTGGCACTGGCACCAACCTTGCCCGGCGTACCGCGCCTGGTGCACTCCGTCGCCGCAAGCGGCGACAGTGTGACCCACCTGTACACCGCGGGCGTGTGGAGCGTCTGCACAGACGAACAATTTCTGCCGAGGGCGATTCGTTACGCACAGCTGGTTGCCAGGGCTGTCCCTTTGAGCGACCAATCCAGGTTCAGGCAAGACGCCCACACGCCAGCCCCCATGCCAGCAGAAGAACAGGACAGGCCCTGCGACCTTGCCGTGATGGGCAAGGTGTATGACGACATTGCCGTACACGCGGCGATTGAGGAGCTGCGCCACTTCAGGTTCACCCGAGCGGGGTACGTGGCCTCTTCCGCCCTGATGTGAGAGTGACTCGGAACAGTCTTGAGCGGCCCTGGAAAATTCCGTGCAGAGCTGCGGTCGAAGGCTTCCGGCCGAACCCGTCAGGCAGGTTTGAGCAGCCAACGCAGGCAGCAGAACCTGCGCTTCATGGAGCGGGGCTCATTCAAAGCCGTTGAAGCGCACAAACTCCTCAACCGTTCTGCGAGGCATGGCGAAGAGATGGACCGCGGCGTCTTGCTGCGGGTAGCCCGGGGACATGCCGCTCACCGTGAACTCGTGCTCGTCCAACAACTGATCGTCATGCGCAAGGGTCATCTGGCCACGCGCCGAAAACTGGCGCTGCAGGCCGAAATGTTCGACCGCCATGCGCTGGAGGAAGCCCTGGCGGGCATCGGCGCCACACCTCGCTACCGCACGACCGTGCCGCACCCGCTGGCCAATCCCGCCTTGCTGCGCGACTGCGACATGCTGTCCATCAGGACGCCGATCCTGTCCTGACCCTGCTCTGGCCGACCCGCTCCAGCCATCCACCCAGGCAGTTTCCCTCCCGAGGCTGCCCGAATCGCGCCTGGCGCAGATGGCGTTACGGGTTCGCCCTGGCCGGCGCCACAGCCGCGCCCTGAATCCCGTGGCGCTTCAGCCCGGCGGCCACGAAGCCTGTGGCCTTCATCTCTTCAATGAAGCCGCTGAGCCAGGCCTGCGCGGCGGTGCGGCCCTTGGGCACACCCATGGACTGCTCGATCACCATGAAGCGACCCGGCAACAGGCGCACGCCGCCCACGCGTTGAGCGTCCATCTCCAGCTGCTGTTTCACGCCGGCGGCCACATCAAGCTTTTCCGCGAGAAACATGTCGGTGACGGCGGGCGAGGTGGGCGCGCGCACCAGGGTGGCGGCCTTGATCTCGCGTGTGAGGAACAGGTCGTAGGCACTGCCCTTGCCCACCACCACCCGGGTGCCGGCACGGTCCACGTCTTCGTTGCGGCGCAGCGGCGAATCGTTTCGCACCAGGTACGAGCCTTCAATGACCACGTAGGGCGCCGTGTACTCCATGTCGGCCGCCCGCACCGGATCGATGGCCACGAACGCAAGGTCGACCTTCCCCGCCTTGATGCCCTCCACCACGTTGCCGGCCGAGTTGAACAGCACCAGCTCGATCGGCAGCCCCAGGCGTCGTGCGGCCTCGCGCGCGAGGTCGACAGACACGCCCTGCGGTTCACCCGCCGCGTTGCGCGTGGCCAGGATGGGGTTGCCGAAGTTGATCGCGGCGCGCAGCTTGCCGGTGGGGGACAGCTGGGCGATCGCGGCCGCCGACGGCGGTGTGGGCGGTGCGGTGGCCGCGCAGCCACCGAGCAGCAGCACACCGGCGGCGCAGAGGGTGCGGCGTGAGCGTTCGAAGGTGTTCATGTCAGTCGACCTTCACGTTGGCGGATTTGACCAGCTTCACCCAGAATTTGCTGTCTTCCACCAGGAAGCTGCCGAACTGCTCCGGGGCCGCCGACAACGACACCTCGGTGCCCTCGCGCTCCAGCGCCGCTTTCACAGAGGGCTGCTGCATGGCGGTGCGAACGGCCTCGTGGATGGTCTTCACGATGGCTGGGGGCGTGCCCACCGGCACGAACATGCCGTACCAGAACTCGAGGTTGTATTCCGGCAGGCCGGCCTCGCGCATGCCGGGCAGGTCGGGCACCAGCGGTGAACGCTCACGCGTGCTCACGGCCAGCGCACGCAGCTTGCCGCCCTGGGCCTGCGGCAGCACCGAGGGAGAGGTGCCGAAGGTCACCTGCGTTTCGCCGGCCATCACCGAGGTGATGGCGATGGCGCCACCACGGTAGGGCACGTGCGTCATTTCCGTGCCGGTCAAGAGGTTGAAGAGCGCCATGCCGAGGTGCGGCGCCGAACCGTTGCCCGAGGTGGAGTAGTTGAGCTTGCCGGGGTCCTTCTTCGCGGCAGCGATCAGGTCGGCCACCGACTTGATGGGACTGGACGGCGTGACGGCCAACACCAGGGGCGAGGTGGTCATCTTGCCCACCGGCAGCAGGTCGCTGGGCTTGTAGGTCAGCTTGGGGTTGAGCGCCGGATTGACCGAAATGCTGCTCGGGCTGGCGATCAACATCGTGTAGCCGTCGGGCGGGGCCTTGGCCACGATGTCGGCGGCAATGCTGGAGCCGTTGCCCGGTTTGTTGTCGACGATCACGGTCTGGCCCATGGCCTTGCTGAAGGCCTCGCTCATCGAGCGGGCCACGTAGTCGGCCGCGCCGCCCGGCGCAAATCCGACCACGATGCGGATCGGCTTGCTCGGGTAGGCCGCGGGCTGTGCCCAGACTGCACCGGCCAGGGTGCTCAGGGCGAAGGCCAGGATCAGGTTCTTTTTCTTCATGGGTTTGTCTCCTCTGTGGGGTTTGAAATTCAGGCCGCGCCTGCCGGCATGCGCAGGACGATCTTTCCAATGTGCGCGCCGGCCTCCATGCGCGCCTTGGCTTCCTTCAGCTGGGCGAAGTCCATCACCTGGTCGATGCGTGGCTCGATGCGTCCGGCCGCGATGTGCGGCAACACCTCGGCCACAAAACGCGGCACGGCGGCGGCGCGCTGCGCCTTGCTGCGCAACTTGTTGGACACGCCGAACAAGGTGAGGCGTTTGGCATGCAGGGCTTCGAGATCGATGTCGGCGTGCACCACGCCGTCGACGTAGCCCACCGTGGCCAGCCGACCTTCGAAGGCCAACGCGCGCACGTTCTCCGCGAACACGGTGCCACCGACCGTGTTGACGATCAGGTTGGCGCCGCGCTGATCCGTGGCGGCCAGGACGGCGGGGGCGAAGTCGGCCGCGCGAGTGTGCAGGGCCAGGTCCAAGCCCAGCGGCTTGAGCGCAGTCAGTTTGTCGGCCGAGCCCGAGGTGCCGATGACATGGGCGCCCAGCGCCTTGCCCAGCTGCAGCGATGCCACGCCCACGCCGGACGACACGCCGTTGATGAGCAGCCATTCGCCTGCTTTCAGATGGCCTTGCAGCACCAGCATGTCGAAGGCCACGAGGAACGTGAGCGGCACACTGGCCGCGGCTTCCCACGAAAGCCCTGGCGGCACCACCATGGCCTCGGCCGATTCCATCACCGCGACTTCCGAGAAGGCGCCCGGGCATCGACCCATCACACGATCACCGGGCTTGAAGCCGGTGACCTCGGCACCCACGGCGATCACCTCGCCCGCGCCCTCGCCCCCGATCGCTTTCCAGCTGCCCGCTTGCCCATGCAGGCCGTGGCCGAGCAGGAATTCACCGCGGTTGAGTGCGGCGGCGCGCATGCGCACCAGCAGCTGCCTCGCATCGGGTGTGGGCACGGGGCTGTCGCGCAACTCGAGCACCGTGTCGGTGTCGGTCATCTGCATCCAGTAAGACTGCATGGGTTCGGTTCCTGGTGAAAGTTCAGCGGCCGGTGAAGACCGGCTTGCGTTTCTGCATGAAGGCGCTGCGGCCTTCGGTGTAGTCGGCGCTCTCGAAGCAACCGCGGATGAGCGAGGTGCACAGTGCGCTGTCCAGTTCGGGCGAGGGCTTCAGGATTTCTCGGGTGATCGCCTTGCCGGCCATCACGGTCAAAGGTGCGTTCTCGGCCATGGCGCTGGCGTACTCGGCCAGCAGCGCAGGCAGCGCGTCCGCCTCGCAGACGCGCGAGACCAGGCCGAGCAATTTGGCCTCGGCAGCGTCGATGCGGCGCGCGGTGAAGAACAGGTCTTTCGCCGCGCCCGGGCCGATCAGGTCCACCAGGTTCTTCATGGCGGAGTAGCGGTAACCCAGTCCCAGCCGCGCGGCGGGGATGGAGAACACCGAGTCGGTCGAGGCGATGCGGATGTCGCAGCTGATGGCCACGTTGACGCCGCCGCCGATGCAGTAACCGCGAATGCACGAGAGCGTGGGCTTGGGAAAGTCGTGGATGGCCATGAGCGTTCCCTCGGCCATCTTTTCGTAGTGCGCCACGGCCTCGCGCGCGGCGCGCATGTCCTCGAACTGCGTGATGTCGGCGCCCGAAACGAAGGCTTTTTCACCCGCGCCGGAGAACACGACCAGGCGCACGCGATCGTCGTCCTTCGCCAGGGCCAGCAGCGGCGGCACGGCCTCCCACATGTCGACCGACAACGCGTTGTGCCGTGCGGGGTTGTTGAAGCGGATGTGCAGCGTGCGTTCGTCAAGCCAGGTCTGCACGCGCTCGGTGGTGCTGGTGTAAGTGCTGGCGTGGGTGGGTGTGCTCATCAATAGACTCCAGCGGCTTTCATGCGGGCGAGGTCCTCGGTGTTGAGGCCCAACTCGCCCAGGATTTCTTCGGTGTGTTCGCCCCGGCGCGGCGCGGCGCGCGCGATGGAGCTGGGCGTGCGCTCCAGCTGCATGGGCTGGCCCACCAGGCGCTGCGGGCCCTGCCACTTCGAGACCACGTCCTTGATCATCCCGAGGTGCTGCACCTGCGGCTCTTCCAGCGCCTCCTTCATGTTGCTGATCAGGCCGCAGGCCACGCCACCGTCGTTGAACTGCTGCACCCAGTGCGCGCGGTCGTGCGTGGCGAGCCGTCGGTTGATCTCGGCGTTGAGCGTGTCGCGGTTGACCGAGCGCGAGGGCTTGTCGCGGTAACGCTCGTCGGTGATCCACTCGGGCGCACCCAGGATCTGGCAGAAGCGTTCCCAGATCTTGGAGCCGAACACGGCGATGTTCATGTAGCCGTCGCGCGCCTGGTAGACCCCGGTGGGGATGCTGGTGGGGTGGAAGTTGCCCGCCTGCGTGGCCACCTCGCCATCGATGAGGTAGCGCGAGGTCTGGAAGTCCAGCATGTAGATCATGGACTCCAGCAACGAGGTGTGGAGGTACTGGCCCTTGCCCGAGGCTTCGCGCTCCAGCAGCGCCACCAGAATGCCCTGCGCCGCGAAGATGCCGGCGCACAGGTCGGCGATCGGAATGCCCACGCGCATGGGGGCTTCGCCCGGTTGACCGGTGACCGACATCAGCCCGCCCATGCCTTGTGCGATCTGGTCGAAACCGGGGCGCGTGGCCAGCGGGCCGGTCTGGCCGAAGCCCGAGATGCTGGCGTAGACCAGGCCGGGGTTGGTGGTGGCCAGCGAGGCGTAGTCGATGCCCAGGCGGAACTTCACATCGGGCCGGAAGTTCTCGACGACCACGTCGGCGCCATCGATCAGGCGCTTCAAGGTCGCGATGCCCTCGTCTTCCTTCAGATTGAGCGTGATCGAACGTTTGTTGCGGTGCGTGTACTGGTAATCGGAGCCGTCCTGGCCGCCGAGCGTGTCGTCGCCGCGCATGCTCTCGGGCATCTGCACCTGGATGACATCGGCGCCCCAGTCGGCCAGCTGGCGGCAGGCGGTGGGGCCGGCGCGCACCTGGGTCAGGTCGATGACCCGGAAGCGCTGAAGCGCGGCGGAAGCTGGTTGGTGCGGCATGTTATGTTCCCAAAGACAGCCGCATTGTTGTCACTTGAATTCAACGTGTCAACACTTCAGAATAATCGTTAACAATGATTGACAAGTCATCCGCAACCACCTGCGGTCGCTAGCATTCCCCCATGTCCAATTCCCCGTCCCCTTCACGCGCTGCCAACCTGACCGGGTCCATGGTCGACGAGGTCAAGCGGCTCATTTACTCGGGCGAGGTCAAGCCCGGCGAACGCCTCAACGAAGCCGCCCTGGCCCTGCGCATGGGGACCAGCCGTGGGCCCATCCGCGAGGCCATGAAGGAGCTGGCCGGGTTGGGACTGGTGACCGCCGTGCCCAACCGGGGCATGTTCGTGCGCCAGCTCTCGCTGCGCGACATGCTGGAGGTGTACGAGTTGCGCGCACTGGTGTTCGGCTATGCGGCAGGACGCGCCTGCGAACACCTGACCGAAGAACACCGCCAGACTTTCGAGCGCCTGCTGCGGGCCATGGACGAGTCCTGCGAATCCGACGAAGGCACGCGCTACTACGAGCTCAATCTCGAGTTCCACGCCTTGATCCTCGAGCTCTCGCACAACCGCCGCGCGCAGCAGGCCTACGACGAGTACGTGAAACAGTTGCACATCTTCCGTCGCAAGTATTTCAATGTGCCGGGCAACATGCGCCGCTCCAACGTGGAGCACCGCGAGATCTTTGATGCCATCGTCGCCTCCGACGCACCGCGAGCGCGTCACGCTGCCGAGCAACACGTGCTGTCGGGCCGGTCGCGGCTGCTGTCCAGCTTCGACGACCCAGGCCTCCTGTCCACATGACGAATGAACGGGGCTGCCCCGCCACACCACCAACGAAACGGCTCAGCGATGTGGAATGAAATTTTGACAACGGTCCAACGGGAGTTTTCCGACATCGGCAACGCGGAGGACCTGACCAGGATCTGCCTGCGCCTCTTCGTCGCACTGGTGCTGGGCGCCTTGCTGGGCTACGAGCGTGAGTCGGTGGGTGCTGCCGCCGGACTGCGAACACACATGCTGGTGGCGCTGGGCTCTGCGCTGTTCATGGTGATTCCCCACCAGGCCGGGATGCGCATTGAAGATGTGTCCCGGGTCATGCAAGGCGTGATCGCCGGCATCGGGTTCCTGGGCGCGGGCGCCATCATCAAGCTGAAAGACGAATCCATCAAAGGACTCACGACGGCGGCGGGCATATGGCTCACGGCGGCGGTGGGCATGGCGGCGGGCATGGGGCTGGAGGCCACCGCCGTGGTGAGTGCCGCGTTTGGGTGGATCGTGCTCGCCCTGTTGAGAAGGGTATGAACCGGGTCGCCGGTGCTGGACGGCAGCAGCCCGATCAGCCCGCCAGCCCGATCACGAGCGCCGCGGGCATCAAGGCCGCCACCGCCCTGTCGCCCACCTGCCCGGTGAACGGATGCCGCGCAAAGCCCACCCAGTGACCGCCTCCATCAAGGGCCAGCACCACCTCGTCTTGCCGGGCACCGGGTGAGCGGCGCTCGATGCGGCCGCTGAGTGCGCCCGACGCTGCGTGTGAAGCGGTCAACGACACCTCCACCGCGGTGGCTTTGCACAAGGCCAGCACGGCCAGGCCGGGTGCCAGTCCCAGCAGATCGGCGCTCTCCTGCGTGATGCTGGAGACCAGCTGTGCGCCGCCCGGCGTGGCCAGCGTCACCACCACCATCGGGTCGCCCGGCGACAGCGGCGCGCAGCGCAGCACACGGCAGCGCAGCTGGTTGCGCATGCTGGTGCGCAGGCCCAGCCCGGCCTCTCCGATCGCGCCGCCGGCAAAGCGGGCCAGCACCTGCTGGCGCGCGCGTGCCAGCTCGGCGGCGAGAGCGAGCAGTTGCAGGCCATCCGCCGTGATGCGCGCACCGCCGCCGCCCACGCCGCCCACGGTGCGCTCCACCAGCGGCACGCCGCTGAGATTGCTCAGCGTGTCGATGGCCTGCCACGCGGCCTTGTAGCTGATGCCGACCTGGCGCGCCGCCTGCGAGATGGAGCAGCCGGCGGCCACGTGGCGCAGCACGTCCAGGCGCTTGTCGGCAGTGGCGTCCGTCAGGGCCTGGGGCAGATCGGTGGGCGTGGATGGGAAGTTTTTTCTGGAGGCCATGGGGTCTTGGGGTGCCGTCTATACTCATCGCTATTCTGAATTGGAATAGCGGTTTTTTGCTGAAGGGAGCGCTCCGATGTTCGCACGTTCACTGTGGCCCGCTGTGCTGTTGTTCATGGCGGGCTCGCTGCACGCCACTGAGGCCCAGGTGGCGGTGGCGGCCAACTTTGCCGAACCGGTCAAGGCCATAGCCGCGGTGCTGGAAAAGACCACCGGGCACAAGCTCAAGATCACGGTGGGCTCCACCGGCCGGCTCTACGCGCAAATCAGGAACGGCGCGCCGTTTGACGTGCTGCTCTCGGCCGACACCGCAGCCCCCGACCAGCTGGAGTCCGACGGCCTGGCGCAACCGGGCAGCCGCTTCACCTACGCCACCGGCAAGCTGGTGCTGTGGTCGGCCGACGCGGCCAGGGTGGATGCCCAGGGCGCCGTGCTCAAGGGCGAGGGGTTCCGCAAGCTGGCAATCGCCAACCCCAAGACGGCACCCTATGGCGCGGCCGCCGTGGAAGCCATGGACAAGCTCGGTCTGGCGGCCAGGCTGAGCCCGAAGCTGGTGCAGGGCGAGAGCATCGGCCAGACCTACAACTTCGTGCACACCGGCAACGCCGAGGTCGGCTTCGTGGCCATGTCGCAGGTGCTTGAAGGCGGCCGGCTCAAGGGCGGTTCGATGTGGGTGGTGCCGCAAACCTTGTACTCGCCCATCCGGCAGGACGCCGTGCTGCTCAAGCGCGGCGCCAACAACGAAGCCGCCTTGGCCTTGATGAAGTTGCTCAAGAGCCCCAACACCAGGGACCTCATCCGTTCGTTTGGCTACGACATCTGACACCCCGTGCTGCTCACACCCTCCGACCTCCAGGCCATTGGCCTCACGCTGCAGGTGGCCGCGCTCACCACCGCCATCCTGCTGGTGCTGGGTGTGCCGCTGGCCTGGTGGCTGGCGCGCAGCCGCTCGGCCTGGAGCCGGCCGGTGGGGGCGCTGGTGTCGGTGCCGCTGGTGCTGCCGCCTTCGGTGCTGGGTTTCTATCTGCTGGTGCTCATGGGGCCCAACGGCCCGGTGGGCGGGCTCACGCAGGCGCTGGGTCTGGGTGTGCTCACCTTCAGCTTTGCCGGGCTGGTGATCGCCTCGGTGTTCTATTCGCTGCCCTTCATGGTGCAGCCGGTGCTGAATTCGATGCAGCAGCTGGGTGAACGTCCGCTGGAAGCCGCGGCCAGCCTGCGCGCCTCGAAGCTCGACACCTTCTTCTCGGTGGTGCTGCCGCTGTGCCGGCCGGGCCTGGTCACCGGCGTCATCATGAGTTTTGCGCACACGGTGGGCGAGTTCGGCGTGGTGCTCATGGTGGGCGGCAACATCCCGGGCGTCACGCGCGTGGTGTCGGTGCAGATTTACGACCACGTGGAAGCGCTGGAGTACGGCGACGCGCACCGCCTGGCCGCGATGATGCTGGGTTTCTCGTTCGTGGTGTTGCTGGCGCTGCAGTTCTACAACCACCGTCAGCGCAGGGCGCGCAGATGAGTGGCGGTCTGCAACTCACCGCGCGGCTCGAACGCACCGGCTTCACGCTCGATGTGGACCTGCACCTGCCCGCGCGCGGTGTCTCGGTGCTGTTCGGCCCCTCGGGCTCGGGCAAAACCTCGTGCCTGCGGGTTCTCGCAGGTCTGGAGCCCCAGGCACAAGGCGTGGTGCGCGTGGACGGCGAGCTGTGGCAAGACTCGGCGCAGCGCGTGATGCGGCCGGTGCACCAGCGTGCGCTGGGCTATGTTTTCCAGGAAGCCAGCCTGTTCGACCACCTGAGCGTGCGCGACAACCTCATGTACGGCTTCCAGCGCACGCCGCCCGCCGCGCGCCGCCACGCCTGGGACCACGGGCTGGAGCTGCTGGGCATTGCCCACCTGCTGGAGCGCAGCCCGCTGGACCTCTCGGGCGGTGAACGCCAGCGCGTGGCCATTGCGCGCGCCCTGGCCACCAGCCCGCGCGTGCTCTTGATGGACGAGCCGCTGGCGTCCATCGACGCGGCGCGCAAGAACGAGATCCTGCCGTGGCTGGAGCAGCTGCATGCGCAACTCGACATCCCGGTGGTGTACGTGACCCACTCCAGCGACGAACTGGCGCGACTGGCCGACCACGTGGTGCTGCTCGGCGAGGGCCGCGCGCTGTGCAGCGGGCCGGTGATGGAGCTCATGACGCGGCTCGACTTGCCGCTCGCGCGCGGCGACGCGGCGGCCGCGCTGATCGAAGCGCACGTGGTCGGCCATTCGCCAGAGGACTGTCTGAGCGAGCTGGCTTTCGACGGCGGGCGCCTGCTGCTTCCCCAGACCAGCAGCGCCGTCCTGCCCCAGGGCACACCCGTGCGCGTGCGCATACAGGCGCGCGACGTGAGCCTGTCGCTGCAAGCGCCGGAGCACAGCAGCGTGCTCAACGTGCTCAGCGCCACGGTGGTCGAGGTGGTGGACGACGCACCCGGCCAGGTGCTGGTGGGCCTGCGCCTCGGTCACGGCCCCACGGCCGCACGTCTGCTGTCGCGCATCAGCCAGCTCTCGGCGCGCCGCCTGGGCATCACGCCCGGTCAGGCGGTGTTTGTGCAGATCAAGGGCGTGGCGATGGTGCGCTGAGCCGTCTGCCGGCTACCACCCCTGGCTGCCCGGCGCACCTTTGAACGGCCCGGCCAGTTCGGGCGTGATCCAGCCGCCGTAAAAACCGCCGGGCTGCGACTTCACCACCTCGCCGTCCACCGTGCAGTGCAGCTGGGCCGGATAGAAGGCCACGCAGTCGGCCAGCGACTCGGCGCCGGCCAGGGGCGAGGGATAGCTCCAGGCCACACCCACCAGGCTTTCACCACCGTGCACCAGGCTCCAGTAACGCGCCGGGCCTTTCCATTCACAGAACGAGCTGCCTTCGGCGGGCTGCAGCAGGTGGCGGGCCACGTCGGCCCAGGGCACGTAAAAGCTCGGCGGGTGGCCTGTCTCCAGCACACGAATCGCCCGGCGCGTGCGCGCCACCTCCAGATCACCCCAGCGCACCACCACCTCGCGGGTGTCGGGTGCCAGTTGCGGCGGGCGCGGGAAGTCCCAGACCGAGGTCTGGCCCGGCGCGGGTTCTTCAGCAAAGGGCGGGCGCTGGTGGCCGCGCCAGTGCCATTGTTCGCGCGCGGCGCGAATCCAGTCGGGTGGTCCGGTCATCCGGTGGACGACTTGAGATCAGGCCGGCGCGCCCACGGCGTCCTTGACGCATTTTTTGGTGAAGCTGTTCTTGGCGGCGCCGTAGATCTTTTTCTCCACAGCGGCGGCGTCACAGGTGGCTGCGGCGTCTTTCTCGCACTTCTTCATGAAGGAGGTCTTGGCCGCACCGGCGAGCTTTTTCTCGGTGGCCGATGCCGTGCAGCTCGGCCCATCGGCTGCCCAGCTGGCCAGCGGCAGCAGGAAAACCATGACGATTGAACCCAAGCCAATTGCGCGCATTTGAATCTCCAACAATGAAAAATTCATTGAAGTTCAGCGCGATGACACTGTCAATGCACCGAGGCGGGAATCGAAGCCCGCCTCGGGTTCATCCCAGCATCGAAAGTATCAATCGAGCAGTTCCTTGGGGATGTTGCCGCCGTTGGCTGCGATGTGGGCCAGCACGTTCTTGTGCAGCCACATGTTCATCTTGGCGGAGTCGCCCATGAGTTCGTCAGGGCAGTAGAGCTCCTTGGCCAGCTGTTTGCGTGCGTCCAGGCTGCTGTCCAGGTCGAGCAACTTGAGCAGGTCGACGATGGAGGTTTTCCAGTTGAGCTTTTGCGAGTTGGCGGCGGCCTTCTGTTCCATGAGGGCAACCACGTCGACCATGGTGATGGAGGCCACGGGTGCGGGTGCGGCAGCTGCGGCGGGCGCGGGTGCCGGGGCGGCCGAAGGCGTCGGGGCAGCCGCGGGCGGCTGGGGAACGACCTTGGGGGAGCCCATGCCGAGTTTTTCGAGGATGTTGCTGAAGAGTCCCATGTGATGTTCCTTGTGGCTGTGAACGAAAAGAGTGTTCGAAGGAAGTATTGCCTCATTCCGCTGGCCGGGGCAAGCGGTTGGCCCACATTGGCCGCCTGCCCCCCATGCCTTCCAGCGAAGCGCGCCAGAGCCACCAGGCCGCCAGCAGCACCAGCAGCGGCAACACCACGGTCTGCATCACGAACAGCACGATGAGATCGATCACATGGGCAACGACACGGTCTGCGTCCGCCTTGAGTTCATCGATCTTTGCGGCAAGCTTCTCGCGCAGCTCCCACCAGCGCGTGGTGGACTGGGCGCCGCTGCCTTCGCCGCCCAGCGCTGCCGTGGACGATTCGATGGCCCGCTGGCTCACCGCAAATTGCTCGGCCATGAAGGCCTGGTAACTGAGTTCGCTGGTGATGGCCGCCACCGGCACCACAAATCGCACCAGCAACAAGGCCACCAGCAAACGCCCCAGCCAGGGCGACGGACCCGCTGGCCGAAGACGTTGCCCTATCCAGATCGCGGCCAGCAGGGTGAGCACGAGGGACACCACCCAGGTGGCACCCATCTTCATCAGCAGCAGCTGCACGCTGAAAACCACGCTCACCACCAGCATGAGCCGGGCGAACTGCTCGATGAGATCGTTCACCGGGTCGAGTACCTGACCGAGCGCCAGCGTCACGTTGACGAACGCGCCCCCGGTCACTTCGGTGCCCTGGATCACGGAGATCACCGCATTGAGCCCCCGGGCCGCAGCAAACGCGGTGAGCGAGCGTTTCAGGCCCGCTTCGGAATGCGCCTGGGCCAGCAGGTCCAGCGGCTGAAGCCAGGTCAGGCCGACCAGCAGAACGAGCAGGAGGGGGAGCAGGTGGCGCTTGGACAGATGCATGCGATGCAAGGTAGCACAGTGATGTGAGCTCGCTTCACTTGTCAGCTTCTGGTTCGGTTTGACCGAAAGCGGGCAGGAACACCGGTGGCCCACCGGCGGCATCGTCCACCTGCAGAACGCCGGCACTGTACAGCGCACGCAAGCCCTCGACCTCGATCACCTGCCCCACCGAACCTTCGGCCAGCACACGGCCCTCGCGCATCAGCACAGCGCGGTCGGCGCATCGCAGGGCCTGGTTGGGGTCGTGCGTGGTGAACAGCACCGCCAGGCCTTCCCCGGCCAGCGTGCGGATGGCCCGCATGACCAGGCCCTGATTGCCGAAGTCGAGGCTGGCGGTGGGCTCGTCGAGCAGCACCGCGCGCGGCTGCTGCGCCAGCGCGCGGGCAATCAGCACCAGCTGGCGCTCGCCCCCGCTGATGCGGTGCACCGACCGATCGGCCAGGTGCGCCATGCCCACGCGCTGCAAGGCGGCGTGTGCGATGGCGCGGTCCTGCGCGCTGGGGCGGGCCAACAGCCCCTGGTGTGCGGTGCGGCCCATGAGCACCATCTCCAGCGCGGTGAAACCGAAGGTGCTGGCCTGCCCCTGCGGCACATAGGCCAACTCCCGCGCACGCTCGGCCAGTGGCCATTTCGCCAGTGGTTTGCCCTGCATCTGCACCGTGCCTGCGAGCGCAGGCAGCAAGCCGAGCAGGGTCTTGAGCAGCGTGGTCTTGCCGCAACCGTTGGGGCCGAGCAGCGCCAGCACTTCACCGGTGTGCAGCGACAGGGAGAGCCTGGAGCCCACCACGTGGCCAGGGTAGCCCACGCTCAGTTCGGTGGCCTGCAGCATGGCATTCAACGGAATACCTTCGCCCTGCGGGCTGCGGTACGAGCTTGCTGGGAAGCGGCCCGGCGCTGCGCTCATGTCCATCCCCGCGAGGCACGGCGCAACAGAAAGATGAAAAACGGCGAGCCGATGAGCGCGGTGAGGATGCCCAGCGGAATTTCCACCGGCGCCACCGTGCGCGCCAGGGTGTCGATGAACAGCAGCAGCCCGCCACCGAGCACGGCCGAGGTGGGCAGCAGGCGCACGAACGACGGCCCCACGAGAAATCGCGCGAGGTGCGGCACGACCAGCCCGACCCAGCCCACGATCCCGGCGGCCGCCACGCTGGCGGCGGTGACGAGCGTGGCCGCGGCGACGATCAGCAAACGCAGGGCGGTGGTGCGAGCACCCAGCGAGCGGGCCTCCTCTTCGGGCAGCGACATCACGTCCATGCGCCAGCGCAGCAGCAGGAGCACCAGCGTGCCCAGCGCCACCGGCGCGATGAGTGCGGGCAGATCGTCCACATGCGTGGCCGACAGGCTGCCGAGCAGCCAGAAGGTCATGGCGGGCAGCTGGTTGTAGGGGTCGGCCAGCACCTTCACCATGCCGATGCCCGCGCCCAGCAGCGAACCGATGACGATGCCCGCGAGCAGCAGCACCAGCACCGGGTCGCTGTTGCGCACGGTGGAGCCCACGCCGTAGACCAGCGCCACCGCGAGCAGGCCACCGGCGAACGCCGCCATCTGGATACCGAACACGCCGATGGAAAAGTAGATACCGAGCACCGCGCCCAGCGCCGCGCCGGCCGAAGCGCCCAGGATGTCGGGCGAGACCAGCGGGTTGCGAAACAGGCCCTGGAACGCGGCCCCGGCCACCGCCAGCGCCGAGCCCACCGCGATGGCGGCCAGCACGCGCGGCCCGCGGATCTGCCACACGATGGTCTGCGTTTGTTCGTTGGGTGCGGGTGCGCCTTGCAGCACCGACCACACCAGCTGCCAGAGGTCGGTCAGCGCAATCGGTGTGCGGCCCTGGGTGAAAGCCACCAGCACACCAGCGAGCAGCACGCCCACCGCCCAGAAGACACCGCCGCGCATGGGTTCAGTCCCGTCCCGTCAAGACCCGCGCCACCTGCTCGGAACTCAGGTCAACCTGGTAGAAAAGTTTGTAGAAATCGCGCGTGATCACCGACAGGTCTTCAGGAAACAGCGCCGGGTGCACCTTGCTGCCCAGCCACCACAGGCCAGGCAAGCGGTTCACGCTGGGGGGAAAGTCGATCCAGCCGAAGGGCAGCTTGGGCGAGAGGTGCACGCGTCCGCTCTTGACCGCGCTCACGCTGCGCCACAGCGGGTTGCTGCGCACGGTCTGCGCAAACGTCTGGTCGATGGTGACGATGACCTCCGGATCCCAGGCCAGCACCTGCTCCATGGACACCGTGGCCAGACCACCCTGCAGATCGGCGGCCACGTGGCGGATGCCCATGGCCTCGAAAATCTCCACGTTGATCGAACCACCCAGGCCGGTCTCCAGCCCCTCGGGGCCGCGCGCGTAGTACACACGGGGCTGCGACGTTGCGCGGGCCACGCGTTCACGCACGGTGCGCAAGGTGTCGGCCGAGTAGCGAGCCAGCACGGCCGCGCGCTCTTGACGGCCGGTGAGTTCACCGAGCAGCGTGTAGCCCTGCGCCACCGAGGCCAGCCGGCCGTCGAGCAGCGCATAGGGAATGCCGGTCTGCGATTGCACCCGGTCGGCCAGCTCGGCGAAGGTCTGGCGGGTCGAGCCCGCGTCCACGATCAGGTCGGGCTTGCTCAGCAGCAGCTGTTCGAGGTTGGTGGTGTTGCCGCGCCCGGTGAGTCGCCCCACCTCGGGCCGGTTGCCGATGCCGGGCAACAGGAATTCGAGTTCGGGTCCCCGGTTGGCGCGCGGCCAGCCAATGAGCGCGTCGGGCGCGAGCGTGTAAAGCCAGATGGCGGCGGGCGGGCCGGCGGGAAAGATGCGCTGCACTTTGGCCGGCACATTCACGCGGCGACCTGCTCCGTCGGTGATGCTGCGGGCCTGGCTCCAGGCGGGCAGACACGCCCCCGCTCCGGCGGCGATCAGCAGATCGCGCCGGCGCAGGGCCGAGCCGTCAGGGTTGGCCAAAGCCGTAACGCGCAAACGTGGCTTGCGCGGGTGCGGCCAGCAGCGCCAGGGCAAAGGCTTCGGCCGGCGCGGGCGCGCCGCGCCGCACGGTGAGGCCGTACGCCGCACCCACCTGCAAGGCCGCAGGCACCTGCACCACCTTCAGGCGCGGCACTTCCTGTTGCGAGGCCACGGCGTTGGTGCAGTAGGTCAGGAACACGTCGGCCTGGCCCTGGTCCATGACCCAGGCGTAGGTGCCCCGGCTGGCCGGCGGTTTGGGCGAGTCGGGGCCACCGGTGAGCTTGAGCGCCTTCGCGTCGAGCGCGGCGTAAGCCCCGGCGCGCACCGCCTCGGCCTTGCGGAACAGTTCCCACGCGTAGTCGCCCGACGGGTCGGCCTTGGGTGTGGAGGTGCCCAGCTTCACAGCCGGGTTGAGCATGGTCTCCAGCAGGTTCTGCGGCGTGGCACTCACACCCGCCTGCGTGAGCGCGCACAGGCTGTTGCGCACGAAGACGGTGGGCGCCGCCCATGCACCTGCAGCAGCCAGGCGCTGCGGGTGCTGGGTGTCGGCCGAAGCGAACACCTGGGCGCCCTCGCCTTTTTCGATGCGCTCGCGCAGCAGGCCGGAGGCGCCGAAGGTGAGCGCGATCTTCTGGCCGGTGCGGGCTTCGTGATCGCGTGCGATCTCCGTGAGCGCCTCGCGTAGGCTGCCGGCGGCGTAGACCTGCAGGGGTTCTTTCGTCATGGGCGCCTCAGGCGTGGCACAACCAGCCAGCGCAGCGATCGCAATGACCGTCAGACGGGTCTTCACTTCGAGGCATTCGGGAAAAAGAGCTGTTCGCCACCGATCTTGTAGCCGGCAATCGCGGCCTGGCCGGCTGGGCCGGTGACCCAGTCCACAAACTTCAGGCCGTCAGCGGTCTTCACCTGCGGGTGCTTGACCGCGCTCTCCAGCATCACGCCGTACTGGTTGAACAGACGCTTGTCACCTTCCACCAGCACCACCAGATCACCACGGTTCTTGAAGTTGAGCCAGGTGCCGCGGTCGGCCAGCACGTAGCCGCCGGCGCTGGAGCCGATGTTGAGCGCCGGGCCCATGCCGCAGCCGCATTCCTTGTAGCCGGTGCCCTTGTTGGCGTCGGTATCGGTCATCTTCCAGAAGCGCAGCTCGGCCGCGTGTGTGCCGCTCTTGTCACCGCGCGAGATGAAAGGCGCGTTGGCGGTGGCAACCTTTTTCATGGCGGCCACGATGTCGTTGCCTTTGGTGCCGGCCGGGTCGGCCTTGGGGCCGATCAGCACGAAGTCGTTGTACATGACGGGCAGGCGCTTGATGCCAAAACCCTCGGTCACGAACTTCTCTTCGGCCACTTGGTCGTGCACGAACACCACGTCGGCATCGCCGCGGCGCGCCATGTCCAGCGCCTGACCGGTACCCAGCGCCACCACCTTGATGTCGATGCCGCTGGCGGCCTTGAAAGCCGGCAGCAGGTGCGAGAACAGCCCCGACTGCTCGGTCGAAGTGGTGGACGACATGACGATGGTCTGCGCCGAAGCCGCCATGGATGCTATCGAAATCGTAGCTGCCAGCGCATATTTGACAAGCGCGGGAGCCCTAAAAGACCATGAAGATTTGAAAGCGTTCATACCTGTTCTCCTTTGACGAATAAATGGGCGGTGGGCGAGACGGCACGCAGCCGCTCGATGTCGAAAAATTCCTGCACCGGCAGGTCGGCCTGCACCCGCCCCTGCTCCAGGTAGATGACCCGGGTTGCCAAGCGCTTGACTTGGCCCAGGTTGTGGCTGGCAAAGATCACCGTCACCGGGCGACCATCCTGGCGCTGGGCACCGCTGGCGAATTCGGCCATCAGCTGCTCCACCTCGCGCTTGGCATGCGGGTCGAGGCTGGCGGTGGGCTCGTCAAGCATCAGCACGTCGGGCTGCAAGGCCCAGGCCCGTGCCATGGCCAGGCGCTGCTGCTGGCCGCCGGAGAGGGTGCGCGCCGGCCGGCCGGCCTTGTCGGCCAGTTCGACACGCTCCAGCGCCACCAGCGCCTGTTGCTTGGCCGCCTGCCAAGGCGTGCCGCGCAGCCACAGGGCCAGCGCCACGTTGTTGCGCGCCGAGGTGCGCAGCATGAAAGGGCGCTGGAACAGCATGGCCTGCCGCGCCGCGCCATTGCACGCGCACTGGCCGGCCGTGGGCCGCTGCAGGCCGTGCAGCAGGCGCAACAGCGTGCTCTTGCCGCTGCCGTTGGCCCCCACCAGCGCCACCGACTCGCCGGCACCGATGCCCAGGTTCACGTCCGCCAGGGCATGCACCGGGCCGAACGAGACACCGGCCGACTGCAGGTCAAAAATCAGGCTCATGCCGCCGCCCCCACCCCGGTCGCGATGCCGTTGGCGTGCCCCTCAACATGCTCGCGCCAGCGCCGCACCAGGGCAATCAGGGCATTGAGCACCAGCACCACCCCCAACAGGATGAGGCCCAGCGCCAGCGCCAGCGGCAGGTCGCCCTTGCTGGTCTCCAGCGCGATGGCGGTGGTCATGACGCGGGTGAAGCCGTCGATGTTGCCGCCGACGATCATGACGGCACCGACCTCCGAGATGGCACGACCGAAGGAAGCCATCAACATGGTGAGCAAGGCGTAGCGCTCGTCCCAGGCCAGCAGCAGGCCGCGCAGGGCGGTGCCGGCGCCGAGCGAGCGCAACTGTTCACCATGCGTGTGCTCGGCATCCTCGATGACCTGGCGCGTCAAGGCCGTGGACACCGGCAGCACCAGCAGGGCCTGCGCCAGCACCATGGCCTGGAAATTGAACAGCCAGCCCAGGTGCCCCAGCGGGCCGGAGCGCGACAGCAGCAGGTAGACCACCAGACCGATGACCACCGAGGGAACAGCCAGCAGCGTATTGAGCAGGGTCAGCACCGCGTTGCGGCCGGCAAAACGGGCCACGCCAAGCCAGGCACCAAGCACCAAGCCCAGGCCACACGCCAGGGCACAGGCGGTGGCGCTGACGGCGAGCGAACGGCCGACGATGGCGAGCAGTCCGGGGTCGAAGGAGGTGATGAGTTGCAGCGCTGTAGCCGCGCTTTCGGTGAAGGTTGACATGCTTGGGTTATCGTACGGACTCGATCAAAACCCCACCATATGAACTATCGTGCATAGGTTGCAGTTTCACTACACATTCGGCTCACAGCCGCAAGACCAGGCCGGACTGATCCGCAACCCGCTGTTCGATCTGCTCCACGCGGTGCAGGAATCCGGTTCGATCTCGGGCGCGGCGCGTAGCCTGCAACTGTCTTACCGCCACGTCTGGGGCGAGCTCAAGCGCTGGGAAGGCGAACTGGGACATGAGCTCATCGTCTGGGAAAAAGGCCAGGCGGCACGCCTGACCGAGTTCGGCAACAAGCTGTTGTGGGCCGAGCGCCAAGCGCAAGCGCGGCTGTCGTCGCAGATCGAAGCCTTGCGCGCCGACCTGGAGCGCGCCTTTGCCGTCGCCTTCGACGACTCGGTGCACGTGGTGACGCTGTATGCCAGCCACGACGATGCCCTGAGCACCCTGCGCACGCACGCGGCCAGCCAGCACCAGTTGCACCTGGATGTGCGCTTCACCGGCAGCGTGGATGCGATTCGTGCCCTGAACGAGGGGCGCTGCGTGATGGCCGGCTTTCACACGCTGCACCAGCCGGGCCAGGGTTCACTGGCCGAGAAGACCTACAAGCCACTGCTGAAACCCGGACTGCACAAGATCATTGCTTTCGCGCGGCGCAGTCAGGGCCTGATGGTGGCCAAAGGCAACCCGCTCGGCTTGCAGTCGCTGCACGATCTGCCACGCACCGGTGCGCGCTTCATCAACCGGGCCCTGGGCACCGGCACGCGTGTGCTGGTGGACGAGCTGCTGGCGCAGGCCGGCATCAGCGCCGGCAAAATCAAGGGCTTCGAGCATACCGAGCCCTCGCACACCGCCGTGGCCCAGGCTGTGGCAGCCGGCCAGGCCGATGTCGGGCTCGGGATTGAAGCTGCCGCGCGTGCGCGCGGGCTGGACTTCGTGCCGCTGGTGGAGGAGGACTACCACCTGGTCTGCCTCAAGTCGGCGCTGGACGAACCGGCGGTGCAGGCCTTGTGCCGCGTGCTGCAAAGCGAAAACTGGCAAGAGGTGCTGCACCAGCTGCCGGGCTACCGGATGGCCGATGCCGCCGGCCAGGTGCTGTCGCTGCGGCGCACGCTGCCATGGTGGAACTACAGAACCGAGAAGACGCCGTCCGGCGCCAAGCCCGAGCCGGCCCCTCAGAGGGCGCAGGAGCGGAAGCCGCAGAAGATGTCGTCTCGCCCCGGCAAATAGTAATTGCGGTACTTCGGCGACTTCAGCCGGGCGCGCGTGGCAAACGAGGCGCCACGCAGCACCTTGTGGGTGCCGAACCAGGGCTCGGAATAATCGCGGTAGGGATCGGCCGCAAAACCGGGGTAGCCGAAGAAGGTGCTACCAGTCCACTCCCACACCTCGCCCCAGCGAAAACCGCGCCGCGCCGCCGTGTGCGCGGCCAGCTCCCACTCCACCTCGGTCGGCAGACGCCGACCGGCCCAACGGCACCAGGCGTCGGCCTCCCACCAGCTCAGGTGCATGGCCGGCTGCTCGCCGGCACGGCGCTGGGTCTGGCCGAACAGGGTCTGCAACACCGCGCCCTGGCCGCCACCCCGCGCCACCCCGATCTGCTCCACATGGCGCGGTGCGCGCCGGCCTTCGCTGTGCGCCTTGTCCTGCAACCAGTCCCAGCCGGCCGGCTGCCAGAACTCGGGTCGGTCGTAGCCACCGTCGGCCACGAACTCGACGTACTGCGACCAGCTGACAGGCTGGGCGTCGATCTCGAATTCCGGCACCGCCACCGCATGCGCCGGCCGCTCGTTGTCGAAGGTGAAGCCATGACCGGCATCGAGCCCGAGCTGCCAGCGTGTGGCCGGCACCCACAACGGTTCGCGCGCCACGGTGGGCGCCGGCAGTGCGAGTTTCAGCGGTAAACCCAGCGTCTGCGCCATGTAGAGGAAAGCCTCACCGTGCATGTCCTCGTGGAACAGGGCCAGGCGATAAAAGTAAAGGGCATCATCCTCGTCCGGCGTCTTGGCCAGCAGGTCCAGCGTGGACTCCAGCGTGTTCAGCAGATAACCCTTGGTGTCGGCCAGCGAAGGCAGGTCCAGGCTCCAGCGGCTGTCGTGCGGCACCCGGCTCGAATCCCACCAGTGATCGGCATAGGGCAGGAGCGAGGCCAGTTGCGTGGCCAGCGGGTCGCCGTGCGGGCCCTGGTGGCGTTGCAGATTGCGCCCGATCCAGCGCTCCTGGAACCAGCCGATGTGGCCGAGCTCCCACAGCGGCGGGTTGAGTTCGGGCAGGCAGGGAAAGTCCATGCCCAGCCCGCCCAGCGCCTGCTGGTACTGCTCGATCAGGTGCAGCGTCTGATTGCGCGCATCCATCAGGGCCAGCCCCAGCAGGTCGCGCCCGGCCTGCCGCATGGTCGGCGAATCGATCGTGCCGGGCCTGGCGGACAAAGGAAAGGAGGTCATGCGCCGCATTATTCACCGATGCGCCCGATCCAGGCCATGGCGCCCCCAGAAGACCTACGTATTTACCCGTATTTCCTGGCCAACGATCCCGCTGGCGCGGCGCCCTACAATTTCGCACCTACAAATAATGTGACACGCAGCACCTGCTTGTGAGCCAGTGCTGCGTGTTTCTTTATCTGTCGATCGTGTTTTCTGACACCTTCCTACTTTTGCTAGCCCTGGGACTGACTCAATGCGCGCTTTACTGAAGTTCTCCAATGCCGTGGACTGGCTGAACGCCCAAGTCGGCAAATACGTGATCTGGCTCATCTTTGCAGCCACCACCATCAGCGCCCTCAACGCCATCGTGCGCAAGGTCTTCGACACCAGCTCCAACGCCTACCTCGAAGCGCAGTGGTACCTGTTTGCCTGGTCCTTCCTGGCTGCGGCCGGCTACACCCTGCTGCACCGCGAGCATGTGCGCATCGACGTGCTGAACAGCCGCCTGCCCAAACGCGTGCAGGTGTGGATCGACATCATTGGCTTCGCCTTCTTCCTGACGCCGCTTTGCATCGTCGTCCTGTACCTCGGCGTTCCGCTGATGGTCCAGATGTTCCAGACCGGTGAGACATCCCCCAACCCCGGCGGCCTGATCCGCTGGCCGGTCTGGGCGGCGCTGCCTTTCGGCTTTGTTCTGCTGATGCTGCAGGGCTGGTCGGAACTGATCAAGCGCATCGCCTTCCTGCGCGGTCAAGGTCCGGACCCGATGGGCCGCATCACCGACAAGACGGCCGAAGAAGAATTGGCCGAAGCCCTGCGCGCCCAGACGGCCGCCGAAATCCTTGAAGCCAGCCCCTCGACCGGCGCTGCCACCCAACGCTGAGCGGCCGGAGTACATCCTATGGAATTCATCACCACCAATTTCGCCCCGATCATGTTCGTGGGGCTGATCATGTTCTTGCTGCTGGGCTTCCCGGTGGCTTTCAGCCTCGGTGCCTGCGGCCTGTTTTTTGGTTTTGTCGGCATTGAACTGAACGTCTTTCCCTCTTCCGTGATGGCCTGGCTGCCACAGCGCCTGATCGGCATCATGGCCAACGACACCTTACTGGCCGTGCCCTTCTTCACCTTGATGGGGCTGGTACTGGAACGCAGCGGCATGGCCGAGGACCTGCTCGAGACCGTCGGCCAGGTCTTCGGCCCGATGCGCGGCGGCCTGGCGCTGGCAGTGGTCTTCGTCGGCGCGCTGCTGGCCGCCACCACCGGTGTGGTTGCGGCCTCCGTCATCTCCATGGGTCTGATCTCCCTGCCCATCATGCTGCGTTACGGCTATGACCGGCGTCTGACCAGCGGCGTGATTGCCGCCTCCGGTACGTTGGCGCAGATCATCCCGCCCTCGCTGGTGCTGATCATCATGGCCGACCAGCTCGGCCGCAGCGTGGGTGACATGTACAAGGGCGCCTTCCTCCCCGGCTTCATGCTGATGGGCCTGTACGTCGTCTACGTCCTGTTCCTGGCGATCTTCAAGCCGGAACGCGTGCCGGCACTGCCGCCCGAGGCACGCGCCTTCCGCGAGGCGGATGGCAGCAGCGGCTACACCTCGCTGGCCGTGCTGACCGCCTTGTCGGCCACCGTGTCGATCTTCCTCGCGCACAACATGGAGGCTGTGCACAGCTGGTGGCTGGGCACGGAAGTCAGCGCCGTTGCCACGGACGAAAAAGTCGTGGTGGCCATGTGCGGCGGCGTGTTCCTGGCGCTGGTCATCGCCCTGGTCAACCGCGCCACCAAACTCGGCCTGCTATCGCGCCTGGCAGAACGCGTGACGTTCGTGCTGATCCCGCCGCTGCTGCTGATCTTCCTGGTGCTGGGCACCATCTTCCTGGGCGTGGCCACGCCGACCGAAGGCGGCGCCATGGGCGCCATGGGCGCGCTGATCATGGGCTGGCTGCGCAAACGTCTGGACCTGAAGCTGCTCAAGCAGGCCCTGGCCTCGACCACCAAGCTGGCCAGCTTCGTGATGTTCATCCTGATCGGCGCTACCGTGTTCAGCCTGGTGTTCCAGGCCGCAGACGGCCCGAAATGGGTGGAACACCTGATGGCCGACCTGCCGGGTGGCCAGGTCGGCTTCCTGATCCTGGTCAACGTCATGATCTTCTTCCTGGCGTTCTTCCTCGACTACTTCGAGCTGTCGTTCATCGTGGTGCCGCTGCTGGCACCGGTGGCCGACAAGCTGGGCATCGACCTGATCTGGTTCGGTGTGCTGCTGGCAGTCAACATGCAGACCTCCTTCATGCACCCGCCCTTCGGCTTCGCGCTTTTCTTCCTGCGCTCGGTGGCCCCGGAAAAGCAGTACGTGGACCGCGTGACCAAGAAGGTCATGGAGCCGGTGACCACCATGCAGATCTACAAGGGGGCTATTCCCTTCCTGATCATCCAGCTGACCATGGTCGGCATCCTGATCGCCTTCCCGCAACTGGTGACCGGCAGTCTGGACAAGAAAGTGGAAGTCAACATGGAAAGCATCAGCGATCAGATGCGCGACAGCCTGTCCACCGAAGACGGCAAAGAGAACGCGGAGCCGGGTTATGGCGCGGATGAGGAGCCCGACACGGCAGCACCCGCACCGCAAGCCGAGAGCGCCGAAGACGACCCGCTCAAGGCCATGCAGGAAGCACTCAAGGCCGACAAGAAGAAATAGCGGGAAAGCTGCTGGCACGGGCCCACACCGTGCCAGCCACTGATGCCAGCCCCACCGCTGACCCATGAAAAAAAGCCGCGCGATGCGCGGCTTTTTTGTGCCCGCCCTTTGATAGGGCAGGAGCGGGGAATCAGATCTTCGCCGCGTTGATGTACTGGTTGAACGGGAATTCGGAGAAGCGGTTCCACAGGATCTGGTCGCGCTGGAAAGCACGCATGTCCTGGTGAATCTTCTTGAACTCGGCCGACTTGGCTTCGTGTTCGGCGAACACTTCCATCGAAGCCTTGAAGCCGGCGTCCATCACAGCCTTCGGGAAGGGCTTGAGCTTGGTCTTTTCGGCCACCAGTTGCTTGAGGGCGATCGGGTTCCAGGCATCGTATTTGGCCGTCATGTCGCGGGCTGCAACCTGGGTCGCTGCATCGAGGATGGCCTTGTTCTCATCCGACAGCTTGGCGTAGGCCTTGTTGTTGATGAAGAACTCAAGCTCGGCGCCACCTTCCCACCAGCCGGGATAGTAGTAGAACGGAGCCACCTTGTTGAAGCCCAGCTTCTGGTCGTCGTAGGGGCCGACGAACTCGGTTGCATCCAGAGTGCCTTTTTCCAGCGCCTGGTACACGTCACCGGCGGGCATGTTCTGCGCCACCACACCCAGCTTGGCCATGGCTTCGCCGAACAGGCCGCCACCCAGGCGCATCTTCAGACCCTTGAGGTCGGCCACGGATTTGATTTCCTTGCGGTACCAGCCGCCCATCTGGGTACCGGTGTTGCCTGCGCTGGCGGTACGGAAGTTGTACTGGGCAAAGAAGGCGTCCAGCAGCTTGCGGCCATTGCCGTGCAGCTTCCAGGCATCCGTCTGGCGCGCCGTCAGGCCGAAGGGCACGGCACAGCTGAAGGCGAAGATCGGGCTCTTGCCGGTGAAGTAATAGGCAGCCGTCTGCGCCATTTCGATCGTGTCGCCCTGCAGCGCATCGACCACACCAAAGGCGGGCATCAACTCGCCAGCCGGGTGAACCGAAATTTCAAACTTGCCGCCCGACATCGCCTTGACGGTCTTGGACAGCATCTCGGCGCTGCCGAAAATGGTGGCCAGCGACTTGGGAAAGCTCGAAGCCAGACGCCAGCGTACGGCAGCTTGCGCATGCACGGCGGGGGCGACACCGGCGGCGAGCACGCCAGCGATACCGGCCTGCTTGATGATGGAACGACGATCCATGGGGCGATCTCCAGATTTTGGGTTGAAAAACTGACCATGCGCCTCATGGACGCATGGAGTACAGGCTGCGAAGTCTAAACCGAAACAGGCGTGTTCAGAGGGATTGACGGCAATGGTTATCCCTAGGCCACGACCTTGAGCGCAGGCCGCGCCTGGGCCACCAACTCGGGGTAGCGCTTTTCGATGCTGGCCTGAATCCCGGCGGCATCCAACCCTTGCATGCTCAGCAGTTTGCCCGGGTCGCCATGCTCGATGAACACATCGGGCAATCCCAGTTGCAGCAGTGGCTTGAGTACCCCGGCCGCTTGCAGCGCCTCACTCACCGCACTGCCGGCACCGCCCATGACGGCGCCCTCTTCCACGGTGACCAGCGCCTCGTGCTCGGCCGCCACCTGAAGCAACAACTCGGTGTCGAGCGGTTTGACCCAGCGCATGTTGACCACGGTGGCGCCCAGTTTTTCTGCAGCGGCCAGCGCCGGGTAGAGCAAGGTACCAAAGGCCAGGATGGCAAGCCCCTTGCCCTGGCGACGCACCTCGCCTTTGCCGTAAGGCAGGCCTTGCAGCCCCGCTTCGGTAGCGACGCCAGCACCCGCACCGCGCGGGTAACGCACGGCCACCGGGTGGTTCTGTTCGAACGCGGTGGAGAGCAGCTGGCGGCACTCGCGCTCATCGGCCGGGCAGGCCACGCTGACATTCGGAATGCAGCGCAGGTAGGCAATGTCGTAGGCGCCAGCGTGGGTGGCACCGTCGGCACCGACCAGGCCGGCACGGTCCAGGGCGAACACGACCGGCAGGTTCTGCAGTGCCACGTCATGGATCAACTGGTCGTAGGCGCGCTGCAGGAAGGTGGAGTAGATCGCCACCACCGGCTTCAAGCCCTCGCAGGCCAGACCGGCAGCGAAGGTGACCGCATGCTGCTCGGCAATGCCGACGTCGTAGTAACGATCCGGGAAGCGCTGGTGGAACTCCACCATGCCCGAGCCTTCGCGCATCGCCGGCGTGATGCCGACCAGGCGCGGGTCCTTCTCGGCCATGTCGCACAGCCAGTGGCCGAACACCTGGGTGAAGGTCTGCTTTGGGGGCGTGGCGGGCTTCTGCAGGCCCACCGCCGGGTCGAACTTGCCGGGACCGTGGTAGGCCACCGGGTCGGCCTCGGCCAGCTTGTAGCCCTGGCCTTTCTTGGTGACCACGTGCAGGAACTGCGGGCCCTTGAGGTGCTTGATGTTCTCCAGCGTCGGGATCAGCGATTCGAGGTCATGGCCGTCGATCGGGCCGATGTAGTTGAAGCCGAACTTCTCGAACAGCGTCGCCGGCACCACCATGCCCTTGGCATGTTCCTCGATGCGCTTGGCCAGCTCGAACAGCGGCGGCGCGCCCTTGAGCACCGTCTTGCCCACGTTCTTGGCCGCGGCGTAGAACTGGCCGCTCATGAGTTGCGCCAGATAGCGGTTGAGCGCCCCCACCGGCGGGCTGATGCTCATGTCGTTGTCGTTCAGGATGACCAGCAAGCGGCAGTCTTCCACGCCACCGTGGTTGAGCGCCTCGAAGGCCATGCCGGCCGTCATCGCACCGTCGCCGATGACGGCGATGGCATGGCGGTCCTCGCCCTTTTGCCGCGCCGCCAGCGCCATGCCCAGCGCAGCAGAGATCGAGGTGCTGGAGTGCGCGGTGCCGAAGGCATCAAATTCGCTCTCGCTGCGCTGCGGGAAACCGGACAGGCCGCCAAGCTGGCGCAGCGTGCTCATACGCTCACGCCGGCCGGTCAGGATCTTGTGCGGGTAGGTCTGGTGGCCCACGTCCCACACCAGGCGGTCGTGCGGCGTGTTGAAGACGTAGTGCAGCGCCACGGTGAGTTCCACCGTGCCCAGGTTGGAGCTGAGGTGACCACCGGTCTTGGCCACACTCTCCAGCAAATAGGCGCGCAGTTCATCGGCCAGCGTGCGCAACTCGTGGCGGGAGAGCTTGCGCAGATCCGCCGGATCGTTGACGGTCTGCAGCAAGGGATAGGAGGTGTTCGACATACGCTATGTTTTTGATAGCTGGTTGCGCAATAATGACGGGGGCTTGATGCCGATTTGACTCTCAATTCGCACGATTGACCACCATGTCGGCCAAGGAACGCAGAGCGCGCGTGTCGGCCAGGCCACTGGCATTGAGCGCCGCCAGCGCCTGCGCCAGCAGCTCCTGAGCGTAACCGTGCGAGCGCTCAAGCCCGAGGATGGAGACATAGGTCGGCTTGTCCTGCTCGGCATCCTTGCCGGCGGTCTTGCCCAGCGTGGCGGAGTCGGCCGTCACGTCCAGGATGTCGTCCACCACCTGGAAGGCCAGGCCGATGGCAGCGCCGTAGACCGACAAGGCTTCGCGCTCGGCGGCCGTCAGTTCGCCACAGGCGGCGCCCATCAGCACACTGCCCTGCAGCAGCGCACCAGTTTTCAGCCGATGCATCTCACGCAGTTGTTCTTCGTTCAGTTTCACGCCAACGCTGGCCAGGTCAATGGCCTGGCCGCCGGCCATGCCGGCACTGCCGGCCGCGCGTGCCAGCAGCCGGCACAGCTGGGCCTGCATGGCCTCGGGCACGCTGCCGTCGTCAGGTGTCAGCAACTCGAACGCCAGCGCCTGCAGCGCGTCGCCGGCCAGCAAGGCACTGGCTTCACCATATTGCACATGCACGGTGGGCTTGCCACGGCGCAACACGTCGTTGTCCATGCAGGGCATGTCGTCGTGCACCAGCGAATAGGCATGAATCAGCTCCACCGCGCAGGCCGCACGCAGGGCGGCATCCATGTTGCCGCCCATCGCCTCGGCGGCGGCCAGCACCAGCAAGGGACGCAGGCGCTTGCCGCCATCGAGCACGGCGTAGCGCATCGCTTGCCCCAGGCCGGCCGGGGCATCAGGTGCGACCCAGGTCGAGAGCGCCTGTTCAACGCGGTCCAGCCGCTCGGCGCTCCAGGCGCGCAGATCCAATTCAGCCAGCTGAGTCACTCGGGTGTCCATGTCTTGAGCGTGCCTTCGTCCAGCACCTTGATCTGAGCTTCCACGGCTTCCAGCTTGTCGCGGCAGTACTTCAGCAGTTCGGCACCCCGCTGGTAACCCGACAGCAGCTGTTCCAGCGGCATGTCGCCGGATTCAAGCCGGCTGACCAGTTGCTCGAGTTCTGCGAGCGCAGCCTCGTAACTGGCGGGCAGGCTGGGTGCGGACGAGGAAGGAGCGGCCTTGGGCATGAAAGCGTGGAAGGTGTAAACCTGCAATTTTAGGCTGTGCCCTGCCACCTCGGGCTGCCGGGCACGCAAAAGTCTCGGAAATCCGGCAACGGGTATACGGAACAAGCCCCTTCAGCCGGCCATGCAGCGGCCCCGGGGTACAATCCCAGGTCCTCTCCCGGCCTGCCACATCGGCAACGCTATTTCCGTTTTCCACGCCCGAGGGCGTACCTCCCTGTGGGGAGTCTTTAGGTCAGGTCACCCATGTCTGATTTAAGTCTTCAACTGCAGCAGGCGCACAGCCAACTACCAGTTTCGAGCTACTTTGACGAGGCGCTGTTCCAGCGCGAGATGGCACAGATTTTTCAGCGCGGGCCCCGTTATGTGGGGCACGCCGCCAGTGTTCCTGAGGTGGGCGACTACTACGCCCTGCCGCAGGAGAACGAGGGCCGCGCCCTGGTGCGCACGCCCGCCGGCGTGGAATTGATCTCCAACGTCTGCCGGCATCGCCAGGCGGTGATGCTCAAGGGCCGCGGCTCGCTCAACCACACCCAGCCGGGCAGCGCCGGCGGCAACATCGTGTGCCCGCTGCACCGCTGGACCTACTCGGCCCAGGGTCAGCTCATTGGCGCGCCCCACTTTGCGCACGACCCCTGCCTGAACCTGAACAACTACAAGTTGCAGGAGTGGAACGGCCTGCTGTTTGAGGACAACGGCCGCGACATCGCCGCCGACCTGGCCGGCATGGGCCCGCGCGCCGAACTCGACTTTGCCGGCTTCACGCTGGACCGTGTCGAACTGCACGAATGCAACTACAACTGGAAGACCTTCATCGAGGTCTATCTGGAGGACTACCACGTCGGCCCCTTCCACCCGGGCCTGGGTCACTTCGTGACCTGTGACGACCTGAACTGGGAGTTCAAGGACAACTACTCGGTGCAGACCGTGGGCGTGTCCAGTGCCTTCGGCCGCCCCGGCTCCAAGGTCTACCAGCGCTGGCACGACGCCTTGCTGAAATACCGCGAAGGCAAGCTGCCCGAGCGCGGCGCCATCTGGCTGACCTACTACCCGCACATCATGGTGGAGTGGTACCCGCATGTGTTGACCGTCTCCACGCTGCACCCCATCAGCACCGGCAAGACGCTCAACATGGTGGAGTTCTACTACCCGGAAGAGATCACCGCCTTCGAGCGCGAGTTCGTCGAAGCCCAGCAGGCCGCCTACATGGAAACCTGCATCGAAGACGACGAGATCGGCGAGCGCATGGACGCCGGCCGCCGTGCCCTGTTCGAGCGCGGCGACAACGAAGTCGGCCCCTACCAGAGCCCGATGGAAGATGGCATGCAGCACTTCCACGAGTGGTACCGCAAGCAGATGGCGCTCTGAAGCCGCCTTCTGCACGCTCACCAAGACAACGATCCGGCCATGCAAGCCCTCTGGATGGTGCTGGGCGCCTTTTTCTTCGCCACCATGGGCGTGGGGGTGAAGCTGGCCTCGGCCTCCTTCAACACCTTCGAGCTGGTGTTCTACCGCGGCCTCATCAGCATTGCCTTCATGGCGGTGGTGCTGCGCACCGGCGGCGTTTCTCTGCGCACCCCGGTGCCTTTCATGCATGCCTGGCGCAGCTTGGTCGGCGGCTTCGCGCTGGGCGCCTGGTTCTTCGCCATCGCTCGTCTGCCACTGGCCACGGCCATGACGCTGAACTACATGAGCGGCATCTGGGTGGCGGCCTTCATCGTCGGCGGGGCCATTCTCTACGGCAAGACCGAACGCCAGGGCCCGCTGCTGGCCACCGTGCTGCTGGGTTTTGCCGGTGTGGTGCTGACGCTGCGTCCGGCCATTGACCAGAACCAGCTCTTTGCCGGTCTGATCGGCCTGCTCTCGGGCATGAGCGCAGCGCTGGCCTACCTGCAGGTCACGGCGCTGGGCCGCGTGGGCGAACCAGTCGCGCGCACGGTGTTCTATTTCGCCATCGGCACCACGGTCGCCGGCGGTTTGGGAATTCTCTTCACCGGCTTCACACCCTGGCAGCAGATCACCTGGCAGGCAGCCGTCTGGCTGATTCCGATCGGCGTGCTGGCCTCGCTCGGCCAGTGGTGCATGACACGCGCTTATGCGCACGGCCACACCCTGGTGGTGGCCAGCCTGCAGTATTCGGGCATCGTGTTTGCGGCGCTCTACAGCCTGCTGCTGTTCGGCGACCAGATTCCGCTCTCGGGCTGGCTGGGCATCGGTCTGATCGTGGCCAGCGGCGTGGCCGCCACCTTCCTGCGTGAACGTGCCATCCCTGATACGCCGGCGGAAGAACACTAGAGAAGCACCCCCGACTCTCGCCCACTGCGTGTGGCTCGCACGGTGACTACGCCAGAGGCTCAGTCTCTTCGACCTGTCCAAGCCTGCGCAGGCAGACTTGGAGCCGCAGGTCTCAGCCCCCTCAAGGGGGCGCACCCAGTGGCCCGGCGGAGCCGGTTCCACGGGTGCCCTGAAGTGGACCTTGGCATATCAACACCATTGGCGATGCGCAGTACCATTTCGTATTGAACAAGGACTCGTCATGTACACCACCCTGATCACCGCCGAGCAACTCAAGCAGCTGGTAAACGACCACCAGCCGCTGATGGTGTTCGACTGCAGCTTCGAGCTGATGCAGCCTGCCGAGGGTGAACAGCAGTACCTGCGCGCGCACATCGCCGGCGCGCAGCGTGCCGACCTGGACCGCCACCTCAGCGCTCAGCATCCTGCTGACGCGGTCAACGGCGGCCGCCATCCGCTGCCCACGCGCGAAGTCTTTGCCGCCTGGCTGGCCAGCCTCGGCTTCACGGCCGACATGCAGGCCGTCGTGTATGACCGCCAGGGCGCCAACTACTGCGGCCGGCTGTGGTGGATGCTCAAGTGGGTCGGCCATGAGGCGGTGGCGGTGCTCGACGGCGGCCTGCCAGAGTGGGAAGCCGCCGACGGCGCCGTCGAGACCGGCGCCGCCCTGCCGCGCGCGGCATCGGCCTTCAGCGCCAGCACGCCCAAGGCCCAACTCGCCACCACCGACACGGTGCTGCAGCAACTCGGCCGGCCGGCCCAGACCCTGATCGATGCGCGCGGCGCGCCGCGTTTCCGTGGCGAGGTGGAGCCGCTCGACCCGGTGGCCGGCCATATCCCCGGCGCACTGAACCGTCCGTTCAACCTGAACCTGGGCCCCGACGGCAAGTTCAAGCCGGCCGATGAGCTGCGCGCCGAATTCACGGCCTTGCTCGCTGGCCGTGACCCGGCCACCGTGGTGCACCACTGCGGCAGCGGGGTCAGCGCCGTGCCCAACCTGCTGGCGATGGAAATCGCCGGCCTGGGCCGTGGTGCCCTGTATGCCGGCAGCTGGAGCGAGTGGTGCAGCGATCCGGCCCGGCCGATGGCCCAGGGCTGATTCGAAAGCCTTGTCATGCAGCCTCGCATCACCGTCATCACCCTCGGCGTCGACGACCTGGCACGCGCACTGTGTTTCTACCGCGATGGCCTGGGCCTGCCCACCGAAGGCATCATCGGCAGCGAGTTCGAACAGGGTGCCGTGGTCTTCATCGATCTGCAACCCGGCCTGAAGCTCGCGCTCTGGCCGCGCAAGAGCCTGGCGCAAGATGCCGGTCTGCCTTTGGGTCTGCCAAGCCCGACCGAGTTCAGCCTCGGGCACAACGTTGCCTCCCAAGCGGACGTCGATGCCGTCATGGCGCAGGCGCAAGTGGCAGGGGCGCTCATCGTCAAGCCGGCGCAGGCCACCTTCTGGGGTGGTTATGCCGGCTACTTTCAGGACCCCGACGGCCATGTCTGGGAGGTGGTCTTCAATCCCCAGTGGCTTGCACAAGAATGACCCCAGGTTTTGTCGCCGCTCTCGGCTTGACCGCCCGCGTGAACACATCACCCATTTGATTTTTTTGATTCCCCACGTCACCATGTTCCGCACCTTTTCCCGCAACCGCCTGCTGGGTACGCTCTTCAGCGCACTGGCCAGTTGCCTGGTCCTGCCCACCCTGGCCGCCCCGCCGGTGTTTGAAGACACGATCGCCCAACGCACCCTGGCCTGCACGGCTTGTCACGGTGCCCAGGGCCGTGCCGCACCCGATGGCTACTACCCCCGCATCGCCGGCAAGCCGGCGGGTTATCTGTACAACCAGCTGCTGCATTTCCGCGACGGCCGCCGCAGCTACCGCCTGATGACCCACATGGTGGAACCCTTGAGCGACAGCTACCTGCACGAAATGGCCGAGCACTTTGCCGCGCTGGACCTGCCCTACCCCGCACCCAGCCCGGTCGCTGCCACGGCGCAAGCGCTCCAACGCGGCAAGCAACTGGCATTACAGGGTGATGCCACCCGCCAGGTGCCGGCCTGCGTGCAATGCCACGGCAGCGCCTTGACCGGCGTGCAGCCCAGCATTCCCGGCTTGCTGGGCCTGCCGCGCGACTACCTGAATTCGCAAATGGGCGCCTGGCGCAGCGGCCAGCGTCGCGCGCATGCCCCTGACTGCATGGCCAGCATCGCCCAGCGCTTGAGCGACAGCGATGTGTCGGCGGTGAGTGGCTGGCTGGCCAGCCAGCCGCTGCCGGCCAACCCGAAACCGGCCCGGGCGCTGCCCGCGCCCTTGCCCATGGAATGCGGCAGCGCTGACGCGCCATCGCCCTCCGCGGCAAAAGGGGGCCGGCCATGAACGCCCGTATGCGCAATGCCTGGCGCCACGCACACCGGGGCCGTCTGCTGCCGGTGCTGGCCTTGCTCCTGCTGTTGGGCGGCGTGCTCGCCTGGCTGGCGTGGCCGACAGCACCGATGGCCGTGAAGGCTTCGGCCACCACCCCGGCGACCGACACCAGCACGGTTGAGCGCGGGCGCTACCTGGCCACGCTGGGCAACTGCCAGGTCTGCCACACCGTGCGCGGCGGCGTGCCTTACGCTGGCGGGCGCGGCATCGCCACCCCGTTCGGCACCATCTTCAGCAGCAACCTCACGCCCAGCCCCGCCGGCCTGGGCGCCTGGAGCGCGGACGATTTCTGGCGCGCGCTGCACCACGGCCAGTCGCGCGACGGGCGCTGGCTGTACCCGGCCTTCCCCTACAACAACACCACCCACATCACGCGCCCCGACAGCGACGCGCTGTACGCCTACCTGCGCAGCCTGCCGCCGGATGCCTCGCCCGTGCCCGCGCACCAGCTCGACTGGCCCTACAGCACCCAGGCCGCGCTCAAGGTCTGGCGTGCCCTGTATTTCGAGGAAGGTAGCGCCACACCGGCGGCAGAGCGCGACAGCAACCTGGAGGTGCAGCGCGGCGCCTACCTGGTGCGCGGTCTCGGGCACTGCAGCGCCTGTCACGCACCACGCAATGCCCTGGGCGCCAACAGCAACATGCTGGACCTCGCGGGCGGTCTGATCCCGGTGCAGAACTGGTATGCGCCCTCGCTGACCAACCCGGCCGAAGCCGGGGTGCAGGACTGGACGCTGGACGACATCGTGGCACTGTTCCAGAGCGGCCGTGCCGGCCATGCCCTGGTGACCGGCCCCATGGCCGACGTGGTCCAGCACAGCACGCAGCACTGGACCGCCGCCGACCTGCGTTCCATGGCGCTGTACCTGAAGCAATTGCCCCGCACCGCAACGCCGGTAGCCAACACCGCAACAGCACCCAGCGCGCGCCTGAAGGGGACGGGCGAACAGCTCTATGACAAGCGCTGTGCGCAATGCCACGGCGAGCAAGGCGAAGGCCGCCGCGGCACCGATGGCCACTTGGCCTACCCGCCACTGGCGGGCAACCGGGCCGTCACCATGGCCTCACCCGCCAACCTGGTGCAGATCGTGTTGAACGGCGGCTTTGCGCCGGCCACCCCGGGGCATCCGCGCCCCTTCGGCATGCCGCCCTTCGTGCTCGACCTCAGCGACGGCGATGTGGCCACCGTGCTGACCTACATCCGAACACAATGGGGCAACCAGGCGACACCGGTGAGTGCATTGGACGTACAGCAGCTGCGCGGCACGTCGGCACGCTGAAGCAATCCCCTACCGCGCTTGACGCTGCGATGCGGCAGGCGCGGCTCAGCGATCGAGCCGGTTCGGCGAGTCGGGCGCGGGAGGCACCTGCCGGGACGGCACATCGATCACATCTGCGTCATCGGCGCGCGCCGCGCCGCCCGGGCGATAAAACCGCGCCCACTGGGCACGACGAACGAGCGTGAACGCCAGCGGCTGCACGGGCTGGCCCGTCAAGCGCGCCCACAACGCGCGCACCAGCCACAACGCCCCTACCAGCACGGCCGCCACCACCAGACTGGCCAGAAACACCAGCCCCATCAGCAGCAGAACGGCCCGCAGCAACAGCTTGAATAAAGCTTTGATCACATCATCCACGCCTGAACTCCTTTATGACCGCTACAGGTGCGGCCTACGGCCTTGAATGCAAGACCGGGATCGGGCCCTGCTCCGCGCGATCGCATGGCCCTCTGGACTGGCTGGGTACATTCTTGCCACTCGTTTTTTTGCGCCGTGGGCGGGCCACGCTAGCGTTCAGTGCCCGTGCGTCACGGTGCTGACCAGCGTCACCAGCCCGATGCCCACCAGCAACCAGGCGATCTGGGCCAGCGTCTCGCGCAAACTCAGGCGCTTTTGCAGTTGCGGAATCAGGTCGGCCAGCGCCACGTAGATGAAGCTGCTGGAGGCCACCACCAGGAAGTAGGTCAGGTAGTCGTGCAGTTGGTCCACCAGCCAGTAGCCGATCAGCCCGCCCAGCGCCGTGATGGCGCCGGCCAGCGTGACCTTGAGCAGCGCGGCCTTGCGGTCGCCCGTGCTCTGCCGCAGCACCAGCAGGTCACCCATGTGGTGTGGCACCTCGTGCGCCAGCACGGCCAGTGCCGCAACGACACCCAGGCGCAGGTCGGCGATGAAGGCGGAGGCGATCAGGATGCCGTCGCCGAAGCAGTGCACGCTGTCGCCGGCCAGCACGGTCCAGCCACCCGATGTGTGCGCCTGACCGTGAGGGTGGTGATGCGCCTCGTGGTCATGGTCATCGTGCTCATGGGCAGCCGCGTGGTGGTGTTCATGGCCGTGGTGCCAGAGTTCGGCCTTGTCGAGCAGAAAGAAAAACACCAAGCCGATCAGCAGCGTCATGAACAGACGGTGCGGCTCGATCTCACTTTCGAAGGCTTCGGGCAGCAGGTGCAAAAAGGCCGTGCCCATCAATGCGCCCGCGGCCAGGCTCAGCATGTGCTGGGTGTAGCGTGACAGCACGCCGAAGCTCAGGGCGGCGGCCAGCCAGACGCTGCCAATGCCGGCGACCAGGGTGCCGGCCAGAATTGCTATCAAAATCATAGCTACTTGCGCTTTTTCATCAAGGGTAGGGGCCGATTTTCGCATCCAATTCACGCCAAGGCCCGAACGCGAACAAAAAAGCCGCCCGCAGGCGGCTTTCTGCCGGTGCATGGTCTGAGACCATGCAAGACTCAGGCCACGCCGTGCTGCTTGAACCAAGCCAGGCAACGCCGCCATCCATCTTCGGCTGCCTCCTTGCGGTAGCTGGGCCGGTAGTCGGCATGGAAAGCATGCGGCGCATCCGGGTAGACCACGAACTGCGAGGCCCGGGCGGCGGTATTGCCCGCGGCCAGTGCCACCTTCATCTTCTCCACGCCGTCGAGCGGGATGCCGGTGTCGGCGCCGCCGTACAGACCCAGCACCGGGCCATGGAGCTGGCCGGCGATGTCGATCGGGTTCTTGGGTGTCAGCTCCGTGCGGTCGCCAACGATGCGGCCATACCAGGCCACACCGGCCTTGATGTGTTTGCTGTGTGCGGCATAAAGCCAGGTCTGGCGGCCGCCCCAGCAGAAACCGGTGATACCCACGCGCGCCAGGTCGCCACCGTTGGCGCCAGCCCAGGCTACGGCGGCATCGAGGTCGCCCGCCACCTGGGCGTCCGGCACCTTGGAGATGACTTCGGCAATCAGCTTGGCCATCTCGCCATAGCTTTGCGCATCACCCTGGCGCACGAACAGCTCGGGGGCGATGGCCAGGTAGCCGGCGCGGGCAAAACGGTTGGCCACGTCGGCAATGTGCTCATGCACGCCGAAGATTTCCGACAGCACCAGCACCACCGGCAGGTTTTTCTTGCCCGCCGGCATGGCGCGGTAGGCCGGCATCTTGAAACCCTTGACGTCAATGCTCACCTCACCCGCGGTCAGGCCGTCGGTCGGTGTCTTGATCGCCGTCTGCGCCATGATCGGCATGACGGACGCGGCATAACCCACGCCCAGTGCTGTCTTGAGCGCGGTACGGCGCGTGGCGCCCGCTTCGGTGCTCTGGCCGGGCAGCAGGGCCTTGAATTCGGTCTCGAGATCGCGGTTCATCATCGGTCGGTCCTAATCTTGGTTTTGCGGGAATTGAGAGTCTAGGTGCAAGGCCGACCGGCTGCACAAGCCCGCACAAATCACCCACGGCCGGGGGGCCCAACAGCGAGTCCCGATAATCGGGGCATGACCACCCCCACACCAGGCAAGCCGACCAGCACTGCCGCCCCCCACAAAACCAGCTTCAGTACCCTGCCGCTGAGCCCCGCCATGCTCGACAACCTGCAGCAGCTGGGCTACACCGAGATGACACCGATCCAGGCCGCCAGCCTGCCGATTGCGCTCTTGGGCCGCGACCTGATCGCGCAAGCCAAGACCGGCAGCGGCAAGACCGCCGCCTTTGCACTGGCCGTGCTGGCCAACCTGAACCCGCGTCGTTTTGCCGTGCAGGCGCTGGTGCTGTGCCCGACGCGCGAGCTGGCCGACCAGGTGACGCAGGAGCTGCGCCGCCTGGCCCGCGCCCAGGACAACATCAAGATCGTCACGCTGTGCGGCGGCATGCCGATGCGCATGCAAAACGCCTCGCTGGAGCACGGCGCGCACATTGCCGTGGGCACGCCGGGCCGCATCATGGACCACCTGCAACGCGGCACGCTCGACCTGCAGGCGCTCAACACGCTGGTGCTTGACGAAGCCGACCGCATGCTCGACATGGGCTTTTTCGACGACATCGCCACCGTGGCGCGCCAGTGCCCGCCCGCGCGGCAGACGCTGCTGTTCTCGGCCACCTACCCCGAAGGCATTGACAAGATCGCCAAGCAGTTCCTGCGCGACCCGCAGCAGGTCAAGGTCGAGGCGCAACACAACGCCTCACTGATCGAGCAGCGCTTCTACGAAGTCACGCGCGCCAACCGGCTGCAAGCCGTGGCGCAGATCCTGCAGCACTTCCGCCCGGTCAGCACCCTGGCTTTTTGCAACACCAAACAGCGCTGCAAGGAACTGGTGGAGCTGCTGCAAGCGCAGGGTTTCAGCGCGCTGGCGCTGTACGGCGAGCTGGAGCAGCGCGAGCGCGACCAGGTGCTGGCGCAGTTTGCCAACCGCAGCTGCTCGATCTTGGTGGCCACCGACGTCGCCTCGCGCGGGCTCGACATCACACAACTGGAAGCGGTGATCAACGTCGACATCTCGCCCGATCCGGAAGTACACGTGCACCGCATCGGCCGCACCGGCCGCGCCGGTGAAACCGGTCTGGCCCTGAGCCTGGCCAGCATGGACGAGATGGGCCATGTCGGCAAGATCGACCAGTACCAGAAGCAGGAATCGGTCTGGCACAAGCTCGACGAGCTCACCCCGACCAGTCAGGAGCCGTTACTGCCGCCCATGATGACGCTGCAGATCCTGGGCGGGCGCAAGGAGAAGATCCGCGCCGGCGACGTGCTGGGCGCCCTGACGGGCGAGGCCGGTTACACGCGCGAACAGATCGGCAAGATCAACGTCACCGAGTTCTGCACCTTTGTTGCGGTAGATCGCCACGTCGCCCGCGAAGCCGCAGCCCGGCTCAATGCCGGCAAGGTCAAGGGCAAGAGCGTGAAGGTCCGCCTGCTGGACGAGGTCTGATGCGATGTCAGCGCGGCACCGCAGGTGCCGCGTCCTGATCAGATGCCGAGAGAGCCGATGTCTATTGAGCCAGTGACGGTTGCATGGCCAGCGCGGCCGCTTCCGCCGCGCAATCGCGATCCGGCTTCAAACCTTTGCTGCGTACGGCGGCCAGCTCAGCGCCGGCAGCATCGAGATCGGCGCGAAATTCACGCTCGGCATGCAGCCGGGCGACCGTGACGGCCGCAACGTGACGCGCTTGAACCACGTCGCTGTACCAATGGACGTTGCAAACATTGCGGCTCTCGCCGAAGCTGCGTCCACGCATCATGATGGCGTCGCTCTGTGCCGGCGACACCTCCGTCAAGATCAGCGCCCAGCCCCAACCGGCAGCGGTATGTCCGGAAGGGTAAGACCCATCCTTTTCCAAACCTTCCCTGTCTTCAGGGGTGCAGATCGGCTCATTGTTCCAGACGAACGGTCGCGTCCGGTTGTAGCGTATCTTGGCGGCATAGGTGGAAACACCGAGGTCTGTCAGCGTGCGGCGCAGCAGTGTGTACAGACGAGGCGTTACCGTCTCGCTGATCGGGGCGTTCAAGGCACAAGAGAATGTACCGGCCGCATGGGGGAAGCGAAGGTCAGCATCCGAGTTTGCCAATGCCCAGCGTGCTGTGTCACGCAAGAGGAAACTCCGGCGGCTGATCTCTTGATCCAGCATCAAGGCGGATGAATCTGCAGCGGGTGCCGGCGGAACCAGGGCGAGACTGTTCGGCAGGGCTTGCGGCCCAAGGTAGCCGGCGAGAAGTCCGGTGAAGCCTGCCGGCACAGACGCGCTCTCATTCTGGGCATACAGACTGGCTGAGCCAGCGCTTAATGCCGCGACAGCGATGCCCAGACAGAGATTCTTACCAAAAGATTTCAGGGTACGCATGGGATGCTCCAGTTGTGATGCGGATTCCACCGGCGTGGCGCTCAGCCAGTCTCAAACCTGGCTCAGTGCGGCTTGTCCCACGCGCATGTCAATGCGCCTTATCCCAATTGGGCCCCACGCCCACTTCGGCCAGCAGCGGCACCTTGAGGTGTGCCACGCCGGCCATCAGGCGCGGGATCTCATGGCGCACCCAGTCCACCTCGCTCTCGGGCACCTCGAACACCAGCTCGTCGTGCACCTGCATGATGATCTTGGTACCGCGCTGCTCGGCATCCAGCACCTGCTGCACCTTGACCATGCTGAGCTTGATCAGGTCGGCCGCCGTGCCCTGCATGGGCGCGTTGATGGCCGCACGCTCGGCACCGCTGCGGCGCGGGCCGTTCGGTGAGTTGATCTCCGGCAGGTAAAGGCGGCGGCCGAACACGGTTTCCACATAACCACGGGCCTTGGCACTGGCGCGCGTCTCGTCCATGTACTGCTTGACACCGGAGAAGCGCTGGAAATAACGCTCGATGTAGTTCTTGGCGGCGGTGTTGTCGATGCCCAGGCTTTTGGCCAGACCATAGGCGCTCATGCCATAGATCAGGCCGAAGTTGATGACCTTGGCGTAACGACGCTGCTCACTGGAGACGGCGCTGGTCGGTATGCCGAACACCTCGGCCGCGGTGGCGCGGTGCACGTCCATGCCGTCGTGGAAGGCCAGCAGCAGCGCGGCATCGCCGCTGATGTGGGCCATGATGCGCAGCTCGATCTGCGAGTAGTCGGCGCTGGCAATCACGCAGCCGGGCGGCGCGACGAAGGCCTCGCGCACGCGCCGGCCCTCGGGGGTACGGATCGGGATGTTCTGCAGGTTCGGGTCGTTGCTGGAGAGACGGCCAGTGACCGCCACCGCCTGCGCGTAGTGCGTGTGCACGCGGCCGGTGCGCGGGTTGGCCATCTGCGCCAGCTTGTCGGTGTAGGTGCCCTTGAGCTTGGACAAGCCGCGGTGCTCCAGGATCTTGGCCGGCAGCGGGAAATCTTCTGCCAGTTTCTCCAGCACCTCCTCGTCGGTGCTCGGGGCACCGGTGGCGGTTTTTTTCACCACCGGCAGGCCGAGCTTGGTGAAGAAGATCTCACCGATCTGTTTTGGCGAACTCAGGTTGAACGGTTGCCCGGCCAACTCGTGCGCCTCTTTCTCCAGCTGCAGAATGCGCTGGCCCAGCTCATGGCTTTGCGCCGCCAGCGTGGGGCCGTCGATCAGCACGCCGTTGCGCTCGATGCGGTACAGCGCCTCGGAGCTGGCGATCTCCAGTTCGTAGATGAAGCGCAACTTGTCGTCGGCCTGCAACTGCGGCCACAGCACCCCGTGCACGTCCAGCGTCTGGTCCGAGTCTTCACACGAGTATTCAGCCGCCTTGGTGATGTCCACCTGGCTGAACGGAATCTGGTGCGCACCCTTGCCGCACAGGTCTTCGTAGTTGATGCCGCTGCGCCCGAGGTGACGCTCGGCCAGGCTGGCCAGACCGTGCGGCTTGTGCACTTCCAGCACATAACTCTGCAGCATGGTGTCGTGGGCGTAACCCTGCACTTCAATGCCGTGGTTGGCAAACACATGGCGGTCGTACTTGATGTGCTGACCCAACTTCTTGGCGGCCGGGTTTTCCAGCCAGGGCTTGAGCCGGGCCAGCACCTCATCACGCGGCAATTGCACCGGCACATCGGCATAGTTGTGCGCCAGCGGAATGTAGATCGCCTCCCCCGGCTGGACGCTGAAGGACAGGCCGACGATCTCCGCCACCATCTCGTCCAGCGAGGTGGTTTCGGTGTCCAGCGCCACCAGTTCAGCCGCCTCAAGGCGTGCCAGCCAGCGCTTGAACGTCTCCCAATCCAGAATGGTTTCGTAGGTCACGGTGCTGACCTTGGACGCCGTCGCGGTCACCGGTTCTTCCGGTTCGTCGAACAGGCCCGGCTCGGCGTTCTTCGCCTTGCGCGGTGCCGGTGCTGGCGCATCGCCGCCCAGCGTGCGCGCCAGGCCCTTGAAGCCGTATTTCTCGTAAAAAGCCCTCAGTGCCGCGGCATCTTGCTCAGCCGGCGCAATGGACTCGAGCGCCGGCAGCCCCGGCACCCAGCCATTGAGGTCGCAGTCGGTCTTGATGGTGAGCAACTGACGACCGGTGGGCAGCCAGTCGAGCGCCTTTTTCAGGTTCTCGCCCGCCACGCCCTTGATGGCGTCGGCGTTGGCCACCACACCTTCGAGCGAGCCGTATTCCTGCAGCCACTTGGCGGCGGTCTTGGGGCCGACCTTGGCCACGCCCGGCACGTTGTCGATGACATCGCCCACCAGGGTCTGGAAGTCGATCATCAGGTGCGGCGGCACGCCAAATTCGGCTTCCACGCCGGCGACATCGCGCCGCTTGCCGTTCATGGTATCGATGATGGTGATGTGCGAGTTGACCAGCTGGGCCAGGTCCTTGTCGCCGCTGCTCACCACCACCTCGATGCCCTGATGGGCTGCCGTTACCGCCAGCGTGCCGATCACGTCGTCGGCCTCCACGCCCGGCACGTCCAGCACCTTCCAGCCCATCAGGCGCACCACCTCGTGAATCGGTTCGATCTGGGCGCGCAGGTCGTCCGGCATGGGTGAGCGGTGCGCCTTGTACTCGGGGTAGAGTTCGTCGCGGAAGGTCGGACCCTTGGCGTCGAACACGCAGGCGGCGTAGTCGGCGTGCACCTCCTTGCGCAGGCTTTGCAGCATGTTGATCATGCCGCGGATGGCACCGGTGGGGCTGCTGGTGGGGTCGCCCGGCACGGCACGCAGGTCCGGCATGGCGTGGAAGGCACGGTACAGGTAGCTGGAACCGTCGACCAGCAGCAGGGTTTTCTTGTCGCTCGGAATCTCGTTCATGTAGCAATTGTGCCCGTGATGGCCAGGGCGCCGGAGGTTCTACAATGGCCGGATGCGTGCCGCTCACCTCATTCCCCTCCTCCTGGTCTGCCTGGCCACCGGTCTGGTTCAGGCTCAAACTGCCACCCCGGCCCCTGCCGAACAGGCCGACAAGGCCGACCGGACCGACCCGCGCATCGAGAACATCCGCCACGAGGATGCCGGCTCGCGCATTGACGAGCTACGCGTGGGCGGTGAAACCAAGAGCATCACCGTCAAGCCCAAGGGCGATGCCCCAGCCTATGAAGTGGGCCCGGAAAGCAACAACCGCAACCCGGCCGCAGCCGACCGCGAACGCGGTGCAGGCGGCTCGGGTGGCTGGAAAATCAAGAGTTTCTGATCCATGGCGGTTTTCACGGAAGTCTCATTCGATGAGGCCGGTGCCCTGCTGCAAACCCTGAGCCTGGGCCAGCTGCAGGCCATGGAAGGCTGCAAGGGCGGCATCGAGAACACCAATTACTTCGTCACCACCGACCAGGGTGCCTATGTGCTGACCCTGTTCGAACGCCTGAGTTTCGAACAACTGCCCTTTTACCTGCGCCTGATGAAGCACCTGGCGCTCAAGGGCATCCCGGTGCCCGACCCGGCAGCCGACCGCGACGGCGATATCCTGCACAAACTCAAGGACAAGCCGGCGGCGGTGGTCAACCGCCTGCGCGGCAAAAGCGAACTTAAGCCCACCCCGGCGCACTGCGCAGCCGTGGGCGACATGCTGGCGAAGATGCACCTGGCCGGGCGTGACTACGACCGCCAGCAACCCAATCTGCGCGGCCTGGCCTGGTGGAACGAGACCGTGCCGGTGGTGCTGCCGCATCTGACACCCGAGCAGGCCACCCTGATCCGCAGCGAGCTGGCCTACCAGAACCATGTGGCGGCACAGCCGATCTACAGTGCCCTGCCGCGCGGCCCCATCCATGCCGACCTGTTCCGCGACAACGTGATGTTCGACCGCGCGCCCGGCTCCGACCAGCCCGAGCTGACCGGTTTCTTCGACTTCTACTTTGCCGGTGTCGACAGCTGGCTGTTCGACGTGGCGGTCTGCCTGAACGACTGGTGCATCGACCTGGCCAACGGCGAGACAGATGCCGAACGCACCGCGGCCTTCCTGCAGGCCTATGCCGCCGTGCGGCCGTTCAGCGCCGCCGAGCGCGAGCTGATGCCAGCCATGCTGCGCGCCGGTGCCCTGCGTTTCTGGACCTCGCGCCTGTGGGACTTCCACCTGCCGCGCGAAGCCTCGATGCTGCAGGCACACGACCCGGCGCATTTCGAGCGTGTGCTGCGCCAGCGCATCCAGCAGCCGGTGCACGCGTCCGACTTTCTCGCCAGCCCGGCACGGCAAGCGGCATGAAACTCAACATCGTCCCCGCGCGTACCGGCTGGCTCTGGGTCAGGGCGGGCCTGCGCACCTTCTGGCAGCAGCCGCTGGCGCTCTCGGGCCTGTTTTTCCTGTTCATCACCGTCATGTCGGTGGCCAGCCTGGTTCCCTATCTCGGCAACGCGCTGGCCTTGGGCCTGCTGCCGGCGGCCACCCTGGGTCTGATGGCCGCCACGCGCGAGGCCAGCCAGGGCAAGTTCCCCATGCCATCGATCCTGATCAGCGCCTTCCGGGCCGGCCGCCAACAGGCGCGCGCCATGGCGGTGCTGGGCGTGATCTATGCGCTGGGTTTCCTGGCGGTGCTTGGCATCTCGGCCTTGTTCGACGGTGGCGACTTCGCGCGCCTCTATCTGGTGGGCGGCTCGCTCACGCGCGAGATGGTGGAGAGCCCGGCCTTCCAGAACGCCATGTGGGTGGCCATGGCGCTGTACCTGCCGCTGTCGCTGCTGTTCTGGCACGCCCCGGCGCTGGTGCACTGGCATGGTGTGTCGCCGGCCAAAAGCCTGTTCTTCAGCGGGGTGGCCTGTCTGCGCAACTTCGGCGCCATGACACTCTTCCTGCTCGGCTGGCTGGGCGTCTTCTCGCTCGTTGGCGCAGGGCTGCTGATGCTGAGCATGGCCCTGGGCCAGCCCGAACTGATGGGCATGCTGATGTTCCCGGCTTCCCTGTTGCTGGCGGCCATGTTCTTCTGCTCGATCTATTTCAGCTTCCGTGACAGCTTCGTCACCGACGACGCTGAAACCAGCCCCCCTAACCCTTCCAGCCCCTGAGAACGCGAGCCGGGGGCACTTCAGGGCACCGGCGTCAGCTTGGCCACCGACAGCGCCAGCCACTTGACGCCGTGGCGCGGGAAGTTGACCTGCGCCCGCGCATCGTCACCCGCCCCTTCGAGCGTGAGCACCGTGCCTTCGCCGAACTTGGTGTGGAACACCTTCATGCCGACCTTCAGGCCGGTGCTCTCGCTGGCTTTTGACACCGGCTCGGGCGCATGTCGGCTGCTCGAAAAATCAGAGCCAAATTGGCCCTTGGACCCCGACCAACCTGCGCGTCCAGCTCCTGAATTGATAGCAACTTCAAAGCCGGAGCCAAAGCCCTGGTGCTTCGGCGTGATCCACTTGAGCGTTTCCTCCGGCAACTCATCGAAGAAGCGGCTGCGGATGTTGTAACGCGTCTGGCCGTGCAGCATGCGTGTCTGCGAGTGGCTGAGGTACAGGCGCTGGCGTGCGCGTGTGATGGCCACATACATCAGGCGCCGCTCCTCCTCCAACCCGTCGAAGTCACTCATCGAGTTCTCGTGCGGGAACAGGCCTTCTTCCAGCCCGGTGATGAAAACGCAGTTGAACTCCAGCCCCTTGCTGGCATGCACCGTCATCAGCTGCACTGCGTCCTGCCCGTCCTGCGCCTGGTTGTCGCCGGCCTCCAGCGCGGCGTGGGTGAGGAAGGCAGCCAGCGGTGACATCACTTCGCCAGTGTCGTCGGGCGCCCCGGGCTCGGCGGCCGCTGGTACGCTCGTTTCCTGCGGCAGCGCCTCGGCATCACGGCCGAAGCCTTCCAGCGAAACAAAGCTCTCGGCCGCGTTCACCAGTTCTTCCAAGTTCTCGATGCGGTCGGCGCCTTCGCGCTCGGTCTGGTAGTGCTCGATCAGGCCGCTGTGTGCCAGCACCAGTTCGATGATCTCGCGCAGCGTCAGACCTTGCGTCTGCTCGCGCAGCACGTCGATCTTGGCAACGAAAGCACCGAGGTTGGCACCGGCCTTGCCGCTGACCGTGCTCACCGCGTCATGCAGCGAGCAGCCGGCCGCGCGCGCCGCGTCCTGCAGCTGCTCCAGGCTGCGCGCCCCGATGCCGCGCGGCGGGAAATTGACCACGCGCAGGAAACTGGTGTCGTCCAGCGGATTCTCCAGCAGACGCAAGTAGGCCAGCGCGTGCTTGATCTCGGCGCGCTCGAAGAAGCGCAGGCCGCCATACACCTTGTAGGGGATGGCGGCATTGAACAAGGCGGTCTCGATCACCCGGCTCTGCGCGTTGGAGCGGTACAGCACGGCAATCTCTTTTCTCTCCATGCCTTCGCGCACCAGCTGTTTCATCTCGTCCACCATCCACTGCGCCTCGGCAAAGTCGCTGGTGGACTCGTACACCCGCACCGGCTCGCCCGGTCCCTGATCGGTGCGCAGGTTCTTGCCCAGGCGGTGCTTGTTGTGGCTGATCAGCTCGTTGGCGGCGTCCAGGATGTTGCTGTAGCTGCGGTAGTTCTGCTCCAGCTTGATCTGGTGCTGCACCTTGAATTCGCGCACGAAGTCGGCCATGTTGCCCACGCGCGCACCGCGGAAGGCGTAGATGCTCTGGTCGTCGTCGCCTACGGCCAGCACCGCGCCGCCGTCCGGGCGCAGCGTGCCGCTGTCATCCTGCCCCGCCAATTGCTTAATCCAGGCGTACTGCAGCTTGTTGGTGTCCTGGAACTCGTCGATCAGGATGTGGCGGAAGCGCCGCTGGTAGTGCTCGCGCACCGGATCGTTATCGCGCAGCAGCTCGTAGGAACGCAGCAGCAGCTCGCCGAAATCGACCACGCCCTCGCGCTGGCACTGCTCTTCGTACAGCTGGTACAACTCCACCTTCTTGCGCGTGTCCTCGTCGCGCGCCTCCACCATGTGGGGGCGCAGCCCCTCTTCCTTGCAGCCGGCAATGAACCACTGCAACTGCTTGGGCGGAAAACGTTCGTCGTCCACATTGAACTGCTTGCACAGACGCTTGACGGCGCTGAGCTGGTCCTGCGTGTCCAGGATCTGGAAGGTCTGCGGCAGGTTGGCTGCCTTGTAGTGGGCACGCAGCAGCCGGTTGCACAGGCCATGGAAGGTGCCGATCCACATGCCGCGCACATTGACCGGCAGCATGCTGGAGAGGCGCGTCATCATCTCGCGCGCCGCCTTGTTGGTGAAGGTCACCGCCAGCACACCGCCGGGCGACACCTGCCCCGTCTGCAGCAGCCAGGCGATGCGCGTGGTCAGCACCCGCGTCTTGCCCGAACCGGCGCCGGCCAGGATCAGCGCATGCTCGGGCGGCAGCGTGACGGCGGCACGCTGCTCCTCATTCAGACTCGCAATCAAGGGGGAGTCGGTGGCGGTGGAAAACAGGGAGGGGGAGAAACCGGACGGCGGCAGAACAGAGGACATGCCGCCATTGTAGGAAGTCCGCTCCCCAACGCCTCAGATCTGCACCCGTGTCCCCAATTCGATCACGCAGTTGTTCGGCAGGCGGAAAAAGTCCGCCACGTTACCGGCATTGCGCGACATGAGGGAAAACAAGGCCTCGCGCCAGCGCGCCATGCCGGCGCCGCGGGTGGGCACCACGATTTCCCGGCTGAGGAAATAGGAGGTCTCGAACAGGTTGATCGCCAAGCCCTGGGCCTGGCAGCGTTCAAGCGCCTGCGGGATGTCGGGGGTGTTCATGAAACCGTAGTTCACCTGCACCTTCCAGAAACCCGGCACCAGGGGCGTCACCTGCACGCGCTCCTCGTCCGCAATCCAGGGCACATCATGGAACACCACCGTCAGGATCAGATTACGCTCGTGCAGCACCTGGTTGTGCTTGAGGTTGTGCATCAGTGCCTGCGGCACGGTGTCCGGATTGGCCACCGCATAAACAGCGGTACGCGGCACACGGTGCACCGACTCGGCGGCCATGGTCGTGATGAAGGGCAACAGTTCCGGATCGCCCTGCCGGATGTTCTCGATCAGCAGCTCGCGACCACGCCGCCAGGTCGCCATGACGGCGAAGATGGCGATGCCGGCAACCAGCGGAAACCAGCCGCCCTCCAGGAACTTGATGGCACAGGAGACGACCAGCGCCGCATCCAGCAGCAGAAAGGCGCCGGTGGCAGCCAGCGCCAGCGGCAAAGGGTAGCCCCAGCCATGGCGGATGACGAAAAAGGTCAACACCGTCGTGATGAGCATGGTCAGCGTGACCGCAATGCCATAGGCCGAGGCCAGCGCCGACGAACTGCCGAAGCCGACCACCGCCAGCAGCACGGCCACCAGCAGCAGCCAGTTGACCTCCGGCATGTAGATCTGGCCGACCTCCTTGGCCGAGGTGTACAGCACGCGCATGCGCGGCAGCAGGCCCAGCTGGATCGCCTGTTTGGTGACGGAATAGGCGCCTGAGATCACCGCCTGTGAGGCGATGATGGTGGCCAGCGTGGCCAGCACCACCGCCGGCACCAGCCAGGCCGTGGGGAACATGCGGTAGAAGGGGTTGTCCACGGCGGAGGGGTCGCGCATGAGCAACGCACCCTGGCCCATGTAGTTGATCGCCAGCGCCGGCAGCACGTAGCCGATCCAGGCCAGCTGGACCGGGCGCTTGCCGAAGTGCCCCATGTCGGCATACAGCGCCTCAGCCCCCGTGAAGGCCAGCACGATGGCGCCCACCGCCACAAACACATGCCAGCCCTGGGCACGCAAAAAGGCCAGTGCATGCAACGGGTTCAAAGCCGCCAGGATGGCAGGCTCACGCACGATCTCCAGCAAGCCGGTGAAGGCCAGCACCGCAAACCACAGCATGATGATGGGGCCGAACAGCCGGCCGACCAGGCCGGTGCCGAAACGCTGCACCATGAACAGGCCGACCAGCACCGTGGCCGACACCGGCAGCACATAGGGCTTGAGCGCCGGCGTCACCACCTCCAGGCCCTCGACCGCGCTCAGCACGGAGATCGCCGGCGTGATGACGCTGTCGCCATAAAACAGCGCTGCCCCTGCCACACCGGTCAGCAGCAGCGCAACACGCCGTCCGGGTGTCTTGCCCGCCGCTTGGGCGGCCAGCGCGGTCAGCGCCAGGATGCCGCCTTCGCCGCGGTTGTTGGCACGCAGGATCAGCAGCACGTACTTGAGGGTGACGATGGTCAGCAGACCCCAGACGATCACCGAGACGGCGCCGATGATGTGGGCCATGTCCAGCGGCACGCCCGCGGCGCCAAAGATCTCTTTCATCGTGTACAGCGGACTGGTGCCAATGTCGCCGTACACCACGCCCAGAGCGCCCAGTGTCAATACGGCGAGTTTTTCCTTGTCGTGATTCGTGTCCATCGCAAAGCATTCAAAGTGACGATGCCGCCACTGTCGCGCGCCCGGCATCAGGAACGCATAAGGACGCGATGGGTCAGTCGCTGGCGAGCCGGTAACCGACGCCGGTCTCGGTCAGCAGATGGCGCGGCTCGGCCGGGTCGCGCTCGATCTTGGCGCGCAGCTGACCCATGTACAGCCGCAGGTAGTGCGTGTGCTCGGTGAACTCGGGGCCCCACACATCCGTCAGCAGCTGCCGGTGCGTCACCACCTTGCCGGCGCTGCGCACCAGGCGCGCCAGCAGCTTGAACTCGGTGGGTGTGAGATGCACCGGCGCCCCGGCGCGCTGCACTGTGTGCGCGGCGAGATCGATGCGCAGATCGTCCAGTTCATGCACCGTCACGGCGGCGGCCAGGGCCGTGCCACGGTGGCGTAGTGCCACGCGGATGCGTGCCAGCAGCTCGCCCACGTTGAAGGGTTTGGTCAGGTAGTCGTCGGCGCCGGCATCGAGCAGCTCGATCTTCTGCACTTCCTGATGGCGTGCCGACACCACGATGATGGGCACGCTCTGCTGCCGGCGCACCTCGTGCACCAGTTGCAGGCCGTCGCCGTCGGGCAACCCCAGATCGAGCACGATGACGTCGGGCGGGCTGTGGCGCAGCAGCGCCATGGCCTCGCTCAACGTCACCGCGGTCTGCACCTCGAAGCCTTCGACCGAAAGCGAAGACTGCATCAGCGAGCGGATCTCGCGGTCATCCTCCACCACCAGCACGCGCAAGGTCATGGCAACACCTCCGTGCAACGCACTGCGGTACGAGCCCCTTCGGGCGGCCGGGCGGGGTTCACGAAAAAACCTCCGTGCAGCGCACTGCGGTGCGAGCCCCTTCGGGCGGCCGGGCGGGGCTCATGGCAACTCCGGCGCCGGTGGCGGCAGATCCAGCGGCAACACCAGGCAGAAGACGCTGCCTTCGCCAACGCGGGACTGCAGCGTCAGCCGGCCGCCATGCGCCTGCGCAATGGCGCGGCAGACCGCCAGCCCCAGACCGGCACCGCGCCGGCCCGAGCGGTCGCCACGCGCATAAGGTTTGAAGATGTCTTCCTGTTCGGCCAGCGCAATGCCGGGCCCGTGGTCCGCGACGCAGAGCTGGATCTCCTGCGGCTGTGCGCTGACCGTCAGCTCAATCGTTCCCTCGCCATACTTGAGCGCGTTGTCCAGCAGATTGCCGACCAGTTGCGCCAGCAGCACCGGATCAACCTTCACCAGCGGCAAGCCATCCGGCACGCTGGCGCGGATGCGATGGTCCGGGTCATGCGGACGCATGCGCGCCAGCACCGCGCCGACGATCTCCTCCATCGACTCCCAGTCGCGCCGCAGCACCAGCCCGGGGCTGGCCAGCCGCACCAGTTGCAAGGTGTTCTCGGTGATGGCGCTGAGGTAGGACGCTTCACTCGCAATGCTGTCCAGCAGGCGCGCCTGTTCCGTCGGGGCCAGCTTGTCGTGCTGGGTCTGCAGGGCGGATGCCGCGCCCACGATGGCGGCCAGCGGCGTGCGCAGATCGTGCGAGATCGCCGCCAGAAAGGTGCTTTGCAACTGCTGGCGCTCGGCCTCGCCCTGCGCCGCCAGCATGGAGGTGGTGAGCTTCAGACGCCACAGCGCCTGCGCCAGCAGGGCACACAGCGCCTGCGCATGTTCCCGTCCTTCCTCGTCGGCGGCCACGGCCGGGCGGACACAGGCGGCCCCCGAGACCTTTGCCCGTTCACCCAAGGGCAGGTACCAGGCGTCCAGACCGGGCCAGCGCCCCGTGCCTGGTCCCAGCACGGCGCCTTCGTTCATGCAACAGTGCATGCCGTCAAGTACGGCGGGCGTCAGCTCCTCGACCTGCGCCAAGGCCGCGACGCCTTCCGCCAGCACCAGCGTGTTAGGCCCCGCAAAAGCGGCATCCAGCGCGCTACGGCCCAAGGTCTGCACCTGTTGCGGCGTGGTGACGCCGGACAGCTCGGTCGCCAGCGCCTGCAACTGCCGCGCACGCTGCTCATTCAGCCGGGCGATCTCGGTCTCGCGCCGCAGCCCGCTGGCCAACCTGCTGATCACCAGGGCGACCACCAGCATGGTGGTGAGCGCAATGAAGTGCTCCTGGCTCTCGACCTCGAAGGTCCAGCGCGGTGGCACGAAAAAGAAGTTCAGGGCGGTGACGGCACCGACGGCGCAGACGGCCGATTTCACCCAGTCCAGCCGGTAGGCGGCGATCACGACCGTCAGCACGTAGATCATGGCCTGGCTGGTCAGCGATACATGCGGCTCCAGCAACAAGCCCGCGACGGTGGCCAGCGCCAGCAACCCGATGACGATGCCCCAAGGTCTGCTGGAGGAGATGGCCGGAGTCTTGGATCGATCCATGATGCCGACAGCGTAGCACTGCCCGCATCAGGATCGCATTAGGAAAGGCTGTCGAATGCCAATACGGAACAACCCCGGTGGCACACAACCCATCGTTCAGACGGGCCAGCAGCGGAGGTGGCAAAACAGAGGCCATGCCGACCTTGTTGAAAAGCCCACACGATAACGGTGAGCCTATCGCATCGCTTGCCAGAAGAGCGTGCCGGCTACTATGCCGACTCAAATCAGCGCTCAAACCACCGTTGCGGCTGAGATGCGCCGTAGCAAAGACACCCATCCAGCGTCAAAAAAATGAAAGATTGCTCTCGCATAATGAAAAAAATGAACTGAAAGCCTTGCCGTTGTGCACATATCCCTTCCGCAGAAGTATCGGGCGTGGCTGGCGCTCCTGAGCGAACATTACTGGCAAATCCTTGAGATCGGTACCGCAGGACTGTCGCTGATGCTCCTGCTCATGGCGTGGGGCGGAACATGGCAGAGATTGGAAGCGGAGAAAGATCTCATCAGTGCCAATGCACGTGCGCAGCAGCAGAACATGGCCACGGTCATTGCCGAAAACCTCGGGCAGGTCCTTGACCGTGGCAGGCTGATGACCATCGCGGCCGAAGGATGGTTCGAGGGACAGCAGGCGGCAGCGAGCAGCCGCTTGTCATGGATGAGTTCTGCGGATCGCATTTTTTTACGAACGGCGCTCTATGACCGCACTCATCGCCGGGTGTACAGCTCCTCGCCAGCCCAGGACAGCCCGGAAATGCAGGAGGCCTTACGCAAAGTACTGGCGTCAGCGGACGGCCATGCCAGCCCTCACAGCCTCGTACCTCGGTTGCAGTCGAACGAACAGGCTTGGCACATCCCATTGCTCATGCCCGTCTTGGGCCAAGACGCCACACCTCGCGGCGTGTTGATGGTCGAGTTCGACCTGGGCTATTTTCTCCAGCTGTACCGGCACATTGATTTCGGACGCACTGGGGTGATCCAGATCGTGAGCCTCGACGGTGCAATCATCGCGGAAGCTCGCCAGGAAGGTTTGGTCCTGCAAGACAAGAACCGCCAGGCAGACTTCCTGAGTCTCGCCTCGGACCAGGTGAGTTCGGTTCAAAGTGATCTTTTCAAAGACGGACAGGTCTATCTCTCCAGCGTTCGTCGCCCCGAGGGGCAGCCATTTCTCGTGGTCGTCAGCCGTGAGATGCAAGACATTCTGGCTGACTATTCAACAACACGATCCCGTTTCCTCATTGTGCTGTCGATTTTTTCCATCGTCTTGCTGGCAGCGACTTACTGGGTTGTCAGAGGCCTGCGCCGACAAGGTCGCTTCATTGAAGCCCTCGCTCAGTCCGCACAGCAGAACCGCGAGCTGATCGGGCAACTGGAAGAAGAAAAACGCCGTGCGTTTGTACTCGCTGCCCACGATCACCTCACCGGCCTGCCCAACCGCCGGATGTTCAATGAGCTCTTGGCCAGCCACCTCCAGCAAGCCAAGCGGAACCGGAAACACTATGCCCTGATGTACCTGGATCTTGACCGATTCAAGAGCGTCAATGACAACATGGGACACCACATCGGCGATCTGCTGCTGCAGGCGGTCTCAAGCCGGCTGCGTGCAACGCTCAGAGAGTCCGACCTGATCGCCCGGCTCGGGGGGGACGAGTTTGCGGTACTGCTCACGGCACTCGACAACGTAGACGACGCGGCCAGCATTGCAGCCAAACTGGTCGAGCAGATCAGCCTGCCCTACAACGATCTGGACGGTCTCGACATCCAGGTGAGCCCGAGCATCGGGATCGCGATTTTCCCGCGCGACGGCACCGACGCCGAAACGCTTTACCGCCATGCCGATGCTGCCATGTACCAGTCCAAGCGCTGGGGCCGGGGGAAATACACCTTTTATGACACGGCACTCAATCCCGCCGGCTCACGGTTCTTCAATCTGGAGCAACGCTTTCCGAAAGCCATTGCAGAGCAGGAACTGGTGCTGCACTTCCAGCCCAAAGTCAGGCTCTCGGACTACCAGATTGTGGGGTTCGAGGCCCTCGTCCGCTGGGAGCACCCTGAGCTGGGCCTGATCTTCCCCAACGACTTCATCCCGCTGGCAGAGCAGACCGGCCACATCGTTGACATCGGCAACTGGGTTGTGGAGGCCTGCTGCCAACAGCTGTGCAACTGGAAAACAGAGGGGCTCCCCCTGGTACCGATTGCCTTCAACGTGTCCGCCAAGCAATTGCAGGATGAGCAACTGCACCAACAGATCAGCAGCCTGCTGGCAACGTATGACCTGGCGGCTGAATCACTGGAAATGGAAATCACGGAGACCTGCCTGGTCGAATCGATGGATGTGGCCATCGCGGTCCTAGGAAAGCTGGAGCAGCTCGGGATCCGAATTGCACTGGATGACTTCGGGAGCGGCTTTTCCGGCCTCGACTACATCCGCAACTTCCCTATCCACACCCTCAAGATCGACCGTTCCTTCATCAATGACATCCGCAACAGAACGGATGATGCCGTCATCGTGACCTCCATCATCACACTGGCACACAATTTGAAGATGAACGTCATCGCCGAAGGCGTCGAGTTGGTCGATCAACTGATTCACCTCAAGACCGCCGGCTGTGACATGGTGCAAGGCTACTTCTTCAGTCGCCCCGTTCCTGCCAAAGCCGCCAGCGAGCTTCTCAAACAGTCATTCCTGAGCCCCTCATGAAAAAATCTGTTGCCACCCTTCTTGCCTTCGGCCTGGCGCTGATGATGACGCCTCTTGCCCGTGCAGGGACCTGCGAGGATCCCCGCCCGCTTCGACTGGCACTGGTTCCGATCAAGGACCCCACGCTCCAACTCACCCAGTACCGCCCCCTGATCAAACGACTGGAAACTGCCCTGGGCAGACGCGTCGAGGTGGTTCCCTCCACCTCCTATGGCTCGGTCGTCGAAGGACTTCTTGCCGAGGGCATTGACCTGGCCGAACTCGGCCCGGCCTCCTACGCGATTGCCATGGGGCGCGGCGCCAAGATCGCTCCCATCGCATCCTTCCGGCTGCGCGAAGGAGCGACCACGGAGTCTGGGGCCTCATACAAGTCGCTTCTGATCACCCGCCGTGCAAACGGCATCAAGAGCATCGACCACTTGCGTGGCGGCACGCTCAGCCTGACAGATCCGGCCAGCACGTCGGGGGCTATCCTGCCACGCCACGCAATGGAAAAGCAGCTCGGCGTACCCCTCAACGCCTATTTCAGGCGCGTCACATTCGCAGGTTCGCATGATCGCTCGATCGACATCGTGCAAAAGGGCCAGGTCGACGCCGCCTTTGTTTCCAGCACCGCATTGGACGAAGCCGTTCGCCGCGGCAAGCTTCGCCTGGAAGACCTCCAGATCCTCTGGAAATCGCAGCCCATCCCATATGACCCATTTGTCCACCGCACGCGGCTCTGCCCGGCACTCGTCGACAAAATCCGCCAAGTCTTCCTGGGCGATACCAGCTCACTGCAAGACATGTTCAAGGAACTGGGCATGACCGGCTTCGCACCGGTAGCCGATGAACACTACCGCGACATTCGGATGCTGTATCCCTCACCCCAGTGAGGGTGGGCCACAGCGTCCGCGTCCAACGCGGCATGCACCGCCCTCAAAGAAGGCCCGGCGAGCCGGCAGATGTCTGCAGCAACTTGAGAAAAGCCTTGAGCTCCCTCGGTTTGACAGGCTTGAACAGGATCGGCCAGCCGCTGGCGGCCACCCGTTCAATGAACTGGCTCGACGTGTCGCCGGTCAGTAGCACGGCCTGGATTTCATCCGGCGCCTGCGCCTGCAAGGATTGCAGGAAATCCAGTCCGTTCATCCTGCCCGGCAAGCGGTAGTCACTGAGGTAGAAGTCGGCCGTCTCAATACCGGGTGCGGCCAGTGCCTCTTCTGCCGTCAGGTAATGGGAGACCCGGGCGCCCTGAGACTGTAACCATTGGCTCAGCGCCTGCGCCACCTCCGTCGTGTCCTCGACCACCACCACCCGGGTTCCGCTCAGGTCGAGCCTGACAAGCGGTACGTCATCGGCCGCCGCGGCACTCGGCTGCGTGGCCGCCGGCAAAGTGATCTCCATGACCGTTCCTTTCCCGGGCCGGGAGCGACAAGCCAGGTTCAAATCCAGCAGCGCCGAAATCCGGCGCACGATGGCCAGTCCGAGTCCCAGGCCCTTGCTGCGGTCACGCTGCGGATTGTCGATCTGGTAATACTCTTCAAACACCTGCTCCAGGTGTTCTTCAGGGATGCCGATGCCGGTGTCCCACACCTGTACCTTGAAGCCCTGGGTCACCCGGCGCACGGCGACAAGAACGCCGCCCTGCTGCGTGTACTTGATGGCGTTGCCCAGCAGATTGCGCAGCATCGACGACAACAGCCGTTCGTCCGTCAACACCGTCACCTCGTCCCGGGGCAGCCTCAGCTTGAGACGCAAGCCCTTGGCGCTGGCCTGGGGCATGAACTCCTGCACCAGTTGGGCCAGGACGATGTCCAGATCGACCGGCTTCAGATACGGTTTGATCGCACCGGCATCCAGCTTGGAAATGTCCAGCAGGGAATCGAGCAGATCCGTGAGCGCATTGACGGATGACTCCATCATGCTGGCTGTTTTTTTCTGTTTGGGATCGAGGCCGGAATCCATCAATCCGGCCAACTGGAAATGAATCGCCTGCAAGGGCTGGCGGATGTCGTGCCCGGCATAAGCCAGGAATTTGGACTTGACCTCGTTCTGCTGGCGCAGTTCCTGCGTCGTGCGCTCCAGGCTGTGCGCCAGCTTCTCCAGCTCGGTGCGCGTGCGCTCATTGATCATCAGGATGAAACCCACCCCCGCTGACAAGACCCCAGCCCCCAGGCTCGCCACGTACAAGGACTGCACGGTGGACGACTGGAACAGCTGGGACTGGCTGCCGACCTCACCGACCGTCAGCAGACGCAGCAGGATGCCCACGACCGGCAGCACCAAGGCGAACTGGGTCACCCGCTCGCCAAACGTTCCCGTGGCATGGCGGGACAGGTGCCACAGGGCGAGAACAAAGGCACACAGCAGCGAGGCCGTGACCAGGGCCAGGCGCAGCGGATAGCTGTGCATGACAAAGGTGACGAAGCTCACGCATGTGAAAAAGGCCGCCCCGCTCAGCGCCAACGGCCGCAGGGCAGGCTGCTCACCGTAGAAGCGTCTCAGGCCGTGGCCAAACAGCAGCACGGCCACGACGATGAGCGTATTGGCCACCGCCACACCCAAAAAGGGATGCACGGTGCCGCGCAGGTTCAGCAGCACCACGGCAAAGAGGAACCCCGCATCCGCCGTGATCCATTCGCCCACACCCTTGATCTGCGTCGAGACGCTGCGGCGCAGCGAGACCAGGATCAGCATCGTGACCAGCGCCAGAAAGGCGCTCATCACGATCACCGAGCGGGGGTCGAGCAAACTCATGGACGATCAGCGCCCTGAAATGAATGACACGTCATCATGGTCATGCAGCGTCCGCAGCACATGGGCTCAGCGGCAGCCTCCCGTTGCGAGAACAAGCGAGGCAGCCAGACGGCTCACGTCAACCCCGCCCCAACACCAGCCGGCTCGCCAGCTGATGCAGGTGCGTCCACGGTGCCGTCAGGTCCTCGAGCACACTGAAGTGGTTCTTGCCGGGAATGGTTTCGCACACCGGCACGACCTTTTTGCCCCAGGCCTGCTGGATCAGCTGGTTATGGCGAATGAACTCGGCACTTTCGTCACCACCGGCCACCGCGTAGAGCACTCCCCGCCTGGGTGCGGGCAGCAGCGCCGGGCTGGCCAGGCGCACCTGTTCAGGCGTGAGCTTGAGCGAGTCCTTGAGAAAAGGGGTGTGCATGATCGGCTCCAGGTCGTACAGGCCTGAGATGGACATGGCGCCCTTCACCAGATCAGCCGGCAAGTCCTTGGCATAGGCCGGCCAGAGGCAGTCCAGCAGCATGGCCGCCAAGTGGCCGCCCGCTGAGTGGCCCACCACATGGATGCGATTCGGGTCCCCGCCGTACTTGCGGGCATTACGGTAGACCCAGGCCAGTGCCTTGACCATCTGCAGTGTGATCTGCGGAATGGTCACCGCCGGGCACAGCGCGTAGTTGGGGATCATGACGCAAGCGCCCTGGTTGGTGAAAGCCGGCGCGATGAAGGAATGATCCGCCTTGTCAAGCGAGCGCCACCAGCCGCCATGAATGAACACCACCACCGGCGCGCCGGCGGCGGGGGCCGGCTGCGGCGCCAAGTGCGAGCGAGGGAAGACGTCGAGCGTTTCCATCGGTTCATCACCATAGGCCACATCGAGCTTGTGCACATGGACTTCACGCGCATCATCCGAGGCATCCGCCCACTGGGCGAAGTGGGCCGCATGTTCAGGCACCAACGCCCGGTTGTTGTACATGCGGTCCAGCCATTGCTTATCCCAAGAAGCCATTCACGATCTCCAATTTTTGTTCTGTCATTTTCGCAGGGCTTGATCTTGTCACACTCCTGCCGCCAGACGGCCGCCGACCCGTGACAAGGGGAAACCCTGAGAAAGACAAGTCGCGGTATTCTTGTTTCATGAACCTCCATGCCAAACTCCAGCAACGCGCCGCCGAGCAGCGGCCGGTCCGTGTCGGCCTGATCGGGGCCGGCAAATTCGGCTCCATGTACCTGGCCCAGATTCCGCGCACGCCCGGCGTGCAACTGGTCGCCATTGCCGACCTGTCACCCGACGCGGCCCGCGCCAACCTCGCACGTGTGGGATGGAATTCGGCCTCTAGCGCCGCCACATCTGCGCAAGACGCTATCAAAACAGGAGCAACCTGGATCACCGACGACTGGCGCGCCGTGGTCACCCACCCGCAGATCGACATCATCGTCGAGTGCACCGGCAACCCCATCGCCGCGGTGGACCACATCCTGGAGGCCTTCGCCCACGGTAAGCACGTGGTCAACGTCACGGTGGAGGCCGATGCCTTCTGTGGCCCGCTGCTGGCGCGCCGCGCGGCGCAGGCCGGCGTGGTCTATTCGCTGGCCTTCGGTGACCAGCCGGCGCTGATCTGCGACTTGGTGGACTGGGCCCGCACCTGCGGCTTCCCGGTGGTGGCGGCAGGGCGCGGCCACAAGTGGCTGCCGCACTTCAGCGAATCGACGCCGGAGACGGTGTGGGGCAACTACGGCCTGACGCCCGAGCAGGCCGCACGCGGCGGCCTCAACCCCAAGATGTTCAACAGCTTTCTCGATGGCTCCAAGCCCTCCATTGAAAGCACGGCGGTGGCCAACGCCACCGGCCTCACGGTACCGAGCAACGGCCTGCTCTACCCACCGGCCAGCGTGGAAGACATTCCCTTCGTCACGCGGCCCAAAAGCGAAGGCGGCGTGCTGGAGCGCAAGGGCATGGTGGAGGTGATCTCCTCGCTGGAGGCCGATGGCCGCAAGATTCCGTATGACATCCGCATGGGGGTCTGGGTCACGGTGGAGGCCGAAACCGAGTACATCAAGAACTGCTTCGAGGAGTACAACGCCCACACCGACCCCAGCGGACGCTACTTCACGCTCTACAAGCGCTGGCACCTGATCGGGCTGGAAGTCGGCGTCTCGGTGGCCAGTGTGGCCGTGCGCGGCGAGCCCACCGGCGTGGCCACCTGCTGGAATGCCGACGTGGTGGCGACTGCCAAGCGCGACCTGCAACCCGGCGAGATGCTCGACGGCGAAGGCGGTTACACCGTCTGGGGCAAGCTGCTGCCGGCCAGCACCTCGCTGCAGCTGGGCGGCTTGCCGCTGGGCTTGGCGCACAATGTCAAACTGGTACGCCCGGTGAAAAAAGGCCAAAGCCTGCGCTGGGACGATGTCGCCATGGATACCAGCACCCATGCCTACCAGGTTCGACGCGAGATGGAACAGATGTTTGAGGGAGTGAAGAAACCATGAAATTGGCCTTTCTGGGCATCGGCCTCATGGGCTTTCCCATGGCACGCCGCCTGTGCGAAGCCGGGCACGACGTGCATGTATGGAACCGCAGCCGCGACAAGGCCGAGCGTCTGGCAAGCATGGCCACGGTGCACGACTCAGCGGCGTCTGCCGCCCGTGAGGCGGAGATCGTCATCACCATGCTGGAGAACGGCGCGGTGGTGGAGCAGGTGCTGTTTGGTGCCGGCGTTGCCAACGCCATGAAGCCGGGCACGGTGGTGATCGACATGTCGTCCATCAAGCCGGCCGAGGCCCGCGCCCACGCCGAGCGCCTGGGCGACTACGCCATCACCCACGTTGACGCCCCCGTTTCCGGCGGCACCATCGGCGCCGAGCAAGGTACGCTGGCCATCATGGCCGGCGGCAAACCCAGTACCTTCGCGCGCGCCCAACCGGTGTTCGCGGCACTGGGCCGCGCCACCCTGGTCGGCCCCGCAGGGGCGGGCCAGTTGGCCAAACTGGCCAACCAGATGATCGTGGGCATCACCATCGGCGCCGTGGCCGAAGCCCTGCTGCTGTGCCAGAAGGGCGGCGCCATTCCAGCCAAGGTGAAGGAAGCCATCACCGGCGGCTTTGCCGACAGCCGCATCCTGCAAGTGCACGGCCAACGCATGGTGGAACGTGACTTCGAGCCGCGTGGTCGCATGACGGTGCAACTGAAGGACATGCGCAATGCACTCGAGACCGCCAGCAGCCTGGGTTTCGAAGCCCCCATCACCGGTCTGCTGGAGCAGCTCTACGCCGACGGCGTCGAGCACGGCCTGAGCAACCTGGACCAGGCCGGCCTGTTCGTCGAGCTGGCGCGACGCAACGGAATGCAATAGGGCCCAGGCGCAGCCAGACTGCCCACACGAGGACCGCCTTGGCTCACGCGCGTTGAGCCGGCGCAAGCCGATCCCGGCTACTTTTCTGCCAGCATGTCGGAGCCATTGCGGATACGGTGCATGGTGGCAATGGGCACGGTCCAGACAATGCCGTCACCAATCTGGCCGGTACTGCAGATCATGATGATGGTGTTGCGGATCTCTTCCACCATGTCGTCGTCCACCAGCACCGTCACCATGACCTTGGGCGTGTAGTCGGTCAGTTCTTCCCTGACCGTACGTTTGCCCACGGAAGCGGGGGCGGTGAAACCCTCCGCCTTCATCATCGTCAGCCCCGGAAAGTTGGGAATACCCCGCAAAGCCTCACGCAGCAGCGGCAGGCGGTTGGGGCGGACGATGGCGCGAATTTCCTTCATTTCTTTCATGTCTGTCGTCCTCAGGCTTCAAGGTTGTGGTCGTCAAACCAGCGGTACAGCGCCGGCAGCACCACCAGCGTCAGCAAGGTCGATGAAATCAGGCCACCGATCACCACCACCGCCAGCGGCTTCTGCACTTCGGAGCCCGGCCCGGTGGCAAACAGGAAGGGTACCAGCCCCAGCAAGGCCACGGTGGCGGTCATCATGACCGGACGGAAGCGTTGCACACACCCTTCGCGGACGGCCTTGAGCACGTCCAGGCCATCATCACGCAGGCGACGGATGGAGGTCACCAACACCACGCCGTTGAGCACGGCAATGCCCCACAGGGCGATGAAACCCACCGAGGCCGGCACGCTCAGGTACTCGCCTGTCACCGCCAAACCGATGACGCCACCGATGGACGCAAAGGGCAGCACCAGGATGATCAAGGTCGCCAGCTTGATCGACTTGAACAGCATGAACAGCAGGAAGAAGATGGCAGCAATCGTGATCGGCACAATCACGGACAGCGTGCTCATGGCGCGCTCCATGTTTTCAAACTGGCCACCGAAGACAAAGTAAAAACCTTCGGGCAGCTGAACTTCGGCTGCGATACGACGTTCCACCTCCTCCACAAAACCGCCTAGGTCGCGCCCTTCGACGTTGGCGCCCACCACCACCCGGCGCTTGGCGCTCTCGCGGCTGATCTGGGCCGGGCCGTCTCGCAGTTCGATGGTGGCCACCGAGTACAGGGGTACCAGGGCACCATCGGGGGCACGCAGCAAGGTGTTGCGGATGTTCTCCACCGAGTTGCGCGCCCCTTCGGGGAAACGCACCGCGATGCCGAAACGGCGCTCGCCCTCGTACAACTTGCTGACTTCCTTGCCGCCGATGGCGGTCTCGATCAGGTTGTGCACTTCGGCCACGTTGATGCCATGACGCGCAATGGCCTTGCGGTCAATGTCGATGGTCAGTGCCTGCTGGCCCGACAGGCGCTCGATGCGGATGTCGCGCGCGCCCTCCACACTGCGCAGCAGCCGGGCCACCTGTTCCGAGACACGGCGCAAATCGGCCAGGTCGTCACCGAAGATCTTGACCGCCAGCTGCGACCGCACACCGGTCACCATCTCGTCCACACGTTCGGAAATGGGCTGCGACAGCACGATCTGGACACCGGGAATGGTGGACAGGCGCTTGCGGATGTCCTCGTCGATTTCATCCTGCGAGCGGTCCGACTTCGGATCGAGCAGCACGATGGGGTCGGACTCGTTGGGCCCGGCCGGATCGGCCGGCGATTCGCCGCGGCCCAGCTTGGACACCACCATGCGCACACCGGGCACTTCGGCAATCGCCTTCATCGCGCCCATCTCCAGGCGGATCGACTCGTCCAGCGAAATGCTGGGCACCCGGTTGATCTGCGGCGTGAGCGCGCCCTCCTTCATGGTCGGCATGAAGGACTTGCCGAGGAACGGGAACAACGCCAGCGAACCCAGCAGAAGGCCCACGGCCACGGCCAGCGTGGCACGCTGACGCGACAAGGCACGGTCCAGCAGCTTGAGATAGGCCGTCTTCAGAACGGCAATGAAACGCGTGTCGTGGTCGGCCCCCCCCTTGAGGATGTAGGAACACAGCACCGGTGACAGGAACAGCGAGACCAGCAGCGATGCGCCCAGCGCAATGACGATGGTCAGGGCCAACGGTGCGAACATCTTGCCTTCGATGCCCTGCAGCGTCATGAGCGGCAGGAACACCAGCATGATGATGACAATGCCGAAAACGGTGGGGGTGGCGACTTCCTGCGTGGCGTCCAGGATCACGCGCACACGCGAAGCGCCGGCCGGGGCCAGCCCCAGCCGATGAAACACGTTTTCCACCACCACCACCGTGGCATCGACCATCAGACCGATGGCAATCGCCAGACCGCCAAGCGACATCAGATTGGCCGAAATGCCGTAGCGGTTCATCATGATGAAGGTGGTGAGCGGCGCGATGATCAGCGTGGCCACCACGATCAGGCTGGAACGCACGTCCCCCAGGAACAGGAACAGGATCACGACCACCAGAAAAATACCTTCGATCAGCACCTTGCCGACCGTCCACAAGGCGGAATCCACCAGCTCGGTACGGTCGTAATAAGGCACGATCTGCAGACCGCCCGGCAGCATGCCCTTGCTGTTGATTTCGTCGACACGCTGTTTGACACGCGAGACGATCTGCTTGGCGTTGCCGCCGCGCATCATGAGCACGATGCCCGACACCGACTCGGTGTAGCCACCCTTGATGATGGCGCCCTGGCGCACCTCGTGGCCCAGCGTCACCTCCGCCAGGTCGCGCACATACAGCGGCACGCCGTTCTGCTCTCGCACCACGATGTTGGCAATGTCGTCCAGCGTCCGGATCAGACCGACACCACGAATCAGATACTGCTCGGCGCGCTGCGGCAGGATGCCGCCGCTGGCATTGGCATTGTTGTTGGCAATCGCCTCGTAGACCTGGCCGATGGTGACGTTGTGGTGCAGCAGCCGGTCGGGTTTGGCCAGCACCTGGTACTGGCGCACATAACCGCCCTGGGAATTGATTTCGGCCACTCCGGGAATCGAGCGCAGCAGCGGCCGCACCACCCAGTCCTGCACAATGCGGCGCTCGGCCAGTTCGGCCGGCGTCAGCGCACGCTGGCCGTCATCGGGGTGATCCAGCGTGTACTGGTAGACCTCGCCCAGACCGGTGGACACCGGCCCCAGCACTGGCGTGATACCCGGCGGCATGTTGGGGCCGATCTCCATCAGGCGTTCCATCACCAGCTGGCGGGCAAAGTAGACGTCAGTCTTGTCGGTGAACACCAGCGTGATGATGGACAGGCCGCTCTTGTTGAGCGAGCGCATCTCCACGATGCCGGGCAGGCCGGTCATGGCGATTTCCAGCGGCACAGTGACGAAACGCTCGATTTCTTCCGGCGAGCGGCCGGTGGCTTCGGTCGCGATCTGGACCTGGACATTGGTGACGTCGGGGAAGGCATCCACCGACAGGCGTGTCGCTTCGCGCAAGCCGAAGGCACACAACACCAGCGCCAGCACCACCACCACCAGGCGCTGGGAGAGTGCGCCGCGGATCAGGGAGGTCAGCATGGCATCACTCCAGTTCGGCGCGCTTGCGCTCGTTGTTCAGATGGAAAGAACCCTCCACCACCAGAGGGGTGCCCTCGACCGACCCCTTGAGCAGCGGGCGCTGGCCGCGCGAGACAGCCCCCAGCTCGACCGGCGTCAAACGGAACTGCCCCGGGCTCACCTGCACAAACACGTGGTCACGGTCGTTTTCACGCACCACGGCACCTTCCGGCACCGCCAGCTGCTGCAAGGTCTGGCCCGTGATGCGCAGTGTGGCCAGCATCAGGGGTTTGAGTTCACGGTTGGCGTTGTCCACCTGGGTCCGCACCGTGACAGTCCGCGTGTCGGGCTGAATGGTGTCACTCACAAACACCACCTTGCCCGTGAATTTGCGCTGGGCCAGGGCCGGCACCTCCACCTCGACCTGCTGCCCCACCTGGACCGAGCCGGCCGCCTGTTCGGGCAAGGCGCCAACCACCCAGACGTTGGAGAGGTCCGCGATGGTGAACAAGGGGTCTCCCGGCTGAGCCACCTGCCCCTGACTCACTTTGCGCTCGATCACGACGCCGGCACGTGTGGCATTGATGCCAGCGAACGAGGCCAACTGCCCACTATCGCGCAGGCGCTCAATCATCGGTTCCGCCAGACCCAGCAGGCGCAACTGATCGGCCGCCGCGCGCAATTCGGCACGCGCAATCGACAACTCCGCTTCGCGCCGCTGCAACTCTGCCGAGCCGATCACGTCGGCCTGGATCAACTGGCGCGCCCGCTCCACGGCCCGCTCGGCCAGCGAGGTCGCAGAATTGGCCCGCAGGAACGACAACTGGGCATTGGTGAGTTCGGGACTGGTCACGCGCGCCAGCACCTGGCCGGCCTGCACCCGGGTGCCCACCTCGGCCAGCACATCGGTCACACGCCCCGTCACCGAGGCGCCGATGCGAGTCACCAGCAGGTCGTTGGCTTCGATCCGGCCGGTGATCTCCTGCACGGTGTCCAGGGTCTGCACGGCCAAGGGCTGGACCTTGAAATTGCGCGCCATCTCGGCGTTGACGGTCACCAGATTGGGGTCCGGCCTGGCCGCCGGCGCGGCCGGCTGGCTTGAATTGGGGCCGCAACCACCCAGCAAGGCAACAGCCAGCAGTGCCACGGCCAGGGCGGCAGGACAGAATGTCAGGTTCTTCTTCATGGAAAGCACTCGTTCAAATTCAGGGTTGGACCGCATGGCGGCCGGCGAGAACATCGATTTCAATCGCAGCAGCCTGCACCTGGTAACGCGCCTGCAGCAGGTCAGCACGCACCGTACGCAGCACGCGCTGGGCATCGAGCACGTCGAGAATGCCGCGTTCGCCGAAACGGTATGCCGCCTGGGCCACGCGCAAGGCGGCCTCGGCTTCGCGCACGGCACCGGTGCCCAGCGCTTCGACACGCAGGCGCGCCATCTCCAGCTCGGACCAGGCTGCCTCCAGTTGCAGCAGCAACTCCATCTGCCGCCCGTCCAGCCGGGTGCGCGCCCGCATCAACTCGGCCTCGGCTTCAGCGCGCGGGCCCTGGCGCTGGTCCAGCAGGGGGATCTGGATGCTGGCGCCCAGCACGCCCTGGCGGTTGTCCGGATCGCGAATTTCGGTATAGCGCAACTCCACACCGGGCCAGCGGCCCGCACTGGCCTCGCGCACGCGCGCCTGCTTGCGGTCCACTTCCGCACGCAAGCCGACAAGTTCGGGGTTGTTCGACTGCAACTGCTCACGCAGCTGCTCGCGCTGCAGTGCCGGCAACGCATCACCCAGACTGGCACGCAAGGTCCAGCCCGGGGGCAACTGTCCTGCGGCAAGCTGATTGAGGCGGATACGCACCTGTTCCACCGCCAGTTGCGCGCTGCGCTGGCGCTGGCGGGCGCTGATGAACTCCGCATCGGCCTTGATGATTTCGTAACGCGCGGCTTCCCCGCTCTCCACACGCAGACGGACACGCTCACGCGTTTGCTCCAGCAAGGCCAGTTCCTCAACGGCAGCCTGTGCTTCCTCAAGCCTCAGCAGGTACTCATAGGCGCGGCTGCGGACCAGGGCCACCAGCTCGGCACGGGTGAGGCCGACTTGCGCCTCGCTGCTGCGCAAGCCATGCTGCGCGGCATCCACACGCGCACTGCGCAGCGCCGGGTTCTCAATCAGTTGCGACACGCCCCAACCGCTCACTACCCCGCTGTTCCCGGTCGCCAGGACAGGATGCTGGCGCCCATCGCTCCATTCCAGCTTCGGGTTGGGCAAAGCGCCGGCGGTGGTGACGCCGGCAGCAGCCTGCTCCTGGACACGCCGGGCCATCTGCAAGCTGGGGTTATGCACCAAAATGGTGCCAATCAACTCCGGCAAGGTCAGCACAGGCCCGCCTTGAGGCGGCTGAATGGCGGCAGGCGCTGCAGGCGGCTGCGCCCAAGCATGCATCGCTGGCCAGAGTAGCAGGCAGACAAGGGTTTTCCAATGGGCAAGGTATCTCATACGCAAGGCATCTCAGGCAAATCTCCACGGCAGTGCTCCGGCCTCGCCGGTTCACCTCGCAAACACAAAAACGAAACGGAAGTGTCAGCGCAAGTTGCGCGGCGGCGGCAAACGAGGTTGGACACCGACCTGAATCAATGGGCTGCGGGTCTCGACATGCTGCAAGACACGGACCACACGCATGGCCATACCCACAGCGGGCAAGATATCGAGGTCGGCCCAATCGCCTGGCTCGGCGTCGGTACAGGAACCGGGCAGCTGGGTCGCGCTGCAAGAAGCCCCCTGCGCTGTGTGCCCGTGATCCGCCGTAGCCGGCATCGTTTCACTCTGCCCTTGCGTGGCATGCGAGGCCATGACGGGCAAGGCCTTCGCGCTCACCATCAGCCCCAACAGGCACATCAGCAGCCCCGTACAAACCAGCCACGCCAGACCGTGCTGCAGCCAAGTCATGTGGCCAGTGCCGGAGCGGTCGGGAAAGGGGAGATGGGTGCGCATGGTGTAGTCGGGAATCAAGACATGGCCTTGATCCGCAAGAATTAGGCCAGATTTCTCTTTTCCTGAGTGTCAGGATGGAAATAGACGCCGCGTCAACAGCTGCGGCGGGCCGGGCTTCAGGTCATGCTCAAACCCCGATGTAACGGTGCCACAAATCCGGGTCGGCCGCGAGTTGCTCTGAGCTGCCGTCCCACACCACCCGCCCGCGTTCGATGATGGTGTGCTGGTCGGCCAGTTCGATCAGACGCTGCACGTACTTGTCGATCACCAGAATGCTCTGCCCTTGCGCGCGCAAGGCGGCCAGACATGACCAGATTTCCTCACGGATCAAGGGCGCCAAGCCTTCGGTGGCCTCATCCAGGATCAGCAGGTGCGGGTTGGTCATGAGCGCACGACCAATGGCCAGCATCTGCTGTTCGCCGCCCGAGAGCTGGTTGCCCATGTTGCGGTGCCGTTCGGCCAGACGCGGGAACAAGGCATAAACACGCTCCAGCGTCCAGGGCTCACGGCTGGCGTTGCGATTGGCGGCAAAGGCACGCAGGTTCTCGCTCACGCTCAGATTGGGGAAGATCTGGCGCCCTTCGGGCACCAACGCCAAGCCCATGCGCGCGATGCGGTCCGGGCTCAGGCCGTCGATGCGCTCACCCAGGAAGCGCACCGTGCCGCTGCGCGGCGGCGTCAAGCCCAGAATGGCGCGCACGGTGGTGGTCTTGCCCATGCCGTTGCGGCCCAGCAGCGTGGCCACGCCACCCGTTGTGATGCGCAGACTCAACCCAAACAGCACCTGGCTGCTGCCATAGGCCGCTTCCAGCGTGTCGACTTCAAGCAAGGCGCTCATGCAGGGACCTCGAAGTCGTCACCGAGATAGGCGCGCCGGACCTCGGGATGCACACGAATCTGTTGCGGTGTGCTGCTGGCGATCACGCGGCCTGACACCAGCACCGAAATCGTATCGGCCAGCCGGAACACCGCATCCATGTCATGCTCGACCAGCAACATCGTGGTCTGGCCGCGCAGGCTCAGCAGCAAGTGCACCATGCGCTCGGACTCCTCCGCCCCCATGCCGGCCATGGGCTCGTCCAGCAGCAGCAGTTTCGGATGGGTCGCCAGCGCGATCCCCACTTCCAGTTGTCGTTGCTGGCCATGCGACAAGGCACCCGCCAGTTGTTGCAACTGCTGGCCCAACCCCACGCGGGCCAGCACAGCGGCGGCTTCCTCGTAGCGGCGACCTTCGCTGCGTGCAGCGCGCCAGAAACGAAAACTGCTGCCTTCGCGCGCCTGCAGTGCCAGCGCCACGTTATCGAGCACCGACAGGCGCTTGAAGATGCTGGTGATCTGGTAGGAACGCGCCAGGCCGCGGTGCACCCGCTCGTGCATGGACAGCGATGTGATGTCGACGCCATCAAACACCATGCGCCCGGCATCGGGCGCCAGCGCACCCGAGAGTTGCTGGATCAGCGTGGTCTTTCCGGCACCGTTGGGGCCGATCAGCGCATGGATTTCGCCCCTGCGCACCGCCAGTTGCGCATGGTCGGTGGCCACCAGCCCCCCAAAGCGTTTGATCAGCCCATCGACTTGCAGCAAGGCGATGCTCACGACGCATCCTTTCGCCGCAGCAGACTCATCAGCCCGTTGGGAGCGACCAGCACCACCATCAGCAACACCGCTCCGAGCAGAAACTGCCAGTAGATGGTGTAGTGGTTCAACACTTCTTCAAGCAACAGAAAAACAATCGCTCCAATGACACCGCCCCACAAATGGCCGACGCCCCCCAGGATGACCATGACCATCAACAGGCCCGACTGGTTCCACTGCATCATCGACGGACTGACGAAACTGCTGAGGTTGGCCAACAGCGCGCCGGCCAGTCCCGCCAGGGCACCGGCAATCACAAACGCAATGAGCTTGAAACGGTAAACGGCAAAGCCAACAGCCTCCATGCGGGTCTCGTTTTCACGGATGGCCTGCAGCGCATGGCCGAAACGCGCGTTGAGCAGCCGCCACATCAAGACAAACGCCAGCGTCACCAGCAGCAAGGTGGCGTAATAGAAGGTCCGGTCATCCGCCAGATCGAGGCCCCACCCCAGGACGGAACGCCCGGGCAAGGACAGGCCGTCATCCCCCCCATAGGCCTTGTTGGACACCGCCAGGTAATAAAGCATCTGCGCGAAAGCCAGCGTGATCATGATGAAGTACACGCCCTGCGTGCGCAGGCTGATGGCCCCGATGATCAGCGCAAACAGCGCCGCCACCACCATGGCGGCCGGCCAGACCAACCAGGCCGAGCTGATGCCGGCCTGCGCCAGCGCCCCCACCGTGTAGGCCCCCACGCCAATGAAGGCGGCATGACCGAAGCTCACCATGCCGCCGAAGCCGAGAATCAGGTTCAGGCTGGTGGCTGCCAGTGCAAAAATCAGGATGCGCGCGGCCAGGCCCAGGTAGAAATCACCGCCGATCAGCGGCGCCAGCCAGGGAAAGGCCAGCAGCAACGCCAGCAGCGGCATTGACCAGCGCAGCGACAGCGTATGGTCCAGCAGGCTGCGCGGCGACGTGACAGCAGACGACGCGGCAGAGTTCAACGGTGTGTCAGCCATGGGACGGGAAAAGACCTTTCGGTTTCCAGAACAGCACAGCAGCCATCAGCACGTAAATCAGGATCGAGGCCACCGCCGGCCCGGCGTTGCTGGCCGCCTCGGGCCCGAGCAGCGCATCAAAGGCCATGGGAATCAGCGTGCGGCCGGCGGTATCCACCACGCCCACCAGCAGCGCGCCCAGCAGCGCGCCTCGCACCGAGCCGATGCCGCCGATAACGATCACCACAAACGCCAGGATCAAGATGCTCTCCCCCATCCCGACCTGAACCGCCAGCAATGGCCCGAGCATGCCGCCCGCCACGGCGCACAGTGCCGCCCCGAGACCGAACAAGGCGGTGAACAGGAGCCGCACATTGGTCCCCATGACCAGCGCCATCTCACGGTTGGAGGCACCGGCACGCACCTGCATGCCGACCCGTGTGCGCGTGATCAGCAACCAGAGCAGCAGCGCGACCGCCAGTCCAACGCCGATGATGAGCAGTCGGTAAGCCGGGTAATAAAAACCCGGCAACAATTCCACCGGGCCGGCCAGCGATTCGGGCGGGCTCAGCAGCACTGGCTGCGAACCCCAGATGAAACGCACGGCCTCGTTGCACATCAGCAGAATGGCAAAGGTGCCCAGCACCTGCGACAGATGGTCCCGTTGGTAAAGACGACGCAGCACCGTCAGTTCCAGCAGCACGCCGAACAGCGCCGCGCCCGCGATGCCCGCGCTTAAGCCCAGCCAGAACGAGCCGCTGGCCGCCGTGGCCGCGGCCACCAGGTAAGCACCCACCATGTAGAGCGAACCGTGCGCCAGGTTGATCATGTCCATGATGCCGAACACCAGCGTCAGGCCCGCTGCCAGCAGAAACAGCATGAGCCCGAACTGCAGGCCGTTCAAGGCCTGCTCCAGAATCAGAACACCGGTCATCAAAGCGCAGCCACTACCCGCTGATGTCAGTTGGCAGCCATCTTGCACTTGCCGACATAAGCGTCAGCGTGATTCTTGAACACCGTGCCCAGCGTGCGGTTGGTGATACGGCCCTTGGCATCCTTGGTGATGACACGCAGGTAGTAATCCTGCACCGGGAAGTGGTTGCTGTTGAACTTGAAGGCACCACGCACCGAGTCGAATTTGGCCGCTTCCAAGGCCTTGCGTACGGCCGCCTTGTCGTCCACCTTGCCCTTGGTGTCGCGCACGGCAGCGGCGATCAGCTGCGCGGCGTCGTAACCCTGGGCCGCGTACAGCGTGGGCAGGCGACCGTATTCCTTTTCAAAGGCGGCCACGAACTTCTTGTTGGCGGCGTTGTCCAGATCGTGCGCCCACTGCGAGGTATTGAACATGCCCAGCATGGGTTCGCCCACGGCCTTGATGACATCTTCGTCACCCGAGAAACCGGGGCCGAACAGTGTCATGTCCTTGGACAGGCCGGCACCGACGAACTGCTTGATGAAGTTGATGCCCAGGCCGCCCGGCAGGAAAATATAGACGGCGTCCGGTTTGGCCGCACGCAGTTTGGACAGCTCGGCACCGTAGTCCAGCAGATTCAACGGCGTGTAACTCTCGGACACCACCTCACCCTTGAAGAAACGCTTGAAGCCGGTGAGCGCATCCTTGCCTGCCGGGTAGTTGGGCGCGATCAGCGCCACACGCTTGAAGCCCTTGTCGGTGACGGTCTTGCCCACCGCCTCGTGCATGTTGTCATTCTGGTAGGAGGCGCTGAAGAAATACGGGTTGCATTGCTCGCCGGCGAGCTGTGAGGGACCGGCATTGGCGCTGATGTAGAAAGTTTTGGCAGCGAAGGTCGGCGCGCCCACCGCCAGCATGACGTTGGAGAACACAATGCCGGTCATGAAGTCAACCTTGTCACGCTTGACCAGGCGATCAGCGGTCTGACGCCCCACGTCCGGGCTGGCCTGGTCGTCGGCCACCACCACCTCGGCTGGCAAACCACCGAGCTTGCCGCCGTTCAACTTGACCGCCAGCTGGAAACCGTCACGGATGTCGATGCCCAAGCCAGCACCTGGACCCGACAGGGTGGACAGCAGACCGATCTTGAGGTTGTCAGCCGCCAGGGCCGGCGCGGCCAGCACGGCAGCAGCAACAGCGACCGTGACAGCACGGTGCAAGGGGGCGCAGGAAAATGGCTTGTACATGTTGTCTCCAATTGGCATGAGGGTGAGTGCTGGCTAGAATGATAGCGTCGTGGAGTGCTCAGCTCCGGGAGCGTCGCGTTCGCAATGCGAAGATCGGAGGTTCGGCCCTTCCCTCTCCACCCTCGAACCCATCGACTCAAGCCAAGCGCATCCGGTCGGCTTTTTACCGTTGCCGCAGATCTCCTCGTCCGCTGGTCGTGTTGAGCGGACAGATGGCATCTTCATGGCATCGGCATCTTTGCCATCACCCTCTATGCAAGCCACCCGTCAACCAGAAAATCAAGTCAGCGCTCTTCTCCCCCAGGTGGTGAAGATTGCCAAGGAAGCTGGCCTGGCCATCATGGTCATCTACGAGCACATGACGGGTGAAGCTGCTCAGGTCAGCTACAAGGCGGATGGCAGTCCCCTGACGCAGGCAGACTTGGCGGCCCACCGGGTGATTGCGCGCGGGCTGGCGCAACTCACGCCCGACATACCGGTGGTTTCGGAAGAGGACAGCGTCTCGGAAATACACCGAAAACCCACCGGCCACTTCTGGTTGGTGGACCCGCTGGACGGCACCAAGGAGTTTCTGGCACACAACGGTGAGTTCACCGTCAACATCGCGCTGATCGAAGACGGCGTGGCTGTGCTGGGGGTGGTGGTAGCACCCGCCCTGGGACAAAACTATTGGGGCTGCCCCGGACATGGGGCATTCCGGGAGGCCGCCGGGAAAGTCGATGTGATCCGCGTGACAACAGCCGTTGAGCGCGCTGGTCGCCCCCTGGGCGTGCTGGCCAGCAAGAGCCACATGAACCATGAAACTCAAGCGTTTCTGGAGCAGCTCGGGTCGCATGCGCTGTTGCAGACGGGGAGTTCGCTCAAGTTCTGCCGCATCGCAGAAGGCAACGCGGATCTTTACCCCCGGCTAGGACCGACCTGTGAATGGGACACAGCAGCAGGGCAGGCGGTGCTGGAGGCTGCGGGCGGCGACGTCAGCCTGACCGATGGCACACCGCTGCGTTACGGGAAATCCGAAGCAAGAAATCCGAATTTCGTGGCAGCGGCATCTCGTCACCTCTGGTGACCTGCCAAGCTGTCTGGCAGCGCAGACGCCGAGGCGTCTTGGCTGGGAGAAGGCATCAGGCGATGGCGCTCCCGGTAACCCCATCCAGGCCCAGGTTGAACAAGAGCGGCACGTCGTCGCTTTGCGACACCCCTTCGGCAATGACCAGCATGCCCATGGTGTGGCCGATGGTGCACAGACCGCGCAGCAAGGCCTGGGCGGTCACTTCATGCCCCACATCCTGCACCAGGGCGCGGCTGAGCTTGATGTAATGCAGCCCCAGACCGTGCAGGCGCGCCAAGTGGGCAACATGGCGGTCGAGGTGCTCGATACCGATCTTGCACCCCAGCGGACGCAGCCGCTCGCAGAAACGGGCAAAGGCCAGCGGGTTTTCAAAGGCGACCTCTTCGCCTACATCGAACCAAAGCTGGGCAGCCTGCGCCTTGCTTTGGCCCATCATGTCGACGATGCGCTGCACCAGGCCTTCGTCGCAGACCGATTCGTAGCCGAGGTTGATGCAGATGTCATGCTCATGACGCTCGACCGAAGCCAGGGTCTGCGCCAGGATCTCAAGATCGACCTGACCGACCAGGCCCTGACGCCGTGCCCAAGGCAGGAAAGCGCCGGCCACCAGCGTTTCGCCGCACACACTGGAATGAAGACGCGCCGGCGCTTCGGTGTGCAGGTAGCTGTGGTTGCGGCCGCGCACCGGATAGAGCGCCAACTGGAATTCGTGTTCGCGCAGTGCAACCTGCAGGATCTGCTCCCACTCGCGCGCCGAGTGCGAAGGCGGTGCATCCCCAGGTAGAGGTAGCGCCAGTCTTTCGGCGCCAGCCGGGGTCAGACTCTGCTCGCAAGTCGACAGCAACTCGAACAGGTCGCTGTGTGCGTCGTAGCGAGCCGCGCCGTAGCTGAGCTGCAGCAGATGACCATGTTCAACCTGCAGCAGACTGGCATGCAGTTGCTGCAACACAGGTGCGCTGTCACCCTGTCCTGGCAGCAAGATGCCGAACTCCGTCGCACTGAGCCGTCCGTAGTGCACCCCCGTCTCGGCTTGCAGCGCCCGGCGCATCTGCTGCGCCATGGATTCGATCAGGCAGTCGGCCTGCAAACGTCCGATCTCGCGGTTGAGCGCCTCCAGATTGACGATGCGAACCAGCAGCAGCAAGCCCTGCGGATTAGTGGTCTCACGTTCGATTTCATCGGCTGCATTACGGCGGAAGACTTCGCTCACCATGAAGCCGGTACGCGCGTCGACCTCGTGTTCGGTCTTGAGCTTGTGCAAGCGGGCCGTTTCGTCGTCAAGCAGAACTTTGGTCCTGTGCGCCAGCCGGTTCATGGCCTCGATGATGAGACGAAACTCACGTGTACGCGGCGGCCGAATCTCAAGGTAGCGACGCTCGGCCAGCGCTTCAGCCTGCTCCACCACGCGGTACAGCGGCCGAAGCACGCGCCGGATGTAGACCATGCCCAGCACGCCGACGAATACCCCCCCGAGCAAAAACAGTTCGGCCAGCACCAGCGCCGAGCGCCACAAGGATTCATAGGCAAAGGACGGGTCGCTGTGCAGCTGGATGCTACCCAGTTGCTTCCATCCGCTCTGGATCATGGCCATACCGGGCTCCGGCATGATGGGAAAGAGACGCATGAACCAAGCCGGCACCGCCGGCGGCTGGGTCACGCGCTCGCGACGCACGAGCAAGCCGCCATCTGGCCCCAGGTAATCGATGCGCTGGTAGTGCCCGAGGTCGAACTGTGAGCTCAGCAGCAACTCGACCGTGACGGCATCGCTCGCGCTCTGTGAAATGGTGAGGGCCAGCGCGGTGGCGGTGTCGAGGTTCTTGACCTTGAGTTCGTTCTCCAGGTAGTGCTGGGCTGAATGGATGTTGATGATGCCTGCGCTGAGAACCGCGGCAAGAATGATCAGGCCGACGGCAATCCATAAACGTTTGACCAGTGACATGGTACGGCTCCCTCAAGTCGTGTTCTATAGCGTGTGCTCTGCCTGCAGCCGCGCCAGCACATCGCGCCAGCGCGAGATGCGGACCGTGGGATCCGAGCTGGACGGGTTGGGTCCGCGAAACCACAGTTGGGTGGCGTTGAAGGCATAGACGGGCGTCAGATCCGGCCGTTGTGCAGCCGGCTTGATGTCAAGGTCGAAATTGTCCAGGATCAGCGGCTCGCTGGCCGGGACGGCGTAGTAGGCCAGGATCATGTGCGCCTCCGGCTCGGCATGCGGTCGTCGCTGCATCCGGACATAGGTCAGGCGCAGCTTGCTTTCGGGCACACCCGCCAGGAGCAGGCTCACGTATTTGGCAATGGCAAAGTCCTCGCAGTCGCCCGCCCCCTTGGCCATCGTTTCAAGCAGCGAGGCCCAGTAGTCGTCCTGTTGCCATAACACCGAGTCTTCCACCCAGCGGATGCGGCGGTTGAAGAAGTTGTTGATGCGCTCCAGCTTTTCCAGCTCATTGGGCGCCTGCACCGGCGGCAACATGGCGCGCCACTCGCCCACCCGGCGAGCCACCTCGGCGTCATAGCGACTCAACGCCAGTTGCTGCAGGCGATCCAGATTGGTAGCCGTCATGCCGACCAGAACGACCAGGGACAAAATGCTGACCCAGATCCACTTGACCATGCATGACCGATACCACCAAATCATGCTGGGCATCTTACGGAAAATTCGGATCACAATGCACGCACTGTACTTCTCAAAGTCGCATCCACGCCAACAATTGACCGCCAAACACCCGGGAATTCGTTTCATTGAACCGGTATCCGTCCCCTATCATCATTCAGCTATGAAAGCCTACACGACCTCCCTGATGCTGGCCTTGTCGCTGGCCGGCTGCGCAAAGATCAACGACGTCGGCATGCGGCTGATCTCCTCGTCCGCGCCGGCACTGGCGGTGGTGAACGAGACGCTGCTGTCCGGCGAGGTGAAACTCTTCACCGACCGTACCGGCACCGTGGCACTGAGCGCCGGCGGCGGTCTTCAATGCATGGGCAATATGCGCTACACCGCCAGCAAGAGTGGCGCGATCAACCTGAAATGCAGCGACAACACCGAGGTCTCCCTGAGCTTCAATGCCTTGAGCGAAACCAGCGGCTTCGCCAGTGGCCGCGGCGCGCGCGGCCCGGCCAGCCTGACCTTCGGCCTGGAGCCGGCCAAGGCCGTGGCCTACCTCACGCTACCACCAGGCAAACGCATCGTGACGAGCGCTGAGGGCGGTTTGCGCCTCCAATGAAAAAAGCCCGCCGACGCAAGGTCAGGCGGGCTGCTTGTCAGGTCAGAACCTGATCAGCGTGCGGGGCGCGGCGCGCGCTTCTTGGCGGCGTCACGCGGCACGAAGACCTTGCCACCGCCATTGCCGGGCTTGGCAAACGCAGGCTTGGCACCGAAAGCCGGCTTACGGTCACCAAAGTCACCGCGCGGAGCGCCACCGTCGCGGCGGCCATCGCCGGCAAAACGGTCGTTGAAACCGCCCTTGCGCTCGTAGCTGAAACCTTCGCGACGTTCGCCACCGCGGTCATCACGCTGGGCAAAACCACCACCAAAACCGCCGGCAGGGGCGCGATCGCCACCAAAACCGCCGCGATCCGCACCACGGTCACCGCCAAAGCCACCGCGGTTGCCACCGAAGCCACCTGTACGGGGCGCACCGCCACCGAACTTGCGGTCGCGCGAGAAGTTGTCGTTGCCACCACGGCTGTTGCGGCCACCGAAGCCGGCGTTGGAACGCGACGGCTCGGGCATGCGCTGCTTGGGCTCCATGCCGGGGATCACCTCGGCCTTGAACTTCTGCTGGCTGTAGCCTTCGATGTCGAAGATCTTGCGACGATCGCGGAACTCGGCAAAGGTCACGGCCAAGCCGTCACGACCGGCACGACCGGTACGACCGATACGGTGGGTGTAGTCCTCCGCCTTCATCGGCAGACCGAAGTTGAACACGTGGGTGATGGTGGGCACGTCGATACCGCGCGCCGCCACATCGGTGGCTACCAGGATCTGCACCTGGCCCTGACGCAACGCCATCAGACGGCGGTTGCGCAGGCCCTGGCTCAGGGCACCGTGCAGGGCTACGGCAGAAAAACCGTCCTGCTGCAGGTCGTTGGCCAAACCGTCGCACTCCACCTGGGTGCTGGCGAACACGATGGCTTGGTCGATACCAGCATCACGCAGCCAGTGGTCGAGCAGCTGGCGCTTGTGCTGGGCGTTGTCGGCCCAGAACAGCACCTGCTTGATGTTGGCGTGTTTCTCTTGCGGCGAATCGATCTGCACCTTCTTCACGCCTGAGCCGTTGTCGTGCATCACGCGCATGGCGAGCTGCTGGATGCGCGGCGCAAAGGTGGCGCTGAACATCATGGTCTGGCGGCGCTGTGCCGTGAGCTGGTTGACTTCGGCCAAATCGTCTGAGAAGCCGAGGTCGAGCATGCGGTCGGCTTCGTCCACAACGAGGAACTGCACCTGGTCGAGCTTGAGCTGCATCGAGCGCTGCAGGTCCAGCAGGCGGCCGGGCGTGGCCACCACCAGGTTGGCGTTCTGCAGCTTGGCGATCTGGATCTGGTAAGGCATGCCGCCCACCACATTGGCAACGCGCAGACCACGGCAGTGCTTGACCAGCTCGATGGCATCGTGCGCCACCTGCTGGGCCAGTTCGCGTGTCGGGCACAAGATCAGGGCGCCCGGGGTGGCGGCCTTGAAATGGCGCGGGTTGGTCGGGTCCTGGCGCTTGGGGCGCTTCGGTGCCGGTTCGCCCTTGGCGGCGGCTTCGGCACAGGCGTTCTCAAAATCGGTACGCTCTTTCTCAGCGGCCTGGGCCTGTTGCTGGATCAGGGTGTGCAGCACGGGCAGCAGGAAGGCGGCGGTCTTGCCGCTGCCAGTCTGGCTGGAGACCATCAGGTCGATGAAGCGACGTGCTTCGTTACCCGTGGCGTCAGCCGGCAGAGCCAGCGGAATGACTTCGGACTGGACCTGGGTCGGCTGGGTGTAGCCGAGGTCGGCCACGGCCTGGATCAGTTCGGGCGCCAGGCCCAGTTGCACAAAACCGTTGGGCACGGCTTCAACAGCCACGCTGGTTTCAGCGGAAATAATGGATTCGACAGGCGAAAAGTCGCCCGTCACGTCAAAAGTGTCGGTCATGGATTTACTCACACGCGAGCACCGCAGGGTCTGCGGCTGCTCCGTCAATGGTTAAAAAACATCAACCATCAAACGGAACCTGCGCTGGCCTGAGGCCGGCACCGGGGACTCATCTCAGCCGCGTGGCCAGGAGTCCGGTGTGTGAAGGGAGATGCACAAAATGCACTGCTATTGCAGCGCAGCCTTGGATTATGGCACAGATTCGGGTTTTCACCTAGAAATCTATGCCTTCGAAGTGGGAGGCCCCGCTTTCAGGCCAGTTTGAGGAAGTGCTCTCGGTAGTGCTGCAACTCGTCGATGGACTCGTGCACATCGGCCAGTGCGGTGTGCTTTTGCTGCTTCTTGAAGCTGCTGTAGACCTCGGGCCGCCAGCGCCGGGCCAGTTCCTTGAAGGTACTGACGTCGACATTGCGGTAGTGGAAAAAGGCTTCCAGCTTGGGCATGTACTTCACCAGAAAGCGCCGGTCCTGACCGATGCTGTTGCCGCACATGGGCGACTTGCCCTTGGGCACGTACTTGGACAGGAAGGCCGTCAACTCCGCCTCAGCTTCGGCCTCGCTCAGCGTGGACGCCTTCACCTTGTCGATCAGGCCACTGCGGCCATGCGTGCCCTTGTTCCAGGCATCCATCTTGTTCAGCACCTCGTCGCTCTGGTGGATCACCAGCACCGGCCCTTCGATGCGCGGCTCCAGGTTCGGGCCGGTGACAACGACGGCAATTTCGATCAGGCGTTCCTGCTCGGGGTCCAGCCCGGTCATTTCGCAGTCGAGCCAGACCAGGTTGAGGTCGGATTTCGGAAGTGGGGTGTTCGTGTCAGCCATGGGCCCGATTGTCGCCGATGACCTACACTCGCCTCCCATGTCATCAACGCTTTCCCCTTCCCTGGCCCTGACACTGGCTTTCGCCGTGGCCCTGCTGCTGGGTCTCGTTCTGAAGTACTGGCTGGCCACACGCCAGATCCGCCATGTGGCTCACCACCGCACAGCAGTGCCGGCGGCCTTTGCCGACACCATCACGCTGGCCGCACATCAGAAAGCCGCTGATTACACCCTGACCAAGACACGCTTTAGCCTGCTGGAAACCGCCATCGGCACCGCTGTGCTGTTGGGCTGGACGTTGTTCGGCGGCTTGCATCTTCTGAACCAGGCGCTCTTGCAATGGCTGGGCAGCGGCATGCTGCAGCAGCTGGCGTTGATCGCCGGCTTTGTGCTGATCGGCAGCCTGATCGAGTTGCCGCTCTCGCTGTACCAGACCTTCGTGATTGAGCAGCGCTTCGGCTTCAACAAGATGAGCTTGAAGCTCTGGCTGGTCGACCTGCTGAAGTCCACGGTGCTCGGCGCGCTAATCGGGTTGCCGATTGCGGCGCTGATCCTGTGGGTCATGGGCGCCACCGGCCCCATCTGGTGGCTGTGGGCCTGGTGCGTGTGGATGGGTTTCAACCTGCTGTTGCTGCTGATCTACCCGACCTTCATCGCCCCGCTGTTCAACAAGTTCCAGCCGCTGGAAGACGACAACCTGAAGGCGCGCGTGACGGCACTGATGCAGCGCTGCGGTTTTGCCGCCAAGGGCCTGTTCGTGATGGACGGCAGCCGGCGCAGTGCCCATGCCAACGCCTACTTCACCGGCTTCGGTGCCGCCAAGCGTGTGGTGTTCTTCGACACGCTGCTGAGCAAACTCAGCCCGGGTGAGGTGGACGCCGTGCTGGCACATGAGCTGGGGCACTTCAAGCACAAGCACATCCTCAAGCGCATCGTCAGCCTGTTCGCCCTGAGTCTGGCCGGCTTTGCCCTGCTGGGCTGGCTCGCCACCCAAGGCTGGTTCTACACCGGCCTGGGCGTCAACCCGAACCTGAACGCGGCCAACGATGCGCTGGCGCTGCTGCTGTTCGTACTGGTGTCGCCGGTGTTCAGTTTCTTCATCGCACCGCTGCTGGCCCTGTTCTCGCGCAAGCATGAGTTCGAGGCCGATGCCTATGCCGCCCAGCAGACCAATGGCGCGGACCTGGGGCGTGCCCTGCTCAAGCTGTACGAGGACAACGCCTCCACGCTGACGCCGGACCCGTTGTATGTGGCCTTCTATTACTCACATCCACCGGCCTCCGAACGGCTGGCGCGACTGGCGACATGAGCGAGGATTTCATGCCAAATCAGGTTAAAACCCTTGCCAAACGTGCGCTTACGGCTACGGAAATCGTAGCAAATCTGGCGCAACTGGAAGGCTGGCGGCTCAGCGGCGATGGCGCGGAGCTGGCGATCGAGAAGCATTTTCCTTTCACCCACTTCGAGGCCGCGATGGCCTTTGCCAATGCCGTGGCCTTCATCGCGCAGCGGCAGGATCACCACCCCGAGTTGTCGGTGGCCTACCGCCACTGCACGGTGCGCTGGCGCAGCCATGACGCGGGCGGCATCACGCGCGCCGACTTCGATTGCGCAGCGCTGGTTGACGCACTGCTGAGGTGACCTCTTGAGCCAACCCGCAGAACTCGACAACGGCCTGGTGGTCGCCACCCATGGCCGCCACGTGGTGGTGGAAACCCCGGAAGGCCGGCGCCTGATCTGCCACCCGCGCGGCAAGAAGAGCCAAGCGGTGGTCGGCGACCGCGTGCTGTGGCTGGCCACCAGCGACGAAGGCACGATCGAAAAAATCGTGGAACGACGCAACCTGTTCTACCGGCAGGACGAGATCCGCACCAAGAGCTTTGCCGCCAATCTGGACCAGGTGCTGATCCTGATTGCGGCTGAGCCGGAGTTCTCCGAGAGCCAGCTGGCGCGCGCCCTGATCGCGGCCGAAGCCGAACGCATCACGCCCATCATTGCCCTCAACAAGAGCGACCTGGCCGAGCCGTTTGCGCGCGCCTGGGCCCGGCTGGAGCCGTACCGGCGCATGGGCTACACCGTGTTGCCGCTCGCACTCAAGCCCAAGGCAGAAGGCCTGGTGCCGGAACTCGATACGCTGCATGCGCAGCTCCAGAGCAAGACCACGCTGGTGCTTGGCCCCTCGGGGGCCGGCAAGAGCACCTTGATCAACCAACTGGTGCCGGGTGCACAGGTGCTCACCGGTGAAATTTCAACCGCGCTGAATTCGGGCAAGCACACCACCACCAGCACCAATTGGTACTGGGTTGACGCAGCACGCAGCACGGCACTGATCGACTCGCCGGGTTTCCAGGAATTCGGCCTGCAGCACATCGACCCCATGCACCTGGCCGGCCTGATGCCGGACTTGAAGACCTGGGTGAAAGACTGCAAGTTCTACAACTGCACCCATCTGCATGAGCCTGGCTGCGGCGTGATGTCCGCACTCAAATCAGAAGCCACCCCGCCAGCCATCAGCGCGACACGCTACAAAATTTATAGCGATCTGTTTGCCGAGTTGTCGCAGCGGCGCTACTGAAAGCTTGAGCGGTGCAGGGCCGCCAGCGGTTCAGCCGAGCAAGCGTGCCAGCGTGAGCAGTGCCAACAGCAGCATCCACATCACCACCGAGCGCCAGACCAAGCCGACGATGCTGCGCAAATGCGCCAGCTCAGGCTCCTGTCGTGTTGTGCCGGGGGCATCCACTTCGTCCTCCAGGCCCACCACGGGGGCCTGCACGCCCAGGCGCACATTCACGGCCCCAGCGGTAGCCGCCAGGATCACGCCGTCATTGCTGGCATCCAGTTGGGCTTCATGGCTGCGCCAGCTGTCGATGGCATCCTCAAAGCTGCCGACCACGGCGAAACCCAGTGCGGTGATGCGCGCCGGCAACCAGTCGATCCAATGCCAGGCTTGGCTGGCAGCAGCGCGTGCCGCCTCGCTCACCGGTCGCCCCTGACGCTGCGAGACATGTGGCCAGTAACGCGCCGAGAACTCGGCCAGGCGGTAAAGCACGGCACCCGCCGGCCCCAGGCCGAAGGCCGCCAGAATCGAAAACCAGGCCAGCACGCCAAAAACATGCCGATGCGCTGACAGCACCGATTGCTCAATGACCTGGCGCACGATTTCGCGCCGCGGCAACTCGCTGACATCGGTCTGCCGCCACTGAGCCAGCAATTTGCGCGCCTGTTCTTCGTCACCTGCATCAAGCGCATCGCGGATGTCGGTGAAGTGGTGGCTGAACTGGCGGAAACCGAGCGAGACATAGAGCACCACCACACTCCACAATATGGCGGCCCACCAGCCCAACAGGCTCCACAGCAGCCAGTGGATGGCCAGCGCCAGCAGCGTGGGAAAAGCGACGGCAAAAAACCAGGCTAACCAGCCATGCGGCTCGCGGCCGGCATCGAGGTTGCGAATGATCCAGCGCATCCAGCCGCGCACGCCGGCATGCACCATGTTGCCACTGGCCAGGGGACGTGCCTGCTCCAGCAACAATGCGACAAGAATGGCGAAAAAACTCATGTTGCCATCATAGCGGCCCGAGCCACGCCTTCACGCCGTGCACGGTCGGAATCAGGCTGCCAGGAAGCGGTAGAAGTTGCGCAGCATGCCGGCGGTGGCGCCCCAGATGAAGCGCTCCATGTCGGCATCCTGGTACGGCATGGAAAACCAGTCGCGCCGCAGACCTTCGGCCATCAGGCTGTGACGGCGGTGGTGCGCCGGATTCATGAGGAAGTCCAGCGGCACCTCGAACACGTCGGCCACCTCGCCTTCGTTGGGGGAGAGTCTGAAGCCGGGCCGCACCAGCGCCACCACGGGCGTGATGATGAAGGCACTGCCAGTGGTGTAGATCGGCAGCGTGCCGAGCACCTGGATGAAATCCGGCGTGAGCCCCACCTCCTCCTCGGCCTCGCGCAGGGCAGCGGCAATCGAATCGGCATCGGTGTCATCCACCTTGCCGCCGGGAAAGGCAATCTGTCCCGAATGGTTCGCCAGGTGGCTGGTGCGCTGGGTCAGCAGCACCGTGGGCCGTGCGTGCGCGACGATCGGCACCAGCACCGACGCCGGCACGGGCGCACGCTGCGTGAAGCGCGGCTCCATGCGAACCTCGGGCTGCCACGACGGTGGCGCCACGAAACGCTGGCGCAGCGCCTCGGGTTGCAACTGTTCCTGTGGCACAGCGGGCAGATGCGCATCCACCCCGACCACCGGGATCTGGCGCGGATCGAAGTTCGGCAACTTGGACAGCGGGGTAATAGGGTCTGACGACGACACCGGCAACACCTGGGACAAGGAACGGAAGGCTTAAAACAAAAAAAGCCGCCTCAAGCTCAGGCTTGTGGCGGCTTTTGGCGCAAAGACCGGCTGCTTTTATACGGCAGCAGTCTTCTTGGCCGGCAGCTTTTCCTTGATACGTGCCGACTTGCCGCTGCGGTCACGCAGGTAGTACAGCTTGGCGCGGCGGACATCACCACGGCGCTTGACTTCGATGCTGGCGATCAGCGGGCTGTAGGTCTGGAACGTACGCTCCACGCCTTCGCCGCTGGAGATCTTGCGCACGGTGAAGCCGCTGTTGAGGCCACGGTTACGCTTGGCGATCACCACGCCTTCGTAGGCCTGAACGCGCTTGCGGGCGCCTTCAACCACGTTGACGTTCACGATGACGGTGTCACCGGGGGCGAACTCGGGAATGGTCTTGCCGAGGCGAGCAATTTCTTCTTGCTCGAGAGTCTGGATCAGGTTCATGGTTACCTCAAATGATCATGTCCGCGCCTGTTGATCTAGCGCATCGAGATGACACGCAATGCTCGCCACACAGGGCAAGCGGCCGGCCAGAGGATCTGGAAAACCCGAGATTATAGCAGGAAGCGCCCGTTTCAGGCGTCCTGACGCAGCAAGCCGGCCAGGAAAGCCTCGTCCAGACGGCTCAGCCGGCCGGCCGCACGGGCCTGGGCAATCAGCTCCGGCCGCAGACGGGCGGTGAGCTGTAGGCGTTGTTCGCGGCGCCAACGTTCGATCTGAGCGTGGTGCCCGGACAGCAGCGCCTCGGGGACGCCCTGCCCGTCCCAGGTCTCTGGCCGGGTGTAGTGCGGGCAATCGAGCAGCCCGTCCAGCGCCGGGTTGAAGCTGTCCTGGGCATGGCTATCGGCATCTCCCAGCACGCCGGGCTGCAACCGCGCCACGGCATCGAGCAGCGCCATGGCGGCGATTTCACCGCCCGAGAGCACGAAGTCGCCCAGGCTGATCTGCTCATCCACATGGGTATCGATGAAGCGCTGGTCGATGCCCTCGTAGCGGCCACAGACCAGCACCGCCCCTTCGCTGGCGGCCCAGCGCGCCACCATGGCATGGTTGAGCGGCTTGCCCAGCGGCGAAAACAGCACCACGGGTGCACGCGAGGAACGCTGTGACTGGGCTTGCTGCAGACAGCGCGACAACGGTTCGGCCATCATGACCATGCCCGGGCCGCCGCCAAAAGGCCGGTCGTCGACGCGGCGGTAGTTGCCGTCGGCAAAGTCGCGCGGGTTATGCAGATTCACCTGCACCTGGCCGGATTCGTAGGCGCGCCGCGTGATGCCGCTGCTGAGCAGTGGCGCGAACAGTTCGGGGAACAGGGTGAGGACGTCGAAGCGCATGGCCTGAACGCCTCAATAGTCGGGCTGCCAGTCGACGCGAATACGGCGTGCCGCCAAGTCCACATCGTCAACAAAGGCGGACACAAAGGGAATCATGCGCTCGGCCGGCTTGCCATCCTGCTCGTAGCTGATGACCAGCACGGTTTGCGGCCCGGTGGACAGCAGTTCGCGCACGGTACCCAGGGCAACATCCTCGCGGTTGACCACATCCAGGCCGATCAAGTCGACCCAGTAGTACTCATCCTGCTCGGGGGAGGGGAAACTGGAACGCGCCACAAAAATGCGGGCGCCGCGCAGCAGTTCGGCGGCATTGCGGTCGGCCACTTCCTGCGCCCAGGCAACCACGGTATCGGAATGCTCTTTGGCTTCGCGGATGGCGAGCGTGACGGGACCGGCAAAGGTTTTGGCACCTTTTTCGGCCGGTAGCAGATACCAGCGTTTGGAAGAAAACAGCGCCTCGGGATGGGCGCTGTAGGGCAGGACCTTGAACCAGCCCTTGATGCCCCAGGCATCCGCAATGCGCCCGACTTCGATGGCGTCCGCTGGTAATTCAGCGGCTTCGAGGCCGGGCAGCATGGATGTCAATTAAGCGGCGGCTTTCTTGCCGGCCTGCTTGATCAGGCGCTCCACGGTCGAAGAAGCCTGTGCGCCCACGCCGGTCCAGTAGGTCAGGCGATCCTGCGCAATGCGGATGCTTTCCTCGTTGGCGGTGGCGATCGGGTTGTAGAAACCGATGCGCTCGATGAAGCGGCCATCACGACGGGTGCGCTTGTCGGCCACGACAATGTTGAAGAACGGACGAGCCTTAGAACCGCCACGAGAGAGTCGAATAACGACCATGATTTATCCTTTGGGTGGTGGATATTCCATTCAGACTCGAACAGAACCATCCAGTACGAAATCCTTCAGTGTTTGAGACACGCGACATAGCCACCCGGCCAGCGACACACTGAAAAGCCTGCCATTATAACGTTTCTGCCGCTTATGCCTATCATCCGCCCCAGTCGCGACGAAGATATCGCCGCCATTGCCTCGATTTACACCCACCACGTGATGCACGGCACGGGCACGTTTGAACTGGATCCCCCCTCGCCAGCCGACATGCAGGCCCGCCGCGCCGAGGTGCAAGCACGCGGCCTGCCCTGGCTGGTGGCCGAAGACCGGGGCCAGGTGCTGGGGTATGCCTACTGCAACTGGTTTCGCCCGCGCCCGGCTTACCGCTATGCCGCCGAAGACTCCATCTACCTGGCCCCGCAGGCCTGCGGCCAGGGACTGGGCCGGGCGCTGCTGACCGAACTGTCAGCCGCCGCCGAACGTGCCGGTATGCGCAAGCTGATTGCCGTGATCGGCGACTCGGCCAATGTGGCGTCCATCGGCCTGCACCGCAGTTGCGGTTTCACACCGGCCGGGGTGCTGACCTCCAGCGGCTGGAAGTTTGACCGGTGGCTTGACACCGTGTTGATGGAAAAACCGCTGGGCCCGGGAGACCGCACCGCCCCAGCGCATCCCTGACAATAGCGCCATGAAAAACAAGACGCTGGCCGCCTGGCTCACCTTCTTCGTCGGTCCGCTGGGCCTGCACCGTTTCTACCTCTATGGCCTGGGCGACCTCCTGGGCTGGCTGCTGCCCATCCCCACCGCCCTGGGTCTGTATGGTGTTGAGCGCGTGCAGACGTTGGGCCAGGACGATCCCGTGAGCTGGGTGCTGATCCCGCTGGTGGGTTTCACCATCGCCGGTTGCGCACTCAATGCCATCGTCTACGGTCTCATGACTCGCGAAAAATGGAATGCCCGTTTCAACCCGAGCGCCCCCAGCGAACATCCGGCCGGCAGCACCAGCTGGCTGACCATCGGCGCCATTGCCTGCTCACTGCTGATCGGCACCACGGTATTGATGGCCAGCATCGCTTTCAGCTTCCAGCGCTACTTCGAGTACCAGATTGAGGAAGCACGCAAGATTAGTCAGTGAGAGCTGCACCCCTGAGCGGCTAACGCCGCTTCCCCTCAAGGGGACAACGCCAGTGGCCCGGCCAAGCCGGTTCCACGGCGTTCCCAGCTTAGGTCTCTATACGCGGGCGATCCGCATCAGAACAGCTGCAGGCTCAGCCAGTAGGCCATGATGGCCACAAAAGCGCTGGCTGGGATGGTAAAAATCCAGGCCCAGACAATGTTGCCGGCCACCCCCCAGCGCACAGCACTGGCGCGCTGAGCCGAGCCCACACCGACGATGGCACCCGTGATGGTGTGGGTGGTGGAGACCGGAATACCCAGGCCGGTGGCGATAAAGAGTGTGAGCGCACCACCGGTTTCGGCGCAGAAACCGCCCACCGGCTTGAGCTTGGTGATCTTCTGCCCCATGGTCTTGACGATGCGCCAACCGCCGAACATGGTGCCGGCACCGATGGCCAGGTAGCAGCTCACCACCGTCCAGGCCGGCGGCGCTGTGTCCACCGAGGTCATGTAGCCGGTGGCCACCAGCAGCATCCAGATGATGCCGATGGTTTTTTGTGCGTCGTTGCCGCCATGCCCCAGGCTGTAGGCGCCGGCCGACACCAGTTGCAGGCGACGAAACCAGCGATCCACACGCGAGGGCGTCGTGCGACGGAACACCCAGGCCACCAGCAGCATCATCAGCGAGCCCAGCAGAAAACCGAGCAAGGGCGAGACAAAGATGAAGACCACCGTCTTGATGATGCCGGTGGAAATCAGCGCCTCGGTGCCGGCCTTGCCGATCACGGCACCGACGATGCCGCCGATCAGCGCGTGCGACGAGCTGCTGGGAATGCCGTAGTACCAGGTGATCAGGTTCCAGGTGATGGCGCCGATCAGCGCACCGAACACCACATGGGTGTCGACGATGCCGGGCTGCACGATGCCCTTGCCCACCGTCGCTGCCACGCTGAGGTGGAAGATGAAGATGGCCACGAAATTGAAAAAGGCGGCAAACAGCACCGCCTGCCCCGGCCGCAGCACGCCGGTGGACACCACCGTGGCAATCGAGTTGGCCGCATCATGAAACCCGTTCATGAAGTCGAAAGCCAGTGCCAAGAACACCAGCAGAATGATCACCCAGAGGGCGCTCTGTACGCTTTCCATGCCGAACCCGCTCAGGCGTTTTCGAGGACGATGCCCTCGATCTGGTTGGCCACGTCCTCGCACTTGTCGGTCACGGTTTCCAGCAACTCGTAGATGGCCTTGAGCTTGATCACCTCGCGCACATCGGGTTCCTCACGGAACAGCTTGCTCATGGCGGTGCGCATCACGCGGTCGGCATCGGACTCCAGGCGGTCGATCTCCTCGCAGGTCTTGAGCGCGGCTTCGGCGGTCTTGGCGTCACCGATGTTGTCCAGCAGGTAGACCGCATCCTTGACACGTTCGCAGCACTTCACGCTGAGTTCGGTCAGTCGGATGATCTCTTCCGTCATGTGGTGCACGTCGTACAGCGCCATGGTCTCAGCCGAATCCTGGATCAGGTCGGCCACATCATCCATGGTGTTGATCAGCGAGTGGATCTGCTCACGGTCGATCGGCGTGATGAAGGTCTTGTGCAAGGTCTGGTTGACCTCGCGCGTGATGCGGTCAGCGGCCTGCTCGGCGGCATCGACATCGCGGTTGTACTGATCGCGCAGGTTGAGGTCACTGTAATGCGCCACCAGCTGGGAGAAGGCACGGGCCGCCTCCACGATGCGATCTGCATGCTGATTGAACATCTCAAAAAAGTTGCCATCGCGTGGCATCAGCTTCCCAAACAGCATGTAAAACTCCTGATTTTCAAAGCGTCATGAAAATGACATAAACGGTATGCAGTTTAACCGCCACGTCCGACGCCACCCGCACCTCAGGCACTGCGGAAGATGAAATACACCGCGCCCACCATGCACAACGCCGCCCAGACATAGTCCAGCTTGAACGGCTCCTTCAGATAGAGCATGGCAAAGGGCAGGAACACGCTGAGCGTCACCACCTCCTGCACGATCTTGAGCTGCGCCACCGTGAAACCCGCCTGCTGAAAGCCGATGCGGTTGGCCGGCACCTGCAGCAGGTACTCGAACAGGGCGATGCCCCAGCTCGCCAGCGCGGCGAGGTACCAGGGTGCCGTGGCCAGATTTTTCAGGTGGCCGTACCAGGCAAACGTCATGAACACATTGCTGCCGATCAGCAGCAACACGGTTTGCACCGACAGGGGCAGTGAGGTGATGGCATTCATATCGCAGATTATCGAATGGACGAGAAAAAGCCCCGCGGCGCGAGCCGAGGGGCTTTAAAAACCGGGCCGCGGACGGACCCGGTCAGGGGAGATCGTCGATCAGGCGGCCACGGAGGCGGCCACGTCCTTGTACTCCTCGATCTGGTCGAAGTTCATGTACTTGTAGATCTTGTCGCCGTTCGCTGACAGCACGCCCATGTCGGCCAGGTATTCGGCCTGGGTCGGGATGCGACCCAGCTTGGAGCAGATCGCCGACAGTTCGGCTGAGCCCAGGTACACATTGGTGTTCTTGCCCAGACGGTTCGGGAAGTTGCGCGTGCTGGTGGACATCACGGTTGCACCCTCCTTCACCTGTGCCTGGTTGCCCATGCACAGCGAACAACCCGGCATTTCCATGCGGGCACCGGCCGCACCGAACACGCCATAGTGACCTTCTTCGGTCAGCTGGTGGGCATCCATCTTGGTCGGCGGCGCCATCCACAGCTTGACCGGGATGTCCTTCTTGCCTTCGAGCAGCTTGGAAGCGGCGCGGAAGTGGCCAATGTTGGTCATGCACGAACCGATGAACACTTCGTCGATCTTGGCGCCGGCCACGTCCGACAGCGTCTTGGCGTCATCGGGGTCGTTCGGGCAGCAGACGATCGGCTCAGTGATCTCGGCCAGGTCGATCTCGATCACGGCAGCGTATTCGGCGTCGGCATCGGGTGCCAGCAGCTCCGGCTTGGCCAGCCAGGCTTCCATGGCCTTGATGCGGCGACCGATGGTGCGCGCATCGGCGTAGCCCTGGGCGATCATGTTCTTCAGCAGCACGATATTACTGTTGATGTACTCGATGATCGGCTCCTTGTTCAGGCGCACCGTGCAGCCGGCAGCAGAACGCTCGGCCGAGGCGTCGGACAGTTCGAACGCCTGCTCCACCTTCATGTCCGGCAGGCCTTCGATTTCGAGAATGCGGCCGGAGAAGATATTCTTCTTGCCCTTCTTCTCGACCGTCAGCAGGCCCGCCTTGATGGCGTACAGCGGGATGGCATGCACCAGGTCACGCAGCGTGACACCGGGCTGCATCTTGCCCTTGAAGCGCACCAGCACCGATTCCGGCATGTCCAACGGCATGACGCCGGTAGCAGCCGCGAAGGCCACCAGGCCGGAGCCGGCCGGGAAGCTGATGCCGATCGGGAAACGGGTGTGGCTGTCGCCGCCGGTGCCCACGGTGTCGGGCAGCAGCATGCGGTTGAGCCAGCTGTGGATGATGCCGTCACCAGGCTTGAGGGCGATGCCACCGCGGTTGCTGATGAACTCTGGCAACTCGTGGTGCATCTTCACGTCGACCGGCTTCGGGTAAGCGGCGGTGTGGCAGAAGGACTGCATCACCAGATCGGAGCTGAAGCCCAGGCAAGCCAGGTCTTTCAGTTCGTCACGGGTCATCGGACCGGTGGTGTCCTGTGAGCCGACCGAGGTCATCTTCGGTTCGCAATAGGTGCCGGGCAGCACGCCCTGACCTTCGGGCAGACCGCAGGCGCGGCCGACCATCTTCTGCGCCAGCGTGAAGCCCTTGCCGTGGCTCTTGGGAACCTGCGGCAGGCGGAACAGCGTGGAGGCCGGCAGGCCCAGTGCTTCACGCGCCTTGCTTGTCAGACCGCGGCCGATGATCAACGGAATACGGCCGCCGGCGCGCACTTCGTCGAACAGCACCTCGCTCTTGACCGTGAATTCGGCAATCACCTTGCCGTCCTTCAGGGCCTTGCCTTCGTAGGGACGCAGTTCGATGGTGTCGCCCATGTTCATCTGGCTGACGTCGAGTTCGATCGGCAGTGCGCCGGCGTCTTCCATGGTGTTGTAGAAGATCGGGGCAATCTTGGAGCCCAGGCAGACGCCACCGAAACGCTTGTTCGGCACGAAGGGGATGTCTTCGCCGGTGAACCACAACACGCTGTTGGTGGCCGACTTGCGGGAAGAGCCGGTACCGACCACGTCACCGACGTAGGCCACCAGGTTGCCCTTGGCGCGCAGGTCTTCGATGAATTTCACCGGGCCGCGCTTGCCGTCTTCTTCCGGCGTGATGCCGTCGCGCTTGTTCTTCAGCATGGCCAGCGCGTGCAGCGGAATGTCGGGGCGGCTCCAGGCGTCGGGTGCGGGCGACAGGTCGTCGGTGTTGGTCTCGCCGGTGACCTTGAGCACGGTCAGCGTGATGCTCTTGGGCACTTCGGGGCGGCTGGTGAACCACTCGGCATCGGCCCAGCTTTGCAGCACGGCCTTGGCGTGGGCATTGCCCTTGTCGGCCTTTTCCTTGACATCATGGAACTGGTCGAACATCAGCAGGGTCTTCTTCAGGCCTTCGGCGGCCACGGCGGCCACGGCGCTGTCGTCCAGCAGGTCGATCAGGGGCGTCAGGTTGTAGCCGCCCAGCATGGTGCCCAGCAGTTCGGTCGCCTTCTCGCGGCTGATCAGGGCACACTTCTCGGTGCCATGGGCCACGGCAGCCAGGTAGCTGGCCTTGACCTTGGCGGCATCGTCCACGCCAGCCGGCACACGGTGGGTGATCAGGTCGACCAGCGTGGCTTCCTCGCCCTTGGGCGGGTTCTTCAATAGCTCGATCAGTTCAGCGGTCTGCTTGGCAGACAGCGGCAGCGGGGGAATGCCGAGCGCGGCGCGTTCTGCGACATGGGCGCGGTAGGCTTGCAACATGAAAATCTCCTTCTTCAATAATCAAAAATGGTTCCAGCCCTTGTCGCTCGGGCATTTTCTGCTATTTATTCCGCAGCATCCTGCAATGCCAATGCATTGCGCATGACAGCCGGCGGGGTCACCGGATCGAGCAGGGAGGGCGGCGGGTTCTTCTCCATGGCAGCAGCAACAGCCACTTGGGAGGTGTTCATGCAGGCATCCGCCAGGCGTTTACCGAGTTTGGTGCTCATCAGCATGGACTTGTTCGCCAACTGCAGCCAGACGGCGCCGGCATGCTGGTCTTCCAGGCGCAAGGCGCCGGTCGAGGTCACCACCGGAGCCATGTGGAAAGTCTCCTTGCCCAAACGCAGATGGAAATAACCTGGCGCCTTGGAATCTGCTTCGACACTGACAGAGGCCCCCAGTTCGCACGGCACATGCCCCACCTGCACGCGTTCAGCGAGCTCCAGCGCAGCGGGCGAAAGCGCAGCCGGTGCGGTAGCCGGCGTGGCCGCTGCAACCACCGTCTTGGCCGGCGTTTGCTTGCCATGCGCGAAATGCGTCTTGCGGGACGGCACGTTCTGCGCCAGCAGCGACATGGGCATGGCCGCCACCAGAACCAGGGTAATCAATGCTTTCATCATGCGCTCCTTGTGTGATTCAACAATCTGACACTTTAACGAGTTGCGATCTGGAAATAGGACTGCACACCAGCCGGCAAATGGCGCCCGGTCTGATGCGCCCGCTCCAGTACTTGCCAGAAATAGCGGTAACTGGCACGGTCATGCAGCTGGCCTTCAAAGCTCACGGGCGCCCATTGCGCATGCGCGGCAACTTCGATGATGGCGGCGGCACGCTCGATCTCCGAATCACTCGGCGCCAGCGCCTCCAGGATGGGACGAATCTGGCTGGGATGAATGCTCCACATGCGCGTGTAGCCGAACTCCCGGGCAGCCTTGGCGGCAGCCGCTTTCATGGCTTCAGTATCACTGAATTCAGTGACCACACAATGGGAAGGCACTTTGCCGTGGGCATGGCAGGCAGAGGCAATTTCCAGCTTGGCGCGCACCACCAGCGGATGGCTGAACTGGCCCAGCTCGCCGGACAGCGCGTCAGAACGAGAACTCATGGCGCTGGCAGGAATGGCACCGCCGTGAGCCGACACAAAATCCATCAGACCGAAGCTGATGGATTGCACACGCGGATGCGCGGCAATATCAAACGCCCGGTGCACGGCAGCCGGAGACTCCAGCAGCACCTGCAGCGGCAAAGGTTCGACCCGCCCCGCAGAACGCGCTGCCGCATCGACAGCCGCCACGGCACGCTCGACATCGGCCACCGTTTCGACCTTGGGAATCATCAGGTGGCACAAGGCCTGGGCGGCACCGCCGACAATGGCCGCCACATCGGCCTCGAACGCCGCATGGTCCACCGGGTGCACGCGCACGGCAACGCGTGGCGCCGCCGGCAAGGCCGCCTTGCGAGCGGCCTCCTGCGCGTCGTTGGCGAGCGCCACCACCATCTGGGCATGGTCGCGCTCACCGCCGACCGGGGCACCGTCTTCGCAATCGAGTGAAACGTCGAAGACGCAGGTCCCGAACTCGGCAATCATCTCGGCCTGCAACTGCAGGCTCTTGCGCATCCGGACCTCGACGCCGCTGTAATGGTCGCAGACCGGCAAAAAGCCGGCCGCAGCCTGGGCGCCAAGGAGGATGTCGCGCGGATGAGCCATGTTTACAGCAGGTGCTTGACGCCGTCCTGCTCGCCTTGCAACTCGGCCAGGGTGATGTTGATGCGCTCTTGCGAGAAGGCATCGATGGCCAAGCCTTCGACCACCTTGTACTCGCCGTTTTCGCAGGTCACCGGGAAGCCGAACATGGTGTCCTTCGGAATGCCGTACTGGCCATCCGACGGGATGCCCATGGTGACCCACTTGCCGTTGGTGCCCAGAGCCCAGTCGCGCATGTGGTCAATGGCGGCGTTGGCAGCCGAAGCAGCCGACGACAAGCCACGCGCTTCAATGATGGCCGCACCGCGCTTGCCCACGGTGGGCAGGAACACGTTGGCATTCCATTCCTGGTCGTTGATCATCTTGGCCACGCTCTCGCCCTTGATGGTGGCAAAGCGGTAGTCGGCGTACATGGTGGGCGAGTGGTTGCCCCACACGGTGAGTTTTTCGATGTCAGCCACGGCCTTGCCGGTCTTGGCAGCGATCTGGCTGGCAGCGCGGTTGTGGTCCAGGCGCAGCATGGCGGTGAAGTTCTTGCGCGGCAGATCCGGGGCGCTCTTCATGGCGATGTAGGCGTTGGTGTTGGCGGGGTTGCCGACCACCAGCACCTTGACGTTGCGCGAAGCCACAGCGTTCAAGGCCTTGCCTTGGGCCGTGAAGATGGCGCCGTTGACGGCCAGCAGCTCGGCACGTTCCATGCCGGGGCCACGCGGACGCGAACCCACCAGCAGGGCGTAATCAACATCCTTGAAAGCGGTCATCGGATCGCTGTGCGCTTCCATGCCGGCCAGCAGCGGGAACGCGCAATCGTCGAGTTCCATCATCACACCCTTGAGGGCCTTCTGGGCTTTCTCATCGGGGATTTCGAGCAATTGCAGAATGACGGGCTGGTCCTTGCCCAGCATTTCGCCGGAAGCGATGCGGAACAACAGGGCGTAACCGATTTGGCCTGCGGCGCCAGTAACAGCAACGCGGACGGGCTTTTTGCTCATGGTGAAAACTCCAGAAGTGTGGTGAACGGTAACCGGGACGTAACCAAGCCCCGGATGCACCGAGGAGTGTACCGCGAAAACCCTGATTTATCAATTTGTCTTATGTCTTATATAAGATATGATTCAGCCTGTTTCGCCCGCGTGCAAGCGCCCCGCATCCATGAACCAGACGCCCTCTTTTGCTCTTGACCCTGCCGCCCCCGGCACGGAAGGCGGCGCGTCTGCGCAGCCCACCCAGACCCCCGCCTTCAGCCCGCTGTACCAGCAGATCAAAGGACTGATTCTGCAAAGCCTGCAGTCGGGTGAATGGAAGCCCGGCGAAGCCATTCCGAGCGAAATGGACCTGGCGGCGCGCTTTCGGGTCAGCCAGGGCACGGTGCGCAAGGCGATTGATGAACTGGCAGCCGAAAACCTGCTGCTGCGTCGCCAGGGCAAAGGCACGTTTGTCGCCACCCATGCAGAACAGCACGTCCAGTACCGTTTTTTGCGGCTGATGCCGGACCAGGGCGACAACCAGAGCGAGGGGCCGGCCGAGCGCACCATCATCGACTGCAAGCGCCTGCGCGCCAGTGCCGACGTGGCACGCGCCCTGGCGCTGCGCACCGGCGACAGTGTGCTGCAGGCGCGCCGGGTCCTCTCCTTCGCTGGCCGCCCCACCATTCTGGAAGACCTGTGGCTGCCAGGCACACCCTTCAAGGGCCTGACGGCTGAGCGCCTGAGCCTGTACCACGGCCCGATGTACGCTCTGTTCGAAACCGAATTCGGCGTGCGCATGGTGCGCGCCGAGGAAAAAATCCGCGCCGTCCTGCCCGATGCCGCCCAGGCCACCTTGCTCAAGATTCCGAAAAACACGCCCCTGCTGAGCGTGGAACGCATTGCCTACACCTACAACGACGTCCCCATGGAACTGCGCCGCGGCCTGTACCTGACCGACACCCACCACTACCACAACGAACTCGGCTGAGAAACTCTGTTACCACGCGAAAACCCCATAAAGAATCACCCGACTCCACCGTTCCATTGCTGCATTGCAATAGAATTTGCCCCGGCAACCTGCCAGAAATTACAAAGCGGTTACATCCAAAAGAGAAAGCCCAACCATGACTGAGCTTGTCACCCCCTCCCAGGCCAAACGGCCCGAGTTCCGCAACATCAACGCGTTCAAGGATCTCCCCACCTACCGCATGGCCCCGGCCGCCTGGGTGTCGATCCTGCACCGCGTCAGCGGCGCTCTCATGTTCCTCCTGCTGCCTTTCATCATCTGGCTGTTCGATGTGTCGGTGTCGTCGGAGTATTCCTTCGCCCGCTTCACGTCCCTGTTCAGTGCCGGCGTCGGCCCGGTGCCGGGCTGGTTCTTCAAGCTGGTGGCTTTGGCTCTGATCTGGGCTTACCTGCACCACATCATTGCCGGCATTCGCCACCTGTGGATGGACCTCACCCACGCGGTGACCAAGGAATTCGGCCGCAGCTCGGCCATCGTCACACTGGTGCTCAGCCTCGGCCTGACCGCGGTTCTCGGCGCCAAGCTGTTTGGCCTTTACTAAAAAGAAGGAGCGACACATGTCGGTTAACTACGGCTCCAAGCGCATCGTCGTGGGTGCGCATTACGGACTTCGCGACTGGCTGAGCCAGCGCATCACGGCTGCCCTGATGGTCCTGTTCACCCTGCTGTTGCTGGGCCAGGTCCTGCTCACCCGCGGGCCCATCGGCTACGAAACCTGGGCCGGTATCTTTGCCGCCCAATGGATGAAGGTGCTGACCTTCGTTGTCATCATCGCGCTGGCTTACCACGTCTGGGTGGGCATGCGCGACATCTGGATGGACTACATCAAGCCCATCTGGCTTCGCCTGTCGCTGCAGGTGTTCACCATCGTCTGGCTGGTCGGCTGTGCCGGCTGGGCCATCCAAGTCCTGTGGCGTCTGTGATGCCACTGCACGATTGAGGCTGTAACCCATGTCCTACTCCTTATCCAAACGCAAATTTGACGTCGTCATCATCGGGGCCGGCGGCTCCGGCATGCGCGCCTCGTTGCAACTGGCCCGCGCCGGCCTGAACGTGGCCGTGCTGTCCAAGGTGTTCCCGACCCGTTCGCACACCGTGGCCGCTCAAGGTGGCGTCAGCGCCAGCCTGGGCAACATGTCGGAAGACAACTGGCACTACCACTTCTACGACACCATCAAGGGCTCTGACTGGCTGGGCGACCAGGACGCGATCGAGTTCATGTGCCGCGAAGCACCGAAGGTCGTGTACGAGCTGGAACACTTCGGCATGCCGTTCGACCGCAACCCCGACGGCACGATCTACCAGCGTCCGTTCGGCGGCCACACCGCCAACTACGGCGAGAAGCCGGTGCAACGTGCCTGCGCTGCAGCCGACCGTACTGGCCACGCCATGCTGCACACCCTGTACCAGCAGAACGTGCAGGCCAAGACCACCTTCTTCGTCGAATGGATGGCGCTGGATCTGATCCGCGATGCTGACGGCGACGTGGTGGGCGTGACCGCGCTGGAAATGGAAACCGGCGAAACCTACATCCTGGAAGCCAAGCACACGCTGCTGGCCACCGGCGGTGCCGGCCGCATCTTCGCGGCCTCCACCAACGCCTTCATCATCACCGGCGACGGCCTGGGCATGGCGGCGCGTGCCGGCATCCCGCTGCAAGACATGGAGTTCTGGCAGTTCCATCCGACAGGCGTGGCCGGTGCCGGCGTGCTGCTGACCGAAGGCTGCCGCGGTGAAGGCGCCATCCTGCTCAACAGCAATGGCGAGCGCTTCATGGAGCGTTATGCCCCGACGCTGAAGGACCTGGCACCGCGCGACTTCGTGTCGCGTTGCATGGACCAGGAAATCAAGGAAGGCCGTGGCTGTGGTCCGAACAAGGACTACGTGCTGCTCAAGCTCGACCACCTGGGCGCCGAGACCATCCACAAGCGCCTGCCCTCGGTGTACGAAATCGGCGTGAACTTTGCCAACGTCAACATCACCAAGGAACCGATTCCGGTGGTGCCCACCATCCACTACCAGATGGGCGGCATTCCGACCAACATCAACGGCCAGGTCGTCACGCCCGACGGCAGCGGCAGCCAGAAGGTCGTCAACGGCCTGTACGCAGTGGGCGAATGCGCCTGTGTCAGCGTGCACGGCGCCAACCGCCTGGGCACCAACTCGCTGCTCGACCTGCTGGTGTTCGGCCGCGCGGCCGGCAACCACATCGTCCAGGCCAGCGACAAGACCAAGGCGCACAAACCGCTGCCGGCCGATGCCGCCGACCGCACGCTGGCCCGCCTGGCTCGCCTGGACGGTTCCACCACCGGCGAATATGCCCAGGACGTCGCCAACGACATGCGCGCCACCATGCAGCAGCACGCTGGCGTGTTCCGCACCCAGGCCTCCATGGACGAGGGCGTGGCCAAGATCAATGCCCTGCGCTCGCGCGTGGCCAGCATCACGCTCAAGGACAAGTCCAAGGTGTTCAACACTGCACGCATTGAGGCGCTGGAAGTCGAGAACCTGATGGAAGCCGCCCAGGCCACCATGACCTCGGCTGCGGCACGCCGCGAGTGCCGTGGCGCCCACACCGTGAACGACTACGAGCGTCCGGCTGACGACGCCCAGTTCCCGCTGGGCCGCAACGATGCCGAGTGGATGAAGCACACCCTGTGGGACAGCGCCACCAACAGCCTGTCGTACAAACCCGTCAACTTGAAACCGCTGACCGTGGCGTCGGTGCCGCCGAAGGTTCGCACCTTCTAAGCCCCCACATCCAGCATCCACGACGCACGGAGAAAAATACCATGGCAAAACGCACATTCCAGATCTACCGCTACGACCCGGAAAAGGACGCCAAACCCTACATGCAGACCATCGAGGTTGAACTCGACGGTCACGAGCGCATGCTGCTTGACGCCCTGATGAAACTCAAGGCAGTCGATCCGTCCATCTCGTTCCGCCGCTCCTGCCGCGAAGGCGTCTGCGGCTCGGATGCGATGAACATCAACGGCAAGAACGGTCTGGCCTGCCTGACCAACATGAACACACTGCCTGGCGTGATCACGCTCAAGCCCCTGCCCGGCCTGCCGGTGGTGCGCGACCTGATCGTCGACATGACGCAGTTCTTCAAGCAGTACAACTCGATCAAGCCCTACCTCATCAATGAGACTCCGGCTCCCGAGCGCGAGCGCCTGCAATCGCCCGAAGAGCGCGAGGAGCTCAACGGTCTGTACGAATGCATCCTGTGCGCCAGCTGCTCCACCAGCTGCCCGAGCTTCTGGTGGAACCCGGACAAGTTCGTTGGTCCCGCCGGCCTGTTGCAGGCCTACCGCTTCCTGGCTGACAGCCGCGACCAGGCTACCGGCGAACGCCTGGACAACCTGGAAGATCCGTATCGCCTGTTCCGTTGCCACACCATCATGAACTGTGTTGATGTCTGCCCCAAGGGTCTGAACCCGACCAAGGCCATCGGCAAGATCAAGGAAATGATGGTCGCGCGCGCGGTGTAAGCGATTCACCAGGGTTAAGCATGGACAATGAACTGATCGACGAAAGAACGCTGAGCAAGCTGAAGTGGCGCTGCCGCCGCGGCCTGCTGGAGAATGACCTCTTCATCGAGCGTTTTTTCAACAAGTTCGAGTCCACGCTGACCATGGGCCAGGCACAGGGCCTGACGGCCCTGATGGACCTGAGCGACAACGATCTGCTCGACCTCCATCTCGGCCGCAAGCCGCTGGCCGAGGTCAGCCCCGAGTTGAACCGCGCGGACGTGCAAGAAGTTTTAGACATGTTGAGAGAAACCTGCTGAAAGGCCCCAAATGAAATTAGCTGACAACAAAGCCACCCTGTCGTTCAGTAACGGCAGCCCCAGCGTCGAGCTGCCCGTCTACCAGGGCAACATCGGCCCGGATGTGATCGACATCCGCAAGCTCTATGGCCAGACGGGCATGTTCACCTACGATCCGGGTTTCCTCTCGACGGCTTCCTGCCAGTCGGCCATCACCTACATCGATGGCGACAAGGGTGAGCTGCTGTACCGCGGCTACCCGATCGAGCAGCTCGCCACCCAGTGCGACTTCCTCGAAACCTGCCACCTGCTGCTGTACGGTGACCTGCCGAATGCCGACAAGAAGGCCGCCTTCAGCCAGCGCGTGACCATGCACACCATGGTCAACGAGCAGATGCAGTTCTTCCTGCGTGGTTTCCGCCGTGATGCGCACCCGATGGCCGTTCTGACCGGTCTGGTGGGTGCCCTGTCGGCCTTCTACCACGACAGCACCGACATCAACAACCCGGAGCACCGCGAAATCGCCGCGATCCGCCTGATCGCCAAGATGCCCACGCTGGTGGCCATGGCCTACAAGTACGGCGTCGGCCAGCCCTACATGTACCCGCGCAACGACCTGAGCTATGCCGGCAATTTCCTGCGCATGATGTTCGGCACACCCTGCGAGGATTACAAGGTCAACCCGGTGCTCGAGCGCGCCATGGACCGCATCTTCATCCTGCACGCCGACCACGAACAGAACGCGTCCACCTCGACCGTGCGTCTGTGCGGCTCGTCCGGCACCAACCCGTTCGCAGCCATCGCCGCTGGTGTGGCCTGTCTCTGGGGCCCGGCCCACGGCGGCGCCAACGAAGCCTGCCTGAACATGCTGGAAGACATCCAGGCCAACGGCGGCGTGGCCAAGGTCGGCGAGTTCATGAACCAGGTCAAGGACAAGAACTCCGGCGTGCGCCTGATGGGCTTCGGTCACCGCGTCTACAAGAACCACGACCCGCGTGCCAAGCTGATGCAGGAAACCTGCAAGGAAGTGCTGGCCGAGCTGGGTCTGGAAAACGACCCGCTGTTCAAGCTGGCCATGGCACTGGAAAAGATCGCCCTGGAAGACGACTACTTCGTGCAGCGCAAGCTCTACCCGAACGTCGACTTCTACTCCGGCATCGTGCAACGCGCGCTGGGCATCCCGGTCAACCTGTTCACCGGCATCTTCGCCCTGGCCCGCACCGTCGGCTGGATCGCCCAGCTCAACGAGATGATCAGCGATCCGGAATACAAGATCGGTCGTCCGCGCCAGCTGTTCACCGGCTCGGTGCGTCGTGACGTGCCGCCGCTGGCCAAGCGTTAAACTGCGCTGAAACGCATGCCCGCCGCACGGCAACGTCGGCGGGCATTTTTTATTGCTGTTCCCACTTTGTCCAACCATGCGCCTGATCCAAAGCGCCGATGAGCTCAAGGCTCTGCTGGCTGACCCTGCGAGCACGCGCCCCTGCAGTTGCAGTCTGGGCGGCTGCGCCGGCTGGGAAAGCCTGAGCGAAGACCGCTGGCCGGCCGATCAGATGCAGGCGGTGGCCACCCTGCGCGACCCCGAACTTTACGAGCCGCCCTTCGAGGAACACCACCCGCAAGGTACGCGCTACGACTCAGCCGAGGCGCCGGTGGCATTGAAGTTCTTTCCCTACAACCGCTGCGATGTCTGGCGCTGCGGCCAATGCCAGCGGCACCTGCTGCGCTACACCGAGTTCGGCGGCTACTACGTCGATCACCGGGTGCGCGAGCTGGCGCCAAAGCTGGACATCATCGACTAGGGCCTGTTCACACTGATTTCACAAGATGCGTTGCGGATCAAAAAGGCCATGCGCAAGGCGCGAAATGCCGCCGGGGTCGGCCCCCGGCAAGGCTTCGCAACGCCGCGCATGGCCTTTTTGGCCGCAACCCGAAGGGAACGAGGGGAAAACCGCGCCACTCGTTGTTGCTCTCCTAGCCCAGACGGCCAGTCTGGGCGTCGTCGCGCGCCTAGATTGGCGCGGTTTTCTCCTCGTTCGCACTTGTGAAATCAATGTGAACAGGCCCTAAAAACCTTGCTGGCGTGGTCCGAATAAAATGTCGGATTGCCAAGGAAAACCCCATGGGACGCACCCTTTACGACAAGATCTGGGACGAGCACGTCGTCCACACCGAAGAAGACGGCACGGCCATCCTCTACATCGACCGCCATCTGGTGCATGAAGTCACCAGCCCGCAGGCCTTCGAGGGCCTGCGTCAAGCCGGGCGCAAGGTGTGGCGCGTCAGCTCCATCGTTGCCACCGCAGACCACAACACGCCGACCACCGGCTGGGAACTGGGCTACGACGGCATCACCGACCCGATCAGCAAGGAACAGATCACCACACTGGACGCCAACATCAAGGAGTCCGGCGCTGCCGCCTTCTTCCCCTTTCTGTCCAAGCGTCAGGGCATCGTGCACGTGATCGGCCCGGAAAACGGCGCCACCCTGCCCGGCATGACCGTGGTCTGCGGCGACTCGCACACCTCGACTCACGGCGCTTTTGGCGCGCTGGCACACGGCATCGGCACCAGCGAAGTAGAGCACGTCATGGCCACGCAGACCCTGCTGGCCAAGAAGGCCAAGAACATGCTCGTCAAGGTGGAAGGTACCGTGGCCCGCGGCGTCACCGCCAAGGACATCGTGCTGGCGATCATCGGCAAGATCGGCACCGCCGGCGGCACCGGTTACACCATCGAATTCGCCGGCTCGGCCATCCGCGCGCTCAGCATGGAAGGCCGCATGACGGTGTGCAACATGGCGATCGAAGGTGGCGCGCGCGCCGGCCTAGTCGCGGTTGACGACAAGACCATCGAGTACGTCAAGGGCCGTCTGCTCTCCCCCACTGGTGTGGAGTGGGACCAGGCCGCGGCTTACTGGAAGACGCTGCATTCCGACGCCGATGCCACGTTCGACGCCGTGGTCGAACTCGACGCTGCGCAAATCCTGCCGCAAGTCACCTGGGGCACCTCGCCCGAGATGGTGCTGGGCATTGACGGCCGCGTGCCTGACCCGGACAAGGAGAAGGACGCCAACAAGCGCGGCGCCATCGAGCGCGCCCTGACCTATATGGGTCTGGAGCCCGGCAAGCCGCTGGCCGACATCACCATCGACAAGGTCTTCATCGGCTCCTGCACCAACAGCCGCATCGAGGACATGCGCGAAGCCGCGGCCATCGTCAAGAAACTCGGCCAGAAGGTCGCCAAGAACGTCAAGCTGGCCATGGTGGTACCAGGCTCCGGCTTGGTCAAGGAACAGGCCGAGCGTGAAGGCCTGCACGAGATCTTCAAGGCCGCCGGCTTCGAGTGGCGTGAACCGGGCTGCTCCATGTGCCTGGCCATGAATGCCGACCGGCTGGAACCGGGCGAGCGCTGCGCCTCCACCAGCAACCGCAACTTCGAAGGGCGCCAGGGCGCTGGTGGTCGCACCCACCTGGTGAGCCCGGCCATGGCCGCCGCTGCCGCGGTGCACGGCCATTTTGTCGATGTCCGTAAATTCGCCTGAACCTTCAGCCTAGGAGAACACGATGAAAAAAATCACCCTGCTTGCCATTCTGTCCATGACGTTCGCCCTGGTGGGTTGCAACACCGTCAAGGGCGTGGGCCAGGACATCCAGAAGGCCGGCGAGAAGATCGAAGGCGCGGCGAAAAAATAATGAAAACCTTTACCGTACACAAGGGCCTGGTGGCCCCGATGGACCGGGAGAACGTCGACACCGACGCCATCATCCCCAAGCAGTTCCTCAAGTCGATTCGCAAGACCGGCTTCGGGCCGAACCTGTTCGACGAGTGGCGCTACCTGGATGCCGGCTACCCGGGCCAGGACCCGGCCAGCCGCAAACCGAACCCGGACTTCGTGCTGAACCAACCGCGTTATGCGGGCGCCTCCATCCTGCTGGCACGCAAGAACTTCGGTTGCGGCTCTTCGCGTGAACATGCGCCGTGGGCACTCGACCAGTATGGCTTTCGCACCATCATCGCCCCCAGCTTCGCCGACATCTTCTTCAACAACAGCTTCAAGAACGGCCTGCTGCCGATCCAGTTGCCGGAAGCCACGGTGGCGCAGCTGTTCGACGAATGTGCCGCCTTCCCCGGCTACCAGCTCACCATCGACCTGGAGCGCCAGGTCATCGTCAAGCCGCAGGGTGAAGAGATTCCCTTCGAGGTGCAATCCTTCCGCAAGTACTGCCTGCTCAATGGCTTCGACGACATTGGCCTGACACTGCGTCACAAGGACAGAATAGCTGCCTTCGAAGCCCAGCGTTTGGCACAAAAACCATGGCTGGCGCACACCACCATTGCGTGAACAGCTATCAATTTAATAGTAATCAAAAATGAAAATCGCAGTCTTGCCGGGTGACGGCATCGGTACCGAAATCGTGGCCGAGGCCGTCAAGGTCCTGAACGTGCTCGACCTGTCCTTCGAGATGGAATCCGCCCTGGTGGGTGGTGCCGCCTACGAGGCCCATGGCCACCCGCTGCCCGAGTCCACGCTGAACCTGGCCAAGGCAGCCGATGCCATCCTGTTCGGCGCCGTCGGTGACTGGAAATACGACAAGCTGGATCGGCCGTTGCGCCCCGAGCAGGCCATTCTGGGTCTGCGCAAGCACCTGGGCCTGTTCGCCAATTTCCGCCCCGCCATCTGCTACGAGCAACTGGTCGGCGCCTCCAGCCTCAAGCCCGAGCTGATTGCCGGCCTGGACATCCTGATCATCCGCGAGCTGACCGGTGACATCTACTTCGGCCAGCCGCGCGGCCGCCGCATCGCGGTGGACGGCCACTTCCCCGGTGCGGAAGAAGCCTTTGACACCATGCGCTACAGCAAGCCCGAGATCGAGCGCATCGCCCACGTCGCCTTCCAGGCCGCCCGCAAGCGCAACAAAAAGGTCACCAGTGTCGACAAGGCCAATGTGCTGGAAACCTTCCAGTTCTGGAAGGACGTGGTGACCGAAGTGCATGCCCAGTACCCGGACGTGGAACTGGAGCACATGTACGTCGACAACGCCGCCATGCAGTTGGTGCGCGCGCCGAAAAAGTTCGACGTGGTGGTGACCGGCAACATGTTCGGCGACATCCTGTCGGACGAAGCCTCGATGCTGACCGGCTCCATCGGCATGCTGCCCTCGGCCAGCCTGAACAGCCAGAACCAGGGCCTGTACGAGCCCAGCCACGGCAGCGCGCCGGACATCGCCGGCAAGGGCATTGCCAACCCGCTCGCTACAATACTGTCTGCTGCCATGATGCTCCGCTTTTCCCTCAACCAAGCCGCCGCCGCTGACCGTATCGAGTCCGCGGTGAAGAGTGTGCTTGCAAGCGGGCTGCGCACGGCAGACATCTGGTCGGAAGGCACCACCCGGGTCAGCACCCGTGAAATGGGCGACGCCGTCGTCGCTGCCATTACAAAAACCAAGGGCTAAACAGGCTCTCGGTTCGTCACGCCCTTCCGGCTGGACGAGCCGGGAAAACAGAATTTGATTTGAAAGGGCATGTGATGAGCAAAGTTGGCAATCTGGTGGGCCTCGTCGGTTGGCGCGGCATGGTGGGCTCGGTCCTGATGGACCGCATGCAGGCTGAAGGCGACTTCGGCCTGATCGAGCCCGTGTTCTTCTCCACCTCGAATGCCGGCGGCAAGGCTCCGGCACAGGCCAAGAACGAGACCACGCTCAAGGATGCCAACAGCATCGACGAGCTGAAGAAGTGCGACATCATCCTGACCTGCCAGGGTGGCGACTACACCAAGGAGGTGTACCCGAAACTGCGCGCTGCCGGTTGGAACGGCCACTGGATCGACGCCGCCTCCTCGCTGCGCATGGCCGATGACGCCGTCATCGTGCTCGACCCGGTCAACCGCGACGTCATTGACAACGCGCTGGCCAAGGGTGGCCGCAACTGGATCGGCGGCAACTGCACCGTGAGCCTGATGCTCATGGCCATGGGCGGTCTGTTCAAGGCCAACCTGATCGAGTGGGTCAGCGCCATGACCTACCAGGCGGCTTCCGGCGCCGGCGCGCAGAACATGCGCGAACTGCTGAGCCAGATGGGTGCCCTGCACGACGCCGTCAAGGCCGAGCTGGCCGACCCGGCCTCCGCCATCCTGGACATCGACCGCAAGGTGGCCGCCACCATGCGTGACGCCAGCTTCCCGACCAAGAACTTCCGCAACACGGCCCTGGCCGGCAGCCTGATCCCCTGGATCGACGTGCCGGTCGAGCACGGCCAGAGCAAGGAAGAGTGGAAGGGCGGCGCCGAGTGCAACAAGATCCTGGGCAACCCGGCCTTCCGCAGCGCCGGCAGCATCCCGATTGACGGCCTGTGCGTGCGCATCGGTGCCATGCGCTGCCACTCGCAAGGCCTGACGGTCAAGCTGAAGAAGGACGTGCCGCTGGACGAGATCGAGTCCATTCTCGCTGGCGCCAATGACTGGGTGAAAGTGGTCCCTAACCAACGTGAGATCACCGAGCGTGACCTGACCCCGGCGGCCGTCACCGGCACCCTGACCGTGCCGGTCGGCCGCCTGCACAAGCTGGCCATGGGCAACGACTACCTGGGCGCCTTCACCGTCGGCGACCAGTTACTGTGGGGTGCGGCCGAACCGCTGCGCCGCATGCTGCGCATCCTGCTGGCAGCCTGAGTCCGTTTTCCCCGACCCAACGGCTTGCGGTTCGCCGCAAGCCGTTGTCGTTTGACAACATTCAGCCCCGCTTGGGGCGACGAACGGGCGGCTCAGAAGGTTAAGCGCTTTCTCAGCTTGTCAGGCTAACATCTTGATGTTAAGGTACTTTTCCTGTTTTGAGCGTCGGTCGCTTGGTCCATACAAGGTGCCAGGCGTAGCCGCTTGCCCGGACATCGGAGGCTATTAAATTGATTGCTAAGTCACATCGCTGGCAGAAGACTGCCCTGGCCGCTGCGGCCGCGGCGGTTCTGGGTCTGTGGGGAACCCATGCCTCGGCGCTTTCGCTGGGGCGTATTGCTGTTCTGTCGGCTCTGGGTGAGCCTCTTCGGGCTGAAATCGACATTCCTGACATCAATGCCGAGGAAGCCGCTTCGCTGAAGGCCAGCGTGGCCTCGCCGGAAGCGTTCCGGGCCGCTGGCATGGACTACAACGCAAGCATGAGCGGTCTGCAGATCACACTGCAGAAACGTCCCGACGGGCGCTCTTTCCTACGCGTCAGCAGCGACCGCGCCATCAACGATCCTTATGTGGACCTGATCCTGGAGGCCAGCTGGTCCTCCGGCCGCATCGTGCGCGACTACACGATGCTGTTCGACCCGCCCAACCTGCGCCAACCGCAGGCCGTGACGGCCACGGTGCCGCAAGTCAGCTCTGCACCATCCCGCGTTGCGCCCACGCCCACGCCCCGCGCCGCCACACCATCGCCCGCTCCCGCCAGCGATGCCGGCCGTGCCGCCGCCCCGCGCCCCGCTGCCAGACCAGCCCCAGAAGCAAGCCCCAAGGCGGCAACCACCAGCCCGGCCAAACAACTGACCGTCAAAACCGGTGACACGGCCAGCAAGCTGGTTGCCGCCAACCGTCCGGCCGGCGTGTCGCTGGACCAGATGCTGGTGGCCATGCTGCGCGCCAACCCCGATGCGTTCATCGGCGGCAACATCAACCGACTGCGCAGCGGCGCCGTGGTGGACCTGCCTGGCGCCGAAGATGCGCAAGCCACATCGGCCGACGAAGCACGCCAGATCGTGCTGGCGCAAAGCAAGGATTTCAACGAATTCCGCCGCAAGCTTGCCGGGAATGCGCCGGTCAGCCAGGTCGCCAGCGCCGACCGCCGCGCCAGCGGCAAGGTCGAGGCACAGGTCGAAGACAAGAAGAGCGCGGCCGCTACACCTGACAAGCTGACCCTCTCCAAGGGCGCCGTCCAGGCCAAGGGCGGCGAGGAAAAGATTGCCCAGGAACGCAGCGCCAAGGAAGCCGCCAGCCGCGCCGAGGAACTATCCAAGAACATCGCCGAACTGAGCAAATTGAGCGCAGCGGCAGCCCCCGCCCCCGCCCCCGCAGCATCAGCCCCCCAGGCTGCAGCACCAACACCGGCCGCTTCCGAGCCGGCCGCCGCAGCCAGCGCCGCCCTACCCGCGGTCACAGTCTCGGCACCGGCAATCGAAGCCTCCGCCCCGGCGCCTGCTCCTGTGGCCTCCGCTCCCGTCAAACGGCCAGCTGCTGCTGTGCCGATGCCGGTGGAAGAGCCCAGCCTGCTGAACGAGCTGCTGGACAATCCGCTTGTGCCTGCCGCAGCGGCGGGCCTGATCGCCTTGCTGGCCGGCTTGGGGGTGTATCGCGTGCGCCAGCGCAAGCAGGCCGCCCAGATGGACAGCTCCTTCCTGGAAAGCCGGCTGCAACCCGACTCCTTCTTCGGCGCCAGCGGCGGTCAGCGCGTTGACACCCACGACAGTGGCGCCAATGGCTCCTCCATGGTCTATTCCCCGAGTCAGCTCGAAGCGGCTGATGATGTGGACCCGGTGGCCGAAGCCGATGTCTATCTGGCCTATGGCCGCGATCTGCAGGCCGAGGAAATCCTCAAGGAAGCCTTGCGCGTCCATCCCGACCGGGTGGCCATCCACCTCAAATTGCTGGAGATCTACGCCAAACGCCGCGATGTCCGCAACTTCGAGAGCAGCGCAGCCGACGCCCATCGCCTGACCGGTGGCGAAGGTGCCGACTGGAACCGCGTGTGCGAACTGGGACTGAGCATCGATCCGAGCAACACCTTCTTCCAGCCCGGTGGTCAACCGGCCTCGGCATCGGGCGCCTCGGCAGCCGTGTCAGAACCCGTGGCCAGCGCGCCTCAGGCTAGCCCGCAAGTTGCCGTACCCGCGACCGAACCAGCAGCATCCGCTGTGGATCTGGACCTGGATCTGGACTTCTCACTCGATGATGAACCGGCAGCAACACCCGCAGCCACGGCAACACCTGCCGCCGCGCCGGCACCTGAATCGACCGCCCCCGACCTGGACTTGAATTTCGAGCTGCCCACCGCCTCCATCCAGGGTGCGGACAACAGCCTCGATTTCGAGCCGCCCAGCTTGCCGGAGCCGTCATCCCGTCTCGACAGCCCTGCCGCAACGTCTGGCAGCGCCCCGACGGCTGCCGCCGATACCGGTGCACTCGAGTTCGATCTCGGCTCGCTCTCGCTCGACCTGGGTGAAGCCACGACCGAGCAGACCGGCGCCTCCGACGATCCACTGGCCACCAAGCTGGCATTGGCTGAAGAGTTCAGTGCCATTGGCGACGCCGATGGTGCCCGCGCCCTGATCGAGGAAATCATCGCCGAAGCCACCGGCGACATGAAGACCAAGGCCCAGGAGGCCCTGAGCAAGCTCAACTGAGTTGGCTCAGTCCGGAGACCATGCACGTGGACCCGACCCTGCCGTGAGGGTAGCCTTAGGCGTCAGCTACAACGGCCAGTCTTACGATGGCTGGCAAAGCCAGCCGTCGGGCCGCACGGTACAGGACCAGCTGGAAAAAGCGCTGGGCAAGTTTGCGGACCAGCGCATCTCCACCCTGTGTGCCGGCCGCACCGATGCCGGTGTGCACGGCCTGATGCAGGTGGTGCATTTCGACACCAGCGCCGAACGCGACCCCCACGCCTGGGTGCGCGGCCCCAACAGTTTCCTGCCGCGCGACATCGCCGTGCAGTGGGCTCATGTCGTGCCGGACGAATTTCACTGCCGTGCCAGCGCCCTCTCGCGCCGTTATGCCTATTCGTTGCTGGAGTCGCCAGTCCGCCCCAGCGTCGATACGGGACGCGTCGGCTGGGTCTTCCAACCGCTGGACATGGCAGCCATGCAAGCGGCCGCAACCCGCCTGCTGGGCGAACACGACTTCAGCTCGTTCCGCGCCTCCGCTTGCCAGGCGCTGTCCCCCGTGAAGAACCTGATGCGTGCAGAGGTCAGCCGGCGCGGCGCCTACTGGCGCTTCGAGTTCGAGGCCAATGCCTTCCTGCACCACATGATCCGCAACATCATGGGCTGCCTGATCGTCATCGGCCAGGGCAAGCAGCCGCCGGAATGGATTGACGAGGTGCTGGCCGCACGCAGCCGCGACGCTGCCGCCCCGACCTTCTCGCCCGACGGCCTGTACTTCCTCGGTCCGCGCTACGACACCCGCTGGGGCCTGCCCGACCGAACGCCTGCGTATGATTGGCTGCCATGAACCGCACCCGAATCAAGATCTGCGGCCTGACGCGCGAGCAGGACGTTGACGCCGCCGTAGCGGCCGGCGCCGATGCGGTGGGCTTTGTTCTCTATGAGAAAAGTCCACGGTACGTGGCGCCCGAGCGCGCCGCCATACTGGCGCGCCGGCTACCGCCCTTCGTCACGCCGGTGCTGCTGTTCGTCAACGCAGACGCCACAAAAATCATAGCTGCCTGCGCCGATATTCCGGGCGCTACCGTGCAATTTCATGGTGATGAAACGCCTGCCGACTGCCTGCTGGCCAGTGGCCAAGGCACTCGCCCCTTCTTGCGCGCCGCCCGGATTCCCTTGGGGGATGCCGCTCGTGCCTTCGACCTCGTAAAATACGCCCAGGATTACTCAGCCGCCCAGGCTATCCTGCTCGACGCCCACGTCGACGGCTTTGGCGGCGGCGGCAAGGCATTCAATTGGTCACTTCTTCCTCCAAGCGTCGACGCTCACCTCGTCTTGAGTGGTGGGCTCACACCTGCAAACGTGGCCGATGGCATTCGGCAGGTACGGCCGCGCTGTAAATCGCTGGCCGTGGATGTGAGTTCCGGCGTCGAGCGTGCCAAGGGCATCAAGGACGCCGACAAGATCAATCAGTTCGTCGCGGCCGTGCGTGCCGCCGACGCACAACTTGCAGGCTAAACCATGTTTGACTACCACCAGCCCGATGTCTCGGGCCATTTCGGCATTTACGGCGGCAGCTTCGTCAGCGAGACGCTGACACACGCCATCAACCAGCTGCGCGAGGCCTACGCCAAGTACCAGCACGATCCGGCCTTCATCGCCGAGTTCAAGTACGAACTGGCCCACTTCGTCGGCCGTCCCTCGCCGGTCTACCACGCGGCGCGCATGAGCCGCGAGCAGGGCGGCGCGCAGATCTTCCTCAAGCGCGAAGACCTCAACCACACCGGCGCGCACAAGATCAACAACACCATCGGCCAGGCCATGCTGGCGCGCCGCATGGGCAAGACGCGCATCATTGCCGAGACCGGCGCCGGCCAGCACGGCGTGGCCACCGCCACCATCTGCGCGCGTTATGGCCTGGAGTGCATCGTTTACATGGGTTCCGAGGACGTCAAACGCCAGAGCCCCAACGTCTACCGCATGAAGCTGCTGGGCGCCACTGTGGTGCCGGTGGAGTCCGGCAGCAAGACGCTGAAGGACGCGCTCAACGAAGCGATGCGCGACTGGGTCGCCAATGTGGACAACACCTTCTACATCATCGGCACCGTGGCCGGCCCGCACCCCTACCCGATGATAGTGCGCGACTTCCAAAGCGTGATCGGCGAGGAATGCCTGGTACAGATGCCGGAGCTGCTCCAGCGGACGGGTTGCACATCTGGCCAGCCCGACGCCGTGGTGGCCTGCGTCGGCGGCGGCTCGAACGCGATGGGCATCTTCTACCCCTACATCCCGCACGAGGCCACGCGCCTGATCGGTGTGGAGGCTGCCGGCGAAGGCATGGACAGCGGCCACCACTCGGCCTCGCTGCAGCGCGGCAGCCCGGGCGTGCTGCACGGCAACCGCACCTATGTGCTGCAGGACGACAACGGCCAGGTCACCGAGACGCACAGCATCAGCGCCGGCCTGGACTACCCCGGCGTCGGCCCGGAACACGCCTACCTGAAGGACATCGGCCGTGCCGAGTACGTCGGCATCACCGACCAGGAGGCGCTAGCCGCCTTCCACTACCTGTGCCGCACCGAAGGCATCATCCCGGCGCTGGAATCCAGCCATGCCGTGGCCTACGCCATGAAGCTGGCCAAGACCATGCGGCTGGATCAATCCATCCTGGTCAGCCTCTCGGGCCGGGGCGACAAGGACATCGGCACCGTGGCCGACCTGAGCCACGCCGACTTCTACTGCCGTCCAAGCTGCCAGGGGCAGTCCGTCAAGGGCGGTGCAGCGACCGAACACACGATCAAGGTCTCCAAATGAGCCGCATTGCAACCACTTTTGCCGCGCTCAAAGCGCACAACCGCAAGGCCCTGATTCCCTTCGTCACGGCCGGCTTCCCCTATGTCGACATCACGCCAGAACTGATGCACGGCATGGTGGCCGCCGGGGCCGACGTGATCGAACTGGGCGTTCCATTTTCCGACCCCAGCGCCGACGGCCCGGTGATCCAGGCCGCTGGCGACAAGGCCCTGGCTGCCGGCATCGGCCTGCGCCAGGTGCTGGAGATGGTGCGCAGCTTCCGCCAGAGCAACAGCGACACGCCTGTGGTGCTGATGGGCTATGCCAACCCGATCGAGCGTTACAACCAGCTGCACCAGGCCAGCGGCGACAACGCCTTTGCCCGTGATGCGGCCGCAGCCGGCGTCGATGGCGTGCTGGTGGTGGACTACCCGCCGGAAGAGTGCGAAGCATTCGCGGCTGCGCTCAAGGCCCATGGCCTGGACCTGATCTTCCTGCTGGCCCCCACCTCGACCTCCGAACGCATGGACCAGGTGGCCCGGGTGGCCAGCGGTTACGTCTACTACGTCTCGCTCAAGGGCGTGACCGGTGCCGGCACCCTGGACACGGCGGCGGTGGAAGCCATGCTGCCCAAGATCCGGCAGCATGTCAAAATCCCGGTCGGCGTCGGTTTCGGCATCCGCGATGCGGCCAGCGCCCGGGCCGTGGGCCGGGTGGCCGACGCGGTGGTGATTGGCAGCCGCATCATCCAGCTGATCGACAACCAGCCGCGTGAACGGGTGGTTCAGGCGGCCTCGGACTTCCTGCGCGAGATCCGGGCGGCTTTGGATTCATAATCCCCCCCGACCGACCTATGAAACCGGGAACTGGGTCCTGACCCAGTTTTGACATTGAGGAATTGCACATGAGCTGGCTCGAAAAACTTCTGCCTCCCAAAATTCAGCACACCGACCCGGCCGACCGGCGCAGCGTGCCCGAAGGCCTGTGGATCAAGTGCCCCAGCTGCGAAAGCGTGCTCTACAAGACCGACCTGGAGCAGAACCAGAACGTCTGCCCGAGCTGCAGCCACCACCACCGCATCGACGCGCGCGCGCGCCTCAACGCCTTTCTCGACAACGAAGGCCGCTACGAGATCGGCCAGGAAGTGGTGCCGGTCGATGCGCTGAAGTTCAAGGACAGCCGCAAGTACCCCGAGCGCCTGAAAGAGGCGATGGAAGCCACCGGCGAGACCGATGCCCTGATCGTGATGGGCGGCGCCGTGCATGGCATCAGCCTGGTGGCGGCCTGCTTCGAGTTCGGTTTCATGGGCGGCAGCATGGGTTCGGTGGTGGGCGAGCGTTTCGTGCGCGGCGTGGAAACCGCGATCGAGCAGAAAGTGCCCTTCCTGTGCTTCACCGCCACCGGTGGCGCGCGCATGCAGGAAGGTCTGCTGTCACTGATGCAGATGGCCAAGACCAATGCGGCCCTGACCCGTCTGGCCAAAAAAGGCCTGCCCTACATCAGCGTGCTGACCGACCCGACCATGGGTGGCGTCAGCGCCGGTTTTGCCTTCCTGGGCGACGTGGTGATTGCGGAGCCGAAAGCACTGATCGGCTTTGCCGGCCCGCGCGTGATCGAATCGACCGTGCGCGTGACGCTGCCGGAAGGCTTCCAGCGCGCCGAGTTCCTGCAGCAGAAAGGCGCCGTCGACTTCATCTGCGACCGCCGCGAACTGCGCAAGACCATTGCCAGCACACTGGCCATGCTGCAACGCCAGCCGGCCGACGCGGTGATCTGAAAAGAATTACCTCAGCATAAGCACAACACGCACCCGGACCCAACCGGGAAACGCCGTGGAACCGGCTTCGCCGGTCCACTGGCGTTGCCCCCTGCAAGGGGGGTGGCGAAGCGACACGAAGTGCGCGTAGCCTGGGGGTGTTCAATACATCAGCGCAGCGCCCTGCAGGCTGCCCAGCACGATGGCCGCGATCTGCAGCAGCACCAGCAGAACCAGCGGCGACAGGTCGATGCCCCCTACCAGCGGCACGAGACGCCGAATCGGCGCCAGCGGCGGCGTCACCAGCCGATCGATGACATCGGTCAGCACGTTGCGGCTCTGCAGCCACGACAGCACGGCATAGACGATCACCAGGCCCGTCAGGCCCGAGATGGCCAAGCGCACCACGCCGAAGGCGGCCAGGATCAGCACCGAGACATAACTGGCGCCAAAACTGGTGAACGCCCACAGCAACGAGAATTGCGCCAGTTCGATCAGGAACGCAGCCGCCAGACTGGCCGTATCCCAGCGCCCCAGGGCCGGCAGCACACGGCGCAAGGGCAGCACCAGCCAGTCGGTCAGGGCAAAAACGAAACGGCCCAGCGGATTGCCGGAGCGCGCCGACATCGGGATGCGCTGGTGCTGCATGTACAGGCGCAGCAGGCAGGCCCCCCCCACCACACCGGTGACGACTTCGAGCAACAGGGAAAGGATCTGGAACAGCATGGATCTCGGCCAAAAGTTCGCCAAATCATAGCGTCATTAAAATAGCGGGTTCTGGCCATGTTTCATGGCCACCTCCTACCCTGCCCTCTCATGTCTGAACACAACACCGCAGCCCCCGCCCAGGACGAAAACCAGCTGATCGCCGAGCGGCGCGACAAACTCAAGGCCATCCGCCAGCAGGAGGCTGAGGGCAAGGGCCCGGCCTTCCCCAACGATTTCAAGCCGGCCGACCGTGCGGCCGACCTGTTTGCCGCCCATGCCGGCCAGACCGCCGAAGGTCTGCAAACCCAGGGCAGCACCGCCAAGATCGCCGGCCGCATGATGCTCAAGCGCGTCATGGGCAAGGCCAGCTTCGCCACGCTACAGGACAGCACCGGCCGCATCCAGATCTACGTCAAGCGCGACGAGGTGGGCGAAGAGCTCTACGAGCAGTTCAAGCACTGGGACCTGGGCGACATCGTGGCCGCCGAGGGCACGGTCTTCAAGACCAAGACCGGCGAGCTCTCGATCCAGGCCAGCAGCGTGCGCCTGCTGACCAAGAGCCTGCGCCCGATGCCCGACAAGTTCCACGGCGTGGCCGACCAGGAAGTGAAATACCGCCAGCGCTATATCGACCTGATGACCGACGAGGAAGCCCGCAAACGCTTCGTCGCGCGCAGCAAGGCCGTCAGCTCGATCCGCGAGTTCATGGTGTCGCACAACTTCCTGGAAGTCGAGACGCCGATGCTGCACCCGATTCCGGGCGGCGCCAATGCCAAGCCCTTCATCACGCACCACAATGCGTTGGACCAGGAAATGTTCCTGCGCATCGCACCCGAGCTGTACCTCAAGCGTCTGATCGTCGGCGGCTTCGAGCGCGTGTTCGAGATCAACCGCAACTTCCGCAACGAAGGCATCTCGGTGCGCCACAACCCCGAGTTCACCATGATGGAGTTCTACGCGGCCTACTGGGACTACCAGGACCTCATGACCTTCACCGAAGGCCTGGTGCGCCATGCGGCCCAGCAGGCGGCAGGCACGCTGCAACTCAGCTACGGCGGCAAGCCGGTCGACCTGGCCCAGCCTTTCGAGCGCCTGACCATCCGCGAAGCCATCGTTCACCACACCGAAGCCGGCGTGAACGTTGACGACAGCGCCTGGCTGATCAACGCGCTCAAGAAACTCGGCATGAGTGAAGCGAAGGACAAGCTCTCGACCCGCTCGCTAGCCTCTTTGCAGGTGTTGTACTTCGAGGAAGTGGTGGAGGAGAAGCTCTGGCAGCCGACCTTCATCTGCGAGCACCCGGTGGAAATCTCGCCGCTGGCACGCGCCAGCGACACCCGCCCCGAGGTGACCGAGCGCTTCGAGCTCTACATCACCGGTCGCGAGTTCGGCAACGGTTTCTCCGAGCTGAACGACGCCGAGGAGCAGGCCGCACGCTTCCACAGCCAGGTGGCAGCCAAGGACAGCGGCGACGACGAGGCCATGTTCTTCGACCACGATTTCGTGCGCGCCCTGGAGTACGGCATGCCCCCCACGGGTGGCTGCGGCATCGGCATCGACCGCCTGATGATGCTGCTGACCGACAGCCCGAGCATCCGCGACGTGATCCTCTTCCCCGCGCTGCGCCGCGAGGGCTGATCCCCACCGGCCTGCTTGCATGAAAGACACCCCATGACAGGCACGACAGCAGGCAGGCCGGGCTTGCTCAGCCCCGAGCACATCGCGCTGATCGCCAGCGGGGTGTCCACCATCGTCGCCTCGCACGACGCATCAGGCCGCCCCAGCCTGATGCGCGCCGTGGGGGCTGCCATCACACCGGATGGCACCCACATCACGGTCTACCTGAACCGCCCCGCCTGCTCCCAGTTGCTGGCTGACCTGCAGGCCACCGGGCAGATTGCCGTGGTCTTCAGCGAGCCGTTTTCACACTGCGCGGTACAGGTCAAGGCCTGTCGCATCGAGTTGCGCGCGGCCGGCCCGGAGGATGCACCGGTCTTGGCGCGCTACCTGGCTGGCATGGAGCACGAGCTCGGCCGCATCGGCTTCGGCCCCACCTACACCCGCATCATGCTGGCCCACCAGCTGAATGACGTGGTCGCCGTTTCGTTCAGTCCTGAACAGGCGTTCGACCAGACGCCCGGACCAAAGGCCGGCGCCTGCCTGCCGCCCACCGGAGACAGCGCATGAACACGCTGACACTGGACGACCTCCGGCCCTGCCTGGAAGGCATCATTCCGGCGCAGATCGCCACGTGCGCCCCCGACGGCACGCCCAATGTGGCCTACCTGTCGCAGGTCTACTATGCGGATGAGCGGCACCTTGCCCTGTCGTTCCAGTTCTTCAACAAGACGCGGCAGAACATCCTGGCCAACCCCTACGCCACCTTGTTGTTGCTGCACCCGCAGACCTTTGCCTTCTACCGACTGCAGATCCGTTACCTGCATACGCTGACCGAAGGCGCCCTGTTCGAAGGCATGTGCGCCCAACTGGCCGGCATCGCCTCCCACAGCGGCATGGCCGAGGTGTTCGAGCTCAAAGGCTCCGATATCTACGAGGTGCTCGACATCGAACGCGTGCCCGGTAACAGCCTGGAGGCCCCGCCACCGCGCTGCGGCCTGCTGGGACAGATGCGCCGCTGCAGCGAGCGACTTGCCCGCTGCACAGCGCTGGACGAGGCACTGGACATCGTGATGGCGACGCTGACCCAGGAGCTGCAGATCAGCCACGCCATGATCCTGCTGCTCGACCCGGCGCTGCAGCGCCTGTACACCGTGGCCAGCCATGGCTACGCCGTCTCGGGCGTCGGTTCGGAAATCGAGCTCGGCCGCGGCGTCATCGGCATGGCCGCCCAGGCACTGACGCCGATCCGCATCACCCACATGACCGGCGCCAGCCTGTACAGTCATGCCGTGCGCCGCACGCTGGCAGACAGCCAGCCCGACATCACCCTGGACACCGACATCCCCTACCCCGGGCTGGCGCAACCGCAAAGCCAGATGGCGGTGCCCATTCTGTGCACCGGCCGACTGCTGGGGGTGGTGTTCGTCGAGAGTGCCGAGGATTTGCGCTTCAGCTTCGAAGACGAAGACGTGCTGGTGACGATGGCCGGCCATCTCGGCGCCGCCATCGACCTGCTGCGCCTGGACGGCGAGGCGGTGGCACCGGCCGCGACCGTGCCCACAGTGCCGACCTGTGCCGCACCAGATGCCCTGCTGCAGGTGCGCCGCTACAAGAGCAACAACAGCATCTTCCTCAATGACGACTACCTCATCAAGGGCGTGGCGGGCGCGATTTTCTGGAAGCTGCTGAACGACTACCAGCAGCGCGGCCGCACCGACTTCTCCAACCGCGAACTGCGGCTGGATGCCAGCATCGGGCTGCCCGACGTGGTGGACAACCTGGAGGCGCGGCTGATCCTGCTGGAGCGCCGGCTGGCGGAGCAGGCCCTGCCGATCCGGCTCGAGAAGACCGGCCGCGGCCAGTTCAAGCTCTGCGTCGGTACCCGGCTTGAGCTCACCGAATCCGACTGAGCCGTCTGGTTGTTGCTGACCGCCTCAAGCTTGCACCAAGCCTGGCGCCGGCGCCAGCTTCAAGCCACGCGCCAGCTTGGCCCATTCGCCGCTGCTCAAATGCGGCTGCACCACGTCCAGCACGGCGGCAAACGCAGGTGCCGGTGCGTGGGCCTGCATGCCTTGCAGCACTTGCAGCCGCTCGGCCGGCGTCATCGCCGGCACCATCCAGCGCATCACGAACATGGTTTCCGCAGGGGGAATGGTGGCCAGCAGCCTGCCTTCAAGCGCCAGCAGTTCCTCGTCGGTGTAGTGCACCCACAGGGCCTGGTTGTGCTCGATCTCTTCGGCCTGCATGTGCTCGAAATTGTGAGCAATGAAGAGTGCCAACTGGCGGTACAGCACCAGCGCGTCGTGTTCGCGCTCTGGGCCGCTGCTCACCTGCAGCTTGCTGGCCGCGGCCTTGAGCGCGGCAATCGCCTGCGCATGCTCGACATGCTCAGCGGCGATGCGTGCACTGGCGCCGGGCATCCGTGCCTCCAGCGCCACATGCACGAATTCGTTTTCATGCTCAAGGTGCGAGGTGCAGAAATCAGCAAATTGCAACACGCGCGAGCCAATCCATTCGACCTCCGAGTCATCCGCCGGGTCCATCTTGCCCACAGCCACCAGGATGTCGGCCATCAGCGCACGCATGGCCTTGTGGATGCCCACATAGAGGTCCACGCGCGGGGGTAGTACAGCCGCGAACGTCAGCTGTACCATCTCGTTTGAATCGATTTTCATGCTTGATTTCCTTGATCACCGGCGAACTGCCGGGCTAAACGGGTCCCGCGCTCACCGTGAGCAGGAACATGCGGGAAGTCTAGGAATTCGGCCCTCTTCTGACTCTTAAGAACTCGCTAGCGAATTCCTAAAAAATTACTAACGCAGCCATGACACCCACCAAGCCGGCCAGCCCGGCACCCGCTCTGCCGGGAAGAACAAACCCCCTGCGCTACCTCACCGGTTATCCCCCCACGGTGCTGGAACAGGTGCGGCAACTTCTCGCCAGCGACCGGCTGGCGACCCTGCTGCAACAGAGATACCCGGACACCCATGATGTCCGCAGCGACAAGGCGCTGTTCGACTACGTGCAGGACCTCAAGGCCGCCTACCTGCGCAGTGCCGAGCCACTGAACAAGGTCTGCTTTGACAGCAAGCTGCACGTCGTCCAGCATGCCTTGGGCACACACACCAGCGTCTCGCGCGTGCAGGGCACCAAACTCAAGGCCAAGCGCGAAATTCGCGTTGCCACCCTGTTCAAGAGCGTGCCGCCCGAGTTCCTGCGAATGATCGTGGTGCATGAGTTGGCCCATCTCAAGGAAAAGGCCCACGACAAGGCCTTCTACCAGCTCTGCAACCACATGGAGCCGAACTACCACCAATACGAGTTCGACCTGCGGCTGTACCTGACGCACACCGAGGCCACCGGGCAGCGAATCTGGTCTGATCGGCCCGATGTGCCCAGCAGCCGCTGAGCGCGGCGTTCAGGTCGGCTCAGCCCGGACGCGCTCGATGTTGGAGCAAGCCGGGTTGACCGGCAACCCTCCCGCCGGATGCCGGCTCAAGCCGGCAGCAGCAAGGGTTGCGGGTCGCGGCTGACCACGAACATGCGCATGACGCCTGCCATGCGGTCGGCCTGTTCCCGAAGGCTGGCGGCCGCCGCAGCGGCCTCCTCCACCAGCGCCGCATTCTGTTGCGTCATCTGCTCAAGCTGCCCCATCGACTGGTTGACGCCGCCGATCCCGTTGGACTGCTCACTGGCATCGCGGGTGATGGCCTGGATCATGTGGCTGACCTCGGCCACCTGGCGCACGATCTGCGCCATGGCGCTACCGGCGTCCTGCACCAGGCGTGAGCCGGTCTCGACCTGACTGCGGCTGGCCTCGATCAAGCCCCTGATCTCGCGTGCCGCCTCAGCCGAGCGCTGCGCCAGCGCCCGCACCTCACCGGCCACCACGGCAAAACCACGGCCCTGCTCGCCGGCGCGCGCCGCTTCCACCGCGGCATTGAGCGCCAGGATGTTGGTCTGAAAGGCAATGCTGTCAATCACGGACGTGATGTCGGCAATGCGGCTGCTGGAGGCCTGGATGCCGGCCATGTTGTGCACCACCTGCTGCACCAGATCACCCCCCTGGCCTGCGGAACTGGCGGCCGAACTGGCGATCTGGCTGGCGGCATGGGCCGACTCGGCCATCTTGCGCACTGTCCCCGTCAACGCATCGAGCGACGCCGCGGCCTGCTGCAAGCTGGCTGCGGCACGTTCGGTGCGGGTGCTCAGATCGAGATTCCCGTTGGCAATCTGTGAACTGGCCCCGGTGATGCTGTCAGCGGCCAGCCGAACCTCCAGCACCATGGACTGCAGCGAATCCACCATGGCGTTGAAGTCGTGCGACATGCGACCCAGCTCATCATCCGACTGCACCACCACCGCCAGCGACAGATCGCCCGACTTGACGCGGGTGATGCCATCGGTCAGCTGGGCCAGCGGCTGGCGAATGCGCGCCAGCAGCATCAGGCCCAACAGCAAACCGCTGGCCACGGCAAACAGCATGCCGAGGATGACCAGCCAGGTCAGCTGGGTGACAGCGGAGTTGACCGCTTCACCACCGCGGGTGGTGTGCAAACGGTTCTCCTCGATCGCCTTGTTGATCTGAACTTCCGCCGCCAGGGCCGACTGCACCGGCTTCTGAATCTCCTCTTCGAAGACTGCCTGGTCCAGGATTTCCTTGCTCTCGATCCTGGCAACGCTGGCGCCCACCTGGGCTGCGTACTGCTTCTGATGCGCCAGACCGTCCTTGAGCATTTGCTGCAGGGTCGGGTCGACCTCGGCGGCAATGGCCGCCGCGAGCAAGGTCGCCACCTCGGCGGTATGTTTTTTCCATTCGGCAACGCGCTGCGGTACACGCTCCATCTTCATCAGCAGATCGATGGAGAGGTCTTTCTCAGCGCGTCGGGCCTTGAGCAGGTTTTCCTGGATGGCCGCCATGCGCACCAGTTGCGCCAGGTCCGCGTCCACCGTCTGGTGGGCCTGGGTCTGAATGCCCCGCACCGCCCAGGCGGTGAAGCCCCCGACCAGCAAAAACACGCCGACCAGCAGCGCAATCGTCATGGCAATCCGCTGGACCAGCGTGAGCCTCAATCTTGTCATTCCATTTCCTCGATGTGTGGAGCCACAGGTGTGGCCCTCTGGTGATCGAGAAAAGTTTATGACCGCTGCGTTTCAGTTTCGTGACGCACAACCTTCGTTTTCGAAGGGTCTCAGGGAATCACGTCGAGCGCATGCATGTAGGACGGGCTCACCATCAGCTCATCCCACGCCGGTGCCGGCGTCACAGGCAACAGGGCCAGGCGGCGCGCTTCGCTGGCCTCGTCCAACTGCCAGTGACCCTTGAGCTGCGCTTCGCTCAAGCCGTCGATCAGTTCGTCCACCGCTTCGCCCTTGCCGAGGGACTGATTGCACAACAGCACCAGATCACAACCGGCATTAAGCGCCGTCACCGCCGCTTCGGTGTAACTGACCTCGCGCCCGTCAATCAAACGCGCGCCGGCCATGCTGAGGTCGTCGCTGAACACGGCACCGCCAAAGCGCAGGCGGCCACGCAGGATGTCGCCCAGCCAGGTGGACGAAAAGCCGGCCGGACGTGCATCCACCTTGGGATAGATCACGTGCGCCGGCATCACGCTGTCGAGCGTCGTGTTGAGCCAGCCATAGGGCGCGGCATCGTCGCCCAGGATGGCCTTGAGGCTGCGCTTGTCGATAGGAATTTCGGTGTGCGAATCCGCCTTCACGAAACCGTGGCCGGGGAAATGCTTGCCGCAGCTGGCCATGCCCGCCAGTCGCAGGCCGTGCATCAGGCTCTTGGCCAGCAGGGTCACCACGCGCGGGTCGCGCGCAAACGAGCGGTCGCCGATGACGCTGCTCTCACCAAAATCGAGGTCGAGCACCGGCGTGAAGCTGAAGTCGACGCCGCAGGCGCGTAATTCGGCCGCCAGCACGTAGCCGCAGGCGGTGGCGGCATTGGTGGCGGCCAAGGGGTCTTGCAGCCACTGCTCGCCCAGGGCGCGCATGGGCGGCAGATGGGTGAAGCCATCGGTCTTGAAGCGCGGCACGCGGCCGCCTTCATGGTCAACGCAGATCAGCAGATCACGGCGAACCTTCTTGATGTCGCGGCACAGGCTAACCAACTGCGCACGGTCCTGCCAGTTGCGTGCAAACAGGATGATGCCGCCGACCAGCGGGTGCTTGAGGCGGCGGCGGTCGGTCTTGCTCAGACTCAGGCCGGCGATGTCGATGATCAGGGGTGCGTGCATGGTGACATTCCTAAAATGCTACAAATTTGATAGCTATTGGCGCTTATTTATAAAGGGCTCAGCTCAGTTTTTCTCGACAACCACAAAACTGGCCGCATAGTCGGACTCGTCGGTCACGCTCACCTGGGCGCTCAGACCCCGGGCTTCAAACCAGGTCTTGAGCTCGCCATGCAGCACGATGACCGGCTGGCCACTGGGCAATTTGGCCACCTCGCAGGTGCGCCAGGTCATGGGCATGCGCATGCCCAAACCGATCGCCTTGGAGAAGGCTTCCTTAGCGGAAAAACGTGTCGCCAGGTAGCGCACACCACGCTCCGGCCAGCGCGCGCTGCGCTCACGCCACGTCGCCAACTCAGCCTCGCTCAGCACCTTTTCGGCAAACCGGTCGCCATGGCGCGCCAGCGTGGCACGGATGCGGCGCACGTCGCAGATGTCGGTGCCGATGCCGTAAATCATTTGGATGTAGCCCCCACGCTCGGCACTAGCGTGTCCTCGCTGCCCCCCGAGGGGGCCTTCGCGCCTTGGGACGGCCCGGCGGCGCTCATTCAGCTTCCTCGATGCAACGCAGGTAGTCTTTGACCGTGGCCGCGTAACCCAACTCCAGCGCATCGGCCATCAGCGCATGGCCAATCGACACCTCGGCCACGCCCGGCACCTGGCGCAGGAATTCGGTGAGGTTGTCGCGGTTCAGGTCATGGCCGGCGTTCACACCCAGGCCGGCATCGAGTGCGGCCTGCGCCGCCGCCGCATAGCGCTGCAGCTGCGCGGCCTGGCTGGCATGGCCCCAGGCTGCGGCATAGGGTTCGGTGTAGAGCTCAACACGGTCGGCGCCGGCGGCACGGGCCAACGCCATCTGCTCAGGCGTCGGGTCCATGAACAGGCTGACGCGCACGCCCAGGGCGCGGCATTCAGCAATCAGCGGGCGCAGGCGCTCAGCGTCGGCCGGAAAACTCCAGCCGTGGTCGCTGGTGAACTGGCCTTCGCTGTCGGGCACGAAGGTGGCCTGCTGCGGCCGCACCTGGCGGATGAAGTCCATCAGGTTGTGGAAGGGATTGCCTTCGATGTTGAACTCGCGCCCCGGCCAGTCCTGCATCAAGTTAGCCAAGTCGAACACGTCCTGGGCCCGGATGTGGCGCTCGTCCGGCCGCGGATGCACCGTGATGCCATGTGCACCGGCCTGCAGGCACTGGGTGGCGGCGCGCGTGACGCTGGGAATGCCCAGATGGCGCGTGTTGCGCACCAGGGCAACCTTGTTAACGTTGACGGAGAGGGCTGTCTTGGTCATGTTTTGCTGCCGGGCCGTCCCAAAGCAAAACGCGCCCCCTCGGGGGGCAGCGAATTACACGAAGTGAAGAGCGTGGGGGCCATATTTCTATAGTGACTGGATATCCACCATCATCTGCCGGGTCCGCAGTGTCGAGACCCCGCAATGGTAATTGAGCAGCGCGCGCAGCTGCGGCTTGAGTTCACCCATCACCGCCGCGCTGGCGCGCAGCGTGTCGGTGAAAGGCGTGTCCGCTGTCAGCGCCAGTTGCAAGGTGCGCCACTGGGCGCCACTCAGGCTGGCACGGTCGGCCTCGTTGCAACTGCGCAAGCCACCTTCGGGCACCAGGCTGTAGCGTGCCGTGTCGTCCAGCGGCGCCAGCGTCAGCGTCTGGTGGTCGAGTTGCGGCAGGAAACCGATCTCGCGCAACAGCAGCAATTCGAAGGTACGCAGGGCGGCCTGCAACACCTCGTCGTGCTCGGAGGCCAGCACCCGCACCACGTTGGTGTAAACGTCGAACAACGCGGGATGCGGGTCCTCGCGTGCCAGCAGCTGCATCAGCAATTCGTTGAGGTAATAACCCGACAGCAGCGCCTCGCCGGTGGGCATGACATGCCCGCCCATCCACTCGGCACTCTTGAGGGTGCGGACCTCGGCATCACCACCGAAGGCCAGCTGCAAGGGCTGCAGCGGCAGCAAGACCGGACGGAAACTGGAACTCGGCCGCTTGGCCCCCTTGGCCACCAATGCAATGCGACCGTGATGGCGCGTGAACACGTCCAGAATCAGGCTGGACTCGCTCCAGTCGTAGCGGTGCAGCACAAAGGCCGGTTCGTCACTGATGCGTTTGGTCGCCATAACCCAATGACGCTCGGATTACGGATTGCAGGTGGACCAGGAGGTATTCGCGGGAAACGCCGTGGAACCGGCTTTGCCGGGCCACTGGCGTTGCCCCCTTGAGGGGGGGGGCGAAGCGACACGCAGTGCGCGCAGCCTGGGGGGGCGCCTATTCATACCCGAAGGAGCGCACGCGAGCTTCGTCGTCCGCCCAGCCCGAGCGCACCTTGACCCAGAGTTCCAGGAACACCTTGGCATCCATCAGCTTTTCGAGCTCGACCCGGGTCTCGGTGCCGATGCGCTTGATGCGTTCGCCCTTGTCACCGATCACCATGGCCTTGTGGCCTTCGCGTTCCACCACGATGGTGGCGGCAATCCTGACCAGTCGCTTCTGGCCCTTGCGGCCAGCCTCTTCCTCGAACTTGTCGATGATCACGGTCGAGGTGTAGGGCAACTCGTCACCGGTGAGGCGGAACAATTTTTCGCGCACGGTTTCCGAGGCGAGGAATTTCTCGCTGCGGTCGGTCAACTCGTCCTCGGCATACCACCAGTCCTGCTCGGGCAGGTATTTCTCGCAGATGCCCAGCAGGCGCTCGATGTCCTTAGCGTTCTTGGCCGACATCGGCACAAATTCGGCAAACGGGTGGCGCTGCTGCATCTCCTGCAGCCACGGCGCAATATCGGCGCGGCGGTTCACCGTGTCGAGCTTGTTGGCCACCAGCAGGGTGGGGATGTCCTTGTTCAACAGGGCCAGCACCTTGGCATCGGCCTGGTTGAACATGCCGGCCTCCACCACGTAGAGGATCAGGTCCACGTCACCCACCGCGCCCATCACCGTCTTGTTGAGGGAACGGTTCAGCGCGTTGTTGTGGCGGGTCTGGAAACCCGGGGTATCGACAAACACGAACTGGGTTGCACCCTGGGTGCGCATGCCGGTGATGCGGTGGCGCGTGGTCTGCGCCTTGCGTGAGGTGATGCTGATCTTCTGCCCCACCAGCGCATTGAGCAGCGTGGACTTGCCGACATTGGGCTTTCCGACGATGGCCACCAGGCCGCAGCGCCGCGCGCCAGATTCAGTACTCTTTTGGCCCTCTGAATCCGTAGAATCAGCGCCTTCAGCTATTGAATTCATAGCATTCATATTCATCCTCGGACCTTCAGCGTCTGCAGCATGGCTGCGGCGGCGGCCTGCTCGCCGGCCCGGCGTGAACCGCCGATGCCTCGTTCGACCAGTTGCAATTCAGTGATTTCACATTCGACATCAAAGGTCTGCTTGTGCGCCACACCCAGCGTGGCCACCACACGGTAGACCGGCAGTTTCATCTTGCGCCCCTGCAGCCATTCCTGCAACTCGGTCTTGGGGTCCTTGGCGCTGGCCTGCATCTGCGGGTTGATTTCCACCGCCTGGAACAGGCGCTGCACCAGCGCCTGCGCGGCCGGATAGCCGGCATCCAGATAAACGGCGCCCAGCACCGCTTCCAGCGCGTCGGCCAGGATGGAGGGCCGCTTGTGGCCACCGGAGCGCACCTCGCCCTCGCCCAAGCGCACCACGGCCGGCAGGCCCAGATCGACGGCCAAGAGATGCAGGGTGTCCTGCTTGACCAGGTTGGCGCGGATGCGCGAGAGGTCGCCTTCCGGCAGGGAACTCAGGCGCTCGTACAGCAGGTGCGCCACCGACAGGTTGAGCACCGAGTCGCCGAGGAATTCGAGACGTTCGTTGTGGTCGGCCGAGAAGCTGCGGTGCGTGACGGCACGCGTCAGCAGTGACGGATCGGAGAAGGAATGCTGCAAGCGGGCTTGCAGCGCAGAAAGGCCATCAGACACAGGCATCCATCACACTATTTGGAACGACCGACGTACTTGAGGGTCAGCCAGGCCGGCCCTGCCAGGTGGATCTCCCGCTGGTAGGCAAAGCTCACCACCACCTTGTCGCCCTCTTTGGTCACTTCGAGATCCTTGCCGCTGATGGACTTGATGTCGTCGATCTGGGCCGCCTTGTCGAACAGGGCACGCACCTCTGCCACGCTGTTGCCGTCACGCGCCTTCTTGGTCGCCTTGGTGATGGCCTGGTACTCGATCAGCGTCGGAATGACCTGGGCCGCCACCACACCGGTCACGGCCAGAATGCCGCCAACGAAAAGCAGCCCCAGAAATGAGATGCCGCGCTGCCCTGATTTGAGTTGTGTCCGCATAACTTTCCCCATGTACGACATTGCTGGTCAGTTGAATTTACCGATGCGCTTCAGATCGCCGAAGTTCATCCAGACAAAGAAGGCCTTGCCGACAATGTTCTGGTCCGGCACAAAGCCCCAGAAGCGCGAATCGAGCGAATTATCGCGATTGTCGCCCATCATGAAGTAGTGGCCTTCGGGCACTTTGCACACCACGCCTTCGATGCTGTAGCGGCAGTTGTTGCGGTACGGAAACTCATCAACACCGGGGATGAAAGCCGGCCGTTCGTCATCGGTCAGGATGCGATGTTTGGCCGTGCCGAGCGACTCCTCGTACTGCTTGAAGTAGCGCATGACACTCTCGTCGAAGAACTCGGGAACCGCGCTGGTCGCAACGACCTGGCCGTTGATGGTCAGACGCTTGTTCAGGTAGGCCACCTCGTCACCCGGCACACCCACCACCCGCTTGATGTAGTCCAGGCTGGGCTTGGGCGGATAGCGGAACACCATGATGTCGCCACGCTCGACCTTGTTGCCTTCGGTGATCTTGGTGTTGATCACCGGCAGGCGCACGCCGTAATGGAATTTGTTCACCAGGATCAGGTCGCCCACCAGCAGCGTCGGGATCATGGAGCCGGACGGAATCTTGAACGGCTCGAACAGGAAGGAGCGCAGCAGGAAGACCACCAGGATCACCGGGAACAGGCCGGCCGTCCAGTCCAGCCACCAGGGTTGCATCAGCAGTCTTTCGCGTGCCGGTGCTAGGTCGCTGGTCCCCTGGGCAATGCCCAGCTTGTTCAGATCGGCGCTGCGCTGCAGTGCCTCGGCTTCCAGCTTGGCGGCGGCCTGCTGGCGCTGCGGCAGGAAATAAAAGCGTTCGGCCAGCCAGTACAGCCCGGTCACGACCGTGGCCAGGAACAGCAGCAAGGCAAAGTTGCCTTCAAGCACGCCAAAGTACCAGGAGCCGGCATAACCGACGAAGGCGGCAAGGATGAGGGTGGTGAGGAACTGCATCAGTCTTCCACCTGCAAAATTGCCAAGAAAGCCTCTTGGGGCACTTCGACCGAGCCGATCTGTTTCATGCGCTTCTTGCCTGCTTTCTGTTTTTCGAGAAGTTTCTTCTTGCGCGTGATGTCACCGCCGTAGCATTTTGCCAGCACGTTCTTGCGCAGCGCCTTGATGGTTTCGCGCGCAATGATGTTGGCGCCAATGGCGGCTTGGATGGCCACGTCGTACATCTGGCGGCTGATGATCTCGCGCATCTTGGCCGCCACCGCACGGCCGCGGTAAGCCGCCTGGGTGCGGTGCACGATGATGGACAGCGCATCGACCTTCTCGCCGTTGAGCAGGATGTCGACCTTGACCACGTCGGAGGCCCGGTACTCCTTGAACTCGTAGTCCATGCTGGCATAACCGCGGCTGACCGATTTGAGCTTGTCAAAGAAGTCGAGCACGATCTCGCCCAGCGGCATCTCGTAGGTCAGCATGACCTGGCGGCCGTGGTAGGCCATGTTGAGCTGCACACCGCGCTTCTGGTTGGCCAGCGTCATCACCGGCCCCACATAGTCCTGCGGCATGTACAGGTGCACGGTCACGATCGGTTCGCGGATTTCCTCGAGCTTGCCCTGGTCCGGCATCTTGGACGGGTTTTCGACCATGATGACCTCGCCGTCGGCCTTGAGCACCTGGTACACCACGCTCGGTGCGGTGGTGATGAGGTCCTGATCAAACTCACGCTCCAGCCGCTCCTGCACGATCTCCATGTGCAACAGGCCGAGGAAACCGCAGCGGAAGCCGAAGCCCAGCGCCTGGCTGACCTCCGGCTCGTAGTGCAGCGAGGCGTCGTTGAGCTTGAGCTTTTCCAGCGCATCGCGCAGCGAGTCGTACTCGCTGGCTTCGGTCGGGTACAGGCCGGCAAAGACTTGCGGCTGGATTTCCTTGAAACCTGGCAGCGCTTCGGTGGCGGTGAATGCCGCGCCGCCCGAGCCCCCCTTGATCAGGGTCACGGTGTCGCCCACCTTGGCCGCCTGCAGCTCCTTGATGCCGGCAATGATGTAACCCACCTCGCCCGCTTCCAGCGATTCGCGTGGCTCGTTGGCGGGCGTGAACACGCCCAGGTTGTCGGCGTTGTAGGTGGCACCGGTGGCCATCATCTTGATGCGCTCGCCCTTGGCCAGGCGGCCGTCCACCACGCGCACCAGCATCACCACGCCGACATAGCTGTCGAACCAGCTGTCGATGATCATGGCGCGCAGCGCGCCGTCCGGATTGCCTTTGGGCGCCGGCACCTTGGCGACAATCGCCTCCAGAATTTCGTCGATGCCCATGCCGGTTTTGGCCGAGCAGGGAATCGCGTCGGTGGCATCAATGCCGATCACATCCTCGATCTCGGCCTTGGCGTTCTCCGGGTCAGCGTTGGGCAGATCCATCTTGTTGAGCACCGGCACCACCTCGACGCCGAGGTCGAGCGCGGTGTAACAGTTGGCCACCGTCTGCGCTTCCACCCCCTGCGATGCATCGACCACCAGCAAGGCGCCCTCGCATGCCGACAGCGAACGACTCACTTCATAAGAGAAGTCCACATGCCCCGGGGTGTCGATCAGGTTGAGGTTGTAAACCTGGCCGTCACGGGCCTTGTATTGCAGCGCAGCGGTCTGCGCCTTGATGGTTATCCCACGCTCTTTCTCGATATCCATCGAGTCGAGCACCTGTGCTTCCATCTGACGTTCTTCCAGTCCACCACAACGCTGGATCAACCGGTCTGCCAGCGTCGATTTGCCATGATCAATGTGCGCAATGATCGAAAAATTTCTGATGTGCTTCATCAACGGAAACGCTTAAGTGATTGAATTAAAACGGACGCAGAAAGAAAAAAGGGCGCGTCGACTTGTGACGCGCCCTAAACCAACAATCTATGGCAACTGCGATAGTTGGAGCTTCATTGTAGGCAAAAAGCCCAGTCCGTACAGCCCAAAAAACAGTCACCAAGGGTCGTTGCAGCGCAGCAACAAGGATTTTATACACAGCTTATTAACAATATTCGGTGGAGAGATTCTGGACAACTTGTGGGCGATCTGTGGATCACCCCTATCCGGCTCAGCACCATCCCGCATCGTGGATCGACTGCTTTTCAATATGCAAGTAATGCCCAATCCACGGCTTCCATTCTAACCAATTTAATCAATTTGAGAAAAAGAAGTTAGTAATCACAAACAAAAACAGGATTCTCCGGGGTCCGAAAAAAAATCAAAAAAAAATTTTCACCACGCCAAAACAGACAAAAACCCCCAAACCCGACTCAGGGTTGGGGGTTTTGGATGGCCAGCGCCGACCGCTTTAGCGCCCCGGACGGATCACCGCGTATTGCGCCCAATCACCGCGGCGGAACAGCACATTGATGGGTTTGCCCTTGTCGAGCCGGCCCAGCACGGCCTCGAATTCACGCACGCCGCTCACCTCGATATTGGCCACCGCCAGAATGACATCACCCTCGCGCAAGCCGGCACGGGCGGCCGCCTCGGTGGCGGCATTCACCAGCACGCCGCCCTTGAGCTTGAGTTCCTTCTTCTGCGCATCCGTCAGATCCGCCACGGACAAACCGAGCGACTGGGCGGCACCGCTGGGGCGCGGTTTGTCCTCGCGCTCCTTGCGGGCCGGCTTGTCGGCCTCGACCTCGCCGATGGTCACGCTCAGATCCTTGGTGCTGCCGCGACGGAACACCGTCAGCGTGCTGCGCGTCCCGGGCTTGATATTGCCCACCAGGCGTGGCAGATCGGTCGATTTTTCGATCGCCTTGCCGTCGAACTTGATGATGATGTCGCCGGCTTCCACGCCTGCCTTCTCGGCCGGCGAGCCAGTTTCCACGCCACGCACCAGGGCGCCTTGGGGCTTGCCCAGACCGATGGCCTCCGCCACGTCCTTGGTCACCTGGTCGATCTGCACGCCAATGCGCCCGCGCGTCACACGGCCGCTGGCACGCAGCTGATCGCTGACGCGCGTGGCCTCGTCGATCGGGATGGCAAAGGCAATCCCCATGTAGCCGCCGGAGCGCGAGTAGATCTGGCTGTTGATGCCGACCACCTCGCCGCGCATGTTGATCAGCGGGCCGCCCGAATTGCCGGGGTTGATGGCCACATCGGTCTGAATGAAAGGCAGGTAGTCGCCGGTGTCGCGCTGCTTGGCACTCACGATGCCGGCCGTTACCGAGTTCTCCAGGCCGAAGGGCGAGCCGATGGCCATCACCCACTCGCCAACCTTCAAGCGGCTCACGTCACCGATCTTCACCGCCGGCAGGCCGCTGGCCTCGATTTTCACCACCGCCACATCGGTGCGCTTGTCAGCCCCCACCAGACGGGCCTTGAACTCGCGCTTGTCGGTCAGCGTGACGATCACCTCGTCGGCCCCCTCCACCACGTGCGCATTGGTCATGATGAAACCGTCAGCCGACAGGATGAAGCCGGAGCCGACGCCGCGCGGCTGCTCTTCCTGCTGCGGCGGGCCGGAACGTGGCCCCTGCTGGCGCGGCACATTCGGCATCGGCAGGCCGAAGCGGCGGAAGAACTCCAGCATCTCCTCGTCCATGCCGCTGCCGCTGCTGGGCCGCACCGTGACTTTCTCGATGGTGCGGATATTGACCACCGACGGCCCCACCTGCTCCACCAGATCGGTGAAATCAGGCAGCACACGCGTTTGCGCCGCAGCCGGCTGCACCGGCAGCAGCAGCGCCGACACCGTGACCAGCGCCGCCCCCAGCCACAGGGTGGAACGCAGTTTCTGACTCGCGATACCAAACATCATCGACCTCTCATTGACAAAAAAACATCGTCTGGCGCAAAGTGCACCCGAACGTACATAAGGCTCTATTTCCTGCGCTCAAGCCCCTGGGCAAACGCTTGCAGCGTCGGCCCCGGCACCTCGCCCACCACCGTGAGCCACCAGCCGCCGTCTTGCGCCGCATTCCTGGCTGCGACCCGGCGCACCAAGGTATGCGTCGCCCCCATGGCCATCAGACCTTCGGCGCCATGACGTCGACGGTCAAACGGCTCGATGAACAAGGACACCGAAGCCAGCCCGTCAGAAAACACCCACTGCACCAGGTCGTCGGACGCCTCGGGCCGGCTGCCTGCAGGACGCCGGTAGCAACTCATGGGCTTGAAACCGGGCACGGGGCTCTTCAACTGCCAGCCTTCGGCGGCGGCAGTGGTCTTGACCAGTTCCGGCTTTTCCAGCTTGTAGCCTTCGGTATTGCGCATCATCTGCGTCAGCTTGTCCATGCTGACCGGTGCATCGAGCTGCAGCTCCGAGAAGGCGACCTGTTCGAGCACCTGGCCATCCAGGTCGAGGGTCTGCAGCTTGACGACCAGACCACTCTTCTTCTCGCTCCAGATGCGGTAGCCAAAGCGCAGCTTGTCCTTCGGTGCCAGCTGCACCACATCGGCCTCGAAACCGGCCACCCGCTCGCTGCCCTGCGCGCGTGCGCTGTAGAACTGGTCAATGGCGCTGTCGGGTGACTTGAGCAGGTGCGGGAACAGCCCCAGCGACTCGCGCTTTTCCGTCACCGCCACCTTGCTCTGCGGCGAGAAGGTGATGACCTCGTCGTTACGGCGGAAGGTGGAACGCGGCGTACCCGAGAGCGCCTCCACGCGTTCGATCTGCTTTTCGCCATCACACACATGCCAGATACGCGAACTGGCCATGGCGCCGCCGGAAGACACCACCAGCGTGCCGATGTAGGCACGCCGGCGCGAGGCCTCGTGCAGGCGCATCAGCCAGTCAGTGATGCTACGCTCGGCCGCAACGTTGGTGGCAGCCGCCTCGGCTGGGCCGACTGCGGTTTGCCCTTGGCCGTTCAATCCGGTCAACAACAGGGCTGCGGCCAGCAACAGGTGGCTTAAGGGGGTGGTCTTCAAGCGGAAGGGGTTGCTCATGCCATGCAGCTTTCGATCATTCAGCGAGCCGGCCGCTCGAACGTCGCGTTGCGTACGAAGCCGGCCGGCATCTGCAGCGCCGAGGTCCCGCCAAACTGCTGGTGTGCCGCCAGCAACTGGTCCAGGCGCGGATCGCGAATCATGGCGGGTGTCGTCCCGGCGGCGGCTGGCTGCACCGACACGTCTGCCTGAGCCAGCTGCGGCGCCTCAACGGCCGTGCCGTCGTTGGACGTCAGATGCCAGCCGACCACCATCACAGTCGCCAGCGAGGCCAAGCCAGCCACCAGTTTCCAGCGCATGCTGGCGTCATTGGCACTCAGTTGTTTTGTACGATTTTGGCCTTCCGCCCTTGATACGTCTGCACCAGATGCTACAAATTTCATAGCATTCGCGGGGCGCTCCATAGCCACCTCCTGCTCCAGGCGCTGGCGCAGGCGCGCCGCGAAAGCGACATCACGGGCACTGCTCGCTGCCAGCTCATCCGAGCGCAGCACATCGCCCACCAGGTGGTAGGCGTGCCACTGGGCACGGGCGTCCTCGCTGTGTTCGGTCAACGCCAGTGCGCGTGCGAATTCCTCACCGCGCAGCTGTCCATCCGCCAGGGCGGACACCAGTTCTCGCGTCGTCGACATGTCTTGCGTCATCTTGGCACAACCTCTGTTTCGTCTTACCAGCGCTTGCCGGACTGATGCTCCAGCATCGGCCGCACCCGTGCCGAAATGGCCTCACGCGCCCGGAAAATCCGGGAACGCACGGTGCCGATCGGGCAGTCCATCGCCGCCGCAATATCCTCGTAGCTCAAGCCCTCGATCTCGCGCAGCGTCACCGCCTGACGCAGATCCTCAGGCAGGGCCTCCATGGCCGCGTTGACCGCCTGCGCGATCTCGCTGGCCGCCAGCACCGATTCCGGCGTCTCATCGGTTATTGGTTCATTTCCGGGGCGGGAAGTTTCATCTTCCTCGCCATCGGGCTGCAGGGCCGTCAACGTCACCAAGGGATCGCGTTTGAGGTCCAGCAGAAATTTCTTGGCGGTGTTTACCGCAATGCGGTACAGCCAGGTGTAGAACTGGGCGTCGCCGCGGAACTGGTGCAGCGCCCGGTAGGCCCGGATGAAGGTTTCCTGCGCAATGTCTTCCACCAGGTCGCTGTCGCGCACCATGCGGCTGATCAGGCGCTGGATGCGGCGCTGGTACTTGATGACCAGCAGCTCGAAAGCGTGCTGATCACCCGCCAGTGTGCGTTCGACCAACAGCAGATCGCTGTTATCCGTAGAGGGCTGCGCAGGCGGCACCGGCTCTTTCATGCGCGTCCTTGCCCGGCATCCGGCACCCCGTCGGCATGGCCTACCGTGGCGGCGCGCGAAAGACGCGACCACAGGGCCCGGCGCAGGGCGTCCCAGTGTGTCGGCTCGTTGGTCCGTGCCACCCAGAGCCAGATCGACCTACCCGCGTGCGGCCGGAACGCCAGCACCACCCACCGCTGCAGATCCAGCGTCGGCCGCACCGTGCCGCTCAGGCTGTCGCGGCCGGTCTGCCAGGTCCACTGCTGGCCATCCCAGCACAGGCTTCCCTCTGGCGCCATCAGCAGGCTGCGCAACGCCAGCGCACCGGTCAGCAATGCAAGCGACACCGCCAGTCCTTGCGGCCAGCCGATGCGGCCCGCGTCCCGGATCCAAGGTGCACAGACCACCGCGCCCAGCCCCCACAGTGCCAGTGTCAGGTAGGTCTGAATGTGACAACGCCCCACCGGATATGTAACCGCTGGGGCGCTGTGCATGCTGAAAGCTCGGCGGCGCGCGTCAGATGCGCTTGAAGACCAGGGTGCCGTTGGTTCCGCCGAAGCCGAAGTTGTTCTTCACGGCCACGTCGATCTTCATGTCCCGCGCGGTGTTGGCGCAGTAGTCAAGATCGCACTCAGGGTCCTGGTTGAAGATGTTGATGGTCGGCGGGCTCTTCTGATGATGAATGGCCAGCACCGTGAACACGGATTCGATGCCACCGGCACCACCGAGCAGGTGCCCGGTCATGGACTTGGTGGAGTTGACCACAGTCTTCTTGGCATGGTCGCCCAGCGCAGCCTTGATCGCGTTGGTTTCGTTGATGTCACCCAGCGGCGTGGAGGTGCCGTGCGCGTTGAGGTAGTCCACCTGATCGGCATTAACACCCGCATTGCGCAAGGCAGCCACCATGGCGCGACGCGGGCCGTCCATATTGGGTGCAGTCATGTGGCCGGCGTCGGCGCTCATGCCGAAGCCAATGAGTTCTGCGTAAATCTTGGCACCGCGGGCCTTGGCGTGCTCGTACTCTTCCAGCACCACCACACCCGCGCCTTCGCCCAGCACGAAGCCGTCGCGGTCCTTGTCCCAGGGGCGGGACGCCGTCTTGGGGTCGTCGTTGCGGGTGGAGAGTGCGCGCATGGCAGCAAAACCGCCCACACCCAGCGGGGAAACCGTGGCTTCGGAACCGCCGGCGATCATGACGTCGGCATCGCCGTATTCGATCATGCGACCCGCATCGCCGATGTTGTGCAGGCCAGTGGTACAGGCCGTCACGATGGCGAGGTTCGGGCCCTTGAAGCCGAAGCGCATCGAGACATGACCCGAGATCATATTGATGATGGAGGCCGGCACGAAGAAGGGCGAGATGCGGCGCGGACCACGGTTGGTCAGCTCGGCATGGGTGTCTTCGATCAGCGGCAGGCCGCCAATGCCGGAACCGATCATGCAGCCAATGCGGCAGGCCTGCTCTTCGCCCAGGGCCTCGCCCGTGGGCAGGCCGGCATCGGCCACGGCCTGAACCGCTGCAGCAACGCCGTAATGGATGAAGGTGTCCATCGTGCGCGCTTCTTTGGAGCCGATGTACGAATCAAGGTCGAAGCCTTTCACTTCACCGGCAATCTTGCAGGCGAAATTGGTGGCATCAAACTTGGTGATCAGGTCAATGCCAGGCTGACCGGCCAGCAGATTGGACCAGGCATCGGCCACGGTATTACCCACGGGGCTGATACAGCCCAGACCTGTTACGACAACGCGACGACGGGACATAGATTTCTGTGTTTGCTACAAAAACTGGAGCCACCGTGAGCGGTACGCCCATTGGGCGCTGTGCCGCTCACAGGGCTGTGCGGTACGGCGAAAGCTGTACCGCAAGGAATGCCATCAGGCTTTCTTGTGGTTGTTGGCGTAGTCGATGGCGTTTTGCACCGTGGTGATCTTCTCGGCGTCTTCGTCCGGAATCTCGATGCCGAACTCGTCTTCCAGGGCCATCACCAGCTCGACCGTATCGAGGGAGTCGGCACCCAGATCAGCCACGAAGGCTTTCTCATTGGTGACTTGAGACTCTTCCACACCGAGTTGTTCGGCAATGATTTTTTTGACGCGTGCTTCGATATCGCTCATGGTTCCCTCAGAGGGTTGTAAATGAATCCGTGATTTTAGCCGGCCCGGGAAGTTGTTTGCCCGGGTCGGATGGCCGTACGGATAAATCGGCTTGAACCTTACATCAACATGCCGCCGTTGACGTGCAACTCCTGCCCCGTCACATAGCCCGCCTGCGGCGACGCCAGATAGGCCACCGCGTGCGCAATGTCGGCCGGCTTGCCCAGATGCCCCAGGGGAATCTGGCTCAGCAGCGCCTTTTGTTGTTCGTCCGGCAGATGCGCCGTCATATCGGTTTCGATGAAGCCGGGCGCCACACAGTTGACCGTGATGGTACGCGAACCCAGTTCACGCGCCAGCGCGCGCGTCATGCCGGCCACGCCGGCCTTGGCCGCAGCGTAGTTGGCCTGGCCCGGATTGCCCGAGGCGCCCACTACCGAGGTGATACTAATGATGCGGCCGTAACGCTGCTTCATCATGGGGCGGATGACGGCACGGCTCAGACGGAACACCGCCTTGAGGTTGGTGTCGATCACCTCATCCCACTCGCCATCCTTCATGCGCATGGCGAGGTTGTCGCGCGTGATGCCGGCATTGTTGACCAGCACGTGCAGAGCCCCCTGCTCCTTGATGATGGCATCGATCAGGGCCTCGCAGCCGGCAGCATCGTTCACATTGAGCTTGACGCCCTTGCAGCCATTGAACTCGGCCAGCGTCGCGCTGATCTTCTCAGCCCCTTCGTCGCTGGTGGCAGTACCGATGACCTTGAGGCCGCGGTGGGCCAATTCATGCGCGATCGCCGCGCCAATGCCGCGCGAGGCGCCGGTGACCAGGGCCACCTGGCCTTCAAATTTCACTTCACTCATGCGAGTGTTCCTTTCACTTCCGCCAGCGTGGCCGGGTCATACAGGGCCATGCCGGTGAGTTCCGCATCAATGCGTTTGACCATGCCGGCCAGCACTTTGCCCGGACCGCATTCCACGATGTTGGTGATGCCGTGCGCCTTGATGGCCTGCACACACTCGACCCAGCGCACCGGGCCGAAGGCCTGACGGTACAGCGCATCGCGGATGCGGTCGGCATCAGTTTCCACCGCCACGTCGATGTTGTTGATCAGCGCCATCTGTGGCGCAGCAAACTCCACCGCTTCCAGCCGCTCGCGCAGCTTCTCGGCGGCGGGTTTCATCAGGCTGGAGTGGAACGGGGCCGACACCGGCAGCGGCAAGGCACGCTTGGCGCCATTGGCCTTGAGCAGCTCGCAGGCTTTTTCCACCGCGGCCTTGGAGCCGGCAATCACGGTCTGCGCCGGATCGTTGAAATTGACCGCCTCGACCACTTCCGCGGAACCGGCACCGAAAGACTGCGTCACCTCGGAACAACCGGCGATGACCTTGGCCGCCTCCATACCAAGAATGGCCGCCATGGCACCCGTGCCCACCGGCACCGCTTCCTGCATGGCCTGGGCACGCAAGCGCACCAGCGGCGTGGCTTGGGCCAGCGTCAGCACGCCAGCGGCCACCATGGCCGAATACTCGCCCAACGAATGGCCAGCGACCGCTGACGGCGCCACGCCGGTCTCGCTCATCCAGACACGGTAGGCCGCCACCGCCGCCACCAGCATCACCGGCTGGGTGTTGGTGGTCAGGGCCAGAGCCTCCTTGGGGCCTGACCGGATCAGTTTGGCCACGTCCTCGCCCAGGGCGTCGGACGCTTCCTTCAGGGTTTCGAGCACCACCGGGTGGTCACCCCAGCCGTCGAGCATGCCGACCGACTGCGAGCCCTGACCGGGAAAGACAAAGGCAAACGGTTTCATCGTGATTCGTCAGAAATAGTGGGTTGATTCAGGCTTCAGGCCTTGCTGCATGTGCGCCAGGCGCTACATCGTCAGGAGCACCGAGCCCCAGGTGAAGCCGCCGCCCACGCCTTCGAGCATGACCAGTTGACCCGGCTTGACCTGGCCGCCGCGCACCGCAGCGTCCAACGCCAGCGGAATCGAAGCGGCAGACGTGTTGCCGTGCTGGTCCACGGTCACAATGACCTTGTCCATCGGCAACTTCAGCTTCCTGGCCGTGCTCTGCATGATGCGGATATTGGCCTGGTGCGGGATCAGCCAGTCGATGTCGGTGTCCTGCTTGCCGGCCTTGGCCAGCGTGGCGCGGGCTGTTTCTTCCAGCACCCCGACCGCCAGCTTGAAGACGGCCTGGCCATCCATCTTGAGCACCGGGTCGCCCAGCACATTGCCGCCCGACACATGACCCGGCACGCACAAAATACCCACGTGCTTGCCATCGGCATGCAGGTCGCTGGCCAGGATGCCCGGCTTGTCGGATGCTTCCAGCACCACGGCACCGGCGCCGTCGCCAAACAGCACACAGGTGGTGCGGTCCTTGAAATCGAGGATGCGAGAGAAGACCTCGGCGCCAATCACCAGCGCCTTGCTGGCGGCACCGGTCTGAATCATGGCATCGGCCAGCGTCAGCGCATAGATGAAACCGCTGCAGACCGCTTGCACGTCAAAAGCGGGGCAGCCATGGGCACCCAGCTTGTTCTGCAGAATACAGGCGGTGGAAGGAAACACCATGTCCGGCGTGGACGTGGCGACGATGATCAGGTCGATGTCCTGGGCCTGCAGACCGGCGGCCTGCAGGGCATTGCGGGCTGCGGCCACTCCCAGGTCGCTGCTGCATTCGTCGGGGGCGGCGAAATGCCGGGCACGGATGCCGGTGCGCTCGACAATCCAGTCGTCAGAAGTTTCCACCCCCTGGGTGGCCAGTTCAGCCACCAGCTGGGCATTGCTCAAACGGCGGGACGGCAGATAGCTGCCAGTACCAGTGATGCGGGAATAACGTCTCATGAACTGTTCTGTTGGTTGACCCGGCGCCGGCCAGATCCTGGCCGAGATAGCCGGCTACTCCGCGCCGGCTACACCAGCCAACAACGGGGCGGCATGCGCGATGCGGGCCTGGACCCGGTCGAGCAGCTTGTTATGGGCTGCATCATACGCCCGGTTCAGAGCTTGCTCAAAGGCGAAGGCATCCGCGGAGCCATGGCTCTTGAACACCAGCCCCCGCAGACCCAACAGCGCCGCGCCGTTGTAGCGCCGGTGATCCATCCGTTTTTTAAATACAGAAAGCACCGGATAAGCACAAATGGCAGCAAATTTCGTGAAAATATTGCGCGAAAATTCTTGCTTGAGGAAGCTGCCGATCATGGAGGCCAGGCCTTCACTGGTCTTGAGGGCCACATTACCGACAAAACCGTCGCAGACCACGATATCGGTCGTGCCCTTGAAAATATCGTTACCCTCGACGTTGCCAAAGAAATTCAAATCCCCAGAATTAGCCGCCAATCGAAGCAGTTCGCCTGATTTTTTGATGATTTCATTGCCTTTAATAACTTCTTCACCAATGTTCAGCAAACCGACCGAAGGGTTCTGATCGTCATTGAGAACCGATACCAAAGCGGAACCCATGACGGCGAACTGGAGCAGGTGCTCAGCCGTGCAGTCCACATTGGCCCCCAGATCAAGCACCGTGGTCCCCCCCCCTTTGGCATTGGGAATCTGCGCCGCAATGGCCGGGCGGTCAATCCCGTCCATGGTTTTGAGCAGGTAGCGGGCAATGGCCATCAATGCGCCGGTGTTGCCGGCTGAGACCGCAGCCTGAGCCGCTCCATCCTTGACCTGCTGAATTGCCACGCGCATGGATGAATCCTTCTTGCGGCGCAGCGCCACCTCGATCGGATCGTCCATCCCTACCACCTCGGTAGCTGCCACAACACGGGCACGGGCATGCTTCAGAGCGCTCAGGCTGTCAGGCAGACCGACCAGCAGCAGCTCGGCATCGGAATGATTTTCAAGAAAATTGCGGCACGCAGCCAGCGTGACACGGGGGCCGTGGTCGCCCCCCATGCAGTCAACAGCGATCGTGATCATGGGTAGGCAGCGCGATCAGACAAAGAGAACCGAATGCGTTCGGCATCAAAACAAAGGCCCGAGGCTACTGTTTTGTAGCATCGGGCCTTGAGCAGTCAGGCTTTATCAGGCTTCAGACTTGTTCTTGAGCACCTGACGGCCACGGTAGAAACCGTTCGGGCTGATGTGGTGGCGCAGGTGGGTTTCGCCGGTGGTGGGTTCCACAGCGATGCCGGGCACGTTCAGTGCGTTGTGCGAACGGTGCATACCGCGCTTGGAAGGCGACTTTTTGTTTTGCTGGACGGCCATGATCGGCTCCTGGTCTTATGCCATGCGGACACCGCACAGCAAGGGGTTGTTCAATAAGGTTGGTGGGTCTGCGCAGGTTGGGTCTGCGCGAAGCCTTGAATTATAGCCTAACTCATTGATTTTGCGCTAGTTTGCCGTACCACCTCAACGGGGCTTGCCGCCTTTGAGTCCGGCCAAGGCGGCAAAGGGGTTGGGTTTGTCGGCTTGTGCAGCGTCAAAATCGGCATCCTGTGCCGCCAGCTGGACCTCGGTCGGGCAAACCTCGTGACGCGGCACCACCGGCAGCTCCATCAGCAATTCATCCTCAATCAGCTCGTGCAGATTGAAATCGCGGCTCAGGGCCAGCACGTCTTCTTCCGCCTCCTCGTCCTCGGCCTCGGCCTGCGCCTCGCTGGCGACAAAACGGAATGAGCGGTCGACCGCCACCTCCACATCGACCGGCCCGAGACAACGCTGGCAGGTTTGCGGCAGGCTGACCTGCGCGTTCAAGCGCAACCAGACCTGGGCAAAACCGCTGGCATCGATCAGCGTCTCGCCGCGGACCTCCCACTGCACCGGGCGCTCGGCCCCCTGGCCGGCGGCTTCCTCCAGCAAACGCGGGTATTTCGACAAAGGATCCTGACCGGTCAGGACGGCGCCGGCCTTGGCAAAGGCCTTGACGTCGAGCCGGGTGGCAACAAACTCATGTGACATCCCGGCAGTGTAAGAGAATTGCCCCATGTCTCAATCTGTCAACCGCCCTCTGATCCTGGGCTCCACCTCGCCCTACCGGCGCGAACTGCTGGCCCGCCTGCGCCTGCCCTTCGACGTGGCATCGCCCGACGTCGACGAAACCCCGCACCCCAATGAAACCCCGCGCGACCTGGCCTGCCGTCTGGCGCTGGCCAAGGCGCACGCCGTGGCCGCCCGCTTTCCGGCGGCAGTGGTAATCGGCTCGGATCAGGTGGCCGACCTCGATGGCCAGCCGCTGGGCAAGCCCGGCACGCACGAACGCGCCGTGGCGCAGTTGCGTCAGATGCGCGGAAAAACCGTGGTGTTCCAGACCGCCGTGGCCGTGGTCTGCCATGACACCGGCTTCGAGCAGGTGGATCTGGCGCCGGTACGCGTGCGCTTTCGCGACCTGAGCGACGCCGAGATCGAGACCTATCTGCGTGCCGAGACGCCGTACGACTGCGCCGGCAGCGCCAAGAGCGAAGGCCTGGGCATCACCTTGCTGGCATCGATCGAGAACGACGACCCCACCGCCCTGGTCGGCCTGCCTTTGATCCGCACCAGCCACTTGCTGCGCGCCGCCGGGCTGACCTTGCTCCCGCCACAGAAAGCCGCCTGATGAGCGCTTCGACTGGAAAACTCTACCTGGTGCCGGCGCCACTGGATTTCGGCTGCGCCACACAAACGCCATTGACCGAGGCGCTGCCGCAGGGCACCCTGGTCGTGGCCGCCCGGCTGCAGCACTGGGTGTGCGAAAACGCCAAGAGTGCGCGCGCCTACCTCAAGCGCGTCAATGAGCTTCATCCCCTGCCCTGCCCCATTCAGGCGCTGCAGATCCAGGAGTTGCCGCGTGAGGTGCACAAGAAGGGCGATCACGGCGGCACCTTCGACGCCCGCCCGCTGCTGGGCGCCGCCCTGGCCGGCCACGATGTCGGTCTGCTGAGCGAAGCCGGCATGCCCGCGGTGGCCGACCCGGGCTCCTCGGTGGTGCGCGCCGCGCACGAACTGGGCATTGAAGTTGTGCCGCTGGTCGGCCCGGTGTCACTGCTGCTGGCGTTGGCGGCCAGTGGCCTGTCGGGCCAGAATTTCGCTTTTGTGGGTTACCTGCCGCAAGAGGCTGCTGCACGTGCGCAACGCATCAAGGAGCTTGAAACACTGGTGCAAAAAACCGGGCAGACCCAGCTCTTCATCGAAACGCCTTATCGCAATACGGCCCTGCTGGATGCGCTGCTCAGAACACTGCAGCCCACCACACGGCTGGCCGTGAGCAGCGGCCTCACGCTGGCCGACGCCCAGAGCCGCAGCGGCGACATCAAACAGTGGAAGCAGCAAGGCTGGGTATTGGACAACAACACGCCCGCCGTCTTTGCCATCGGGCGTTGACGCTGTACTCGGCGCGGCAACTCAGCGGAACGAGGGCAAGGTGCGCAGCGCCTTGACCGAGCCTTCACCGATGGCAGCGCCAAAACGCTTGACCAGGCGCTCGGCCACGTTGTCGCGCCGGGTGTAGTCGACCACCTCTTCGGCCTTCACCACCTCGCGTGCCACGTAGTCGAGGTTGCCGAGCTGGTCGGCCAGACCGAGTTCGATGGCTTGCTGGCCGGTCCAGAACAGGCCGCTGAACATCTCGGGCGACTCCTTCAGGCGCTTGCCGCGTCCGGCCTTGACCACGTCGATGAACTGCTGGTGGATCTGGTCCAGCATGGTCTGGGTGTAGATACGCTGCTTCTCGGTCTGCGGGCTGAAGGGGTCGAGAAAGCCCTTGTTCTCGCCGGCCGTCATGAGACGGCGCTCGATGCCGAGCTTGTCCATCAGACCGGTAAAACCGAAGCCGTCCATCAGCACGCCGATGCTGCCCACGATGCTGGCCTTGTCAACATAGATCTTGTCGGCCGCGACGGCAATGTAATAGGCGGCCGATGCGGCGGCTTCTTCCACCACGGCATAAACCGGCTTGTTGTGTTTGGCCTTCAGGCGGCGAATCTCATCGTTGATGATGCCAGCCTGCACCGGGCTGCCACCGGGCGAGTTGATCAACAGCACAATCGCCTGAGAGCCGTGATCCTCGAAGGCGCTGCGGATGGAAGACACCACCAGTTCGGCACTGGCTTCCGAACCGGAGGCAATTTCACCCTTGATCTCCACCAGTGCGGTATGCGGCGTGCTGACGCTCTTGGACGAGCCCCCCAGCCCGAAGCCGATCCAGACCAGCAGTGCGATGAACACCAGCCAGCTGAGGCGCCCGATCAGACGGAAGCGGCGCGCGGCGCGCTGTTCCGCCAAGGCGGCAAAGGCCAGCTTCTCGATGACACTGCGCTCCCAGCCCGGCACATCGGCAGTAGCAGCATCTTTTGCTCCGTTTTTGATAGCTGACTGCGCTTGATCAACAGGGGGTTGAGGGCTATTTGGCATGTCATTGTGGATGTCAGGACGGCTGGAATCGCTCATATCAGAACTCGACAGGTTGCAGGTTGTAGGCAGTATGCCAGTGCACCACACCGTCATGTTCGGTGAGGGGAATCTTGGCCAGGCCACCGCGGCAAGGGCCACCACGGCAGGCACCGGTATCGGGCGCATAGACCGCACCGTGCGTGGCACACATCAGCCAGCGCCCGGTCGGGTCGAAAAAATGGTTGGGCTGATAGTCCATTTCCATCGCCACATGGGTGCAGCGGTTCACATAAGCATGTGCCTGCCCCTCGAAGCGGATGGCAAAGGCGCGGCAGGTCTGACCAAAGTAGACCACGTCAAAGGGCACCGCCAAGCCGCCGTCTTGCAGCTCGCCGGCATTACACAGGGGGATCAGGACTTCGTCGCTCATGCGTTATTCAGCAGCCAGTCATGCAGATCACGCACCGAATGCGCCACATGACGCGGCTGCAGCATCTGGAAGGCCTCGGGCTCATGCGCGCCATAACTCACGCCGACACTGGCGCAACCGGCATTGAGCGCCATCTGCAGGTCGTGCGTGGTGTCGCCGATCATCAGCGTGCGCGCCGGCTCGACGCCGAACTCGCGCATCAGTTCCTGCAGCATGCGCGGATGCGGCTTGCCGGCAGTCTCGTCGGCGGTGCGCGAGCCGTTGAACATGCCCTTGAGTTCCACCGTCTGCAGCACCTCGTCCAGACCGCGCCGGCTTTTGCCGGTCGCCACCGTCAGCCAGTGGTGCCGGGCCTTGAGATCCTCCAGCATGGCCAGCACACCGCCGAACAGGCTGATGTCGTTCTGGTGCGTCATGTAGTGATGGCGATAGCGTGCCCCCAACTCGGGGTATTTCTCCTCCGGCACGTCGGGCGCGGCATGGGCCAGCGCCTGCATCAAGGCCATGCCGATCACATAGGAGGCCTGCTCGTCAGTCGGCACCGTACCGCCGACATCACGCACCGCCAGCTGGATGCAGCGCGTGATGATGGCGGTAGAGTCGAACAACGTGCCATCCCAGTCGAAGGCAATCAGATCGAACTGCCGGGGGCGGAAAGCGGTACGTTCAGAAACAGCGTCAGACATGGGCGGACATGGCATGGGCCAGAAACTTGTCGAGTTCGGGGGGCAGCGGCGCCAGCAGTTCGATGCGCTCGCCGCTGACCGGATGGCTGAACTGTAACCGCCACGCATGCAGGAACATGCGCTTGAGCGCCGCCCCATCGGCCTGTTTTTGCAACGCTTTGTTCAACTCGAAGTCACCGTATTTGTCGTCGCCGACGATGGGCAGGCCCTCGGAGGCCAGATGCACCCGGATCTGGTGCGTGCGGCCGGTCTTGATGGTGACCTCCAGCAAGGAATAACCCTGTGCCGCCGGCCCCACCGGGCCGGGCATGCGCTCCCGCACCTTGACCAGCGTCACGGATTTCATGCCGTCCGGATCGTCCTTGGCCACCACCTTGACGCGGCGCTCGCCGTCATCCAGCAGGTACTTGTGCAGCGGCTTGTCCAGCACCTTCTTATTCAGCGGCCACTGGCCGGTCACCAGCGCCAGGTAGGTCTTGCCGGTTTCGCGCTCGCGGAACTGGTCCTGCAAGGCCTTGAGTGCACTGCGCTTCTTGGCCACCAGCAGGATGCCGCTGGTCTCGCGGTCCAGCCGGTGCACCAGCTCCAGAAACTTGGCCTGCGGGCGAGCCATGCGCAACTGCTCGATCACGCCGAAGCTCACGCCCGAACCGCCATGCACCGCCACGCCGGCCGGCTTGTTGACGGCCAGCACGGCCTCGTCTTCGAACAGCACCGGGAATTCACGGGCCGGCGCACCGCGTGCCACGATGCCGGCCATGGCCTCGGCCTTTTCCGTCGCCCGTTCTGACAGGCGTACCGGCGGCACCCGCACCACATCGCCAGACTCGACCCGCGTATCTGCTGAGGCACGCCCTTTGTTAACCCTCACTTCGCCACTGCGGATGATGCGGTAAACGTGGGTTTTGGGCACGCCCTTGAGCTGACGCAGCAGGAAGTTGTCCAGGCGCTGGCCGGCCGATTCCTCGTCGACTTCCACTGATTTGACCTGGGGGCTGGCGGCAGGGGATTTGCCCCCTATAATGTGTTTCACTAGCGACGCGCTGTAAGTGGTTGATTTGTCTGGAGTTTAGTCCACATGACGCCACCAGCCGCGCTGGAAGGTCGATGTCACCGCCCGTTTTGTATGCAGACCGCAAGCCAGTTGCTTGCCGTGGCCAGCAAAACGGAGGGCGTAACCGACGCACTGAAACACTGATACGGAATACCCAAGTCTGCCAGCGAGAAGCTGGCAGACGGATCAAAGCGAAATGTTTGTGTTGATGAGTCTGATCCTCACCTGCCTGCGGCGCCGCTTTGCGCTGTTTGATGGCATGGATCAGCCGTCAGTGCCCGCGACGCGGGCGCAAAGAGCTGCCAAACCGGTAGCCACTCCACAATCGCTCCCCCTCGCCCCCATCCACGCGCCTACACTGCGGCTCACTGTTTGAGCCCGCGGTTCTCCGGCAATTCCTTTCGTTTCAAGGCGTCAGTTCAGGCATCGTTTGCCCGCTATGGGCATGTGAACTGAAGAAAAAGGAAAGCAAGCCATGAAACGCATGCTGATCAACGCCACGCAGGCCGAAGAACGCCGCCTGGCGATTGTGGATGGGCAGAAACTGCTCGACTACGAAATCGAAATCGAGGGGCGCGAACAGCGCAAGGGCAACATCTACAAGGCCGTCGTCACGCGCGTCGAGCCCTCGTTGGAAGCCTGTTTCGTCGACTACGGCGAAGACCGCCACGGCTTCCTGCCGTTCAAGGAAATCTCCAAACAGTATTTCCAGCAGGGTGTTTCGGTCAGCCAGGCCCGCATCCAGGACGCCATCAAGGAAGGCCAGGAGCTGCTGGTCCAGGTCGAGAAGGAAGAACGTGGCAACAAGGGCGCAGCCCTGACCACCTTCGTCTCGCTGGCCGGTCGCTACGTGGTGCTGATGCCCAACAACCCGCGCGGCGGCGGCGTCTCGCGCCGCATCGAGGGTGACGACCGTGCCGAACTGAAAGAAGCGCTCGACCAGCTCGAGTACCCCAACGGCATGAGCATCATTGCGCGCACCGCTGGCATCGGCCGTAGCGCGCCCGAGCTGCAGTGGGACCTGAACTACCTGCTCAAACTGTGGAACGCCATCGACGGCGCCACCAAGGGTGCCAAGGGCGCCTTCCTGATCTACCAGGAATCGAGCTTGGTGATCCGCGCCATCCGCGATTACTTCAACAACGACATCGGCGATATCCTGATCGACACCGACGACGTGTACGACCAGGCCCAGCAGTTCATGGCGCACGTCATGCCCGAGCACGCCGCCCGCGTCAAACGCTACCGCGACGACGCGCCGCTGTTCTCGCGCTTCCAGATCGAGCACCAGATCGAATCGGCCTACGCCCGCACCGTGACGCTGCCGTCCGGCGGCGCCATCGTGATCGACCACACCGAGGCCCTGGTCTCGGTGGACGTGAACTCGGCACGCGCCATCAAGGGCGGCGACATCGAGGAAACCGCCACCCGCACCAATCTGGAAGCCGCTGATGAAGTGGCACGCCAGATGCGCCTGCGCGACTTGGGCGGCCTGATCGTGATCGACTTCATCGACATGGAAGAAAGCCGCAACCGTCGTGAGGTGGAAAACCGCCTGCGCGATGCGCTACGCCAGGACCGTGCCCGCGTGCAGTTCGGCACCATCAGCAAGTTCGGCCTGATGGAGATGAGCCGCCAGCGCCTGCGCCCGGCCCTCTCCGAAGGTGCCTCCATCCCCTGCCCGCGTTGCGGCGGCTCCGGCCACATCCGCGACACCGAAAGCTCGGCGCTGCAGATCCTGCGCATCATCCAGGAAGAGGCCCAGAAGGACAACACTGCCTCGGTGCTGTGCCAGGTGCCGGTGGACGTCGCCTCCTTCCTGCTCAACGAGAAACGTACCGAGATCGCCAAGATCGAACTCAAGCAGCGCATCAATGTGCTGATGGTGCCCAACAAGTCGCTGGAGACGCCGAACTACAAACTCGAGCGCCTCAAGCACGACGATCCGCGCCTGGACAACATCGAAGCCAGCTACAAGATGGCCGAGGAAGTGGAAGACCCGACCTCGGTGACGCGCCGCTCGCAGGAGCCGACCAACAAGCAGACCCCGGTCATCAAGGGCGTGCTGCCCGATGCACCGGCACCGATCGTGGCGCCGAAGCCTGTTGTCGCTCAACCCCAGGCCGCCAAGCCGGCCCACGCAGCCAAACCTGCCGCTGCAGCGGCCAGCACAGGCTTCTTCGGCTGGCTCAAGAACCTGTTCGGTGGCGCCCCCGCTGCAGAGCCGGTCAAGACGGGCGAGAAGAAAGAAGAACGCCGCGAAGGTCGCGGTGGCCGTGGCGGTGAAGGCCGTGGTCGTGGCGAAGGCCGCGGCGGTGAAGGACGTAGCGAGGGTCGCACGGAAGGACGCGGTGAAGGCCGTGGACGCGGCGGTCGTGGCGGCCGTGGCGGTCGTGATGGCGAAGGTCGCGGTCGCGGCGAACGCCAGGGTCAGCGCGGAGAGGCCGACAACAAGGCCGTGATGGCAGAAGCCACCACCCAGGGCAATGAAGCCGCCAAAACCGAGCAACGCCAGGAACGCGCACCGCGCAATGGCGAGCAGCGTGGTCGCGGTGACCGTGCTGAACGTGGCGAAGGCCGCGCCGAGCAGGGTGAACGCGGTGAGCGCACGGAACAGCGCGCGCCCCGTGGTGAACGCGCCGAGCGCGGTGAAAACCGTGGCGAAGGCCGTGGTGAGCGTGGTGAGCGTGGTGAGGGTCGCGGCGGACGTCGCGGTGAACGCCCGCCACGTCAGGATGACACCCGCCAGCAACCGGTCGAGGAAGTTCGCCTGAATGACGAAGGCACGGCCATCACGCCAGTAGCCGCCCCTGCCATGGCCGTGACGGAAAGTCAGACTGCAGTTGACGTGGTGCAACAAGCTGCACCCGAAACCGCAGCACCGACCGAAGGCGAAGGTGGCAACGGCCAACGTGAGCGCCGCTCGCGTGACCGTTATGGCCGCGACCGCCAACGTGGCGAGCGTGGTGAACGCGGTGAGCGTCAGGAACGCTCGCCGCTGGAAGCTGCCCCGGCTGAGTCACAGCCGGCGGCTGCACCTGCCAGCGCGCCTGCTCCCGCAGCCGAAACCCGTGCTCCGGCGACGACAGCGGCGCCAGCGCCGGCTGCACGCGCCCTGCCCCGTGTCCAGACCTATGCCCTGCCGCTGGGTGAACTGAACCAGATCGCCGATACTGCCGGTCTGCAGTGGGTCAACTCCGATGCAGACAAGGTGGCCGCCGTCCAGGCCGCCATCGCCGCGGAACCGAAGCCGGTGCATGTGCCGCGCGAGCGTCCGGCGCCGGTGGTGATCGACGAGGGTCCGCTGATCCTGGTTGAAACCCGCAAGGATCTGCGCGACCTGAACCTGCCGTTTGAGCAGCAGTCTGTGCAAAGCTGAGCGTCAGCTTGACTGACTAAAAGGGCGCCTTTGGGCGCCCTTTTTCGTTGAGCCTTTGGCGAATCAAGGGTGGCAAGCACACGCTTCAAAACCCTGGTTTGCTACAAATTTGATAGCTATTGACGCATGATAGACGAGGAAAAGAGCCTCAAACCACCACTGGCTCCGGCTCCAGCCGAATCCCAAACCGCTCATAGACACTGGTCTGGATCGCCTTCGCCAGCGTCATCACTTCCCCGCCCGTGGCCCCTCGGGGGCCACTTCCGTCCTCGCCCGAATCGCCACCCCCGCGGTTCACCAGCACCAGCGCCTGCTTCTCATACACACCCGCCTGGCCGATGGACTTGCCCTTCCAGCCGCAGGCGTCGATCAGCCAGCCAGCGGCCAGCTTCACGGTGCCGTCGTCCAGCTGGTAGTGCACGATCTTGGGGTCGCGCGCGATGATGTCGGCGCACTGCTCGGGTGTGACGGTGGGGTTCTTGAAGAAGCTGCCGGCATTGCCGATGACGGCCGGGTCGGGCAGCTTGGCGCGGCGGATGTCGCAGACCCAGTCAAAGATCTGCTGTGCCGAAGGTTCGGAAATGCCGCTCTCGGCCATCTTGCGTTCCAGATCGAGGTAGCCCAGCACCGGCTTCCAGGGTTTGGGCAGGCGCAACCGCACACGGGTGATGAGCGCGCGGCCCGCCAGCCCCAGGCCGACCGGGCGGCCGAGCGCTTCGTGTGCCGGCGCGGCGGCGTGCTTGAACACCGAGTCGCGGTAGCCGAAGGCGCACTGGGCAGCATTCAGGGTGAAGGTCTGGCCGGTCTGCAGGTCCACGGCGTCGAGCGACTCGAAGCGGTCCTGCAGTTCCACGCCGTAGGCGCCGATGTTCTGCACCGGGGCGGCGCCCATGGTGCCGGGGATCAGCGCCATGTTTTCCAGCCCGGGCCAGCCCTGTTCCAGCGTCCAGCGCACAACCTCATGCCAGTTTTCGCCGCCACCGGCCTCCACGATCCAGGCTTTGGGGGTCTCTTCGACCAGCCGGCGGCCGGTGATCTCGACCTTGAGCACCACCGGCTTGACGTCGCCGGTGAGCACAATGTTGCTGCCACCGCCAAGCACGAATTTCGGTGCCGGGCCGAGTTCGACATCGGCCAGCACGGCCTGCACGTCCGCCTCGCTTTTGACGCGGATCAGGGTATGCGCCCGGGCCACGATGCGGAAGGTGTTATACGGCTGGAGCGGGACGTTTTTCTCGACTAACATTGGCCGATTCTCTCATTTGCCCCAGTTAGCGGAAATTACCAACATGCCTTCATTCGATACCGTCTGCGAAGCCGACATGGTCAAAGTCAAAAACGGTGTGGACAACTCTGCCAAGGAGATTGCCACCCGCTTCGATTTCAAGGGCACCTCGGCCAGCATTGAGATCAAGGACAAGGAGATCACCGTGATCGGTGATGCCGACTTCCAGCTCGAACAGATCTTCGACGTACTGCGCAACAAGCTGACCAAGCAGTCGGTGGACGTGCGCTTCCTGGACATCGGCGACCTGCAGAAGATGGGCGGCGACAAGGTCAAGAAAGTCATTAAGGTGCGCAACGGCATCGAGTCCGAGCTGGCCAAGAAGATCCAGCGCCTGATCAAGGACAGCAAGCTGAAGGTCCAGGCCGCCATCCAGGAAGACAAGGTGCGCGTCAGCGGCGCCAAGCGCGACGACCTGCAGGCCGCCATGGCCTTGCTGCGCAAGGAAGTCACCGACATCCCGCTGGACTTCAACAACTTCCGCGACTGATGAAAGCCTTTGCCGCGCTGCTGCTGACCTGCGCAGGGCTCCTCGCGGGCAGCGGTGTGGCATACGCACAGTCGGTCGCACTCTCCGGCATGCTGGGCGCCAAGGCCCTGCTGGTGGTGGACGGCAGTGCCCCCAAGAGCGTGGCCGTGGGCGAGTCGCACCGCGGCGTCAAGGTGCTGAGCACCTCGGCCGACCAGGCGGTGGTGGAGGTGGGCGGCAGCCGGCAGACCTTGCGCATGGGCGAGGCCCCGGTGAGCACTGGCGGGCCGGCGAATGGCGCAGAGAACGGCAAGATCGTGCTGCACGCCGGTAGCGGCGGGCACTTCCTGACGCAGGGCCAGATCAACGGCCGCGCCGTCACCTTTCTGGTGGACACCGGCGCCTCGACGGTGGCCATGAGCGTGGCCGACGCCGAGCGCATCGGCCTAGCCTACAAATCAGGGCAGCCAGTACGCGTCAATACGGCCAACGGCGTGGTCCCGGGCTGGCTCGTCAAGCTCACGTCCGTGCGCCTGGGGCAGGTGGATGTATACAACGTCGATGCCGTGGTCTCCCCGGCGGCCATGCCCTACGTCCTGCTCGGCAACAGCGTCCTGACGCGTTTCCAGATGACACGCACCAACGACCAGTTGGTGCTCGACAAGCGCTATTGAGCCAGAACCCGGCCACCGCGTCATGAGCATCAAGGACCAAACCGAATACGAAGACCTGCTGGGTCTGTGGTCCGACTTGGAAGCCGGCCTGGGCATTCTGCTGGGCAGCCCGGCCAGCATCCAGGAGTTCGAGCAACGCGTCTGGCAGTACGACCGCTGGATGCAGACCCTGCTGGAGCGCGATGCCGACGTCGGCCTGTACCTGCTGTTCCAGCTCTCCACCCACTCCTCGGTCGGCTACAGCGCCTCCTACTCGCTGATCTGCAGCGTGCTGTGCCACCTGATCGCCAGCGAGCTCAAGCTCAGCATGCCCGAGCGCAACAGCCTGGTGCACGCAGCCATGACCATGAACATCGCCATGACCGCCCTGCAGGACGAGCTGGCGCTGCAGACCGACCCGCTCACCCCGGAGCAGCAGGACGCCATCCGCGGCCACGCGGCCAAGGGCAGCCTGATGCTGGCCAATCTGGGCGTCACCGACGAGCTGTGGCTGGAGGTGATCGCCAACCACCACGACGAGAGCCTGGAGAAAGTGGAGTTGCGCCTGCTGCCGGCGCGCAAGCGGCTGGTCAGCATCCTGCGCGCGGTGGACCGTTATGCCGCCATGATTTCGCCGCGCAAGTCGCGTGAGGGCCGCAGCACCACCGAGTCGGTGCGCAGCATCATGAGCAGCACCGCGCCCTACAACGACGCCGTCGGCCACGCCCTGGTGCGCGCAGTGGGCCTGTGCCCACCGGGTACCTATGTGCGCTTGGAAGACAACGCCATTGCCGTGGTCGTGCGTCGCAACAGCAAGGCCAACCTGCCGCATGTGGCCATCATGACCGATGCGGCCGGCAGCACCTTGCCCCGGCCCCGCCTGCACTGCCCAGCCAATGGCAAGCCGGCGCTGAAAGCCGCACTGGCCAGCGCCATGGTGCGCCAGCGCTTCAACCACCATCTGGCGCTGCAGCTCAGCCTGCAGGCCGCCCTGGCCCAGCAAGCCTAGACATGGCCTGGGGATCAGGCCTTGTCGGCCGGCCCGTCTTTTTTCTTCTGCCCGATCTTCGACTCGGTGCCGCGCGCCAGGCGGCAGATGTTCTCGGCATGGCGGTAGATCAGCAGCAGCGCCATGGCGCTGACCGTAAACAAAATGGGACCTTCCATGCGCCAGGCCAGACCGTCACCGAAGATGTAGTACACCGGCGCGAACACCGCCGCGGCCAGCGAAGCGAGCGAGGAATAACGAAAGAAGAAAGCCATGATGAGCCAGGTGGCGGCCGTGGCCAGACCCAGCACCCAGTCCAGCCCCAGCAGCACGCCCAGCGCCGTGGCCACGCCCTTGCCGCCCTGGAAGCGGAAGAACACCGGGTACAGGTGGCCCAGGAAGGCGCCCAGCCCCACCAGGGCCAGCGTGCCGGCCTCCAGCCCGTAGGGTTTGCCAAACCAGTGGACCAACGCCACCGGCAGCCAACCCTTGGCGGCGTCCAGCAGCAAGGTGGCGATGGCGGCCTTCTTGGAGCCCGAGCGCAGCACGTTGGTGGCCCCCGGGTTCTTGCTGCCGTAGGTGCGCGGGTCGTTCAGCCCCATGACGCGGCTGACGATGACGGCAAACGAAAGCGACCCGATCAGGTAGGCGGCGATGCCCGCGAGCACGGGGTAGATGGCAGACAAAGAATCCAAGACAAACTCCTCAGCAACGCAGCCCGGACGGGCGGCATTGGACAACACAAACAGGCCGCTATTCTGCCAGCGCGCACTGCACCGGCTTCGCGCTCAGCAACTGAACGCACACCTGCGGATCAATCTCCACCAGGTAACCACGTCGCCCGCCATTGATCAGGATGCGCGGCAGCGCCAGGATGGTCTCCTCGATGTACACCGGCATGTCCTTGCGTGTGCCGAAGGGCGAGGTGCCGCCCACCAGATAGCCGCTGTGGCGGTTGGCCACCTCGGGCTTGCACGGTTCGACCGACTTGGCGCCGATCTGGCGCGCCAGGTTCTTGGTGGACACCTTGCGGTTGCCATGCATCAGCACCACCAGCGGCCGGGCGTCCTGGTCCTGCATGATGAGCGTCTTGACCACCGTGAACGGGTCCCAGCCCAGCACCGCCGCACTGTGCAACGCGCCGCCATGCTCCAGGTACTCGTAAGGGTGCTCGGTGAAATCCACCTGGTTCGCCTTGAGCAACTGGGTGGCCGGGGTTTCGGAAACATGCTCTTTCTTTGCCATGGAGCGATTGTCCATCGGTTGGGCGCAAGGATGTAGGCCGGGTTGAGTTTGCGCGCCGGCTCCGATACGATGCCTCTATGAAGAAATCCAAGAACGGCAAGCCCGACAAGCTCAGCAAGGACGCGTACTTCGAAAAACTCGCCCCGCTGCAGCTGGAGCTCAACGACGTGGCGCGCTGGTTACAACACACCGGAAAACGCCTTCTGGTGCTGATCGAGGGCCGCGACACCGCCGGCAAGGGCGGGGTCATCACGGCCATGTCCGAGACGCTGAACCCGCGCCAGTGCCACACCGTGGCCCTGGCCAAACCCAGCGAGCGCGAGGCGACACAATGGTATTTCCAGCGTTATGTATCGCACCTGCCGGCAGCCGGCGAGATCGTGCTTTTCGACCGCAGCTGGTACAACCGCGCCGGTGTCGAACGCGTGATGGGCTTCTGCTCGGAAGACGAGACCCGGGCCTTCCTGAAGCAAGCCCCGGTGTTCGAGAAGATGCTGGTCGACGATGGCATCCTGCTCTTCAAGTACTGGCTGACAGTCGACCAAGTCCATCAGGAGGAGCGCTTCACAGAGCGTCTGGCCGACCCGCTCAAACGCTGGAAGCTCAGCCCGATCGACCTGCAGGCGCGCAAGAAATACGCCGAATACGGCCTGGCGCGCGATGCCATGCTGAAAGCCACCCACAAGCCAGCCACGCCCTGGACACTGGTCGACTTCAATGACCAGCGGCGCGGCCGGCTCACGCTGATCCGCCACCTGATCGACCACATCCCGGAGCGCCGGGTGCCGGAGAAACGCATCAAATTCCCACCACTCGACCATGCGCCGCTGCGCGAGGAATTCGGCACCTCGCTCAAGCCCATCAAGGCGGCCGACTGACGTCCGGCATCGTGGCAGCGACTGGCCAGCGTGCCACAATCGCCGCCCATGAAGCCAGAAGACGACACATCCGCCTCCGACATCCCGCCACAGCGTTCAGCGCTGCGTCACAGCCACGCCGAGGACGCACTGGCCCTGCTGTCGGGCACGGCGTTGATCGCGCTGGCCGTGGCCCTGTTCCAGCACGCCCACCTGCTCAGTGGCGGCACGGCCGGCTTGGCTTTTCTGCTGCACTACGGCATGGGCTGGGGCTTCGGCCCGGTGTTCTTCGTGCTCAACCTGCCCTTTTATGTGCTGGCCTGGCGCCGCATGGACCGCGCCTTCCTCTACAAGACCATGCTGGCCGTGGCGCTGCTGTCGGTGCTGACCGAAATCACGCCACAGTTCATCCGCTTCGAACAACTGGCGCCCCTGTATGCCGCACTGATCGGCGGCGTGCTGCTGGGCGTGGGCTTCCTGATCCTGTTCCGCCACCGCGCCAGCCTGGGCGGCGTCGGCATTCTGGCCTTCTGGCTGCAGGAGACGCGCGGCTGGCGCGCCGGCCATGTGCAGATGGCGGTGGACACGCTCATTCTGCTGCTGGCACTCATCACAGCACCGCTGACGCAGGTGACCTTGTCCGTGGTTGGCGCCGTGGTTCTTAACCTGACGCTGGCGATCAACCACCGCGCGGGGCGCTACATCGCCAACTGAGCCGCAGCGTCGCCGCCGGGCCGTCCCAAGGCGACGAACACCCCCTCGGGGGCAGCGTCTACACGAAGTGAGTGAGCGCGGGGGCCCTGTCAAACCGCCGGATCGCGCAGCTCCTTGCGAATGGCATCGATGGCCTCCAGCAGCTCCGGCGACAGCGTGGTACCCCAGGCCTCCAGGTCTTCGTCGAGTTGCGCCAGCGAGGTCACACCGATGATGGTGCTGGTCACCTGCCACTTGCTGTAGCAGAAGGCCAGCGCCATCCGGGTGGGCGTCAGGCCGTGCGCGCGTGCCAGCGCGTTGTAACGGCGCGCCGCCTCCAGCGCCTCGGCTCGGCCCCAGCGCTGCTTGCGCACAGTCTCGAACTTGGCAATGCGCCCGTCTTTCGGGGCCTGCGGGCCAGTGAAACCACCGGCATCGTACTTGCCGGTCAGCAAGCCGAAACCCAGCGGCGAATAGGCCAGCAACGACACACCCAAGCGGTGCAGCGTCTCGTCCAGTCCGTTCTCCACCGTGCGGTTGACCAGGCAATACGGGTTCTGCACCGTGGCCACACGCGGCAAGCCGTGTTGCTCCGCCAGCCGCACGAACTCGTGCACGCCATAGGGCGTCTCGTTGGACAGGCCGATGGCGCGCACCTTGCCCGCTTGCACCAGGCGGCCCAGCGCGTCGAGCTGCTCGTGGAGGGAACTCACCGCAGGGTCGTCCTTGGCCGGGTCAAAGTACATCAGGCCGAACATCGGCACATGGCGTACCGGCCAATGGATCTGGTAGAGGTCAATGACGTCGGTCTTCAGGCGCTTGAGGCTGTCGTCGCAGGCAGCCACGATGTCGGCACCGGTGAGGTTGCTGCTGCCGTTGCGGATCCAGGGCATGCCGCGCGAGGGGCCAGCCACTTTGGTCGCCAGCACCATCTTCTGGCGTGCACCGGGGCGGCTGGCGAACCAGTTGCCGATGATGTTTTCGGTGGCGTTACAGGTTTCGGCACGCGCCGGCACCGAGTACATCTCAGCGGTGTCGAGGAAGTTGATGCCGCGCGCCAGGGCACGGTCGAGAATGGCGTGGGCGTCAAGCTCGCTGACCTGTTCGCCAAAGGTCATGGTACCCAGACAGATCGGCGTGACCTGCAGGTCGCTCTGGCCCAATCGGACGTTTTTCATTGAGATCAAACCCGTGGAAGGTGTCGGCAAAGGCGCGAGTTTACGGAGTCTTCAATACCCCCGCCTGCCGGGCGCGTTCTTCCTCACGCAGGCGCAATACCCGCCGCTGCAGTTTGCCGGTGGTGGTCATGGGCAGGGCATCGATGAACTCGATCTCCTTCGGGTATTCGTAGGGGGCCAGCTTGCCTTTCACATGGCGCTGCAGATCGATCATCAGCCGCGTTTCCCATTCGTTGCGCGAAAGCGGTTCGTCGCCACGCTCGGCCATGGCATCGGGCGTGAGCACCACATAGGCCTTGACCACGGCACCGCGCTCGGCATCCGGCTTCGGGATCACGGCGGCATTGGCCACCGCCGGGTGCTTGACCAGGCAGTTCTCGATCTCGCCCGGTCCGATGCGGTAGCCCGCCGCCTTGAACATGTCGTCGGCACGGCCCTGGTACCAAAGGTAGCCGTCGGCATCGCGCACCGCCAGGTCGCCGGTACGGCACCAGTCGCCGGTGAACTTGGCGCGGGTGGCGTCCTCGTTCTTCCAGTAACCGAGGAAGAAGATCGGGTCCGGCACGCCATGCACATCGAAGCGGTTCAGCGCCACATCACCCGGCACGCCCACCGGGCATTCACGGCCATCCTCGTCGATCACCGCCACCCGATGGCCGGGATAACCTTTGCCCATGCTGCCGGGCTTGGCGGGCCAGAACAGATGGCAGTTGCCGACGATGTAATTGACTTCGGTCTGGCCGAACATCTCGTTGACCGTCACACCGAGTTCATTCTGACAATAGCCGAACACGGCGTCGCCCACCGCTTCACCCGCGCTCATGATGGCCTGCAGCTTGAGCTTGAAGAATTTCCTGGGTTGCGGGAAGGCCTTCATCATGGCCTTGAGCGCGGTGGGAAAGAGGAAGGTGTGCGTGACGTCGTACTTCTGCATCAGCTCGAACGCCACCTGAGGGCTGAAGCGGCCGTTGTAGGCCACGATCGGGCGGCCGAAGTAGAGCGTGGGCAGCAAGGCATCCATCAGGCCGCCGGTCCAAGCCCAGTCCGCAGGGGACCAGAACACAGACGTGTTCTGTTCCCCTGCGCTGGGCCTTGCCCCTTGTGTGCTAGCCGCCACCCCAGCCCTCCCCCGCGCGGGGGAGGGGGTGCTCTGACCACTGTATGGGTCAAAACCAAACCAGTTCTGGCTGCAGACAAAGCCGCTCAGGTTGCCAATCAGGGCGCGGTGCGGAATCAGCGCGCCCTTGGGGTTGCCGGTGGTGCCGCTGGTGTAGATCAGCACGGCCGGATCATCGGCACGCGTGGCCACCGGCAGGTGTTCGGGCGGCTGCTCGGCCAGGATGGCGGCATAGTCGAGGTCGGCCATGGCATCGGCGCCATCGCCGACACCGATCACGTGGCGCAAGGCTTCGCAGGTACCGCGCACTTCCAGGATGTTCATGATGGCGCTGCTGTCGCAGATCGCCACCGCCGCATCGCTGTCCTTCAGGCGGTATTCCAGAGCCTCCGGCCCGAACAGCTGGGACAGCGGCACCGCCACCGCCCCCATCTGCAACACCGCCATGTAGGCCACCGCCGTTTCGAAACGTTGCGGCAAAACGATGGCCACCCGGTCGCCTCGGCCCACGCGCAGCGAAGCCAGTGCCCCCGACAGACGGTTGGCCTGGTGCTGCAACTCGGCATAAGTATGAAATCGGGGTTTTACGCCCGCCCCGTCTGCGTAAACAGCTACTCTTTTTGTAGCATCCGGCGCTTGCGCCCAGCGCCGCGAGCAGACCTCGGCGATGTTGAAGCTGTCAGGCACCAGCCAGCGGAACTGGCCATGGAGTTGCTGGTAATTGTCCCGAGCTTGACTGGTACGCACGATAAGCCTCCGTATGATGACCCGAATGTACCAAGCCAAAAGAACTTTCAACAGCGAATTTGTACCGATCCGCCACTTGCGCTACCACGTGTGTCGCTGGGGCGCGCCCGCCTCCGAACGGCCGCCGCTGGTGCTGATGCACGGCTGGATGGACGTCGGCGCCTCCTACCAGTTCATGGTGGATGCCTTCAGTGAGGCCTTCATGCAGGGCCGTACCATCATCGCGCCCGACTGGCGTGGCTTCGGGCTCACAGAAACGCCAGGACACGACAACTACTGGTTCCCCGACTACCTGGCCGATTTGGATTTCCTGCTCGACCACTATGCGCCGGGCCAGGCGGTGGACCTGGTGGGTCACAGCATGGGCGGCAATGTGGTCATGCTCTATGCCGGCGCCCGACCCGAGCGCATCCGCCGCCTGGTCAACCTGGAAGGCTTCGGCATGCCGGCTACCCAGCCGTCGCAGGCGCCCGGGCGCTACGCCAAGTGGCTGGACGAGCTGAAAAGCCTGCACCGCGGCGAGATGGCACTCAAGACCTATGACGATGCCACCGGCGTGGCGCGCCGCCTGATGAAAACCAACCCGCGCCTGAACGAAGACAAGGCGCAGTGGCTGGCGCAGCATTGGGCCCGGCCCAATGCGCAGGGCCAGTGGGAGATCCTGGGTGACGCGGCACACAAGATCATCAACGCCCAGCTCTACCGAGTGGACGAGGTGCTGGAGAGCTACCAGCGCATCAGCGCCCCGGTGCTGGCGGTGGAGGCCAGCGACAACCAGATGGACCAGTGGTGGCAAGGCAAGTACACGCTGGCCGAGTACCACGAGCGCCTCAAGCACGTGCCGCAACTGACGCAGGCGCTGATCGAGGATGCCGGCCACATGCTGCACCACGACCAGCCCGAGAAGCTGGCGACCCTGATTGAAAACTTCGTCGCATGAGCGCACGCCGTGAACAGTAAAGACTAACTTTTTGAGTAAAAAGTCAGGTCGCAACTTAAAATACGCGGTTTGGGGCGAAAACCGCAGCAAACCCGCTGCCGCACGCCCCCGCCTTGCACAGAACACAGGATTTTCATCATGGACGCAGAACAGATCAATGCAATCGGTACCAAGCTCGCCGACCTGAGCCAGCGGACGGTCGAGCTACGGAGGTATCTTTGACTACGATGCCAAAGCTGAACGACTGAGGACGGTCAACGCATCGCTGGAAGACCCGGCGGTCTGGAACGACCCCAAACGCGCTCAGGAACTGGGCAAGGAAAAGAAGTCGCTGGACGACGTGGTTGTCACGCTCGACAGCCTGACAAGCGAACTCTCCGACAACTCCGAGCTGTACGAGATGAGCAAGGCCGACGGCGACGAGTCCGGCCTGCAGACCATCGAGGCCGAAGCCGCCAAGCTCTCCGAGATCGTGGAGAAGCTGGAATTCCGCCGCATGTTCAACAACCCGGCCGACCCGCTCCCCGCCTTCCTGGACATCCAGGCCGGCGCCGGTGGCACCGAGGCCTGCGACTGGGCCAGCATGCTGCTGCGCCAATACCTGAAGTACGCCGAACGCAAGGGCTTCAAGGCCACAGTGGAAGAAGAAACCCCGGGTGACACCGCCGGCATCAAGAGCGCCTCCATCAAGATCGAGGGCGATTACGCCTTCGGCCTGCTGCGCACCGAGACCGGCGTGCACCGCCTGGTGCGCAAGTCGCCGTTCGACTCCTCGGGCGGGCGCCACACCAGCTTTGCCAGCGTGTTCGTCTACCCGGAGATCGACGACACGATCGAGATCGACATCAACCCGTCCGATGTGCGCACCGACACGTTCCGCGCCAGCGGCGCCGGCGGCCAGCACATCAACAAGACCGACTCGGCCGTGCGCCTGACGCACATCCCCACCGGCATCGTGGTGCAGTGCCAGGACGGCCGCAGCCAGCACAGCAACCGCGACGTGGCGTGGAAACGCCTGCGCAGCCGCCTGTACGACCATGAGATGCGCAAACGCCAGGAAGAGCAGCAGAAGCTGGAAGACAGCAAGACCGACGTCGGCTGGGGTCACCAGATCCGCTCCTACGTGCTGGACCAGAGCCGTATCAAGGACCTGCGCACCAACTACGAGACCTCGGCCACCCAGAAAGTGCTGGACGGCGATCTCGACCCGTTTATTGAAGCTTCTCTGAAGCAGGGAGTTTGATATGCGTGAAGGACAAGCCAGCGTCATCCGGCGCGAAGACTACACCGCCCCGGCGTTCTGGATCGACACCGTCGACCTGACGTTTGACCTCGACCCGGCCAAGACCCGCGTGCTCAACAAGATGACGCTGCGTCGTAACCCAGACGTGGTCGCCCAGCCGCTGCGGCTGGACGGCGAGGAGCTGAACCTGGCGCGCGTGCTGGTCAACGGCCAGGGCACCTCGTTCAAGATGGACGGCAACCAGCTGGTACTGGAGAACCTGCCGGCCGAAGGCCCGATCGAACTGGAAATCTTCACCACCTGCAACCCGGCGAAGAACACCAAGCTCATGGGCCTGTATGTGAGCAACGAGTCCTTCTTCACGCAGTGCGAGGCCGAGGGTTTCCGCCGCATCACCTACTTCCTGGACCGGCCCGACGTCATGGCCAGCTACAGCGTGACGCTGCGCGCCGACAAAGCCAAGTACCCGGTGCTGCTGTCCAACGGCAACCTGGTGGAACAGGGCGCGCTGGAAGACGGCCCCGATGGTCCCAGGCATTTCGCCAAATGGGTCGACCCGCACAAGAAACCTTGCTACCTGTTCGCCCTGGTAGCAGGTCAGCTGGTGGCACGCGAACAGCGCATCACCTCGCGTGCCGGCCGCGAGCACCTGCTGCAGGTCTATGTGCGCCCGGGCGATCTCGACAAGACCGAGCACGCCATGAACTCGCTCATGGCCTCGGTGGCCTGGGACGAGGCGCGCTTCGGCCTGTCGCTCGACCTGGAACGCTTCATGATCGTCGCCACCAGCGACTTCAACATGGGTGCGATGGAGAACAAGGGCCTGAACATCTTCAACACGAAGTACGTTCTGGCCAACCAGGCCACCGCCACCGACGCCGACTACGCCAATATCGAGAGCGTGGTGGGTCATGAGTACTTCCACAACTGGACCGGCAACCGCGTTACCTGCCGCGACTGGTTCCAGTTGAGCCTGAAGGAAGGCCTGACCGTCTTCCGCGACCAAGAGTTCAGCCAGGATCTGGCGGGCGACTTGTCAGCGCGCGCCGTCAAACGCATCGAAGACGTGCGCGTGCTGCGCACCGCCCAGTTCCCCGAAGATGCCGGCCCGATGGCGCACCCGGTGCGGCCCGACAGCTACATCGAGATCAACAACTTCTACACCGTCACCATCTACGAGAAGGGTGCCGAGGTCGTGCGCATGATGCAGACGCTGGTAGGACGCGACGGTTTTGCCAAGGGCATGGCGCGTTACTTCGAGCGCCATGACGGCCAGGCTGTGACCTGCGATGACTTCGCCAGCGCCATTGCCGACGCCAACCCGGGCTCCGACCTGGCGCGCCTGCTGCCGCAGTTCAAGCGCTGGTACAGCCAGGCCGGCACCCCGCGTGTGCAAGCCAGCGGCCGCTATGACGCCACCAGCCGCAGCTACACACTCACCTTGTCGCAAAGCTGCGCGCCCACGCCGGGCCAAGCCAACAAGGAACCCTTCGTCATCCCGGTCAACCTGGGCCTGATCACGGCCGATGGCCGGTCGTTGCTGCTGCAACTCGAGGGGGAAGCCGAAGCTGGCCCCAGCTCGCGCACCATCGTGCTGACCGAAGCGTCTCTGACACTGCGCTTCGTCAATATCGACGCTGAGCCGGTGCCCTCGCTGCTGCGCGGTTTCAGCGCCCCGGTGGTGCTGGCCTGCGACTACAGCGACGACCAGCTGCTGGCCCTGCTGGCGCACGACACCGACCCCTTCAACCGCTGGGAAGCCGGCCAACGCCTGGGCCTCAAGCGCGCGCTGCACTTCATCAACAGCCACGCCCAGCCGGGCGAGGCCAAGGTGCTGGACGCCGCCTACATCGATGCCATGCGCCAGGTGCTGCGCCACCCGACGCTGGACGCCGCCTTCAAGGAACTGGTGCTCACGCTGCCGGCTGAAACCTACATTGCCGAACAGCTTGACGTGGTGGACCCGCAGCGGGTGCACGCCGTGCGCGAGTCCATGCGCGAGCAACTGGCGCTGGAACTGCGGCACGACTGGCAATGGGCCTATGAAGCGCACCATGACAGCGGCGGCTACCGCCCTGACCCCGTATCCACCGGCCGCCGCGCGCTGACCGGCATGGCGCTGACCATGCTGTGCCTGGCTGCGCGCGAGACCGGCGACGTGATCTGGCCCGGCAAGACCTACCAGCGTTTCAAGGACGCCGGCAACATGACCGACCGCTTCAATGCGCTCAATGCCTTGGTCAACAGCGGTCACGAGCTGGCAGCGCCGGCGCTGGAGCGCTTCCATGCCCAGTTCAAGGGCGAGGCCCTGGTGCTGGACAAGTGGTTCGCCCTGCAGGCGGGCACCTGCGACCGCGGCGGCCAGGTGCTGGCGGCCGTACGCCAGCTCATGACGCACCCCGACTTCAACCTGCGCAACCCGAACCGCGCCCGCAGCCTGATCTTCAGCTACTGCAGTGCCAACCCGGGCGCCTTCCACCGCCATGACGCCGCGGGTTACGTGTTCTGGAGCGAGCGCGTGATGGAACTCGACGCCATCAACCCGCAAGTGGCGGCCCGCCTGGCGCGCGCACTGGATCGTTGGAAGAAACTGGCCGAACCCTACCGTAGTGCCGCGCGCGAAGCGATTGCCCGTGTGGCCGCCAAGCCCGACCTGAGCAACGACGTTCGCGAAGTCGTCAGCCACGCCCTCGCGGACTGAGCCGACACACCATATGAAACCAAGAGGACAGCACATGAGTTCCAAGATTTCCCTCACCCGCTACCTGGTCGAGCAGCAGCGCATCGACGGCCACATCCCGTCCGAGCTGCGCCTGCTGCTCGAAGTGGTGGCCCGCGCCTGCAAGAGCATCAGCCAGGCCGTCAACAAGGGCGCCCTGGGCGGCGTGTTGGGCACGGCTGGCAGTGAAAACGTGCAGGGTGAGGTGCAGAAAAAGCTCGACATCATCGCCAATGAGGTCCTGATCGAGGCCAACGAGTGGGGCGGCCACCTGGCGGCCATGGCCTCGGAAGAGATGGACAGCATCTACGTCGTGCCCAACCGCTATCCCAAGGGCGAATACCTGTTGCTGTTCGATCCGCTGGACGGCTCCAGCAACATCGACGTCAACGTCAGCATCGGCACCATCTTCTCGGTGCTCAAGAAGGGCAACGACGACCCCACAGCCGTCGAGCCGGTCTGCGAGCAGGATTTCCTGCAAAAAGGCAGCCAGCAGGTGGCTGCCGGCTACTGCGTCTACGGCCCGCAGACCACGCTGGTGCTGACTGTGGGTGACGGTGTGGCCATGTTCACGCTCGACCGCGAGCAAGGCTCCTTCGTGCTGACCCAGGAACACGTCCAGATTCCTGAAGACACCAAGGAATTTGCCATCAACATGAGCAATATGCGCCACTGGGACGAGCCGGTGAAGCGCTACATCGACGAATGCCTGCAGGGCAAGGAAGGGCCGCGCGGCAAGGACTTCAACATGCGCTGGATCGCCTCCATGGTGGCCGACGTGCATCGCATCCTCACCCGCGGCGGCGTCTTCATGTACCCCTGGGACAAGCGCGAACCAAACAAACCGGGCAAGCTGCGCCTGATGTACGAGGCCAACCCGATGAGCTGGCTGGTTGAGCAAGCCGGCGGTGCCGCCACCAACGGCCGTCAGCGCATCCTCGACCTGCAGCCCACCCAGCTGCACGAGCGCGTGAGCGTGATCCTGGGCTCCAAAAATGAGGTGGAGCGCGTCACCTCGTATCACACCAAGGTATAATTTTGGCTTCGCCGGTGTAGCTCAGTCGGTAGAGCAGCTCATTCGTAATGAGAAGGTCGGGTGTTCGATTCATCTCTCCGGCACCAGTTAAAAACCCGTCAATCGCAAGGTTGGCGGGTTTTTTCTTGGCCCGTTGGAATGACGCTGGAGTCGCTGAAGTCGCACGGCCCCAGTTCAGGCCGACTCCTTCGCCCCTGAAACAGCCCAGACCGGATCGACCGTCTCGATCCGCGGGACAGCGGAAGCCTCACCCAAGGCATGCCCTTGCAGCAGATCCACCCCCAGCGATTGAAGCACCGCGGCCTGTTCGAAGTTCTCTACCCCCTCGGCAATCACGCGCAAGCCGAAACGGCGCGCGATCAGGATGGCTCCTTCGATGATGGCGTGCCCATGCCCATGAATGGCATGCACAAAGGAACGGTCGATCTTCAAGGCATCAAGCGGGAACTCATGCAGGCGTGAGAGCGACGAGTAGCCTGTACCGAAATCGTCCACATGCACACGCACGCCGAGCTTGCGCAGCCGCACTAGGGTTTCCAGCGCCGGTGTCGTGTGCTGCTCGCCAAAAATGGATTCGGTGACTTCGATGTCCAGGCGCGCGGCAGGCAAGCCAGCCATGTTCAGTGCCTCGGCAACGGTGTCCGCAAAGCCCGACACCAACAGTTGCCGGATGGATACATTGACAGCCACGGCCGGCGCATTGTGGCCCGCGCCCCACGCCATGGCGTCGGTACAGGCCCGCCTCAACACCCACTCGCCCAGCTCCAGGATGCGATCCGAATCCTCCGCAATCGGGATGAACTCCTCGGGCCGTATCACCCCCAGCACCGTGTGCTCCCAGCGCAGCAGAGCTTCCAGCGCGACCACGTCACCGCTCCTGGCGTCAACGATCGGCTGATAGACCACGCCCAATGAACCGTCCACCGTGGCATCACGCAGCGCCTGGCTGATTTCCAGCCGACGCTTTTGCACACGGGAGAGCAGCTCATGGTAGGCCATGATGTGACCGCGTCCGGAGCGCTTCACCTCGGTGGCGGCCAGATCGGCCGCCCGTATCAACTCTGACGGCGACTTGCCATCGCGCGGAAAGCGCGCAACGCCGATGCTGACGCCGACATGCAGCAATTCCTCGTCCACCTGCAGCGGCGCCATGACACGTTCGCGCAATGTCATGGCCAGACGCATGCCCCGGTCGGCATCATCCGGCAGCAGGGGAATGACCACCACGAATTCGTCACCACCCCACCGCGCCACGGCAGCATCCGCCGGCATGCGCGCCTCGAAGCAGCGGGCAACTTCCTGCAGCACCCGGTCACCCAGGTCATGCCCCAGGCCATCGTTGATCTGTTTGAAACGATCCAGGTCGAGAAACAGAACGGCAATGCCCGCGGGGGAGGCCTGCAAAATGCGTTCATCCATCCAACGCTGCAAGCCACGCCGATTGAACAAGCCGGTGAGCGCATCACGATGGGCCATGGTTTGCAAAGCTTCCGTACGCTCGGCAACGCGTTTCTCCAGGCCAGCGTTGAGGGCCTCGACCTCGTGGTTGTGCTGCGTCAGCCTTGCCACCAGATCCGTGTTTTCTTCCTGCAAGGCGATGGAACGAACCACAATCTTGTGGTTGTTCTTATGGCCGACCAGCATGACAACGAAGAAAATCAAGCCCAATGTTGCCAATACGAACTCCGGGTGCGGCAGCCAATACAGCTTCAGACACGCGGGCACCAAGAGCAAACCGATATAGGCACGGCCAACACCCAGCAAGGGCGCCAGCACGCCGGTGGCACCACCGGCCAAAGCCGACACCACGATCAGCATGACGAACTGCCCTTCAGCCGGCTGCTTGTCGAGCTGGGTCCAGACCAGGAAGACCCACATCAGGGCCCCCAGGACCAGACCGACTTCATAGGGACGCTGCCAGCGCAGCCGTTGCTCCGGCGTCAACAGTGCACCACTGCCGAACTGACGTGAAAAGGCCAGATCGAGCGCCAAGCGCAGCAGGCTGATGCACAGCACCATGCCCAACCATAACCAGGGCCACACCTGACCCTGGCCGCTGAACGCAATCGCTACCCCCAGCGTGGCCGCCAGATTCACCAGCACGCTCGCCCGGTTGTTGCGATAGGCCAGCAGCAGCAACTCGCTGGCGATACGGCTGTTCCGCGCAGCCGCATGAACCTGCGCCGCTGACACTTTCAATCCGTCTGCTTGCATACAAGCCTCTTTATGATTGGTGCCATCCCTTCGTGATCGAGCTTCAGTTTCGCACTGGATTCAGATCAGGGGGCTGCTCATTATTGAACTGGTTTGACCCAAGTTGCAAGCCGGCACGACATCCCGAAACGCCAGAGGCTTGCATGTCGTCAAGCGCTGATGCTTTTGCGCTTGCGGCTGGACGGGTTATTCCGCTCGGTCTTTGTCGAGAGCTCACTGACGGGCCGCAACACCCCGCCGCAGAGCGTGGTGATGAATTGATCGGCGATCTGCTCGGGTTCGTATTCGCCGCCCGGCTGGTACCAGCGTCCGATCCAGCCCAGCGCACCAGCGATCAGGAAAGCCGTCATCTTCGGATCGCAGGGCGCAATGGCGCCCTCCTCCACCCCGTCCGCCACCAGGCGGCGAAACTCCATGTCGATGCCTGACTTGAGTCGCCGCAGTTCCTTGCGGCTCTTGGGTGGCAACTCGTCGTCAGCAATGCGGATGACGCACATGCCGAAATCCATGGTGACGATGCGGGTGTAGGTACGCATGCAGGCCATGAGCTGCTCGATGGCCGATCCGCCGGCCTTGCGCGTTTCCTCGATGCCTTCGTGCATCATCTCCAGGCCACGCCGCACACAGGCGATCAGGATCTCGTCCTTGTTCTTGACGTAGTAATAGAGCGTGGGCTTGCTGACGTGCAAGCGCGCGGCAATGTCATCCAGCGAAGTGGCATGAAAACCCTTCTCGTTGAACAACTGGGCCGCCGTGGACAGCACGGCATTGCGCTTGACCTCGCGCTGCTGCTCGCGCATGGACGACGGCGTCCAGGGCGAAGCCGGCGCAGTTTCATCGGGCGTGAGGCGTCTCGAAGGTGTCTTGGGCATGAAGTGTGCGCCTAGGGGAAAGTCCTGATGCTCGGATGCTTGGTAAATCCCAGAATCTACTCGTGAGTAAAAAGTTTACGCACAAGTAGAAATTTTCCGATTCGCATAAACCCGTAGTGACGCCGATGGAGAACATGCCTGCAGGCAACCCCAGGACTCAGCCTCTGTTGAGCGTCGATGGCGTCACGCTGGCCTTTGGCGGCGTGAAGGCGCTCAGCGGCGTGAGCTTCGATGTGGCACCCGGCTCCATCACGGCGGTGATCGGCCCCAATGGCGCCGGCAAGACCTCGCTGTTCAATACCATCTCCGGCTTCTACCGCCCCAACAACGGCAGTGTGCATTTCAAGGGGCAGGACATCACGCGGCTACCGGCACCGAAACGCGCCCGCATGGGCCTGGGCCGCAGCTTCCAGAACATTGCGCTGTTTCGCGGCATGACCGTGCTGGACAACATCAAGCTCGGCCGCCACGCGCACCTGAAGACCAACGTGCTCGATGCCCTGTTCTACATCGGCCGGGCACGTCGCGAGGAAGCCGAACTGCGCGCCGACATCGAGGAGCGCATCATCGACTTTCTGGAGATTGACCACATCCGCCATGCCCCCGTCTCAGCCCTCTCCTACGGCTTGCAGAAGCGCGTGGAAATGGCGCGCGCCCTGGCCATGCAGCCCGAGATCCTGATGCTCGACGAACCCGTGGCCGGCATGAACCGCGAGGAAACCGAGGACATGGCGCGTTTCATCCTCGACGTGCGTGCCGAGTGGGGCGTGACGGTGCTGATGGTGGAACACGACATGGGCATGGTGATGGACCTGTCGGACCATGTGGTGGTGCTGAACTTTGGCCAGGTCATTGCCCAGGGCGACCCGGCCGCTGTGCAGGCCGACCCGGAAGTGATCCGTGCCTACCTGGGTTCCGGCGATGTGGGCGACCTGCGGCGCAAGCTGCATGCAACAGCGGGAGCGGTCTGATGGATTGGGCCTACCTGTTCGAGATCAGCCTGACTGGCATCGCCAGTGGCGGCCTTTATGCGCTGGCGGCGCTCGCCTTCGTCATGGTCTATAAGGCCACGCGCGTCGTCAACATCGCCATCGGCGAGATGCTGATGGTCGGTGCCTACCTGTTTTTCACCTTTGCCTCCATGCTGGCGCTGCCGATCTGGCTGGCCATTCCTGCCGCGGTGCTGGGCGCCGGCCTGCTGGGCGCGGTGATCGAACGCACCATGATCCGCCCGCTGCTGGGCGAGCCCCCGATCTCGGTCTTCATGGTGACGGTGGGCCTGGCCTCGGTGCTGGTGGGCTTGGTGGAAATGATCTGGTCCGCCGACCAGCGCCGCCTGCCCGACTTCATGCCCACGCAGGCCATCATGGTGGGTGATGCTTTCCTGGCACCCAAGGTGTTCTGGGGGGCGATGATTGCCGTGATCTTCATTGCCGCCGTGTTGCTGGTGTTCCGCTTCTGGCGCGGCGGTGTGGCGCTGCGTGCCACGGCCTCCGACCAGGCCGCCGCCTACTCCATGGGGATCAACGTGCCACGCGTGTTCTCACTGGCTTGGGTGGTATCCGCCATGCTGGCAGCGTTGTCAGGCATCATCGTCGGCTCGATCGGCGGCATCTCTTCCACCATGGGCGTATTCGGCCTGTCGGTGCTGGTGGTGGTCATCGTCGGCGGCCTGGACAGCGTGCTCGGCGCGCTGGTGGGCGGCCTGTGCATTGGCCTGGTGGAAGCACTGGCTGGCGCTTTCCTGGGCGGCGAGTACAAGCTGCTGGCCACCTTCATCGTGCTGGTGGTGATCCTGATGATCCGGCCCTACGGCCTGTTCGGCACCCACGAGATCGAAAGACTTTAGACATGCGCCCCCACGCTCATTACTTCGTGTATTCACTGCCCCCAAGCGCAGTCGTGCCCTGCGCTTCGCTGGGGCCAGGGGTGCGAGCCCCCCTTGGGGCGGCCCGGCGGGAGGCTCCATGAGAATCGGCACCCTCAAAGAGAGCTACATCGCCGACGCGGCGCTGTTCGACTCGCGCACCCAGAAAGTCTGGCTGGCCATTGCCGCAGCGCTGCTGGTGCTGTTCCCTTTTATCGCCAGCGACTACTGGTTGTACCTCGCCTGCCTGGTCTGCATCAACGTGGCCAGCGCCACCGGCCTGAACATCCTGACCGGCTACACCGGGCTGGTGAGCCTGGGCCAGGCCGCCTTCATGGGCCTGGGGGCCTACACCGTGGCCATCCTGCAGATCAATGTGGGCACGCCTTTCCTGCTCAACATCCTGGCGGGCGGCTTCGTCGCCATGCTGGGCGGTCTGATCGTCGGCATTCCCTCGCTGCGCGTGAAAGGCCTGTACCTGGCCATCGCCACCATTGCGGCGTCCTTCATTGCCCACTTCATCTTCGCCAACATGAAGTTCACCGGCGGCACCGGCGGCCTGGCGTTGCCGCCGGCGAGCGCCTTCGGTGTGCTGCTCGACACCTCGTTCCGCCTCTACTGGGTGATCGTGCCGGTCACGGTACTGATGCTGCTGGGCGCGGCCAACCTGTTCCGCACCCGGGTCGGGCGAGCCTTCATCGCCATCCGCGACCGCGACATCTCGGCCGAGGTGCTGGGCATTCCGTTGCTGCGCTACAAGCTGCTGTCCTTCGGCCTGTCGTCGTTCTATGCCGGCGTGGCCGGCGGCCTGTGGGCCTACTTCTTCCGCGTGGTCACGCCGGAGAGTTTCCCGCTGCTGATGTCCATCTTCTTCCTCGCCGCCATCATCGTCGGCGGCATGGGCACCATCCTGGGCGGCATCCTGGGCGCCGTCTTCATGACCATGGTGCCTGAACTGCTGAAGCTGCTGTTCGACGTGCTGCCCAACAGCGCCGAGCTCACGGTGTTCCTGTCGCCGGTGCGCACCATCATTTTTGGCCTGCTGATCATCGGCTTCCTGGTTTTCGAGCCCCATGGGCTCGCAGAAGTGTGGCGGCGCATCCGCCGGTTTTTCCATCTGTGGCCGTTCCGCAATTGAGCGGGGCACCATGACCACGGGCAACATCACGAAGGAGACTCGCATGCAGAAATCCCGCATTTCCCAGAATCGCCGCTCCCTGCTGCTCGCAGCCGGTGCCTCGCTGGCCGCGCCCCTGGCCGCGCATGCCCAGACCGGCGGCGAAGACATCGTCCTCGGTGGCTCCATTCCCATGACGGGCGTGTTCGCCTTTGCCGGCGTCGGTATCAATGCCGGCATTTCCGACTACATGAAAATCGTCAACGATGCCGGTGGCATCAAGGGCCGGAAGATCAAGTACGTGCCGGAAGACACCGGCTACAAGGTGGATGTGTCGGTAGCCGCCTACAAGAAGATCACCAGCCAGAACAAGGTCAACCTGTACTACGGCGACTCGACCGCGTTCTCCAAGACCATCAACCCCGAGCTGGAGCGCAACGGCAACATCCTGATGGCCGGCGCCTCGTTTGCCACCGAGCTGAACGACCCGAAAAAGTACCCGAACCAGTTCCTGGTCGGCCCCGACTACACCGAGATGTTCGGCATCCTGCTGCGCCACGTCGCCAAGGACAAACCGGGTGCCAAGGTGGCATTTGTCTACTCCGACTCCGAGTTCGGTCGCGACCCGATCGATGAAAGTGAAGCCCTGGCCAAGAAACTCGGCCTGAACGTGGTCATCAAGATCATGACACCGCCCGGCAGCGTGGACGTGTCCACCGAAGTCATCAAGCTGCGCCGTGCCGCACCCGACTACACCATCTTCCACGGCTACATCCTGGCGCCGATCCCGGAATTCATCACCCAGGGCAAGCAGCAGGGCATGACCAGCAAGTGGATGGGTACTTTCTGGACCATGGACAGCTCCACCGTCATGAAGATGGGTGAAGCCGGTGACGGCTTCATGGGTGTGATGCCCTACCGCTACTACTACGACACCTCGGCCAAGGCGCCAATGCTCGACAAGATCCGCCAGATGCGCCCCGAGTACCAGAGCACAGCCTACATCCAGGGTTTCCTGGCCGCCATGCTGTTCACCGAAGCAGCCAAGCGCACGCTGGATGCGAAGAAGGAGCTCAACGGCAAGAACCTCAAGGCCGCGCTCAACAGCATCAAGGACTTCGATACCGGCGGCCTGATCGGCGTGCCAATCACCATCAAGGGCAACTCCATCCCGGTGGGACGCGTCTACAAGGCCGACATGAAGGCGCAGAAGATGGTGCCGGCCTCCGACTGGATCGCGTTGTGAGATGAAACACCCCCATTGAGATGAGTCACCCCCCTGAGTCGCTGCGCGCCGTCCCCCCTCTCTCGCGCTGCGCGCGGGAGGGGGGACGCACCCAGCGGACCGGCGGAGCCGGTTCCGCGGGTGCCCTGGGTTGAATCCCCTTCACCTCCGAAATTCCATGACTTCCGCATCAAACCACGTCCTCGAAGTCAACAACATCGAGGTCGTCTACAACAAGGTGGTGCAGGCCTTGCGCGGCCTGTCGCTGGCCGTGCCACGTGGCCAGATCGTGGCCTTGCTGGGCAGCAACGGGGCCGGCAAGTCCACCACACTCAAGGCCATCTCGGGCCTGCTGGCGCTGGAAGACGGCGAACTTGAGAGCGGGCAGATTCTCTTCAACGGCCGGCCAGCTGGCACCCCAGCAGCTGGTGCGCCAGGGTCTGAGCCATGTGATGGAAGGCCGCCGCGTTTTCGAAGACCTCACGGTCGAGGAAAACCTGGTGGCCGCCACCTATGCCTTGACCGGCCGCAGTGGGGCCAAGCCCGACTTCGACTTGGTCTACACCTACTTCCCGCGCCTGCACGAGCGGCGCAAGGGGCTGGCCGGCTACCTCTCCGGCGGTGAGCAGCAGATGCTGGCCATCGGCCGTGCGCTGATCGCCCAGCCCGAGCTGATTCTGCTGGACGAACCTTCGCTCGGCCTGTCACCCAAACTGGTGGAAGACATCTTCACCATCATCGCGCGCATCAACGCCGAACGCGGCGTCTCCATGCTGCTGGTGGAGCAGAACGCCACCGTGGCGCTGGCCGTGGCGCACAGCGGCTACATCATGGAAAACGGCAAGATCGTGATCGACGGCAGCGCCGAACGCCTGGCCTCCGACCCCGACGTGCGCGAGTTTTACCTCGGCATGGGTGGTGGTGGCGAAGCCAAGAGCTTCAAGGACATCAAACATTACAAGCGCAGAAAAAGGTGGCTCTCATGAGCCATCATCCCCCTGAGGCACTTCGTGCCTTCCCCCTTCTCTCGCATCGCTACGCAATGCGGGAAGGGGGACGCCACCAGCGCGGCGGGGCGGCCCTTGCGCGGTGTCTGCTGGCCAGGGCCGCGCCTGTGGCAGACCGCCTTGGTTCTGGTTTTGGATCGAATTGGACTGTAACGCTTATGGAATAAGCGCCACAAGCTACTGATTTGATAGCGTTCGCTGCTGCACCGGGTACGGCGCCAGCGTGCTGCGCCGCTCGTCCACCTCCAGCGCCCGGCCCACGGGTGGGAAGGCGCGCTGCGGGCAGCTGGCGCGCTCGCACACCTTGCAGCCCATGCCGATGGGCACCGCGGCAGCAGGGTCGGTCAGGTTCAGGCCCTTGGCGTACACCCAGCGCGGCGCGTGCTCGATGTCGCAGCCCAGCGCCACCGCGTGCAGTTTTCCCGGCGCGCCCCAGGCACCGCCGCCGTGCTG
>JAUXVI010000006.1 GCA_030680575.1 Hylemonella sp.
GCAGCGGGTCGAGCAGGGTACCGCCCTGGTCGACCAGGCCGGCACCACCATGAGTGAGGTCGTGAGCAGCATCCGCCGTGTCACCGACATCATGGGCGAGATCAGTGCTGCCAGCTCCGAGCAGAGCGCTGGTGTGGCCCAGGTGGGTGAAGCCGTGACGCAGATGGACCAGGCCACGCAACAGAACGCGGCGCTGGTGGAAGAGATGGCCGCGGCAGCAAGCAGCCTGCGTGCGCAGGCGCAGGACCTGGTGCAGACCGTGGCGGTGTTCAAGCTCAGCGCGCAAGACAGCCAGACGGCCTACCGCAGTGCCCCGGTGGCGCCGACCTCGTATTCAGCCCCCAAGCCAACGGCGGCAGCCAGCCGACCGGCGATGAGCGCCAAGGCCCCGGCGGCCAAGCTCAGTGCACCGGCGCCAAAAGCCGCGCCTAAGGCTGGTGCTTCGGACAACGCTGATGATTGGGAAACCTTCTAAGCGGATTTCAAACGGTTGACGATGCGAGTTGTCAGCCCTGTTTGAAGGGGGCACGCCGGGCCAGATCGCTCAGGTAGCGCCCCACACCTTGCTCTTCGCGCGCCAGGAAACGCTCCACGGCGTCGGCAAAGGCCGGATGGGCCAGCCAGTGTGCGCTGCTGGTCTTGACTGGTAGCAGGGCGCGTGCCAGCTTGTGCTCGCCCTGGGCCCCGCCTTCGAAGCGCTGGTAGCCGTGGGCCATGCACCATTGCAGCGGTTGGTAATAGCAGGCCTCGAAGTGCAGACAGTCCACACGTTCCAGCGCGCCCCAGTAGCGACCCCAGGCTACTTTTTCCCGACCTTCATCGGAGACGGCAATCAGGCTTGCCGCTATCGGCTGGCCTTCGCGTTCGGCAATGAAAAGCAGCCAATGTTCGGCCAGGGTGGATGCCAAACGGGCGAAGAAGTCGCGGTTCAGGTAAGGCAAGTTGCCATGTTCCAGGTAGGTACGCTCGTAGCAGCGGTAGAAGAAGTCCCAGTCCTGTGGCGTGATGTCGAGCCCGCGTGACCAGCGGAAGCTGATGCCAGCCTCCGAGACCTTGCGCCGTTCCTGCCGGATCTTTTTGCGTTTTTCCTGGTTGAGCGTGGCAAGGAAGTCGTCAAAGCTGGCGTAGCCCGGGTGGGTGTTCTGCCAGTGAAACTGGACAGTGTGGCGCAGCATCAGGCCAGCCTGTTGGCTGGCCGTGAGGTCGTTGTCGTTGCCGAACAGCAGGTGCAAGGAGGAGAGTCCAGCGTCTCGACAGGTCTCAAGTACCGCGTGCAGGAGTGCCTTGCGCGCCTGGCCATCGCGCGCCAGCAAGCGGCTGCCGGGCACGGGCGTGAAAGGGACGGCCACGACGGCCTTGGGGTAATAGGCGAGGCCGTGCTGGGCATAGGCGTTGGCCCAGGCCCAGTCGAACACATATTCGCCGTAGGAGTGCTCCTTGAGGTAGAGCGGGCAGGCCGCCAGCAATTGGGCTGTCTGCTGTGTGCCGTCCGGTCGAGACGCAGATGTTGTGTGTTCCCAGAGCGTGACAAAACGCGGTGTCCAGCCGGTGGTGGGCGTGGCACAGCCGCTCTCGTGCAGGGCGGCCAGGTATTCATGCCGCATGAAGGGGGTGGGCTGGGCCTGCTGCGCCAGCAGACGGTTCCACTGTCCGGCATCCACCTGCAGCGGGGAGTCCAGCACCCGGATGACATAATCGGTTTTGCTCACACGGCTCCCGAACTGTTCTTTCGTTCCATGACACTCCGTATCTGCGTTGCGCAGCTCAATTTCGTTGTTGGCGACATGGCCGGCAATGCGCAAAAAATCATCAATGCCGCACGCAGTGCCCATGCTGCCGGGGCGCGTCTGCTGCTGACGCCGGAGTTGTCCATTTGCGGCTACGCGGCGGAAGACCTGTTTCTGCGCCCCTCGTTTATTGCTGCCTGTGATGATGCCGTGAAAACAGTGGCCCGTGAGCTGGCCGGGTTAAAGGACATGACGGTGGTGGTGGGGCATCCCACCAGTGTCGATCAGACAGGTCTTCGCACCCGCTCAGTGTCGGTACCCAACCGCCTGAACGCTGCCAGCGTCCTGTGCGAAGGCCGTGTGGTGGCCCGCTACGCCAAGCGTGAGCTGCCCAATTACCAGGTGTTCGACGAGCGCCGTTATTTTGTGCCGGGGCAGGAGGTCTGCGTCTTCGAGGCCGGTCCGGCCGACGCGCGGGTCAAGGTCGGCTTGTTGATCTGCGAAGACGCCTGGTTCGAGGCGCCGGCACGTCTGACGCGCGAGGCCGGGGCCGAGCTGCTGGCGGTGATCAACGCCTCGCCCTTCCACGTGGGCAAGGGGCTGGAGCGTGAGCAGATGATGCGCCAGCGGGCGCAGGCCTGTGGCCTGCCGCTGGTTTATGCCCATCTGGTGGGCGGACAGGACGAGGTGGTGTTCGAGGGACACTCCTTTGCCGTCAATGCCGATGGCTCGCTTGCCGGTCGTGCCCCGAGTTTTGAAGAAAACATGTTCGAAGTCCTCGTCAATGCTGCGCAAGATGCTATTGATTTGAGAGCATCCGTAGCTGCCGAACGCTCTGCCGACGCCGATCTGTGGGATGCCCTGGTGCTGGGTGTGCGCGACTACATCGGCAAAAACGGTTTTCCCGGCGCCATCATCGGCCTGTCGGGCGGCATTGATTCGGCGCTGGTGCTGGCGATTGCGGTCGATGCGCTGGGGGCTGAGCGCGTGCGCACCGTCATGATGCCGTCGCCCTACACGGCCGACATCAGCTGGATCGATGCGCGTGACATGGCGGCCCGGCTGGGCGTGCGCTACGACGAGATTTCCATCGTGCCTGAGTTCGAAGCCTTCAAGGCCTCGCTAGCCGACGAGTTCCGTGGTCTGGCGGAGGATGCGACCGAAGAGAACATCCAGGCCCGCATTCGTGGCACCTTGCTGATGGCGCTGTCCAACAAGAGCGGTCGCATCGTGCTGACGACGGGCAACAAGTCGGAGATGGCGACCGGTTACTGCACCTTGTACGGTGACATGGCGGGTGGCTTTGCTGTGATCAAGGACCTGGCCAAGACCACGGTGTTTCGCCTGGCGCACTGGCGCAATGCCAACGATCCGCACGGCAGCGGCGTCAGCCCCATTCCGGAGCGCATCATCACGCGCCCCCCGAGTGCCGAGCTGCGGCCTGACCAGAAGGATCAGGACAGTCTGCCCGCGTACGATGTGCTCGATGCCATTGTTGAGCGCTATATGGAAAACGACGAGGGCATCGAAGAAATCGTCGCGCAGGGATTTGCCCGGGCCGATGTGGAGAAGGTGACCCGCCTCATCAAGATCAATGAATACAAACGCCGCCAGGCACCGGTGGGTATCCGGGTGACACACCGCAGCTTTGGCAAGGATTGGCGTTATCCTATTACCAACCGGTTCCGGGCCTGATAATCGGCCTTGGAACCCCATCCAACATCAGCGACCGCTTCAGCAGACAGGAATTCAGAGATGAAACAGATCACCGCCATCATCAAGCCGTTCAAACTGGAAGAGGTGCGCGAAGCCCTGGCCGAATGCGGCGTGAATGGTCTGACTGTGACCGAGGTCAAGGGTTTCGGTCGCCAGAAGGGGCATACCGAGCTCTACCGCGGGGCCGAGTATGTGGTGGACTTTCTGCCCAAGGTGAAGGTGGAAGTCGTGGTGAAGAGTGATGACGTCGATCGTTGTGTCGACGCCATCGTCAAGGCCGCGCATACCGGCAAGATCGGCGACGGCAAGATCTTCATCACCGGTGTCGAGCGCGTGGTGCGTATCCGCACCGGCGAGCTGGACGATTCTGCGATCTAAATTGCGTCGAGTTGCGGCGCCGGGGAGAAACCGGCATCTTGCACGATGCTGGCCAGCAGGGCGCGGGGATCGACCCCGATCTGGATCAGGGCCATCTGCCAATCGCCGAGAAACTGCTGCTCAACCGTCTTGTCCAAAAAGGCCCGCAGGGCATCGTAATAGCCGTCGACATTGAGTAGTCCAATGGGCTTGTCGTGGTAGCCGAGTTGGCGCCAGGTCCAGACTTCGAACAACTCCTCAAAGGTGCCGATGCCGCCTGGCAGCGCCAAAAAAGCGTCGGCGCGTTCGGCCATCATGCGTTTGCGGTCGTGCATGTTGTCCACGATATGGAGCTCCGTGCAGTCGTGCAGGGCCCACTCCTTTTCCACCAGCGCTTTGGGGATCACGCCCACCACGCGGCCGCCGGCTTGCAAGGTGGCTTCGGCAGTGATGCCCATCAGCCCGGCTTTGCCACCGCCATAGACCAGTTGGCCGCCATGCTGGCCGATCCAGGTGCCCACAGCGCGGGCCGCTTCGGCATAAGCAGGTTTGCTGCCGGGGCGGGAGCCGCAATAAACACAGACCGAGAAGGCAGGATTCATGGAATAAGCCTTTGCCATAAAGCTGCTAGCCAGATGCCGATGCACAAGAGCAGGCTCAGCAGCACGGCCGCACTGCCCATGTCCTTGGCTCGCTTGGAGAGGTCATGCCATTCGGGGCCGATGCGATCGATGGCGGTTTCAATGCCGGTGTTGAGCAACTCGACAATCATCACGATCAGAACGGAGCCCGCCAACAAGGCGATTTCGACCCAACTCCGACCAATCCAGAGCGACAGCGGGAGTAGCACGATGGCGGCGATGGCTTCCTGCCTGAAGGCGGTTTCCATCCAGCCGGCGCGAAGCCCTTCCATGGAGTAGCCCATGGCATGCCACATGCGGTTGAAACCACTGCGGGATTTCTGGGGGTTGACGTCGGTGTTGTCCTGAAAATCTGTCATGCGCAGATTGTCGCCCAGCTTTGTGACGTCTCAGCGGCTCAAGGGGGCTAACGTGATGAGCCGGGTACCGGCCAAGGCGTCATGCCAGAACTGCTGTTGGGGATGAAAACGGCTCAGCAGCGCCCAGACGGCGACCCAGCCCAGTACGATCACAGCCGATTCGGGGCCGGACAGTCCGAACGGGGCGATGGCGGCCAAAGCGGGTAAAAACCAGAGCCAGCTCAGGACATAGCGCAGCAAGGCACGGGTCTGCGTGACGGGGCGACCTTGCGTGTCAACCACTCGGATGTGCCAGGTCTTCATGGCCAACGTTTGCCCTTTGGCCCAGAACCAGGTGAAGTAGATGCCCAGTACGACGAATAAAAAAGCCTGTTGCACATGCCGGTTGTCCAGCGCATGACGTGTTTGCGTGAGGGCACTGAACAGGTAGCCGGCGACGAAAACGACAGCGAACAGCAACATGCCTTCATACAGCCAGCACGCCATGCGACGCCACAGGCCAGGGGCTTGAAGGGAGAGGTGGGTGCTGGAGATCGGGGCGGACGACACGCGCTTGCTTGCCGGATTCGGAATCATTTTTCGGGATATTTCCCCGGCTGACTAGTGATGTGTGGTCTCGGATGAACTTGACACAACAGGCTGAGGCAACAAGGTATTGGCGTGGATGGGGGGCGGATTGTTGGGCGCGCTGGTTGGCGGCTTGGGCGTATGACGGGTGACGGGCACCTTGGTCAGTTTCTCAGAAGCCGTCATGGGTTTGAGGACGGCGGCGCCGGCCGGTTTGACCGCTGCCTTGGCTGCCAACTTCTTCTTTTCTTCGGCGCTGAGCTCCTGGTAAGCCTGCCATTTGGCGGCTTTTTCCTGCGAGGAGAGCTTCTTGGTTTCGACGTAGTTCAAGCGAGCCTGGATGCGCTGCTGCTGGCTGAGCGAAACCCATTCGCTCATGCGACTGTGCATCATGGCCTGCTCGACAGGGTGCAGAGCGTGGTAGTTCTTGGAGATTTCCAGCCATTTGCGTTTGCGATCCTCGCCCAGCTCATGCCAGTTGCCTGCCAGGGGACGCAGGGCCTGCTGCTGGGCGGGGGTGAGTTTTTGCCAGCTTGGCTGGGCGGCTGATTTGGCGGCTGTGGGCTTGCGGGGCGCCGGCTGGGCTGTTGCGGCGGCATACCCTCCCGTCACAACGCTCGGTGGGGCCGCCGGTGCGGTCGCACCGTCCTGGGCGTGCACAGGCGGGCAACTCAGGACCGCCAGGGCGATCCATGCTGAACCCGCAACTGCTTTTTTCATGGCGTCGAGCACTTACTGGTCCTGCTGCTCGCGACGAGATTGAAGAAACTGCAAGAAGCCGGAGTCGGTGTAAGCGGCCGGTGGCAGATCATCCGTGAGAATGGCCGAATCAATGTCCGCCAACTCTTTGGCCTGGAAATCGTCATTCAGCATATTGACGGCGATCAGGCCGGCAATCAGCAGCAGCAGGGGGACCAATGCCGCTAGGCGGTGCCACAGGCGCCCCTCTCCCTCCCCAAAATTGAGCGTGGCTGCACCACCATTGCTCAGCACATTGGCGGAGGTGACGGTTTGGGTCATTCTGTGCTTGCCCAGCGCCTGCATCCGGGCGGCACGCAAACGTTCAGAAACGTCATAAGGAAGGGTTGCCGCAGAGTCAGACAGCCGCGCCGTGACCGCCCGACCGAAACGATCGTGGGCGGAGAGGTCTTGAGCAGATGTTGAATGCTTCATAGTCGTATTCCCTTGGCCTTCAATGCCTTGCTCAGGGCCTGAACAGCCCTGGAGCAGTGTGTTTTGACGCTGCCCTCGGAACAGCCCATGGCTGCAGCCGTCTCGGCTACGTCCAAATCCTCCCAATAACGCATGAGGAAGGCCTCCCGTTGACGGGCTGGCAGCTCCAGAATTTCCTTCTCGATCTCAAGCAAAGTCTGGGCGCGCTCGGTCTGGCTTTCCGCACTCTCGGTCTGGTTGGAGCTTGACGCCGTGTTCAAAGTTTCAAGAAGATCGAAATCCCCGTCCATGTCCGTCGCTTCAAAGTCGCTCATGTTCGAAAACAGGGCGTTGCGGGTTTTTTGGCGCCGGAACCAATCCAGCGTGCAGTTGGACAGGATGCGCTGGAACAGCATGGGCAGTTCAGCGATCGGTTTGTGGCCGTAGTGCTCGACCAGCTTCATCATGCTGTCCTGGACGATGTCCAGAGCGGCCTCGTCATTGCGAACGTGATACACCGAACGCTTGAACGCGCGTTTTTCAACGCTTTTCAGGAAATCTGAGAGTTCTTGTTCGGTGGCCAAGCGTGTGAAACCCGGGCGGGTGTTGATTTGACTCGATGATCTGGTGCGCCCCGCATTGGGGCGAACTTCGACGAGGATTATGGCACCCGGGACCATATTTTTCGAATCGTCTGGTTCAATTTCCTTTGTGCAGTGCGATAATCCGGGTTGCCAATCAAAAAGCAAACGGGTCACAGTCCGGCGCTACAAGCAATGCGCCCATGGCTTTGACCTTAAGTCCTGACGCGACGCCACAAGTGTTAGCGAAGGGGCACCCAAGGTTTTTCGTTAGAGAAATTCACAAAGGTTCATCATGGAAATTTCCAAAGCTGAAATCACTTCGGCGGCCGCAGCCAGTGCGACTGAGCATGCAGAAGAGCTGCGTGGCGCTGAAATCCTGATCAAGGCCCTGCAGGCCGAGGGCGTGAAGTATGTCTGGGGCTATCCCGGCGGCGCCGTTCTCCACATCTACGATGCTTTTTACAAGCAGGACAGCATCCAGCACGTTTTGGTGCGCCACGAACAGGCTGCCGTGCATGCTGCCGATGGCTACGCCCGCGCCACGGGTGACGTCGGGGTGGCACTGGTGACCTCGGGTCCAGGCGTGACGAATGCCATCACCGGCATTGCCACCGCCTATATGGACAGCATTCCGATGGTGATCGTGACCGGTCAGGTGCCGACGGCCGCCATTGGCCTCGATGCCTTCCAGGAGTGCGATACCGTGGGCATCACACGTCCCATCGTCAAACACAACTTCCTGGTCAAGGACGCGCGCGATCTGGCCATGACGATGAAAAAGGCCTTCCACATTGCCCGTAGCGGTCGTCCTGGCCCGGTGGTGGTGGACATCCCCAAGGACGTCTCGTTCAAGAAGGTGGCTTACACGGGTTATCCGGAAACGGTGGAAATGCGCTCCTACAACCCGGTGCGTAAGGGCCATGCCGGACAGATCCGCAAGGCGCTGCAACTGCTGTTGACGGCCAAGCGTCCTTACATCTATACCGGAGGTGGTGTGCTGCTGAGCAATGCCACCGCTGAGTTGCGTGCTTTGGTGGACATGCTGGGCTATCCGTGCACCAACACCTTGATGGGCTTGGGCGCTTATCCTGCATCGGATCCCAAGTTCCTCGGCATGCTGGGCATGCACGGCACGATTGAGGCCAACAATGCCATGCAGAACTGCGATGTTCTGCTGGCGGTGGGTGCGCGGTTTGACGACCGGGTGATCGGCAACCCCAAGCACTTCGCCCAGAACGAACGCAAGATCTTCCACATTGACATTGATCCGTCGAGCATCTCCAAGCGCGTCAAGGTGGATATTCCCATCGTCGGCGACGTCAAGGACGTGCTGGCCGAGATGATTGCCATGATCAAGGAAAGCGCGATCAAGCCCGACGCCCAGGCGCTGAGCGGCTGGTGGGAAGCAATCGAGGGTTGGCGCAAGCGCGATTGCCTGAAGTACGACCGTGGCAACAAGGACGTGATCAAGCCGCAGTACGTGATCGAGACGCTGTGGAACATGACCAAAGACGCGGATACCTACATCACGTCCGATGTGGGGCAGCACCAGATGTGGGCGGCCCAGTACTACCGGTTTGACGAGCCGCGGCGCTGGATCAACTCTGGTGGCCTGGGCACCATGGGGGTGGGCATTCCCTACGCCATGGGCATCAAGCTGGCCAAGCCGGAGAGTGAGGTCTATTGCGTGACTGGCGAAGGGTCGGTGCAGATGTGCATCCAGGAACTCTCCACCTGCCTGCAGTACAACACGCCGATCAAGATCCTGTCGTTGAACAACCGTTACCTCGGTATGGTGCGCCAGTGGCAGGAAATCGAGTACTCCGGCCGCTACAGCCACAGCTACATGGATGCGCTGCCGAACTTCGTCAAGCTGGCCGAGGCCTATGGCCACGTCGGCATGCTGATCGAAAAACCGCAGGACGTCGAACCGGCGCTGCGCGAGGCGCGCAAGCTCAAGGACCGCACCGTGTTCATGGACTTCCGCACCGATCCCACCGAGAACGTGTTCCCGATGGTGCAGGCCGGCAAGGGCATCACCGAGATGCTGCTGGGTAGCGAGGACTTGTGAATACAAGGGCCAGGTTCCATTCCGGATCTGGCTCATCTTTTGACGAATCTATTGCCTGCCAAGCCCTGCCGTTACCGCGTCAGGGGGAGGGCAGCGAAAAGAGGAATCCATAAATGAAACACATCATTGCAGTATTGCTGGAAAACGAGCCGGGTGCTCTTTCCCGCGTGGTGGGCCTGTTCTCGGCCCGTGGCTATAACATTGAGTCTCTGACCGTGGCACCGACCGAGGATGCCAGCCTCTCGCGCATGACGATCCAGACCACCGGTTCGGACGACGTCATCGAGCAGATCACCAAACACCTCAATCGTCTGATCGAGGTGGTCAAGGTGGTCGATCTGACCGAAGGCGCTTACATCGAGCGTGAACTCATGATGGTCAAGGTGCGTGCCGTTGGCAAGGAACGTGAAGAGATGAAGCGCATGGCCGACATCTTCCGCGGCCGTATCATCGACGTCACCGACAAGAGCTACACCATCGAATTGACCGGCGACCATTCCAAGAACGATGCCTTCCTGGAAGCGATCGACCGCAGTGCCATTCTGGAAACTGTGCGTACCGGTAGCAGCGGCGTGGGCCGCGGCGAGCGCATTTTGCGAGTCTGATTTTTATCTGGTTTTACCAAGGAGAAAGAAGTGAAAGTTTTCTACGACAAAGACTGTGACCTGAGCCTGATCAAGGGCAAGACCGTGGCCATCATTGGCTACGGCAGCCAAGGCCATGCACACGCTCAGAATTTGAACGACAGCGGCGTGAAGGTCGTGGTCGGTCTGCGCAAGGGCGGTGCTTCCTGGGACAAGGTCGGCAAGGCCGGCCTGACCGTGATGGAAGTCAATGACGCCGTCAAGGCTGCTGACGTGGTCATGATCCTGTTGCCGGACGAGCAGATTGCCGAGGTGTACACCAACAACGTTGCACCCAACATCAAGTCGGGTGCTTCGCTGGCCTTCGCCCACGGCTTCAACGTGCACTACAACCAGGTTGTGCCGCGCGCCGACCTGGACGTGTGGATGGTGGCACCGAAGGCGCCCGGCCATACCGTGCGCAGCACTTACGCCCAAGGCGGCGGCGTGCCGCACCTGGTGGCTGTGCATCAGGACAAGAGCGGCAAGGCGCGTGATCTGGCCCTGTCCTATGCCATGGCCAATGGTGGAGGCAAAGCCGGCATCATCGAGACCAACTTCAAGGAAGAGACCGAGACCGACCTGTTCGGCGAGCAGGCTGTTCTGTGCGGCGGTGCGGTCGAGCTGATCAAGATGGGCTATGAAACCCTGGTCGAAGCCGGCTATGCGCCCGAAATGGCTTATTTTGAGTGCCTGCACGAACTCAAGCTGATCGTGGACCTGATCTACGAAGGCGGCATTGCCAACATGAACTACTCGATCTCGAACAACGCCGAGTTCGGTGAGTACGTGACGGGCCCCGAAGTCATCAACGAGCAGTCGCGCGCCGCCATGCGCAATGCGCTCAAGCGCATCCAGAACGGTGACTACGCCAAGATGTTCATCCAGGAAGGCCGTCTGAACTACCCGAGCATGACGGCTCGCCGCCGCAACACGGCCGATCATCAGATCGAGGTGGTGGGTGCCCAGCTGCGCGCCATGATGCCCTGGATCGCCAAGAACAAGCTGGTGGACCAGACCCGCAACTAAGCAGCATCTGTGCTTGAGACAAAGGCCACTTCGGTGGCCTTTGTTTTTGTTGGTCAGCTTGCAGGTGACTTACACTCGGCTCTTATGGATTACCTCAACTCTTTCTGCTTCCAGGCTGCGGTCATGGATTCGGCGTTTCCCGGCGATCTGATTTCGAGGATGGGAGTGTAAGCATGCATGACGGTGATGATTCGTTCGCTGAAGGCGAGGCCGTGATGGTGCGCAAGCGCCGCAAGGGCATTTACATTCTTCCCAATCTCTTCACGCTCGCGGCGCTTTTCGGTGGCTTTTTTGCCATCGTGATGGCCATGAACGATCGCTTCGACATGGCGGCCATTGGCGTGTTCTGCGCCATGGTGCTGGACAGCCTGGATGGCCGTGTGGCGCGCATGACGAACACGCAAAGCGCGTTTGGCGAACAAATGGACTCCCTCTCCGACATGGTGTCCTTCGGTGCTGCGCCGGCATTGATTTCTTACGAATGGGCGCTCAAGGGCCTGGGGCGCTGGGGCTGGGTCGCGGCCTTCGTTTATTGCGCCTGCGCGGCCTTGCGGCTGGCGCGCTTCAATGTCAACACAACGGTGGTGGACAAGCGCTATTTTCAAGGCTTGCCGTCGCCGGCGGCGGCGGCCCTCGTCACGGGCTTCATCTGGATCATGACCGAATTGGAGGTTGCCGGACCGACCGTGGCTTGGCCTATGTTTGTGCTCGCCCTGTATGCCGGCCTGACCATGGTCAGCAATGTCCCGTTCTACAGCTTCAAGGACATTCAGATGAAAAAAAGCGTGCCGTTCGCGGTGATCGTTCTGATCGCTCTGGGTATTGCTGTCATCAACATCCATCCGCCCGTCGTGCTTTTTGGTGTTTTTGTGGTCTATGGCTTGAGCGGTTATGCGGTGTATGGCTGGCGCAAAGCCAAGGGCAAGCCCACCAGCGTGATCAGCACCTCGACCGACGAGCCGGACGAGCGCGGGCTACACCAGTAATCGGCTTCATAGAAGAAGCCAATGTGCGCCGCCATATCTTGTGGTACATTGAATCCATGAAATCGATTTCGCTAGCGCTACTGCTGCTACGCCAACACGGGCGGAATTGCTAGCGCACGCGCAGATTTTCCATAAGGCCCGTATGCACCCGCAGCGGGCCTTTTGCTTTGTACTTTGTCATTTTTGAATCGCAGGAAACCAGGAGAACGAGATGGCCGACAAACTGATCATTTTTGATACCACCTTGCGCGATGGCGAGCAGTCGCCCGGCGCATCCATGACCAAAGATGAAAAGCTGCGTATTGCCCGGCAACTTGAGCGCCTGCATGTGGATGTCATCGAAGCCGGTTTCGCTGCCAGTTCCAATGGTGACTTCGAGGCGGTGCAGAACATCGCCAACGCGATCAAGGACTCCACCATCTGCTCGCTGTCGCGCGCCAACGACCGCGACATCTCGCGCGCAGCAGAAGCGCTCAAGGGCGCCAACAGCGCCCGCATCCACACCTTCATCGCCACGTCGCCGCTGCACATGGAGAAGAAGTTGCGCATGACGCCGGAGCAGGTGCTGGAGCAAGCCAAACTGGCGGTTCGCTTCGCCCGCAACCAGGTGGCCGATGTCGAGTTCAGCGCTGAAGATGGCTACCGCAGCGAGATGGATTTCCTCTGCCGCGTGGTGGAGGCCGTCATCAAGGAGGGGGCCACCACCATCAACATTCCGGATACCGTGGGCTACGCCGTACCGGAGCTGTACGGAAATTTCATCAAGACCCTGCGCGAGCGTGTGCCCAATTCGGACAAGGCGATCTGGTCGGTGCATTGCCACAACGACCTCGGCATGGCCGTGGCCAATTCGCTGGCCGGCGTCAAGATCGGTGGCGCACGGCAGGTGGAGTGCACCATCAACGGCCTGGGCGAGCGGGCCGGCAACTGCAGTCTGGAAGAGGTGGTGATGGCGGTCAAAACGCGCCGTGACTACTTCAACCTGGATGTCGGCATCGACACCAAGCACATCGTGGCAGCCAGTCGCATGGTCAGCCAGACCACTGGCTTCGTGGTGCAGCCGAACAAGGCCGTGGTGGGTGCCAATGCGTTTGCCCATGCCTCCGGCATTCATCAGGATGGCGTGCTCAAGGCGCGCGACACCTACGAGATCATGCGCGCCGAGGACGTGGGCTGGTCTGCCAACAAGATCGTGCTTGGCAAGCTCAGCGGCCGCAATGCCTTCAAGCAGCGCCTGCAGGAGTTGGGCGTCTCGCTGGACAGCGAAACCGAAATCAATACCGCCTTTGCCAAGTTCAAGGAGCTGGCTGACCGCAAGAGCGAAATTTTTGATGAGGACATCCTGGCCCTGGTCAGCGACGAGAGCGTGACCAGTGAGAAGGAGAAGTACGGCTTCGTCTCGCTGTCACAGCACAGTGAAACAGGCGAACGGCCGCAGGCGTCCATCGTGATCACGGTCGATGGCAAGGAGGTCAAGGGCGAGTCAGATGGCAATGGCCCCGTGGATGCATCGCTCAAGGCGATTGAGTCGCATGTGAAAAGCGGGGTGGAAATGGTGCTTTATTCGGTCAATGCCATCAGCGGATCGACCGAAAGTCAGGGGGAGGTCACGGTGCGGCTGCAAAACAGCGGCCGGGTGGTCAACGGCGTCGGTGCCGACCCCGATATCGTGGTCGCTTCGGCGAAGGCCTACCTCAGTGCGCTCAACAAGTTGTCCAGCAAAGCCGACCGGGTGGCAGCCCAAGGCTAGGGTGATGCCCCGATTTGCAGGGTTTTCTTGAGATAAATCGCGCAAGTACTTGATCTTGCGCGATTTTTTTTGTATAAACCGAGTCATCGAATATGTGCGGAGAAGAATGCATGCGGATTCAAAACAAGGCTGGTTGGGTAAGCTCTTTGAACCGATTGGTTTGGAGCCTGTGTGCCATGTCGGTTTTGACGGTTTTTGTCGCCGCTGACGCCCAAGCTGCCAAAGTCCGCGCCTCCGACAACAAACCGAGCGTCAAGCGCAAGATTTCCAAGACCATTTACGTTGCCAAGCGCAAGCCCGCCGTGCGTGTGGCGGCGATACCCGCCAAGCCCTCTTATGGTCAGTTGGCGGGGTTGCATCAGGCACAGGATGCGCTGGACCTCAAATCCAGCGTGGCGCTGGTGGTGGATCAGGAGACGAACGAAGTCTTGTTCAGCAAAAACGAGCAGGCTGTCCTGCCGATTGCCTCGCTGACCAAGCTGATGACGGGGCTGATCATCAGCGAAGCGAAATTGTCCATGGACGAGATGCTCACCATCACGCAGGATGATGTCGACACGGAGAAGGGCAGTTCTTCCCGCCTGCGTGTGGGGACCACACTTAGCCGTGGTGAGTTGCTGCACCTGGCTCTGATGTCCAGTGAGAACCGTGCTGCAAGTGCTCTCGGACGTACCTACCCTGGTGGCTTGTCGGCCTTCGTCAGTTTGATGAACGCCAAGGCTCGCATGCTGGGTATGCACGACACCCGCTATGTCGAGCCGACTGGCCTGTCCAGCAAGAACCAGTCAAGCGCCAAGGACTTGGCCATGCTGGTCAACGTGGCTTCAGCCGACGCTCTGCTGCGTGAATACTCAACGTCGCCTGGCTATCAAGTTGCCGTGGGTCGACAGGTGTTGCAGTACAACAATACCAACCGGCTGGTGAAGAACCCGACGTGGGACATTGGGCTGCAAAAAACGGGCTATATCTCCGAGGCCGGGCAGTGCCTGGTCATGCAGGCGCAGGTGGCTGGCCGCAAGCTCATCATGGTGTTCCTGGACTCGGCGGGCAAGTTGACTCGTCTGGCCGATGCGGAGCGTGTACGGCGGTGGGTCGAGTCGAATCCGCCGCATGCACGGCCGGTGGCTGGTCTGGCCGTCAGGGAAACGCTGTCACTCAACTGATCGCTGTTCATTCAAATCGCGCCCCTTAAAAGGGGCGCGATCCGTTTGGGCGGGTGATTATTGCGACGGTGACTTGGTGCCTGGCTGATAACCCAGTGTGCGGGAGATCTCGTCAGTCACGGCTTGAAGCTTGGGGAGCCATTCTTCATCCAGACGTCCGGTCGGGGCCGAGATGGACAGGCCGGCCACGAGCTTGCCCTGGTCATCGTAGATGCCGGCAGCCATGCAGCGCACACCCAACTCCAGTTCTTCATCGTCGCGTGCCACGCCGTACTGGCGCACCTTGGACAATTCGCGCTCCAGCACCGGCAACTGCGTGATGCTGTTCTTGGTGTGTCCGCTCAGGCCCGTACGCGTGGCATAGGCACGTACGCGTTGCGGATCTTCTGCCGCCAGAAACAGTTTGCCGACAGAGGTCAGGTGCAGCGGCGCATGACCGCCGATGGCGCGCACCACCTGCATGCCTGAGCGCTCGCTGTAAGCACGTTCGATGTAGACGATCTCGTCGCCCTGGCGCATACTCAGGTTGACTGGCTGGTGGATTTGCTTGTGCAGCTCGCGCATCGGTGCCATGGCGGCATCGCGCACGTTCAGTCGTCCCTTCACCAGATTGCCCAGTTCCAGCAGGCGCATGCCCAGGCGGTAAGTGCCAGGCTGGGGGCGGTCCACATAGCGGCCAATGGCCAGATCGTTGAGGATGCGGTGGGCGGTGGAGGGGTGCAGGCCGGTTTTTGCGCTGATTTCCTTGAGCGAGACAGCCTCCTCCCGGGAGGCCAACACGTCCATCAAGGTGAACATGCGTTCAATCACCTGGACGGTGGGCGTGGTATTGATATCGGGATCTGTTTTTTTCATGACCTACTCCTGAGCCTGATCAGGATTTTACGTCGTGAAATTCAATTTCTTGACTTCCAGCGAGTCACCCATGCTTTCATGTGAGGGCCACCCAGGAGCCGTCGCGCAGCACTTCGTTGGGTGCAAAGCGGGCCTTGTAGTTCATTTTGGGACTCTCGGCGATCCAGTAACCGAGGTAGACGTAGCGCAAGCCCATGGATTGCGCCTGTTCAATCTGCCACAGGATGTTGTAAGTGCCATAGCTGGCGTGGTCCTCTGGTTCATAAAAGGTGTAGACCGCTGACAGCCCGTCATCCAGGACGTCAAGGATGGAAACCATCTTCAATGGGCCAAGGCTGCCATCGGCCTGTGTTTCGCGGAATTCGACCAGCCGGGAGTTGACCCGGCTTTGCAGCAGGAACTGGGTGTACTGGTCAATGCTGTCCTGGTCCATGCCGCCGCCTGCATGACGGCCGTTCTGGTAGCGCAGGTAGAGCTGGTAGTGCTCAGGCATGAAGCACAGCTTGAGCACGCGGGCCTGCAGTATCTGGTGCTGCCGCCAGGCACGGCGCTGACTGCGATTCGCCTGGAATTCCTGGGCCAATACCCGCAGCGGCGTGCAAGCCTGACAGCCGTCGCAATACGGGCGGTAGGTGAACATGCCACTGCGGCGAAAGCCCTTGGTGACCAGTTCGGAGTAGGTGGCGTTGTTGATCAGATGGCTGGGGGTCGCCACTTGCGAGCGGGCCAGCCGGTTGTCGAGATAGCTGCACGGATAGGGCGCGGTGGCATAGAACTGCAAACTGCTATTACACATGGAAATGCTTCCCTTGACCTCTGATGAGGTCTCAGGGAGGCTATGTGTAACGGAGTCAGAGCTTTCCATGTTCTAGTGCAACAGGGCATTCACTAGCTAACGACTATAGAGTATTGCTATGTAATCCGTGAAACTGTAAAAGCAAGACTTTCACTGGTTCAAAAACATTCTTTTCAAGAATTTTGCAGCAAATCCTTGGGCGACAAACCCTTTTCTTTAAGACTGCTTGACCGTTTCACCCAGTACCAGCCTTGTTCACAAGATAGGTTTGCCGTCTATGTCCAGTTAGGCCCCCTATGACTGAAAATGAATCCACGAAGTATCAAAACCTCGTAAATGCATTGAAATGGTTCGACGAGGATACGCGCGTCGAGCGTGCAAAGCGCATTGACTGGGCGTCCTCTCTTTACCAGTCCCCCGGGCTCGTTGTTGGAGAAATCGTACCCTTGAGTGACCTGCCCGGTTTTTCCGGACCAATGATTTCTAGGAAGATGGCTCCCAACCCACGAGGAGCCTATGAGAAAAAGTCGATTCACGGAAGAGCAGATGGTCACGGTGCTGCGCGAAGCGGACCGCACCACGGTGGCCGAG
>JAUXVI010000007.1 GCA_030680575.1 Hylemonella sp.
CGGTTTTTCCGAGCCATTCATTCCTGTAAGACGGCCGGGTTGGGGATTGAATGATATTGCTGTTTGAACTCGTGCGGGGTCAGGTAGGCCAGGCTGCTATGGGGGCGCACGGTGTTGTAGTGGCATCGCCATGCCTCGATATCCGCGCCCTCGATCAGTTTGTCGAGATCCGAGGAGAGCTTTCTTTGAAGCTTTTCCAGAGCTATGGCTGGCAACACGAACGGTACTTGAATAATCTTCTCAAGATAGGCCTCACCATCAAGACTTAAGGACGTTGATAGCGCGTTGGCCACTACGGCTCGATCAAAGGAAAGAAGATAGACCACATTGGGGAAATCAGCCAATGCCTTCACTACTTTGAAGACCTCGCGGATCTCGACGGGTGTCAGCCGGTCTATGTCATCGATAACCACAAGAAAGCGCCGCCCCCCATTTTGGAGCGCCTTGGAAATTTCAGCCTTCAACTTTGGTACGTCTTTGGGCGTCCTCTTGAATAACTTGAGAAGCAACCCTACTGGTACGTCAATCCATGGGATACCAGTTCCAACTGCCACCGCCTTCCCGAGAGCACCAGAATAGTCGGCCATCATGTCGCCGGCTTTCCTAAGATATTCGTTTTCCAGTTTCAGCTTGGTTTTAAACTGAGCCAGAAACTGGGCGGCAAGCTGGTTTTTGTCTTCGAACCACCAAGGATTGAAGTCAATGACAACTGGCCTGGAGTCCTTCGGTTCGTCCTTTAGATAGTGCTTCACGAAATTGAGGAGTGACGACTTCCCAAGTCCCCATTGCCCATGTATCGCCATAACCAAGCCCTGTGGGCTAGGCGTCTTCACAACAGACAAGGCGATCAGTTTCGCAAACGGCGCATAGCCAAACTCATCGCTTGATGGATCTGCTTTCGGAATGTCAGAGCCAATATGAATGGTTGGCTCATAGGTGGGGGCATTCTTGTCCATGACGCTTCTCCCTGTACTGGCATCCTAGCATCTTGTCTAGGTTATCGAGACAGTCACATGCAAACGCCCAAATCGGGGGAGGACTGTCTACTTTGGGGAAAATTCTCAGCCGGCCACTTCTGGCCGAATCCGGTCGTCGTCCAAGCACAGCACGCACCTCCTGCAAGACGAGCATGCAAACTCCCTAGGTCATACTCCCCGCTGGCTCCCCGCGTTGGGGCGCAGCGGCAACAAGGAACGATCGTGCAATCTGCCAGTGACCAGTGGTTCGACGAGGCGTACTACCAGCGCTACTACTTCGACAAAAAGACCAGCGTGGTCGACCCCGCGCATGTGGAGCGGCTGGGCGCTTTTGTGTGCAGCTACCTCAAGTACCTGCGCGTGCCCGTGAAGCGGGTGCTGGATCTGGGCTGCGGCATCGGTCTGTGGCGCGACGCGCTGGCGCTGCACTTTCCCGGCGTGGCCTACCACGGCGTGGAGTACAGCGAATACCTATGTGCCCGCTACGGCTGGGAGCGCGGTTCGGTGGTGGACTACCGGAGTGCCGAGCCGTTCGACCTGGTGATCTGCCAGGGTGTGCTGCCCTACCTGAGCGCGGCCGACCTGAAGCTGGCACTGCACAACCTGGGCCTGCTTTGCCGCGGCGCGCTGTATGTGGAAGCCGTGACGCGCGAAGACTACGAGCGTGACACCATCGACGAGACGCTGACCGACCCGCGCCTGTTCCGCCACCGCGCCCAGCTGTACCGGCGTGGCCTGTCGGAAGGCTTCATGGAGTTGGGCGGCGGCATCTGGCTGAGCCGCCAGGCTGAGGTGCCGCTGTTTGAACTCGAGTGCACGGGCGAGCGCTGACGCGCTATTGTTTTAATAGCTACTTGCGCATGATTGACAAGGGCCAGAGGCCAATTTGGCTTAAAAAAACGGCACCCTCGGATGCCGTTTTTTTATGTGCGGATCACACCGCCATGAAGGCGAAGACCCCAACACCCATGCCCCAACTTGGCAGGGGTCGTGTGTCTATTCACCCAGCCAGAAACGCTCGCTGCGGTCGAGGAAGTCGTGCACGTGAACGGTGACGGTTTCCTCGCCCAGCAGCACCACGCTGTACTGCGGCGGCTCGTGACTGCCGCCAATCTTGTCTGTGGCGTCAAGCCGCAGCGCCACCTGGTGGTTGGTGCCACGCATGGTCGAGTAGGGAATGCCCAGCCAGGAGCCGAAGATGGGCCGGTGCACATGGCCGAAGAACAGGTGCTTGATGCGATGCGTATGGCCCTGCAGCGCACGCCGGAACGGCGCGGTGTCGAGCAGGGCGATGCGGTCCATCGACGGGATGCCAAGCGCAAAGGCCGGGTGGTGCATGAACAGCAGCACCGGCCGGTCGTCTTGCGCCAGCCGCTCGGTCAGCCACTGGGCACGCTGCTCGCACAGCACGCCATGGCTGACACCGGGCTCGTTGGTGTCAAGGAACAGGCCGCGGTAAGCACCGACGGCCACCTCGTATTGCACGAAGCCGTTGGCATCGACCGGCACCTGCGGGAAGTACTCGCGGAAATTGGCGCGGTTGTCGTGGTTGCCCAGGATGGGCAGCACCGGCATGGGCAGGCGGGCGAGCTGCCCGGCCAGTTGCCGGTAGGCGTCCTTGTGGCCAACGTGGGCCAGGTCGCCGGTCACGACGCACAGCGTGGCGTCGGCATGTTCCTGCAGCATGCTGTCGATGCAGAGCGCCAATCGCTTGGCAGGGTCCAGCCCGTAGAGGGCATGGCCCTGCTCGACGAGATGGACGTCCGTGAGATGGAGGAACTTGAACACGGGCCGTCCTTCCATCAGCGCGGCAGCAGGGCCTGCACGTCGCGCGTCATGGCGGCGAGGGCTTTCTCTGGCGTGGCTTCCTTGGAAATCACGCTCTGGATGTGGTCCTTGATGACGTCGGTGATCTTCAGGCCGTTCTCGCCGGGGAAGGCATACCAGCCGGTGAGCACCGGCAACTGCTTGATGGCGGTCAGGTAGTTCGGGTGCTGCTCATAAAAGGACTTGAGCAGGTTGGCATCGTTGGCGGGAATGGTGTTGGCGGGGAAGTAGCCCGTGCCCTGCACCATGGCGGTGGCGCCCAGCGGGCCGGTGGCGAACTTGATGTATTCCCAGGCCGCTTTCTGCTTGGCCGGGTCCTTGGCAAACATCATGGCCACGTTGCCGCCCGCTGGCAGGCGGCCGTTCTTCTCGATCGGCATGCGGGCGGTGCGCAGGTCGAAACGGTTGCCGACCTGCTTGGTGATCAGGCCCAGGCGCGAGGTGGAGGTCACCAGGATGGCCAGATTGCCGGAGACAAAGTCCTGGCTGGCGGTATTGAGCGAGCCGTCGCGCATCTCGCCGTCTTTCACGACCTTGGCAAAAGTCTGCATGGCGGTCTTGCCGGCCGGGCCGTCGAAAGCCACTTTTTTCTCGTCGGGCGTCAGCATGGTGCCGCCGTTGGAAAAAACCAGCGCCTGCCACATCCAGTTGCCGGTGATTTCCCAGTCCATGTGCATGCTCTGGGTGCCGGCATTGGCAGCCTTGGCCTTCTTCGCCAGGTCGGCAATGCCGTCCCAGCTGGTGGGGAACTGCTCGGGCGAGACGCCGGCCTTGCGCACCAGGTCGGCGTTGAAATACACGATGGGCGTCGACAAGGAGAAGCCGATGCCCACCTGCTTGTCGCCCACCTGGCCGAGCGAGAGCAGCGCCTTGTCGTAGCCCATCTTGGCCCAGTCTTTTTCGCTCTTGATGAAAGGGGTCATGTCGACGGCAATGCCGCGGTCAACGAAAACGCGCTGGCGGTTCAAGCCCTGGTAGGACACGTCGGGCAGCTGGTTGGTGACCGCCTGGCGCAGGGATTGCTGGGCAGCTTCTTCATAACCCGGGGTGGGCGCGCGGAAGGTCACCTTGTATTGCGGAAACTTGGCCGTGAAGTCACGGGCGATTTTCTCGTGCACCTCCTTGAAGATGCCGGCATAGGGATAGTCAACCACGATCTCCACGGGTTGTTGGGCCTGGGCCAGGCCGCTGACCAGCAGCGCACTGGCCGCGATGGATTTCAGAAAAACACGTTTCATGGGATTCACTCCTTGGTGGATAGAGAGGGTGAGGTTCAGCCTTTGACGCCGGTGAGCGTCACGCCTTCGATGAACCGCTTTTGGGCGGCAATGAACAGAAGCAGCAACGGCGCCGTGATCAGCACCGTGCCGGCCATGAGCGGGCCGTAGTTGATGCCGGCCTCCTCGTTGCGGAAGAACATGGTGCCCAGCGGCGGCGTGGCCAGCTCGGGCGAAGAGATCACCAGCAGCGGCCAGAAATAGTCGTTCCAGTGCCAGACCACCGAGAAGATGGCAAAGGCAAACAGGGCCGGCACGGCGGCGGGCAGCATGACGCGCCAGACCAGCTCGAACTCGCTCATGCCGTCCAGGCGCGCGGCGTGCACCAAGTCGTCCGGCACGGTGCGGAAAAACTGGCGCATCAGGAAGATGCCGAAGGCCGAGATCGAGAACGGCACGATCAGCGCCGACAGCGTGTTGAGCATGCCCAGGTGGTGCAGCATCACGTAGGTCGGGATGGCGGTGGCCTGGTGCGGAATCATCAGCGCCAGCAGCACCAGACGCCAGGCCCAGGTCTTGCCACGAAACTCCAACTTGGCAAAAGCGTAAGCCGCCGGCAGCAGCACCAGGATCTGCAGCACCAGGATGGCGGCGCAGACCACGATGCCGTTCCACAGGTAGCGCAGCAGCGGCACCCGCGTCAGGGCCTCGGTGTAGTTCTCGACCAGGGCCAGCCGGGTGGGCAGCAGGGTCAGCTCGCGCGTGAAGACTTCGTCCACCGGCTTGAGCGAGGTCAGCACCATCCAGATGAAGGGGGCGAGGAACACCAGGGCGCCCGTCATCAGCAGCAGATGGCGCACAGTGCGAAAGAAAAAGGTGGGCGAGTTCATCCGTAGTGGGTCTTTCGTTCCATGGTGCTGTGCTGCACCTGGGTCAGGAAGAAGATGCCGGCAATGAACACCACCGTCATGGCACTGGCATACCCCATGCGGAAGAAGCTGAAGCCTTCCGCGTAGATGGTGTGCAGCAGCACCTCGGTCGACTTGTTCGGGCCGCCGCGCGTCAGCACATGCACCGTGTCGAACACCTGCAGCGCACGGATGGCGCAGACCGTGACCACGAACAGGGTGGTGGGCCCCAGCAACGGCCAGGTGATACGGCGAAAGCGTTCCCACGGATGGGCGATTCCGTCCAGTGCGCCGGCGTCGCGGATGTCCTGCGGAATGCTTTTCAGGCCGGCCAGGAACAGCACCAACGCCAGCCCCGACATCTGCCAGATGCCAATGGCAGCCAGCGAGTACAAGGCCAGCCGGCGGTCATTGAGCCAGTCCTGCGGTGTCAGGCCGACCCATTGCAGCAGGTGATTGACCAGGCCGGCGCTCGGGTGCAGCAGGAACTGCCACACCACGGCCATGGCGATCAGCGTCGAGGCCACCGGCATGAAAAACGCCGTGCGGTAGAAGCCGCGCAGCTGGGTGTCGGACTCGATCAGCAAGGCCGCGCCCAGACCGATGGTGACGGCACCGCCGGTCACCAGCACGAGGTAGAGCAGGGTGTTGGCCAGCGACTTGCGAAACACCGGGTCGTTCCACAGTTCGGTGTAATTGGCCAGTCCGATCCAGTTCAGCGTGGCGGCGCCGAACTGCCAGTCGGTCAGTGACATCACGGCGACGGTGGCAACCGGCATCAGCAGCAAGACGATGAGCAAGACCGTTGCCGGCGAGAGCAGCAGCCAGGTGGTGAGGGGATGGACGCGCATGGTGGGTTACCCGGGCCGTTCAGGCCGCCACGTCCAGCAACACCGGCTGCGGCTGGAAGGCCAGGCGCTGGCCGTCGGCCGCAAAGACATGGATCTGATCGAGCGACACGCTGGTGCGCAGGGTCTCGCCTACATGAAGGTCCGGGTGGCTGCTGTGCAGGCAAAAGACGCAGCTTTGCTCGGAGCCGGCCAATTGCACGGTGGCGATCAACTCGGCACCGGTGTACTCCACACCGGTGATGCGGCCCTGGATTTCCAGCCCGTTGGCCGTGGCCAGCGCACCCGTCTGCGGCCGAAAGCCGATCTGGCACGCGCCGCCGTCTTGCCCCTGCGGCACATGGCCGATCTGCCGGCCCAGCGCCCACACGCTATGGCCCCTGATCTCACCCGGCAGCAGGTTGATGCGCGGCGCGCCCACAAAACGGGCCACTTCGACGTGGGCCGGCTGGTTGTAGATTTCGTCGGGCGTGCCGAGTTGCAGAACGCGGCCTTCGCGCATGACGGCCACGCGGTCCGACATGGACATGGCTTCGTGCTGGTCGTGCGTCACGTAGATGAAGGTGACGCCAAGCTGGTCGTGCAGCTGGCGGATCTCGGTGCGCAGGGCCTGGCGCAGGTTGGCGTCGAGGTTGGACAAGGGCTCATCGAACAGGAACACCGACGGATGGCGCACCATGGCGCGCGCCAGGGCCACGCGCTGGCGTTGCCCGCCCGACAGCTGCGCCGGCTTGCGCTCCCAAAGACCATCCATGCCCAGGCTCTGCGCCACCTTGCGCGCGCTGGCTTCGGCCTCGGCATGTTTGCGCCGCACGGCAGGCGACAACCAGCGCATGCCGGGCAGGCGCTGCCAGAAATTCAGGCCGCGCATCAGCAAGGGCGTGCAGATGTTCTCGCCCACTGTCATGTGCGGGTACAGGGCATAGGTCTGGAACACCATGGCGCAGTCGCGCTGGCTGGGCGACAGTTGCAGCAGGTCGCGTTCACCCAGGCGGATCGCGCCGGCATCGGGTTGATCCAGGCCGGCGATCAGGCGCAGCAGGGTGGACTTGCCGCAGCCGGAGGAGCCGAGCAGGGTCAGGAATTCGCCGTCGCGCACCGTCAGGTCCAACCCCTTGAGCACCTGGGTGCTGCCGAACTGCTTGGTCAATCCGTTGATCTGGATATCAGGCATGACAGGCCTCCTTGTGTGCGGGCAGGTGCGTAAGCACCCATTGCGTGAGTTGGTCGTAGGCATCGAACCCCATGACCTGGGGCAGCAGGTCCTCCGGCTGGCCGGCATAACCCGCCCGATGGGCTGCAAAACGAACCTGCGCTGCTTGGGCGCAGCGTGCGTCCATGACGGAGTCGCCCACGAACAGCACTTGCGAAGGCGGCAGTTCCAGTTGCTGGAGCACTTGCAGCAAGGGATCGGCGGCCGGCTTCGGCGCGGGCGCATCGCCGAGTCCGACGATGGCATCAAAGCCGACGGTGAGGTCGTTGGCAACCAGCAGGGCCTCGGTGGAGCCGCGGTCGCGGTTGGTGCAGATGCCCAGTTTCAGACCTTGCGTCTTCAAAGCGCCCAGCGTCTCGGACACGTGCACAAACAACGGCGCCGTTACCAGCCAGCGCTGCGCGTAATGGGCCAGGTAGTCCTCTTCCAGCTGGGTCGCCTGCTTGGCGTCCGGTGCTGAAACCTGCAGGGCCAGCGCCTGACGGAACATGGGGCGCAGCCCCTCGCTGAGCGCGGAGCGCAGGCGCGCCATCGGCACTTCGCGCAAACCGGCTTGGATCAGCACGTCGTTGGCAGCGGCAGCCAATGACGGCAGGGTGTCGACCAGCGTGCCATCGATGTCGAAAACGACTGCTCGAATATGATCATTCTTGTTCATATTTGCCATACTACGAACAAGAAGTGTCATTTTTATGACTCAAGCTGAGCTTATATTGCAGGCAAGCCCATTTGCTTTTGATACGGCGCATGCTTGCGCTCACGCCCTCAACACATGCTCAAAGCCGCCCGCCACAAGGAAATCGTTGCCCTGGTTCAGGGCGGCGGTGTTGTTGAAGTCAATGCGCTGGCCCTGCGCTTCCAGACCTCCCCCATCACGATCCGGCGCGACCTGATCGAGCTGCAAGAGCGTGGCCTGCTGGAGCGCACGCGCGGTGGCGCCGTCTCGGGCGAGGTGATTGCGGAAGGCTGGGCGCGCTACGAAAGCATCAGTTATGCCGAGCGTGAACGGGAGCAATCCCGCGAAAAACGCGCCATCGCAGAACTGGCGGCGCAACTGGTGTCCGATGGCGACTGCATCCTGGTCAACGGCGGCACCACCTCGCGCCACTTGGCAGAGGCCTTGCGCGGCCACCAGAATCTGCACGTCGTCACCAACGGCCTGACGGTGGCGATGGAGTTCGCCCGCAGCCAGAATGCGGCGGTCTACCTGCTGCCAGGCATGGTGGATTTCAAGAAGATGGCCTCGGTCAGCCGGCCGGCGCCCGGGACGTTCGACGACATCTCCGTGCGGGCGGCTTTCCTGGGCGTGCACGGCATTTCTCCGGCCGGCGGCATTGGCATGCTGTCGCCGGAAGAAGCGGCCATGAACCGCGCCTTCATCGACGCGGCGCAGACCGTGAACGTGCTCGTCGATTCATCGAAATTCAACTCGCAGGCGATCTTCCGCATCTGTGAAATGAATCGGGTCACACGCGTTGTGACCGATACCGGCATCGCGCCCGCGACACGCCAGGCACTGGAGTCGCAGGGCATTGAAGTGCTGCTGGCCTCGCCGGAAGAAGCCGCCTGACTTCACGCCTGCGCTCGCGCAGGTGTTGCTGCGTTCCTGCATGCCATGGCCTACGATGCAACCATGGCCCAGCCCCTCATCCTGTTCGGCGCCTTCGACCGCCACAACTTCGGCGACCTGCTGTTGCCGCACATCGCGGCGGCGCTGCTGCCGGAGCGCGAGCTGATCTTTGCTGGCTTGGCGGCGCGCGACTTGCGAGCGCACGGCGGCCATGCGGTGCGCGCGTTGAGCGAGGTGCGCACTGCGCTGGGCACGCAGCCGGTGGACCTGCTGCACGTGGGCGGTGAGATTCTGACCACCACCGCCTGGCAGGCGGCCGTGATGCTGCTGCCGCCCGACGAGGTGCAAGCCACCTTGGCCTATCTGCAGGCGCAGCCTCAAGAGCAGGCGGCCTGGGTACAAGACATGACCGGCTCGGCCGGGCAGGCCCCGTATGTGACCGACCGCACCCACTGGCCAGCGCTGCAGCGCGTGCTCTACGCCGGCGTGGGCGGGGTGCAACTGGCACAGAGCGAGCCGGGCTTGCGTGCGGAAGTGCTGGCCAAGCTACGCGCCGCCGATGCCGTGGGCGTGCGAGACGTACAGACCCAGCGCACGCTGCAAGCCGCCGGCATAGACGCCACGCTGCTGCCTGACCCGGCGGTGCTGGTGGCTGAGCTGTTTGGCGAGCGCATCACGCAACACGGCGCACAAGGCGAGGTGGCGCCACTGCGCCAAACCTTTCCGCAGGGCTACCTGGCAGTGCAGTGCAGCGCCGAGTTCGGCGATGACACCACGCTGAACGCACTGGCGGCCCAGCTCAAGCAAGTCGCCGCCGCCTGTGGTCTGGGCCTGCTGCTGTTGCGCGCCGGCGCCGCGCCCTGGCATGACGACCTGGGTGTGCTGCAACGCCTTGCGACGCGCTTGGCGCCGGCCACGGTGCAGGTGGCCGAGTCGCTCAACGTGTGGGACATCTGCGCCCTGATCGCCCACAGCCGCGGCTACTGCGGCAGCAGCCTGCACGGGCGCATTGTGGCCATGGCCTATGCCCTGCCACGCATCAACCTGCGCCCGCCGGCATCGCCGCAGCAAGCCGCCAAGCAGGCGGCGTTCGCGGCCACCTGGGACGATGCGAACGTACCCGCCACCGTGGACGTGCCGCAGCTGGCGGATGCCATGCAGCAGGCCCTGGCGCTGCCTTCCCGCGCGCTGCAGGACACGGCCGATCGGCTGGCGGCGCAATACCGGCGCGGCTTCGAGGCACTGCGCACCCAGTTGACATGAGCCGGTGACGGGACAGGCTGGTCAAGATGGGAAAATAGCGGGTTGACCTCACAATGAACCCCATGACGACCAGCACCCCTACAGCCGAACCGACGCCAGCCGACGAAACCACGCAAGCCCCCGCGCCTGCCACCCGTGCCGAGCGCACCCGCTCCGTGCAACCCGTGCTGGAGAAGCTGTTCGAGCTGTATCCGCATCTGTTTGGCGCCGAGTTCCTGCCGCTCAAGCTCGGCATTTTTCAGGAACTGCTGGCCAGGCACCCTGAACAGTTCAAGCGCGACAGCCTCAAGGCCGCACTCGGGGTGCACACTCGCTCCACGCGTTACCTGCAAAGCGTGGCCGCCGGCAAACAGCGGCACGACCTGGACGGCGCGGCGGTGGAGCCGGTGGCGCCGGAACATGTCTACCTGTCTTTGGTGGAGTTGTTCCGCCGCCGGCAAGCGCGCAGCAAAGACGACTTGAAACCCAAACTGCGCGCGCAGCTGATCGCCGCCTTTGAAGCGTCGGGGCTGACACGCCAGGAGTACCTGGCCAAGGTGCCGGCCAACGACGCCGAGGCCCTGGCTGTGCTGGAAGACGCGCTGGCCGAATGCGACGAGAAGCTGGCGCGGCAGGAGGCCTTGTGCCGCGCCTTTGAAGCCAGCGGCAAGACGGTGGAAGAGTTTGCCGACATGTATGGCCTGCACCCGCGCGATGTGAACGCGGCACTGGCCCGACGCCGCCAACACTGAGGCGCCCCGCGGCGGCCGGGCGCGGTGCGAAAATCTGTCCATGCAAGATTCGCCACCGCCCCAAAGCCCGCCCCCGGCCCAGCCACGCAACCCCTTGCATGGTGTGACGCTGGAGGCCATCGTGACCGCGCTGGTGGCGCAGTACGGCTGGCCCGGTCTGGCCGAGCGCATCCCGGTGCGCTGCTTCAGCCACGACCCGAGCATCACTTCAAGCCTGCGCTTCCTGCGTAAGACGCCCTGGGCACGTGACAAGGTAGAGGGGCTTTACCTCTTCATGCTGCGCGACATCCAGCGCGCAGCGGCGCGGGCAAAACCGGGGCGCTAAAAACAACGGCCACCCTTGGGTGGCCGTCAGTCATGCATGGTTGCCACAGGGTCAGCGGCCGTGCAGCAGCACCTCGATCTGCTGGTCTTTTTCTTCCCAGATGCCGGCCAGCCAGCGGTGGAACTGGCCGCGGAATTCGGAGTCGCCTTCGTAGTCACCGGTGCAGAACTCGGCCGGAATGGCCAGCTGCCGGGCATGCAGGATCACGCGCGGCGTCTTGCCGCACAGGAACTCCCAGAACGTGGGCGCCCCGTCGGGGTAGACGATGGTCACGTCGACCATCGAGTGGAACTGCGTGCCCATGGCGTTGAGCGCCAGGGCCAGCGCGCCCGCCTTGGGTTTGAGCAGATGGCGGTAGGGCGAGGACTGGCCCCGGTGCTTGGCGGCAGTGAAGCGTGTGCCTTCGGCAAAGTTCATCACGCTGGTGGGCACGCGGGCGAACTTTTCGCAGGCGCGGCGGGTGGTCGCGCGGTCCTGCGCGCGCAACTGCGGGTTCCTGCGCAAGGCTGCTTTGCCGTGCCGCTTCATGAACGGAAAGTCCAGCGCCCACCAGGCCAGGCCGATCACCGGCACGTAAATGAGCTGCTGCTTGAGGAAAAACTTCAGCAGCGGAATGCGCCGGTTGAGCACGTGCTGCAGCACAAAGATGTCGACCCAGGACTGGTGGTTGCAATTCACCAGGTACCAGCCCCGGTACGGCAGTGCACCCACGCCGTGCACGTCCCACACCGTGTTCTGCGTGAGGCGCATCCAGCCGCTGTTGCAGGCAATCCAGGCGGTGGCAATGGTGTTGAGGGCCGGGTCGATGCGCTGGCGGATCGCCTCGAAGGGCAGCGCCAGTTTGATCAGCGCCAGCGCAAACAACAGGCTGCACCAGAACAGCGTGTTGAGCACCAGCAGCACAAATGCAATGATGCCTTTGGCAAGGGGAGGTAAAAAGCGAAGCATCGTCGGTACAGGTAACCCAGGCAGAAACAGGGCTCTATTGTGCGCCTCGCGCTGGCGGATGTCCTGCGCCAGATCAGGGTTTGATGAATTACTCGACAGCACGTGGACGCTATGCTTTTGATAGCTGGCTGCGCATATTCTGCAAGGGCCAGAGGTCAATTTGACTCAAAAACTCGAGAATTACCTGAGCAAGGCCAGCGTCCGATCGTCAGGCGCACCGGCGTAGTACTGGTTGAGCACCTGCTGGAATACCGGCTCACTCGGCGCCACGACCGCAAACAGCGTGGCACAGGACCTGAGCTTCAGGGCATCGGTCGAACCGAAGATGGCCGGCGCGCTCAGGTCCCGGTGCGCCAACAGCAGCGCCATGCAATGCTTCAGGCGCGCACCCAGCACCGGGTGCAAGCAGTAGTCCAGCGCTTCCTGCCGCGAGGCGATGCCGTAGTGCTGCGCGGTGGCGCTCAAACCCAGACCGCGCAGCTGCGGAAAGATGAACCACATCCAGTGGCTTTGTTTGCAACCAGCCTGCAGTTCGGCGCAAGCCTGCTCATAGACCGGGGCCTGCGCATCGAGGAAGCGTTGCAGGCGGTCCATGGTGCGGTCTGCCGTCAGGTGGCGGGCGCTTCGCGGCGGCCGGCGCCGTCGAACAGGTCGAGGCAGCGTTCGAACCAGGCGTGCACCACGTCGTCCTCGGCCAGCAGCTGGAACGGACTGCTGACGCGCGCCCACTGGAAACCGCCGAAGGCCAGGTAGTCGGCGTAGCCGGGCTGCTCGCCGCAAACGAACGGACCGTGGGCGAGCGACAGGCGCATGGGCTGCAGCGATTTGCGGAAGGCGTCGACACGCTCCTCGCGCCCGGCCTGCAAGGCCTCCAGCGTCTGCTTGTACATCTTCTCGCGCGAGGCACGGAAGTAGGGCTGGTCGGCCGGGTCCAGGCTGTCGTGCAGGTCGCGCAGGATCAGGCGCGCAATGCCGCCGTGAATCGTGGTCTGCACCCAGTACTGGAAGAACTTGAGCACCTGGCCGTCGGTGCCGGGCGCGATCAGGCGCGGCGTCTGCGGAAAGGTTTCGTCCAGATAGCGCACGATGTCCCAGCTGTCGGTCACGAGCTGGCCGTTGTGGCCAAGGGTGGGAATGGTCAGCTTGTCGCCACCGACGTTGATGCTGGGGATGTCGCCGAACAACACGTCGCGCACCTCATAGGCCAGGCCCTTGTGAGCCAGCGCCAGACGCACGCGCCAGGAGTTGGGGCTGAAATGGGTCTGGCGGCCGTTCACCAGGTCGTAGAGGATCATGCGCAGTGACTCCTGTTGTGTTCAGCGGGCTTGCAAACTGCGACGGGAAAACAGTGCCAGGCAGACCGCCAGGAAAGCGCCCAGCGCGTACTGGTAGGGCAGGTTGATGGCAAAACCCATCTTGTCGGTCAGCAGCACATACAGGCAGTAGCCGCCGAACAGCGCCACGCCGCGCATGAGCCAGCTCTGCGGTTGCAGGTGCCGTTCGGGAATGCAGGCCGCCAGCCAGGCACCGGCCAGGCCGCTGAACAGGCCCGCCACCGCGCCCATTGCGGCGTCGGCCGGCCAGTGCGCGCCCACTGCCACACGCGAACAGGCCACAAAAAACGCCAGCACAAACAGCCAGAGAAGAGGCCGGCGCTCTTGCGGCGCGAGCGAGAAGTAGACGGCGCTGGCGGCGGCGAACGCGGTCATGCTGTGGCCGGACGGCATGGCCGCAATGTAGAGCGGCTCGCCGATGACGTTGATGCCCTGCGGGCCCAGCACTTCGAGCGGGCGCGGGTTGTCGGCCATCATCTTGCCCACGCGCGTCAGGGCGCCGGCCAGCGGTGCGGCACACAGCCACGAGAGGATGATGCGTGGCGCGCGCCACAGTGCAGGCGCGGTCACCGCGTACACCGCCCAGCCGGTGCCGAACAGCGAGAGAAGCGCCCAGACGATGTCCGGCAGCGCAGCGAACTGGCGATTCAGAAAATAAAACACCGTGGGCTCATACAGGCCGAGCCACAACGGCGCCGTCAGCACCGCCACCAGCAGAGGAACTGCCCAGTGCCAGGGCGAGATGCGGGGTGCGGCGGAAAGAGAGTCTGTCGTCATGGCATCAAAAATGGTTGGCAGTCATGGGCCGTCATTAGCAATCAGGTGCTCAGGGTTCGCCGAGCCGGCGCGGTACTGGGCGGCCACCCCAGCCACTGCAATGGTAGAAGCTGAAACGCGCCACCGGCCGGCCGGCATGCGCCACGGCAAAGCTGTCGAGCGGCTCGCAGCGCTGGAACATGCCCTCGCCCACTGGCAGACGGTAGGCCATCTGCGACCAGTCCATCAGCACGGCATCCGCACCCGGCGGCAGTTCGCCGGACCACAGGCTGAACTGGTCGAAGCCGGGGGCAATCACATGCACCGGCAGTGGCCGTGCATACCAGGCCAGACGGCTGGCCAGCGTCCAGTTCTGCACGGCCAGATGGGTGGTTTGTTTCTCGCGCGCCAGTTGTTGCGCTTTCGCGCCCGCGGCATCCCAGCCATAGAAGTCGGTGAAGGGGTTGACGGTCTCGGCTTCCACAGCGTCCGGCGCCCCGCCCTCCAGCCAGATCGGCCCGGCCATCAGCATCAGCCCATACAGCGCCAGCGTGAAAAAGGCCTGCACACCGCCCAGCACCCAGATCAGGCGCTTGCGGCCCGCCGTCCACAGGGCGGCCAGGCCGACGCCGGCCAAGGGCGCCAACGCCACCCAGGCCGGTGCCGTCCAGTGCGGCAGGCTGGAGCCACCACCCGACAGGTAGGCCAGCACCCCAAACGGCAGGGCAAAAAAACTCAGCAGCCAAGCCCATGGCCGGCGCAGGCCAGCACTGCCCAGCACCCCACGACGCAGACCGAAGGCCCCCCACAGCAGCAGCGGGTAGAGCAGCACTTGTGCCAGCAGAAAACCAGCCAGCTGCTGCCACTGCCAGTGGCTGCCGGCACCGTGATGCAACTGGTAGGTGAACGAGATCCAGTCGTTCTGCGCATTCCAGATGAAAACCGGCAGCACCAGCAGAACGGCCAAGCCCAGCGCCAGCCAGGGCGCCGGCCGGCGCAACAGGCGCAGACCGTGTGCGGCGAGCAGACAGGCTGCCACCGGCAGGGCCGCAAAGATGGCGGTGTACTTGGCCAGCCCGGCCAGCCCCAGCAGGGCACCGAGCAGCAACCAGGCGGACAGGCGCTGCACCTCGGCCGCATCCAGCAGGCGCAAGGTCTGCCAGACGAGGGCGGCGGTGAAGAACATCAAGAGCGTGTCAGGCAGCAGGCCGATGCCCAGCACGTGCAGCACCGGCGCCAGGCTGTAGGCCAGCACCGCCCACCAGCCAGCATCGGCGCCGGCCGCCGTGGTGCCAACCGACAACAGCCCCTGCAAGCGACGCGCGATGCTGAAAATGAAAGACGCGGTAGCCAGCCACAGCGCTTCGGGCAGCAGGCGCAGCAGACCATCGGGCGCGCCCAGCGCCACCAGCGGCCATTGCACCCAGCCCACCAGGGGCGGGTGATCGTAGTAGCTCAGCGCCGGATGCGCCGCATAAAGTGCATAGTGCGCCTCGTCACCCGACAGCCCCAGCACCCAGCCCAGGCCGAAATGCACCAGGGCATGGCCAAGCAGCAGGACCAGCAAAAGGGGCGGCAGACGGGAAAAAGAGTGGACGGGCACAGGACAAGGCCTGCACGGCGCAGGCCAGAAAAAGCGAGGAGCGCCAAGTCTAAACGAGGCGCTGATCCTGCACCGTCCCTACGGACTAAACTGGCTGCATGTCCACCCCCGACGCTACCGCCCTCGACCCCAGCTGCTGCCCACTGTGCGGCCAGCCCAACCGCTGCGCCATGGAAGTGCAGCGCGAAACGGGCGTGGTGCAGCCGCCGTGCTGGTGCACCGGTGTCACTTTCGATGCCGCGCTGCTGGCGCGCGTGCCGGCCGAGGCACAGCAGCGTGCCTGCATCTGTCAGGCCTGCGCCACAGCTGGCCGGAACGTTTAACGCGGTCTACCTGGCGCCGTCGATGATCCAGCGCATCAGCATCTCGCATTCATACGGGCTGATGCGTTCATGCGCCGCGATGTGGCCGAACAGGCTGCCTTCACGCAGCTTGTCGGCCAGCTTGCGCGGCGCATCCTGCTGGCCGCGGTAACGGGCGTAGTCGGCTGCGAGTCGGACAAAGGTGGGCGCACTGCGGCGCGGCGGCTCACCATGGCAGCCGTAGCAGCCTTTCTCCAGTGCCAGCTGCGCGTTGGCCTGCGACAGCACGGGCAGCAGCGCCAAGCTGCAAAACAGAACGGTGCGAACCAGCATGGGCGTCATCTTGCCAGTGCGCGATGGCCGGCACAAGGCGCCAGCCACGGGCCGTAGGGCATGGCCATGCCTGCTAGCATCAGGGCTCTGGCAGCCGACATCACATTCCCATGACCCGCACGCACGAAGAACAGCAACAGGCCCTGCGCTCGACCTGGGTCAGTGTCTGGGTCAATATCGTTCTGGCCAGCGCACAGGTCGCCATCGGCTTCTTTGCCCGCTCGCAGGCCTTGATTGCCGATGGCATCCACTCCCTGTCGGATCTGGTGGCCGATGGCGTGGTGCTGTTTGCTGCACGCCACTCGCACGCCGCCGCGGACGACACCCATCAGTACGGCCACGCGCGCTTTGAGACCGCGGCCTCGCTGGCCATCGGCCTGATCCTGCTGGCCACCGGCTTCGGCATGGTGTGGAGCGCCGGCGTTCGGCTGCATGAGGGCCAGGGCATGGATGCGGTGCACCCGATCGCGCTGGCCACGGCGGCCCTGACCCTGCTGGCCAAGGAGGGGCTGTTCCGCTACATGCGCCGCATCGGCGAGCGCCTCAAGTCCTCGCTGCTGATTGCCAACGCCTGGCATGCGCGTGCCGATGCCGCCTCCTCGCTGGTGGTGGCGGTGGGCATCGGCGCCAACCTGCTGGGCTACCACAGCATGGACGCGGTGGCAGCCATCATCGTTGGTTTCATGATCGCCAAGGCCGGCTGGGACTTCTCGGTCGAGGCCTTCCACGGCCTGACCGACCATGCGCTCGACCCGGAGGAGATCGAGCGCATCCGCCAGTCCATCCAGTCGGTCGACGGCGTGCTCGACCTGCACGGCCTGCGCACCCGGCGCATGGGCGACTGGGCCGTGATTGACGTGCACGTGGAGGTGGACGCCCACCTGTCGGTTTCGGAAGGGCATTACATCGCCGAAAAAATCAGCGCGCTGGTGAAGGACGCGCATCGCGTGGCCGAGTGCACGGTCCACATCGACCCCGGCCAGGTGCACCGGCTGGCGCAGGTGTTGGCCCTGCCACCGCGGACCGAGGTGCAAGCGCTGGTGCAGCAGGTGCTGCCGGTGCCGGCCACATTGCAGCTGCACTACCTGGACGGCGGACTGGAAGTCGAGGCCGAATTGCAAGGCGCCGTTGCGCCGAATGAACTGGCGCGGCTGGAGCAGGCCCTGCACGACGCCTTGAGCCGCACCACCCGCGTCGGCCATGTCACCCTGCGCTGCACCACCCCTGAAACCAATCCATGAAGTACCCCGCCACCCTGGCCGAGATGCAGGCGCATTACGGCGAGCGCTACCGCTGGCTGCTGCTGTTGGCGGTGATGGTGGGCACCATGGCGGCCATCATGTCCTCGACCATCGTCAACGTGGCGATTCCCGACATGAGCCACCATTTCGCGGTGGGACAGGAGCGGGCGCACTGGGTCAGTTCCGGCTTCATGGTGGCGTCCACCGTGTCCATGTTGATGACACCCTGGTTGCTGGCCAGTTTCGGCTACCGCCAGACTTACGTCCTCTCGACATTGATGCTGCTGGCCGGCGGTGTGGGCGGCGGCCTGGCCAACCACTTCGGCCTGGTACTGGCCGCACGCGTGGTGGAGGGCCTGGCCGCCGGCATCGTGCAGCCGATCCCGGCCATCATCATCATCCGCGCCTTCCAGCCACACGAACGCGGCCGCGCCGGCGGCATCTTCGGCATGGGCGTGGTGCTGGCCCCGGCACTGGGGCCGAGCATCGGTGGCCTGCTGGTGGATTGGTTCGGCTGGCGCTCGATCTTTTTCATGGTGGCGCCGTTTTGCCTCGCCTCGCTCTGGCTGGCGTACCGCTATGTGCCCACCAACTCACCCGGCGGCGTGGCGCCGGACCGTCGCAATTCCAAGCTGGACTGGCGAGGCCTGCTGCTGTGTACGATGGGCACGCTGTGCCTGCTCAACGGCCTGGTCGAGCTGCACAGCAGCGCCCAGGCACCGGCCTTCGTTCTGCTCGGGCTGGCCCTGCTGTGCGTGCTGGGGTTTGTCTGGTGGCAAAAACGTCAGGCACAGCACGGCGGCTCGCCGCTGATGCACATGGACCTGTTCAGGCACCGGCCGTTTGCCATGGGCAGTCTGGTGGCCTTCATCTACGGCACCGCCCTGTTCGGCTCCACCTACCTGCTGCCGCTGTATATCCAGATGGGGCAGGGCCTGTCGGCCGCGATGGTCGGCACCATCATGCTGCCAGCCGGCCTGGTGCTGGCCTTCACCATCCCGCTGGCGGGCCGCCTGTCCGATCGTGTGCCCATTCACCTGATGATCAGCCTCGGCATCCTGTTGCTGGCGGCCTCCTTCGCGCTGATGGCCACCATCGGGCTGCACGCCACGCTCTGGGTTCTGATCACCTGGACCATCCTGGGCCGCATCGGGCTGGGCTTCATCCTGCCCTCGCTCAACAACGGTGCCATGCAGGGCATGGATCACCGCCTGATTTCGCAGGCGTCCAGCGCCATCAATTTCCTGCGCATGCTCGGTGGCGCCGCAGGCATCAGCCTGTGCGGCATCATCCTGCAATGGCGCATGGCCGCCCATGGCGCACAGGACACGGCCGCCGCACCCAGCGCAGCACGGCTGGCCGCCTTTGACGAGACCTTCGTCCTGCTCGCGCTGGTCTGCGCCCTGGCCGTGCTGGCGGCCTGGCGCCTGCGACAACCTGCCAAACGCCACGAGGAGTAAATACCATGTGTCAGTTGCTGGGCATGAACTGCAATGTGCCGACCGACGTGATGTTCAGCTTCGCCGGTTTTGCCGAGCGCGGCGGCAACACCGACCACCATGGCGACGGCTGGGGCATCGCTTTCTTCGAGGACAAAGGTCTGCGTCACTTTGTCGACCATCAGTCGGCCTGCGCCTCGCCGGTGGCCGAACTGATCCGGCACTACCCGATCAAGAGCCGCAACGTGATTTCACACATCCGCAAGGCCACGCAAGGTGCGGTGACGCTGGAGAACTGCCACCCCTTCGTGCGCGAGTTGTGGGGCCGCTATTGGGTGTTTGCACACAACGGCGACCTGAAGAACTTTGCGCCGCGGCTGCACGGCAGCTTCCATCCGGTCGGCCACACCGACAGCGAGCAGGCCTTCTGCTGGCTGCTGCAGGAGCTGGCCAAGTCGCATGCCGACGTCCCCAGTGTCAAGGAGCTGACGCTGACCCTGCGCGAGCTGGTGCCGCAGATTGCGCGGCACGGCACCTTCAATTTCCTGCTCAGCAACGGCGAGGCGCTGTGGGCGCACGCCTCCACCCAGCTCTACCACGTGGTGCGCCAGCACCCCTTCGGCAGCGCCACGCTGCGCGACGAGGACCTGAGCGTCAACTTTGCTGAACACGCCAGCCCGGGCGACCGGGTGGCGGTGGTGGTGACGGCGCCGCTGACCACCAACGAGGTGTGGACACCCTTCGCCCCGGGCGAGCTACGGGTGTTCGTTGACGGCGCTCCCGCGGCTTGAGGACACGCTGACGTCGGCCCACTGCGGGCCTCCAGGCCAATCCCTCGAATTGCGGGTGTTTCACCCCTCTTTTCCTCGCGTCGCCAGGCGCCATCGACGCTTTGCCGCGTCAAGTTTCCCCTCGGCTCACCCGATATGGTCTGTAGGAGTGCTGCAGAAAGCACTTTAAACCGCGACCTAGGGAGCAGAAGAAAAATGAGCACGTCCATCAACACCAATATTGCCTCGCTGAACGCGCAGCGCAACCTGTCAGCCTCGGCCAGTTCGCTGGGCACGTCGATGCAGCGCCTGTCGTCTGGCCTGCGCGTCAACAGCGCCAAGGACGACGCAGCCGGCTTGGCGATTGCCGAGCGCATGAGCGTACAGACCAAGGGCCTGAGCGTCGCCGCACGCAATGCCAACGACGGCATCTCGTTGGCCCAGACCGCTGAAGGTGCGCTGGGCAAGGTCGGCGACATGCTGCAACGCATGCGCGAACTGGCTGTGCAGTCTGCCAACGCCTCCAACAGTGCCTCCGACCGCACAGCGCTCAACGCGGAAATGACGCAGCTGCGCAGCGAGATTGACCGCGTGGCCAAGACCACCACCTTCAACGGCCAGAAGGTTCTGGACGGCTCCTTCGCCGGCGCCGTGTTCCAGGTAGGTGCCAACTCGGGCGACAACATCACCGTCGGCGCTTTGACCAACAGCACGTCTGCCAAGCTGGGCAGTGTCACTTATACCGCCATGGGCGTCGGCGGGTTCGCTGCCAGCAGCGTCAACTCCCTGAGCGCCATTGCGTCCGGCACACTGCAGATCTCTGTCACGGGCGGCCAGACCTACAGCCTGGATGCCATCGACGCCGCCTCCAGCGGCGAAGAGCGACTGGGCCAGGTGGTCGAAGCGATCAACCGCAAGACCCCCGATACCGGCGTCACCGCCTATCTGGAAAAGACTGCCGGCGGCACCTACAGCCTGAACCTGATGTCGGCCGCCAAGAACAACACTGGCGCCGTGGGTGACTTCTCCTTGACCGGCAGCTGGACCTCGGCCAGCACTGGACTGCCAACGACTGGCGCCTCAATGGCTGGAACGCAGGTAGGTCTGGACAGCATCGACCAAGTCAATGCTGACTGGGGCCAGCAGGCCGGTGCCTGGTATGCCCTCAAGATGTTCGACTCGGCCATCGACCAGGTCAACAGCGCGCGCGCTAAGCTGGGTGCCGTGCAGAGCCGTTTTGAGAGCGCGATCGGCAACATCGGCATCATGGTGGAGAACACTTCCGCTTCGCGTGGCCGCATCATGGATGCCGACTTCGCCACGGAAACCTCCAACCTGTCGCGTACCCAGATCCTGCAGCAGGCCGGCACCGCCATGGTGGCGCAGGCCAACCAGTTGCCGCAGGGCGTGTTGGCCCTGCTGCGTTAGACGTCAGAAATCGTCGGCGTGTCGGCGCTCAGACCAGCGCCTGCTCCAGCGCATCGACGAACATCGCCGCCACATCGAAGCCGGCCTGGTCGGTGATCTCCTGGAAGCAGGTCGGGCTGGTGACGTTGATTTCGGTCAGGCAGTCGCCGATCACGTCCAGCCCCACCAGCAGCAGACCGCGGCGGCTGAGCACCGGGCCGATGGCTTCGGCAATCTCGCGGTCCCGCACGCTCAGCGGCTGGGCCACGCCCTTGCCGCCGGCCGCCAGGTTGCCGCGCACCTCGCCACCCTGCGGAATGCGCGCCAGGCAGTAGGGCACCGGCTTGCCGCCGATCACCAGCACGCGCTTGTCGCCCTGGGCAATCGCCGGCAGGAACTTCTGCACCATCACGGTCTGCGCGCCGTCGCGATTCAGCGTCTCGATGATGGCGCCCAGGTTCAGGCCGTCGTCCTTGACGCGGAAGATGCCCATGCCGCCCATGCCGTCCAGCGGCTTCAGGATGATGTCGCGGTGCTCGGCGTGGAAGGCACGGACGGCCAGCGCATCGCGCGTGACCAGGGTCGGGCCGGTGAACTGCGGAAACTCCAGGATGGCAAGCTTCTCCGGATGGTCACGCAGGGCACGCGGCTTGTTGAAAACTTTCGCACCTTCGCGTTCGGCCTGCTCCAGCAGATGGGTGGCATAAAAGTACTCGCTGTCGAACGGCGGGTCCTTGCGCATGATGACGGCATCGAAATCGCGTAGCGTTGCCAAACGCTGCAGCGGCGGCTCGGGCGTTTCATGGAACCAGCGCTCCTCATGGCCGGTGAGCGTGATGTGCCGCACGTGCGCCTGCACGCCGGTAGCGGCCTGCCAGACCAGATGCTGCGGCTCGCAGGCGGCGATACGGTGGCCGCGACGCTGCAGCTCGCGCATCATGGCAAAGGTGCTGTCCTTGTAGGTCTTGAAAGACTCAAGCGGGTCGGCAATGAAAAGTAGGTTCATGGGGCACAGCCCTCACAGTGATCGAGGGAAGTCCGTAACGGACCAATTTGGGAAGTCTCTCATGAAACACCGGGATCTTCTGCCAGCCACAACCATACGGGCACGGGCCAGCTGGTCTTTGCCCCGGACCCGGTCCGGACAAGACCTCAGATCTCGATCTTCGAGCCCAACTCCACCACGGAGTTGTTCGGCAGATTCAGGAACGCTGCGGCGCCGCTGGCGTTGTGGTGCATCTGGGCAAACAGCTTCTCGCGCCAGGAGGCCATGCCATGCCCCAGTGTGGGAATGACGATGTCGCGCGACAGGAAGTAGCTGGTGGTCATCGGCTCAAGCTCGCAACCGCGGGTGCGGATCTGCTGCAGGGCCGAGGGCAGGTCGGGGTCGTTCTTGAAACCGTAGTGCACGATGACTTGCCAGCAGTCATGGCCCAGAGGCTCGATCTGCAGCCGCTTGTCGAGGCCGATCCATGGCACCTCATGGTTGCGCACGGTCACGAACAGGTTGTTCCGGTGCAGCACCTTGTTGTGCTTGAGGTTGTGCAGCATGGCGTTGGGCACATTGCCGGGTTCGGCGGTCAGGAACACCGCCGTACCGTCCACACGCGCCGGTGGACTGACAAACACCGCCTCCAGGAAGCCGGACAGGTCGAGTGCATCCTGACGCAGCGCGGCGTTGAGCTGGCTGCGCCCCTGTTTCCAGGTCACCATGAGCATGAAGATGGAGCCACCGATGAGCAGCGGGAACCAGCCGCCATCGAACAACTTCATCAGGTTGGAAGCAAAGAAGGCCAGATCCACCACGAAGAAGAAGCCGGTGGCACCGAGGCACAGCGCCAGCGGGTACTTCCAGCCGTAGCGGATCACGAAGAAGGTCAGCACCGTGGTGATCAGCATGTCGAGCGTGACGGCGATGCCGTAAGCCGCCGCCAGGTTGCTGGACGACTTGAAGAGCACGACCGCCAGCACGATGGCCACGAACAGCCCCCAGTTGACGAAGGGCATGTAGATCTGCCCGGTGTCCTTGACGCTGGTGTGCAGCACCTGCAGGCGTGGCAGGTAACCGAGCTGGATCACCTGTTTGGTAACGCTGAAGGCTCCGGAGATCAGGGCCTGCGAGGCAATCACGGTGGCCATGGTGGCCAATACCACCAAGGGCAGCAAGGCCCAGTCGGGTGCCATCATGAAAAACGGGTTTTTCACTGCATCAGGATTCTTGAGCAATAACGCGCCCTGGCCGAAGTAGTTGAGCGTCAGCGCCGGCATGACCACCGAGAACCAGGCCAGCCGGATCGGTTTCTTGCCGAAGTGGCCCATGTCGGCATACAGCGCCTCGCCACCGGTGACACACAGCACCACGGCGCCGAGGATGATGAAGGTGGTGCCCGGGTTGTGCACGATGAACCCGATGGCGTAATGTGGACTCAGTGCCCACAGGATGGCCGGGTTGCTGGCAATGTGCGCCACGCCCAGCACCGAAATGGCGACAAACCAGACCACGGTGATGGGCCCGAAGAACTTGCCGATGCCGGCCGTGCCGCGCTTTTGCACCGCGAAAAGGCCGAACAGGATGACCAGCGTCAGTGGAATCACGGCCTTCTTGAAGGCCGGCGAAACGACTTCCAGGCCTTCGACCGCCGACAGCACCGAAATTGCCGGGGTGATGACGCCGTCGCCGTAGAACAGGCAGGTGCCGAAAATCCCCACCAGTAGCAACCAGCGCCGTAGCACCGGCTTGTCCTTGACCGACTGCGAAGCCAGCGCCAGCATGGCCACCAGACCGCCTTCACCCGCATTGTCGGCCCGCAGCACCAGCACCACGTACTTGAGGGAGACGATGACCGTCAGCGTCCAGAAGAAGATCGAGAGAATGCCGTAGACATTGTCCGGTGTGAACGGCACGTGGCCGGAACCGAACACTTCCTTGACGGCGTACAGGACACTGGTACCAATGTCACCATAGACGACGCCGATGGCCCCCAGGGTGAGCGCGGCAAGCGAGGATTTGGAAGCGGACACAAAACTGCCCCGTCTTGACGAGCGGGGCTCCTTAACATGCGGAAGGCGCTATTGTGCTCCCGGCACGCCGGCCTTCCAACAGCTTCATACCACCTGAGGTAGCCCCGAATCGGAAGATGTTGCAGCGCAGCAACTACTTCTGTCGGCCCGCCTTAATCGTAGACCTCGGCCTCGGGATCCGTGGCTTCCAGTTCATAGCTGGAAGCCAGCATGGCCAACCGCCCGATGACGCCATACATGTAGAAGCGGTTGGGCGCACTGGCGCCCGGTTTCATGCCCGGCTGCGGCAAATGGGTGCTTTCGGCAAAGGCCAGCGGCACGAAGCTGGCGCCTGGCGCATTCAGGTTCTCATCCACACCGCGTTCGGCATGCACGCGGTAAAAACCGCCCACCACGTAACGGTCCATCATGTAGACCACCGGTTCGGCCACCGCGTCGTTGATGCGCTCGTTGGTCAGCACGCCCTCCTGGATGATGACGTCGTTGACCTCCTGCCCATCCTTGATCACGCTCATCTTGTTGCGCGTGCGGCGGTTCAGGTCTTCCAGTTCCTTGGCGTCACGCACCATCATGATGCCCATGCCATAGGTGCCGTTGTCGGCCTTGACCACGACAAACGGTTTTTCCTTGATGCCGTATTCCTTGTACTTGCGCCGGATCTTGGCCAGGAGGGCATCCACATTGCTGGTCAGGCACTCCATGCCGGTGCCCTCGGCAAAGTTCACCTCGCCACACTTGCTGAACATCGGGTTGATCAGCCAGGGATCGACGCCCAGCAGCTTGCCGAAGCGCTTGGACACTTCCTCGTAGCTCTGGAAGTGGTTGCTCTTGCGACGTGTCGACCAGCCGGCGTGCAAGGGCGGCAGCAGGTACTGCTCGTGGATCTCTTCCAGGATGCCGGGAATGCCGGCCGACAGGTCGTTGTTGAGCAGGATGGTGCAGGGGTCGAAGTCCTTCAGGCCCAGGCGCCGTTTGTTGCGGATCACCGGCTCCAGCGTGACCGACTCGCCATTCGGCAGCTCGATGGTGGTGGTCTTCTTGATCTCGGGGTTGATCGAGCCGATGCGCACGTTCAGGCCCGCCATGTGGAAGATGCGCCGCAGCTGCGCCACATTGCTCAGGTAGAAGGTGTTGCGCGTGTGGTTCTCGGGAATCAGCAGCAGGTTGCGCGCCTCGGGGCAGATCTTCTCGATCGCGGCCATGGCGGCCTGCACCGCCAGCGGCAACATCTCGGGCGTCAGGTTGTTCCAGCCACCGGGGTAGAGGTTGGTGTCCACCGGTGCCAGTTTGAAGCCGGCATTGCGCACATCGACCGAGCTGTAGAACGGCGGCGTGTGCTCCATCCACTCCAGCCGGAACCAGCGCTCGATGGCGGGCATGGAGTCGAGGATACGTTGTTCGAGTTCGTTGATCGGGCCCGTCAGTGCCGTGATGAGATGGGGAACCATGCAGCCCTCATGTGTGTTTTTGAATGCGCAATTCTAGGACGTGGGGACCGTCACGCCATATTCAAGGCGACAGGCCGGACACTGCGCCGCCCGGGCCCCGCTCTGCCTGGCTTATTTCGCGCCTTCGAACAGCCAATGGATCAGCCGTTGAGCGGTTTCCGGACTGAGGTGCTCATGGGCCGGAATATGCCGCAGCGGTTCACCACGCAGCAACTCCTCCACCGCATGCTGTTCTGCCGCCGCATCACCCTGGCGCTTGACATACTTGGCCGACAGCCGCTCGAAACTCGGCGCATCGCCACGCAGAGAGGCGCCATGGCAGTTGTAGCATCCCATCTCGACAGCCAGGGAGGAGCTGGCCTGACTGGCCAAGGGCGCCAGCAACAGCCCCGCCAACCCAATGCTGACCCAACGTGTCACGGTGCGATGCTTCATGTCCTGCTCCTGGCTGTGTGTGAGGGAGGAGGGGTCAATTCCGGATTTCGCCGTCGCCCAACACCACGTACTTCAGCGAGGTCAGGCCTTCGATACCGACAGGACCGCGAGCATGAAACTTGTCGGTGCTGATACCGATTTCGGCCCCCAGACCGTATTCGAACCCATCCGCAAAGCGGGTGCTCGCATTCACCATGACGCTGCCAGAATCGACTTCACGCAGGAAGGCCTGCGCGTGCATGTGGTCGCGCGTGATGATGGCGTCGGTGTGGTGGCTGCCGTAGTGGTTGATGTGGGCAATCGCCTCCTCCAGACCGGCCACGACCTTGATGCTGATGATGGGCGCCAGGAATTCCTCGTACCAGTCCTGCTCGGTCGCGGCCTTCAGGTTGGCACCCGGCACGTCGGCCAGAATCGCACGCCCTTCGGCGTCACAGCGCATCTCCACCCCTTTGGCCGCAAAGACCGCACCGATGCGCGGCAGGAAGGCCTTGACCACGCCACGCGCCACCAGCAGGCTTTCGCTGGCATTGCAGGGGCTGTACTTGTTGGTCTTGGCGTTGTCAGCCACCTTGACGGCCATGTCGAGGTCGCACGGGTCGTCGACATAGGTGTGGCAATTGCCGTCCAGGTGCTTGATCACCGGCACCTTGGCATCGCGGCTGATGCGCTCGATCAGCGACTTGCCGCCGCGCGGGATGATCACGTCCACATACTGCGGCATGGTGATGAGCTGACCCACCACTTCGCGCTCGGTGGTCTGCACCAGCTGCACGGCGTCGGCCGGCAGGCCGGATGCCACCAGCGCCTGCTGCACCAGCCGGGCCAGTGCCTTGTTGGATTCGATGGCTTCCGAGCCGCCGCGCAGGATGCAGGCATTGCCGCTCTTGATGCTCAGGCTGGCCGCCTCGATGGTGACGTTGGGCCGGCTCTCGAAGATCATGCCGAACACGCCAATCGGCACACGCATCTGGCCGACGCGGATGCCGCTGGGTTGCTGCTTCATGCCGATGATCTCGCCGATCACATCCGGCATGGCCGCCAGCTGCTCGCAGCCCTGCGCCACGGTCTCGATCACCTTGGGCGTCAGGCGCAGGCGATCCACCATCGGCGCGGCCAAGCCGGCGGCGACAGCACGCTCGAGGTCCAGGGCATTATCCCGACCCAGTGATTCGACATTGGCGCGAAGCAGTGCCGCCAAGCGTTTCAGTGCTGCGTTTTTAGTAGCAGTTGACGCTTTCGCCATGAGGGCAGAGGCCACTTTGGCCTGCATGCCCAGGGTTTGCGTGTATTCAGCGATGTTGAGCGCGTTCATGATTTCATTTTCTCACGCCCGCACTTTTGGCGTGCACCCCGGCCTGAACGGCGCAGTGGTTGCACAGCTGCAGCGCCAAGCGGTGCAGCGCCTGCCAACTGTCAGCCGGCCAGTCCGGCTGCTTCAGGCCTTTGACAATGCCGTCCACCTGGTGCGCCGCATGCAGCAGGTTGGCCAGCGCCGTTTCCGTCAGGCGCGGCAGCACGCGCTCGAACAAGCGCTCTTTGAGGCCCCAGATACGCTGCTCGCGCAGGGCCATGGGCAAGGGGCGCCCCTGGGCCACGGCGTCCTTGACGCGCTTGAGCGCGCGGATGTCCTCGGCCAGGGCGTAATGCACCAGCACCTCGGCTTCGCCTTCGGCGCGCAGACCGTCCAGCATGCGTTGCACACGCGCCGCCTGCCCGGCCAGCACGGCCTCCGACAGCTTGAACACGTCATAACGCGCCACGTTGAGCACGGCACCCTCGACTTGTTCGAAAGTCAGTTCGCCTGCCGGATGAAGTAGAGCCAGCTTCTGGATTTCCTGGTGCGCCGCCAGCAGGTTGCCTTCGACCCGATCGGCAAAAAACTGCAGCGTGCGCTGACCCTCTTCCCCGGCCGCCACACGCTGGCCTTGCGTCGCCAGCCGTTGGGCGATCCACTGCGGCAAGGCATTGCGCTCGACCGGATCGAGCTGCACCGTCACACCAAAGCTCTCCAGCGCACCGAACCAGGCCCCGGTCTTGGTCATCTTGTCCAGACGCGGCAACATGACCAGGGTCAGCGTGGAATCATTCCCCTGTGAGGATTCCGCCAACTGCTGCAGCGCCACACTGCCATCCTTGCCGGGCTTGCCGGAAGGAATGCGGATCTCGACGATCTGACGCTCGGCAAACAGGCTCAAAGACCCACCCGCAGCCAGCACCTCGCTCCAGTCGAAATGAGCACCGGCGACCGTATGCGAAGTCCGTTCGGTATAACCTTGCGCGCGCGCCACGGCACGGATGGCGTCCGCCGCCTCCTGCACCAGCAGCGGCTCGTCGCCGTGCAGGGTGTACAGGCTTTTCAGCCCGCGCTGCAGGTGGGCGTCCAGCTGGTTGGCGGCGACTTGCATGCGCTAGCCACCCGGGGCATTAAAACCGGGAAACGCCGTGGAACCGGCTCCGCCGGGCCACTGGCGTTGTCCCCCCTCTGGGGGGAAGGCGCGGCAGCGCCTCAGGGGGGAACTCATAGTTCTTTTACGGCCGCCAAGCGCCGCATTAACTGGTTCACGATGTCGGTCTGCATGCTGCGGTAGAGCAAGGCCTCTTCCGTTTCCTTGGCCAGCACCGCCGACTCGTTGAAGCTGATGTCGCGCTGTTGCACCATTTCGGTATCGGCGATCAATTCCTTGCCTTTGGGCGTGCGCAGGCGGAAGCGGAAAGTCAGCCGCAGCTGGAACTCGCGCACCTGGCCCGCCGCATTGGTGCCGACCACGATTTTTTGCCGCAACTCCTGCAGCACATCCAGAATCACATCGGCTCTTTGCTGCTGCAAAGGATCGGTGATCAGCTCGACACTGCCCATCGCCGCCAGATTGCGCTTGAGTTCGCTGCCCAGCACCGAGGTGGGCGCAACACCGGTATAGATCGACTTGAAGGCAAACGTAGGGGGCTGCCGCAACTGGAAGCCGCAGCCCACCAGCGGAGCGATCAATCCCAGCGTCACCAGTCGCCCCATGGCGCGACCAAAATCACGGCGGCTTGAAACGGCAGCAGTTTTCATCTTCAAAGCACCACGTTGACCAGGCGTCCCGGCACCACGATGACGCGCTTGATCGGCGCACCATCCGCCTGTTTGACCACCGGTTCGCTGGCGACGGCCAGCGCCTCGATCGCCTCCTTGCTGGCCCCGGCCGGCACCAGCACCGCGCCGCGATGTTTGCCGTTGATCTGCAGCACGAGTTCGATCTCGTCCTGTTGCAGCGCGCTCTCGTCGGCCTGCGGCCAGGGTGCGTCGAGCAGGTCACCCAGGACACCGGCATAACCGAGTTCACTCCACAACTGATGCGTCAGGTGAGGTGTAGCCGGGTAAATGCAGCGCAACAGGATGCCGAAGCCCTCAAACAGCGCCACCACGGCGCCCGCGCCATCCATGGCCTTGAAGTCTTCCAGCGCATTGAGCAGCTTCATGGCACCGGAAACCACGGTGTTGTACTGCATGCGCTGGTAGTCGTAGTCGATCTGCTTCAGCACAGTGTGGATTTCCAGCCGAAGGGCCTTGGCCTCCTTGCCGAATTCCACATCTTTCAGGCTCTTGGCCCCCGCCACACTGGCGTCAGCCGCTACTGAATCGATAGCAGACAGCTTGACACCGAAATTCCAGACGCGGCGCAGGAAGCGGTAACTGCCTTCCACCGCGGCGTCATTCCATTCCAGCGTGGCCTCGGGCGGCGCGGTGAACATGGTGTACAGGCGCGCGGTATCGGCGCCGTATTTCTCGATCAGCTCCTGCGGGTCGACGCCGTTGTTCTTGGACTTGGACATGGTGCCCACGCCCTCGTAGTCAATGACCGTGCCCACCGGCAAATCACCGACCGCGTTCTTCAGCTTGGCACCGACGATCTTGCCGCCTTCATCGAGCACATGCTCGACGTCATGCGGCCAGAAGTATTCCTTGCCGCCCTTCTCGGTGCGGCGCGAGTAGATGTGGTTGAGCACCATGCCCTGCGTCAAGAGCTTGGTGAAAGGCTCGTCGACCTTGACCAGCCCCAGGTCGCGCATGACCTTGGTCCAGAAACGTGCGTACAGCAGGTGCAGGATGGCGTGCTCGATGCCGCCGATGTACTGGTCCATCGGCATCCAGTAGTTGGCACCCTCGGCCACCATCTGCTCCGGATTCTTCGGATCGCAGTAGCGCATGAAATACCAGGACGAATCCACGAAGGTGTCCATGGTGTCGGTCTCGCGCCGTGCCGGCTTGCCGCAGCAAGGGCAGTCGACCTTGAGGAAGGCCTCGCATTTGTTGAGCGGGTTCCCCGAGCCATCAGGCACCAGGTCTTGCGGCAGCACCACCGGCAGGTCCTTCTCCGGCACCGGCACCGAACCGCAGCTGTCGCAATGGATGATCGGGATCGGCGTGCCCCAGTAACGCTGGCGCGAGATACCCCAGTCGCGCAAGCGCCAGGTGGTTTTCTTCTCGCCCAGAGCGCGCGTCTGCAGTGCATGGGCCACCGCATTAACGGCTTCCTGGTAGCCCAAACCGCTGAAGCTGTCGGAGTTGATGGTCACGCCGTTCTGCTTGTCGGCATACCACTCCTGCCACTGGTGGTAGTCATAGTCCTGGCCGTCGACATCGATCACCTGACGGATCGGAAGACCGTACTTGAGTGCAAAAGCAAAGTCGCGCTCGTCGTGCGCCGGCACGCCCATGACGGCGCCATCGCCGTAGCTCATCAGCACGTAGTTGCCGACCCAGACCTCCACCTGCTCGTCGTTCAGCGGGTGCTTGACGAACAGGCCCGTGGGCATGCCCTCTTTTTCTTTCACCGCCAGCTCGGCCTCGGTGGTGCCGCCCTTTTGGCACTCGTCGATAAAGGCGGCGAGTTTCGGATTCGACCTGGCCGCGTGCTGGGCCAGCGGGTGCTCCGGCGCCACGGCGCAGAAGGTCACGCCCATGATGGTGTCGGCACGGGTGGTGAAGACATACATCTTGCCGTCGCCAATGAGCTGCCCGTCCTCGCCCTGGATCTCGTGCGTGAAGGCAAAACGCACGCCTTCACTTCGGCCGATCCAGTTCTCCTGCATCAGGCGCACACGCTCGGGCCAGCCGTTGAGCGTGGCTTTCTCGTTGCCCATCTGCACGTGGTCCAGCAACTCCTGCGCGTAGTCAGTGATCTTCAGGTAGTAACCCGGGATCTCGCGCTTTTCCACCAGCGCACCGGTACGCCAGCCGCGGCCGTCGATCACCTGCTCGTTGGCCAACACGGTCTGGTCCACCGGGTCCCAGTTGACGACCTGGGTCTTGCGGTAGGCAATGCCCTTCTCCAGCATCTTGAGAAACAGCCACTGGTTCCACTTGTAATAGGAGGGGTCGCAGGTGGCGACCTCACGGCTCCAGTCGATGGCCAAGCCCATGGCCTGCATCTGACCCTTCATGTAGGCGATGTTCTCGTAGGTCCACTTGGCCGGCGGCACGCCGTTCTTCAGCGCGGCGTTTTCGGCTGGCAGACCAAAGGCATCCCAGCCCATGGGCATCAGCACGTTGTAGCCGTTCATGCGCAGGTAGCGCGTGAGCATGTCGTTGATGGTGTAGTTGCGCACGTGGCCCATGTGCAGCTTGCCGCTCGGGTACGGCAGCATGGAGCAGGCGTAGAACTTCTTGCGGCCGGCCTCTTCCGTCACCCGATAGGCGTCGCGCGCCACCCAGTGGCTGTGAGCCGCTTTCTCAACGTCGAGATGGTTGTATTTGTCTTGCATTTGGGAGTTCACTTGGGGCGACGCAGACGTCGCAACCGCCCCATTTTAGGGTTTGGCCACGAAGCCGATGCGGCTCAGGCCGGCTTTGTGGGCGGCATCCAGCACCGCCACCACCCGGCCATAAGGCACGGCTTCATCAGCACGCAACTGGACTTCAGCCTGCGCATTCTGCCGTCCGACATCCGCCAAGCGCTGCTGCAGCACCTCCAACGCCAGCGGCTGATCCTGGAGATAGACCTGGCCGGCAGCGTCGAGCGCGACCTGAACCACTTGCGGCGTCTCCTGCGGCCGGGCCGTCTCGGCTTTTGGCAGGTCCAGGCGGAGCGAGCTGGCCAAAAGCGGCGCCGTCAGGATGAAAATCACCACCAGCACCAGCATGACGTCGATCAGCGGCGTCATATTGATGTCGCTCATGGGCTGCGGCCCGGTAGTGCGTTCAAGGCGACCGAATGCCATGGACTTGCTTCAGGCGGCCGGTTGGCCCAGCAGCAACTCGCGCAGATCGAGGGCAAAACCCTCCAGGTCGGCCTCGATCTGGCCCACCAGCCGACCCAGCACGTTGTAGGCCAGCACCGCCGGAATGGCCACGGCCAGGCCGGCGGCCGTCATGATGAGCGCCTCGCCCACCGGGCCGGCAATGCGTTCAATGGTGATCTGGCCGGCGCTGGCCATGCCGGCCAAGGCATGGTAGATGCCCCAGACTGTGCCCAGCAGGCCGACAAAAGGCGCGGTGGAGCCCACCGTGGCCAGCAACACCTGGCCGAACTGCAGACGGCGCAGCACACCGTGCAGGGCATCACGCAGCACACGCGTGAGCTGTTGCGAGCGCTCGCCGGCGGCGGCCAGCGTGCCGGCAGCCTGCACCTGCGTGGCCTCGATCAACGGTAGCAACAGGGCTTCGCGGTCGAAGGCGCCGACCTTCAGCCGCGCCTCCTCCATCGAGCCCGCCTGCCAGAACGCTGCCGTGGCCCGCACCAGGTCGCGGCCAACGCGCCGCAACAGCCAGCCTTTCCAGAGGATCACCACCCAGCTGGCGACCGACATGACCAGCAGCAGCAGCGCCACCCCCCGGCTGATGGCATCACCTTGCAGAAAGAGCTGGGGAAAACTCATTTGAGGCCCAGCACGTCGAACATGTCATACAGGCCGGCCTTGCGGTCGGCCAGGAAGCTCACCGCACGCAGGCTGCCCTGGGCGTAGGTGACGCGGCTGGACGATTTGTGCGTGATCTCGATGCGCTCGCCGATGCCGGCGAACAGCACGGTGTGATCGCCCACGATGTCGCCGCCGCGGATGGTGGCAAAGCCGATGGAGGACGGGTCGCGTTCGCCGGTCACGCCCTCACGCGCGTAGACCGCGCAGTCCTTCAGGTCGCGCCCCAGTGCGCCGGCGATCACCTCGCCCATCTTGAGCGCCGTGCCCGACGGGGCATCGACCTTATGACGGTGGTGCGCTTCGATCACCTCGATGTCGTAGCCCGTGGACAGGGCCTTGGCCGCCATCTCCAGCAATTTCAGCGTGACGTTCACGCCCACGCTCATATTGGGTGACATCATGATGGCAATGTCTTTGGATGCCGCTGCGATCTCGGCCTTTTGCGCCTCAGAAAAGCCGGTGGTGCCGATCACCATGTTCACGCCCAGCTCACGGCAGACCTTCAGGTGTGCCATCGTGCCTTCCGGGCGGGTGAAGTCGATCAAGGTCCGGGCGCCCTGCAGTCCGGTCTTGAGGTCCGCTGTGATGGCGACGTCGCTGGCATGGCCGAGGAAGGCGGAGGCATCGTTGCCGATGGCCGGGCTGGCGGCCACATCCAGGGCGCCGGCGAGCACGCAGTCATCGGCCGCCTGCACGGCCTCGATCAGCATGCGTCCCATGCGTCCGGAGGCACCGGCGATGGCAATCTTGTGAGCGTTCTGGGCAGTCATGATGGCAATGGATAAGCTTTAACGGGCGGCCGGCTCAAGCGGCGGGTAGTTCGCCGGCAGGGGCGGCAGGGGCTTGGACTCGGACGCCTTGACCGGTGCCGGGAACTTTTCCAGGCTCTCGGGTGTAGCCTCCAGCACTGGCACCTTGGCCGGCGCACTGTTACCTTCCAGCGAGGCGGCGAACTCGCTCTCGGTCGGCAGGTTGCCATCGGCCTCGAAGCGCTCCAGCAGATCGCCCTTGAAGAACACGGTGACACGACGCGACAGCGGCTCCGAGCCCTGGCGACGGAAAGTGAACACATAGTCCCAACGGTCGGCGTGGAACACGCTGGCCAGCAATGGCGTGCCCAGGATGTCGCGCACCTGGATGCGGCTCATGCCGGGGCGCAGCACCGCCACCTGCTCGCGCGTCACCACATTGCCCTGCACCACGCTGACACGGTAGGGTTGGAAAACTTCTGTCAGGCGGTTGCCCGTCCCGTTCGTGCTGCTGCAAGCAGCCAGCCCGGCACAGGCAACGCCAATGGCTAAAACCAGCCCCAGCCGGGGGACGTCGCAGTGAAAATCGGACATGAGTCGAGGTGTAGCGATATGATCGGCCCATTGTAGCGGTTGAGCCTGTCGCCGCAGCCCCACCGTCCGCGCAAGAAAGACCTCAGATGAACAGCATTGAAGAACTCAAAAGCACCGGTCTCAAAGCCACCGTGCCCCGACTCAAGGTGTTGGAAATCTTCCAGAAGGGCGCCCAACGCCACATGACGGCGGAAGACGTGTTCCGCGTCCTGCTGCAGGACCGTTCCGACGTTGGCCTGGCCACGGTGTACCGGGTGCTGACGCAATTCGAGCAGGCCGGCATCCTGACGCGCAGCAACTTTGAGGGCGGGAAAGCCGTCTATGAGCTCAACGAAGGCCAGCACCATGACCACCTGGTCTGCCTGGACTGCGGCAAGGTAGAGGAATTTTTCGACGCCGAGATCGAGAGCCGGCAGAATGCCGTGGCCAAGGCCAAGGGTTTTGCCATTGCGGACCATGCGCTGAGCCTGTACGCCCACTGCACCAAGGACGCCTGCCCCAACCGGGGGAGATAAGCTCCCCCACGCTTGCGCACTGCGTGCAGCCGCCGACTTCCGGCTAGTTGGCTTCGCCCATGGCCTTGTGATGGCGCTCGACGAATTCCTGGTAGGTATCGATGCCGCGCAACTGCAAAATGGTGTTGCGCACCGCAGCCTCCACCAGCACCGCCAGGTTGCGGCCCGCCACCACCTGGATCACCACCTTGCGCACGGGAATACCCAGCACATCCTGCGTCAGCGGCTCGTAGGGAATGCGTTCGTAGTCACGCTCCAGTGTCTCGCGCCGCACCAGGTGCACGATCAGCTTGAGCCGCATCTTGCGCCGCACGGCCGTTTCACCAAAAATGGCCTTGATGTCGAGCAGGCCGATGCCGCGCACCTCCAGCAGGTTGCGCAGCAGTTCCGGGCAGCGCCCTTCGATCGTGGCCTGATTGATGCGGTAGAGATCGACCGCATCGTCGGCCACCAGACCGTGGCCGCGTGAAATCAGTTCCAGGCCGAGCTCGCTCTTGCCCAGACCCGACTCACCCGTGATCAGCACCCCCAAGCCCAGAATATCCATCAGCACGCCGTGCATGGAGGTGCGGTCGGCAAAGTGCTTGGACAGATAGCTGCGCAACACGTCGATCACATAGGCCGACGAATCCGGCGTGGCAAACATCGGGATCTGCGCCTGCTCACACATCGCGATCAGTCCCGGCGGCGCTGCCTGGCCGTCGGCCAGCACCAGCACAGGCGGCTCCAGCGTCGTGATGCGCGTGACCCGACGTTCGCAATCACCCGGGGTCGCATTGGTCAGGTAGGCGACCTCGCGTTCGCCCAGCACCTGCACGCGGTAAGGATGGATGTAATTGAGGTAACCCACCAGGTCGGCCCCGGAGCGGGCAGCGCGTACGGCGACCTCATCAAAGCGGCGTTCGGAAGCGCCGAGACCGGCCACCCACTCCCACCGCAGGCGGTGGCGGAACTCCTCGAACATGACCTCAGCGCTGACAACGGTAGGTCTCATGTCAGGTGACCCGGCTCAGGAAGCAAGTTGGGCCGACTGCCAGGCGGCAATCAGGCCATGTAACTCTTCGGCACTGGCGCTGGCATTGAGCTGGACACGCAAGGCGGCGTCGCTCAGCAACTCGGCGATTTCGGAAAGAATTTCCAGGTGTTTTTGCGTCGCCGCCTCCGGCACCAGCAAAAAGATCAACAGGCTGACCGGCTGCTCGTCCGGCGCATCAAAGCCGATGGGTTGAGCCAACTGCAGCACCGCCGCCATCGGCGACTTCAACCCCTTGATGCGGCCGTGCGGAATGGCCACGCCATGCCCCAGCCCCGTGGAGCCCAATCGCTCGCGCGCAAACAGGCTGTCCGTCACCAAGGCACGGCTGAGGCCATGCAAGTTTTCGAACAGCAGCCCCACTTCTTCGAAGGCTCTTTTCTTGCTGGTGGCATCAACATGCACCAGCACTTGCGAAACGGGCAGGATGGACGAAAGACGGTTCATGATGGTCGGGAGGCCAGATTATGCACACAAAAAAGCCGCGGGGGTAACCCGCGGCTGGTGCCTGGATGCAAGTGCAAATTTACATCATGCGCTTGGCGGCTTCATGGTGGTGGTCTTGCAGGCGGTCCTTGTGTCGTACCACCTGGCGATCGAGCTTGTCGACCAACTCGTCCACCGCTGCGTACAGGTCCTCATGGGAGCTTTCCGCAAACAGGTCGTTGCCTTTGACGTGGATATTGCATTCGGCGCGCTGCCGTTTTTCCTTCTCCTTCTGCTTTTCAACCGTCAACAGCACCTTGACATCGACAACCTGGTCAAAGTGCCGGGTAATTCGATCAAGCTTGGTCGTGACATAACTGCGCAGGGCAGGGGTGACTTCGAGGTGATGACCGCTGATCGTCAAGTTCATGAGTAGCCTCCTGTTGCTCTCGGGATTGAACAGTTGTCAGCAGGGCCAAGCTCGTCAACGACATCGGGCTTGTACCCTGCAGACGCTTTCACTATGCGCCCGGGTGACGGGAAAAGCAATCCCCTTTGATTGAGGAAAAGCAAGGTTTTTCCCTCTGTCAGCACGTGCATTTCCCCTATGTCGCCGAAGGACTTGCCAATGACCAAGACATGCCGGCACAATGCTTGAGTTCGGTGCTCAGCCGTCCCGCCAAGCGCCGCCGCTTCGCGCACACCCTGCCCCTTTTCCCTGTCCCACACCAGCCTGCGCTGGACTGTTGCGCGCGTCTGACGTGACCGCCTTGTTTTCACCCAGGCAAAGCGCTGCCAATGCGATAATTCGGCCATCGAAATTTCGGAGATCGCTCCTTGGAAACCTGCCCTAGTCGGTAGCTTTCAACTCCCTCATCGGCATCAGGGGTTGAAAGCGAAACCCCGACCCCCTGCCAGATGCAACACCACAGAGGGAGTGAGCCATGCTCAACATCTTTACGCTCGCCAATGGCCGTCTCTTTCAGGAAGAGATCGAGTCTTTGGAAGAGCTCTCCAGATTCCAACCGATCTGGGTCGACCTGGAGTCGCCCACCGTCGAAGAGAAACGCTGGGTCAAACAGTACTACGGCCTGTCCATTCCGGAAGACGCGATGGACGAGGACATCGAGGAATCCGCCCGCTTCTACGAAGAGGACAACGGCGAGCTGCACATCCGCAGCGACTTCCTGATCGCCGACGAGGACGAGCCGCGCACGGTGCGCGTGGCCTTCATCCTCAACCTGATGAACGATGCACTCAAGAGCAAAGGTGTGCTGTTCTCGATCCACGACGAGGACGTGCCGGTGTTCCGCCTGCTGCGCATGCGCGCGCGCCGGGCCCCCGGCCTGATCGAAGATGCCAAGGAAGTGCTGCTCAAGCTGTTCGACGCCGACGCCGAGTACTCGGCCGACACGCTGGAAGGCATTTACGACCAGCTGGAGAAAGCCGGCAAGCAGGTGCTGTCGGGCGACGTGACCGACGCGCTGGCCGGCGAGGTGCTGGGTGCCATCGCCCGGCAGGAGGACCTGAACGGTCGCATCCGCCGCAACGTCATGGACACGCGCCGTGCGGTCAGTTTCATGATGCGCAGCAAGATGCTCAACGGCGAACAGTTCGAGGAAGCACGCCAGATCCTGCGCGACATCGACTCGCTGGACTCGCACACCGCCTTCCTGTTCGACAAGATCAACTTCCTGATGGACGCCACCGTCGGTTTCATCAACAACAACCAGAAAAAGATCATCAAGATCTTCTCGGTCGCCAGCGTGGCGCTGCTGCCGCCGACGCTGATCGCCAGCCTCTACGGCATGAACTTCCAGCACATGCCCGAGTTGTCGCAGAAATGGGGCTATCCCTATGCCCTGGCGTTGATGGTGGCCAGTGCGCTGGTGCCAATGTGGTACTTCCGTCGCCGCGGCTGGTTGAAGTGAAGCACCCCCGTTGACAGCTCACTGCGTGTAGCTGTCCTCCCCCCTCAAGGGGGCAACGCCAGTGGCCCGGCGGAGCCGGTTCCACGGCGTTTCCCGGCTGGATTCCCTATCGCCGGCCAGATGTGCTCAGGCCGCGCACAAACTCATCGATGATGGCCAGGGCGTAGCGGCTGGCGACATCGCGCACGAACTGCGGGAAGTCGACGTGCGCCGTGTCGTCGGCACGGTCGGAGATGGTACGCACGGCGGCAAAGGGAATGCCATAGTCGTGGCAGACCTGCGCCACAGCGGCGCCCTCCATCTCCACTGCCAACGGCGGATGACCAGCGTCGGACAGCGCGGCATGCAGTGCCCGCGCCTCCGCAGCCGCCGAGACGAAACGGTCGCCGCTGGCGATCAAGCCCTGGTGCACGGACCGCTCACCCAGCACAGATTTTGAGTCAAATTGGCCGTTCAACCTCGACAATCCTGCGCGAGATGCTCCTAAAAGCATAGCAGACAGAGGGGCGTCGCAGGCAAAGCGTTCGCGGTCATACAGCGGGATCTGGTAACGCGGAAACAGCGGCGAGGCGTCCATGTCGTGCTGCACGAACTCGGTCGCCACCACCACGTCCCCGACCTGGACACCGGGACCGACGCCGCCGGCCACCCCGGTGAACACCAGGCGCTGGGCGCCAAAGGCTTCGATCAGGGTGGTGGTGGTAGTGGCCGCCGCCACCTTGCCGATGCGCGACAGTGCCAGCACCACCGGCTGGCCGTGCAGTTCGCCGTGCCAGAACTCGCGCCCGGCCCGCGTGACGCGCTGGGGCCGCCGCAGCAGGTCCAGCAGGCCCTGCTGCTCCTCGGCCAGGGCGCTGAGGATGGCCGTGGTCATGAGGCGTGACTCCGGCCGCTGCGCTTAACTTTGTTGCGCAAAGTGCGCCTCCGTCGCAAGCAAGCCCCTGCGGGTCACTGCTTGTCGCGCAGTTCCCGGCGCAGGATCTTGCCCACCGGGGTCTTGGGCAGCTCGGTGCGGAACTCGATCACCTTGGGTTGCTTGTAACCGGTCAGGTTTTCGCGGCACCAGGCACGCACCGTCGCCTCGTCCAGCGCCGGGTCCTTCTTCACGATCACCAGCTTGACGGCCTCGCTGGTCTGCGGGTCAGGCACGCCGACGCAGGCGCACTCCAACACGCCCTCCAGGCGCGCCACCACGTCTTCGACTTCGTTCGGATAAACGTTGAAGCCGCTGACCAGGATCATGTCCTTCTTGCGGTCAACGATGCGAACAAAACCCTTCTCGTCCATGATGCCGATGTCACCGGACTTGAACCAGCCATCGGCCGTCATGACCTTGGCCGTTTCGTCCGGGCGCTGCCAGTAACCCGCCATCACCTGCGGACCCTTGATGGCGATCTCGCCCGCCTGGCCAAGTGGTACGTCGCGTCCGTCGTCGTCGATGATCTTCATCCAGGTACTGGGCAAGGGCACGCCAATGGTGCCGGTGAAGCCGGTGGATGTGACCGGGTTGCAGCTGGCCGAGGGACTGGTCTCGGACAAACCGTAGCCTTCGCAGATCGGGCAGCCGGTCTTCTCGAACCATTTCTGCGCCACCGCACCCTGCACCGCCATGCCACCGCCGACCGACACCTTGAGATGGCTCCAGTCCACCTTGTTGAAGTCTGGGTGATTGGCCAGGCCGTTGAACAGGGTGTTGACCGCCGGGAAGCTGTGGAACACGTGCTTGGACAGCTCCTTCAGCACCGCCGGCAGATCGCGCGGGTTCGGAATCAGGATCAGCTTGCCGCCGGTGCGCATGGACAGCATCATGCCGACCGTGAAAGCGAAGATGTGGTACAGCGGCAGGGCACAGACCGCGGTGGCCTGCTCGTTGGCCGGCACCTTCTTCATGACCGGCGCATTCCAGGCCTCGGACTGCAGCACGTTGGCAATCACGTTGCGATGCAACAGCACAGCGCCCTTGGACACACCGGTGGTACCGCCGGTGTACTGCAGTACGGCCACGTCATCGGGCTGGATATCGGGTTGGCGCAAGGTGCCGCGCGCACCCTGTGCCAGCGCGTCGTTGAAACGCACGGCGCCGGGCAAGCTGTAGTCCGGCACCATCTTCTTGACCTTGCGCACCACGTAGTTGACCAAGGCGCCCTTGAGCGCGCCGAGCCGGTCGCCCATGGCGCACAGCACCACATGCTGCACGGGTGTGGCGGCAATGCATTTCTGCAGTGTGCTGGCGAAGTTCTCGATGATGACGATGGCTTTCGAGCCGGAATCCTTGAGCTGATGCTCCAGTTCACGCGCCGTGTACAGCGGATTGACGTTGACCACGACCAGGCCGGCGCGCAGGATGGCCGCCACCACGACCGGGTATTGCGGCACATTGGGCATCATGATGGCCACGCGGTCACCCTTGACCAGCCCCAAGCCTTGCAGGTAGGCAGCGAAAGCGCGGCTCAGATGATCCGTTTCACCGTAAGTCTGCTCCTTGCCCATGAAACTGTAGGCCGTGCGGGCGCCGTACTGGCGGAAGCTCTCTTCCATCAAGGCCACCAACGAGGGGTACGGCGAAGGCGGCAGGTCTGCCGGAACACCTTCGGGATAACTTGTCAACCAGATGCGGTCGCTCATCTCCATGTCTCCTGTCTTGATTTGAATTTCTCGGGACGAAAAAAAACCGTGCCGGGTATTTCGGCACGGTCGTGCTTTTTTCCCTGTGGCGGGATTATGCCTCGTCAGGCCTTGAGTGCGACCAAAACCTCGTCCAGCATCTTCTTGGCATCACCGAACAGCATGCGGTTGTTCTCCTTGTAGAACAGCGGGTTGTCCACACCGGCGTAACCCGAGGCCATGGAACGCTTCATGACGATGGAGGTCTTGGCCTTCCACACCTCCAGCACCGGCATGCCGGCGATCGGGCTGCCCGGGTCGTCCTGCGCGGCCGGGTTGACGATGTCGTTGGCGCCGATGACCATGGCGATATCGGTGTCCGGGAAGTCCTCGTTGATCTCGTCCATCTCCATCACGATGTCGTAGGGCACCTTGGCTTCGGCCAGCAGCACGTTCATGTGCCCCGGCATGCGGCCCGCCACGGGGTGAATGCCGAAGCGCACCTTGACGCCCTTGTCGCGCAGGGTCTTGGTGATCTCGTACACCGTGTGCTGGGCCTGCGCCACCGCCATGCCGTAACCCGGCACGATGATGACGCTCTTGGCATCGCGCAGCATCTCGGCGGTCTCGACCGCGCTCACCGGCACGACCTCACCCTGCGGCTGGGCCGCGTCACCCGATGCAGCCGACTTGGACGGCGCGCCAGAACCGAAGCCGCCGGCGATCACGCTGATGAAATTGCGGTTCATCGCGTTGCACATGATGTAGGACAGGATGGCACCGGAGGAACCCACCAGCGCGCCGGTCACGATCAGCAGGTCGTTCGACAGCATGAAGCCGGTCGCAGCAGCAGCCCAACCGGAATAACTGTTGAGCATGGACACCACCACCGGCATGTCGGCACCGCCAATCGCCATCACCATGTGGATGCCGAACAGCAGCGCGATGACCGTCATCACGATCAGCGGCGTCATGCCTTCGGCCACCGTGGGCGCGTGGATGAACTCGCGCCCGAACCAGATCACCACCAGCAGGCCGGCCAGATTGAGCCAGTGGCGGGCCGGCAGCAGCAGCGGCTTGCCGCCGATCTTGCCGTTGAGCTTGCCGAAGGCGATCAGCGAGCCGGAGAAGGTGACCGCACCAATCAGGATGCCGACGTAGATCTCCACTTCGTGGATGACTTTTTCGGCACCGGTGAGCTGGATGGAAGTGTCAACATAGCTGGCAAAACCGACCAGGCAAGCCGCCAGGCCGACCAGGCTGTGCATCAACGCCACCAGTTCGGGCATCTGCGTCATCTTCACCACGCGGGCGGCGTAGAGACCGATGCTGCCGCCGACCACCAGGGCCGCGATGATCCACGGAATGCCGGCCGGGCTGACGCGCGGGCCGAACAGCGTGGCCAGCACGGCCAGCGCCATGCCGATCATGCCGAACAGGTTGCCACGGCGCGAGGTTTCAGGGTTGGACAGGCCGCCCAGGCTCAGGATGAACAGGATGGCGGCGCCCAGGTAAGCGACGGTTGCGAGACTTTGGGACATGGTCGTCTTTCTTCTCTTTCTTATTTGCGGAACATGGCCAGCATGCGGCGAGTGACCGAGAAGCCACCGAACATGTTGATGGCCGTCAGCACGATGCCGGCAAAGGCCAGCCAGCGGATCAGGTCGTCAGGACGACCGCCCGTGCCAGCCTCCGGCGGCAGGATCTGCACCAGCGCGCCGATGGCGATGATGCTGGAGATGGCGTTGGTCACGCTCATCAGCGGCGTGTGCAGCGCCGGGGTCACGTTCCACACCACCATGTAGCCGATGAAACAGGCCAGCACGAACACCGTGAAGTGGCCAAGGAAGGCCACCGGCGCAAAGGAGCCGATGAACCAGAAGGCCACCGCAGCCACGGCGAAGATGATGGCCAGGGTCTTGGCCGGCAGCGGACCGCTGCTGCCATGGCCGTGGCCACCCTTCTTCTCGGCCACCGGCGCAGCAGTCGGCTTCGGCGCGGGCGCGGCGGCCGGCTTGAGGGGCGGGGCCGGCCAGGTGATGTTGCCATCTTTGACGACCGTCAGGCCGCGGATGGCATCGTCTTCCATGTTGACGTTGGCCACACCATCCTTGGCCTTGCACAGTTCTTCGGCCAGGCGGAACAGGTTGGTCGCGTACAGGGTCGATGACTGCTTGGCCAGGCGCGAGGCCAGGTCGGTGTAGCCGACGATGGTCACACCGTGTTTCACCACCGCCAGGCCGGGTTCGGTCAGTTCGCAGTTGCCGCCCTGCTCACCCGCCATGTCGACGATCACGCTGCCCGGTTTCATGGAGCGCACCATCTCGGCGGTGATCAGCTTGGGCGCGGGCTTGCCCGGGATCAGGGCGGTGGTGATGATGATGTCCACCTCCTTGGCCTGCTGGGCGTACATCTCGCGCTGCGCCTGCTGGAAGCCCTCAGACATGACCTTGGCGTAACCGCCGCCACCCGAGCCTTCTTCCTCAAAATCAACCTTGACGAACTCGCCGCCCAGGGACACGACCTGGTCGGCCACTTCGGCCCGGGTGTCATTGGCGCGCACGATGGCGCCCAGGCTGGCGGCCGTGCCGATGGCGGCCAGACCGGCCACGCCAGCACCGGCGATGAAGACCTTGGCCGGCGGCACCTTGCCCGCGGCCGTGATCTGGCCGTTGAAGAAACGGCCGAAGGCGTTGGCCGCCTCGATGACGGCACGGTAGCCGCTGACGCCGGCCATGGAGGTCAGGGCGTCCATCTTCTGGGCCCGGGAGAGCGTACGCGGCAGCGCGTCGATGGCCAGCACCGTCACCTTCTTGGCAGCCAGTTGTTGCATCAGCTCCGGGTTCTGCGCCGGCCAGATGAAGCTCACCAGGGCGCTGCCCTCGCGCATCAACGCCACTTCCTCCGTGCTCGGCGCACGCACCTTGAACACGATGTCCGAGGCCGCCCACAGCGCCGCCGCGCCGTTGACGATCTCGGCCCCCGCCGCGTGGTACGTGTCATCGCTGAAATTGGCGGCGTCACCCGCGCCGGACTCGACCGCGACCTGGAATCCGAGCTTGATGAGTTTTTCCACCACCTCGGGCACCGTGGCCACACGCTTTTCACCCGGGAAGATCTCCCGCGGCACGCCGATGCGCTGCGCCGGTTTAGCTGTGCCAGCTTGCATAAATCATCTCCTGCTTATGATTTTCATGACGGTCACACAGGCGATACCCCCGCAGGGCTGCCCGCTCGGAGCGAGCTTACCTGAGAATTACATTCCTGCCGGTATCAAGTCCATAACGATTTGGCGTGCCATTCATAATTCCAACCCATGAATACGCGATGGAAACCCAGTGTCACCGTGGCCGCTATCATCGAGCGCGATGGACGCTTTCTGCTGGTTGAGGAAGAGACGCCTGAAGGTCTGATGCTCAACAATCCCGCCGGCCACCTGGACCCGGGCGAATCGCCGGTGGAGGGCTGCGCCCGTGAGGCACTCGAAGAAACCACCCACCGCTTCACACCCACGCACCTGCTGGGCATCTACCTGTCGCGCCTGCAGCGGCAGCGCCCGGGCGAAGCAGTGGAAGACATCACCTACCTGCGCTTTGCGTTCGCAGGCGAACTGGGCGAGGTGGTACCAGGCGCGCAGCTGGACACTGGCATCGTGCGCACCGTCTGGCTGACGCCAGATGAAATCCGCGCCAGCACCGCACGCCACCGCAGCCCGCTGGTGCTGCACTGCATGGAAGACCACCTGCGCGGCCAGCGCTTTCCGTTGGAGTTGGTCTACACCGATCCCTCGGTGCAGGCTTTGCAGACGCGTTAGGCGCACTCCGGCACGCAGCCACCCGTCCGGACCTCTGCCGGGTCGCCCTCATGTCCACTCGCCCCTGCAGCACACCGACTTTTGGCTAGGCGGGATAATTACCCTCTATGAGCAAGCAGACAGGCAAACAGCGGGTGGTGGTGGGTTTGAGCGGGGGCGTGGACTCGGCCGTCAGCGCCTACCTGCTCAAACAACAGGGGTACGAGGTCATCGGCATCTTCATGAAGAACTGGGAAGATGACGACGACAGCGAGTACTGCTCCTCCAACATCGACTTCGTCGACGCCGCCTCGGTGGCTGACGTGATCGGCATCGAGATCGAGCACGTCAACTTTGCCGCCGAATACAAGGACCGCGTGTTTTCCGAGTTCGTGCGCGAGTACCAGGCCGGCCGCACGCCCAACCCCGACATCCTGTGCAACGCCGAGATCAAGTTCAAGGCCTTTCTCGACCATGCCATGCGCCTGGGCGCCGAGAAGATCGCCACCGGCCACTATGCGCGCGTGCGGCTGAACGCAGCCACCGGCAAGCATGAACTGCTGAAAGGCCTCGACCCGAGCAAGGACCAGAGTTACTTCCTGCACCGGCTGAACCAGGCGCAACTGAGCAAGACGCTGTTCCCGGTCGGCGAACTGCACAAGACCGAGGTACGCCGCATCGCCGAGGAAATCGGCCTGCCCAATGCCAAGAAGAAAGACTCCACCGGCATCTGCTTCATCGGCGAACGCCCGTTCCGCGAGTTCCTCAATCGCTACATCCAGAAGGAACCGGGGCCGATCAAGGACGGCACACCGGCGCCCGGCGACAAGGCCTACGGTCGCGTCATCGGCAACCATGTGGGCCTGAGCTTCTACACCCTGGGCCAGCGCCAGGGCCTGGGCATCGGCGGCATCAAGGCCAAGGGCGCGCAGAAGGGCGGCGGCGAGCACGCCCCCTGGTTCGTGGCGCGCAAGGACATGGAGAAGAACACGCTGTGGGTCGTGCAGGGGCATGAGCACCCTTGGCTGCTGTCGCACCAGCTGCACGCGCAGGACGCGAGCTGGGTCGCTGGTGAACCGCCTGCGGCGGGCGCGATGGCGGCCAAAACACGCTACCGGCAGGCCGATGCGGCGTGTTCAATCAGTGACATCGAAGGCAATGCCTTCAGCCTGCAGTTCCCACAGGCGCAGTGGGCGGTGACGCCGGGGCAGTCGGCCGTTTTGTATGACGGCGACGTCTGCTTAGGTGGCGGCGTGATTGATGCTGCAAACTGAGCAATATGGATGCACCCCTTTTCCAGAAAATAAGAAAAGCTTTGGAGCTTAGCTGGTCAGCCGAGACTAGCGCGTGCTTCTCTCCCAGTGCTTATCCGTCTTATGGTCAATGCGCTCAGACAGCTGTCGTCATTCAGGAAATATTTGGCGGTGAAATTTTGCGAACCACTGGCTGGCATGGCCGTGGAAACCACTTCTATAACCGAATTGGTGGACAAAGAATTGACTTCACTGCCGATCAGTTTTCGATGCCCAACTATTCATATGCTCTAACTTACGAAGATCAAATTTCTAGTGCTGACGAGGCAGAAAAAGAGTGTCTTCCTGGCCAAATTGACGCTCTGAGACGTGCCTATCACAAAGCATGTGCGGAAGTAACATGACTCTGCCGCGCAAGAAGGAAGTTTGCAAACCGATTAGCAGTCGCCGATACGTGGGGTCCTAGTCTCACCCCATCCGCGCCAGCAACGTCTCCATGTCTTTCATCATGGCCGAGAGATCGGCCTTCTGCTCTTCATCGGGCGCCAGCTTGGCCTCCAGCTCCTGCGCCATGAAACACACCGTCATGCGCAGGTAGGTGCTGTCCAGCGCCTTGCGCACGGCGCTGAACTGCTGGCCGATCTTCAGGCAAGGCTCGCCGTCTTCGATCATGCGCTGGATGCCGCGCAGCTGGCCTTCGGCACGGCGCAGGCGGTTCAGGATTTCGGTGCGCGAATCGCTGTCGGTCAGCACCGTGGGCGCGCAGCCCTCGGCCACTGCGGTGACGGGTGGCGCGGCCGCCTTGCGGCTGCGGGGGGCTTCAGCGTGCATGGCGGTGTCTTTCACTTGAGTTGCTGACCGTCGGCGTCGCGCACCACGATGCGCACGGGCACACCCTGGCTGACGCTGCTGGCAACAGTGCAGAAGTCTTCGAACTGGGTGAGCACGCGGTCCAGGTGCTCCAGCTTCGCCGCCGGCACACCCAACGTCAGCACCACGTCCAGCCCCAGCACACGCAGACGGTTCTGCGTGTTGCGGCCGACCTCGGCCGTCACCTCGCAGCTGATCGGCTCGGGGGCCTGTTTGAACTTGCGCAGCGCGAACAGCAGCGAGTCCGACAGGCAGTTGCCCACGGCCGCGGCCAGCAGTTGCACCGGGGTCGGGCCACGGCCCTGGCCCAGTGGCGGATGTTCGTCACCGATCAGCTTCGGCACCTCGGCGCCGAAGTCGATCTCGAACTGGAAGTCCTGCTGCTGGCGCAGCGTGACGCGCGGTGCAGTGTCGCTCATGACAAGGTCCTTATTTGGTGCGGCAGACGTCGCCGCCTTCGGGCACGCCCAGCTTCTTGAACAGGAAAGCCGGCGGGCAGAAACCGGTGAAGCCGGACTGGAACAGGTTGAAGCCGGCAAAGGCGGTCACGGCGAGGAACCACTTGCTGACGAAGATCGGGCTGCCTTCGACGCCGAGGGCCAGCGTCAGCATGACAACAAAACCGGCCATGATGCGGATGTAACGTTCAACAGTCATTTCTAACTCCTAGAGGTTGGTTGGGAAACAGGGAAAATCAAACCGTGGCCAGTGGCGCACCGTCTTCACGCTCGTAGCGTTTGCGATAGAACGAGTAGTACAGCACCGGAATCACCACCAGCGTCAGCAGCGTGGACACCAAAATGCCGAAGATCAGCGAGATGGCCAGGCCGTTGAAGATCGGGTCGTCGAGGATGAAGAAGGCGCCGATCATGGCGGCCAGGCCGGTGAGCGCAATCGGCTGCGCGCGCACGGCGGCTGAACTCACCACCGCGTCCTTGAAGGCCATGCCCTGCTTGACCTGCAGTTCGATGAAGTCCACCAGCAAAATGGAATTGCGCACGATGATGCCGGCCAGCGCGATCATGCCGATCATGGAGGTGGCGGTGAACTGCGCGCCCAACAGCGCATGGCCCGGCATGACACCGATGATGGTCAGCGGAATCGGCGCCATGATGACCAGCGGTGTGGTGTAGGAGCGAAACTGCGCCACCACCAGCAGGTAGATCAGGATCAGGCCCACGCCATAGGCCGCGCCCATGTCGCGGAAGGTCTCGTAGGTGATCTGCCATTCGCCGTCCCACTTGATGGCGTACTGGCGCCAGGTATCGGCCGGCTGCTTGATCCAGTACTCGCCCAGCTCGCCCGTACCCGGCAGGGCCGCCTCATCCAGTTTGGAGCGGATGGCAAACAGGCCATACAAAGGCGAATCGAGCTTGCCGGCCATGTCACCAAACACATAACTCACGTTCGCCAGGTCCTTGGTGAACAGCGGCTTGTCGATGACACCACGCTCCACCCGCACCAGTTCTGACAGCGGCACCAGTTGCCCGTTGGCAGCGCGCATCGGCAGTGCCAGCACTGTGTCGAGCCCCACCTGCGAGTCGCGCGGCAACTGCAGACGCACCGGCACCGGGTATTTGGACTGCGCGTCATGCAAATAGGCGGCATCGGTGCCCGATAGGGCGGCCGACACGGTCTGTGCCACAGCAGCCACCGGGATGCCGAGCGACTCGGCGCGCTGACGGCGTACGCGCAGGTAGGCGCGTGGTGCATTCTCTTTCAACGAGGTGTCGATGCCGACTATGTCGGCCGTCTCGCCAAAGGCCTGGGCGATGCGCTGGGCCAATTGCTGGCGACCTGCTTCGTCGGGACCATACACCTCGGCCACCAGCGGGCTCATCACCGGCGGGCCGGGCGGCACTTCCACCACCTTGATGCGTGCCCCGTGCTTTTGGCCGATCTGCTCCAGCTCCGGGCGCAGGCGCTGCGCAATAGGGTGGCTCTGCTGGCTGCGGTGCTGTTTGTCCACCAGGTTGACCTGCAGGTCACCCTGTTCGGCCTCGGCGCGCATGTAGTACTGGCGCACCAGGCCGTTGAAGGTGATGGGCGATGCGGTGCCAGCGTAACCCTGCAGGTTCAGCACCTCGGGTTGCTGCGCCAGGAAGGCGCCGAGCTCGTGCAGGGTGGCGGCCGTATCTTCCAACGGCGTACCGGCGGGCATTTCCACCACCACCTGGAACTCGCTCTTGTTGTCGAAGGGCAGCATCTTGAGCACCACCCACTGCACCACGGTCAGACCAACCGACAGCAGCAGCGCCGCCATGATGCCGGCCAGCAGCTGCCAACGTTTGCGCGAACTGGCCAGGAATGGTGTGAGCAGGCGGGTAAAGAGGTTTTGCAGCTTGCTGCCCAAACCACCCGCCGCGGTCTCATGACCATGGCCAGCGCCATGCGACTTCATGAGCTTCAGCGCCAGCCAGGGCGTGACGGTGAAGGCAATGGCCAGCGAGATCGCCATGCCCAGGCTGGAGTTGATCGGGATCGGGCTCATGTACGGCCCCATCAGCCCCGAGACGAAAGCCATCGGCAGCAAGGCGGCGATCACGGTCAGCGTGGCCAGAATGGTGGGGCCACCCACTTCGTCCACGGCGCGCGGAATGATGTCGCGCAGCGAATCGCCGGGCGTGAGCTGTTGATGACGGTGGATGTTTTCCACCACCACGATGGCATCGTCCACCAGGATGCCGATGGAGAAAATCAACGCAAACAACGAGACGCGGTTGAGCGTGAAGCCCCAGGCCCAGGAAGCGAACAGGGTGGCGGTCAGCGTCAGGATCACGGCGGCGCCGACGATCACCGCCTCGCGCCGACCCAGCGCGAAGCCCACCAGCAGGATCACCGAACCGGTAGCAAACGCCAGTTTCTGGATCAGCTTGTTGGCCTTCTCGGCCGCCGTCTCGCCGTAGTTGCGCGTGATGCTGCTCTCAATATTGGACGGAATCACCGTGTTCTTCAGCGCGGCCACGGCCGCGTTGGCCGCGCGCGCCACATCGACGGCGTTCTCGCCCGGCTTCTTGGTCACGATCAAGGTGACTGCCGGGTAAACCTGCCCTGCTGCGGCCTCACTCTGTGGCGCGGCCTTGTCCGTCGCCATGGCTGCACCCGGCGTGAACCAGACATAACGCTGGGGCAGCCTAGCACCGGCTTCGACGCGTGCCACTTCGCGCAGATAGACCGGTGCGCCACGGTGCACACCGACCACCACATCCCCCACATCCTGCGCCGAGCGCAGAAATTCACCCGCCTCTACCGTCAGCATCTGCGATGTCTGAGCCTGGGCATCGAGCACCGCACCCGCTGGCATGCCGAAGTTGGCCGCCGCCAGCGTCTGCTTCAGGCTCAGCACATCAATGCCGCGCTCGCGCAGTCGGGTCGGGTCCAGCCACACGTGGACGGCTTGGCCTGGGCCGCCGATGGTCTGGACCTCGCGCGTACCGGGCACGCGCTTGAGTTCGGTTTCCACCTCGTGTGCCACGCGCTCAAGCTCGTTGGCCGGTAGCCCGTCGCGACTCCACAAGGTCACCGCCAGCACCGGCACATCGTCGATGCCCTTCGGCTTCACGATCGGCGTCAACGTGCCGAGGTCACGCGGCAGCCAGTCCTGGTTGGCATTGAGCACGTCGTACAGGCGCACCAGCGCCTCCGTGCGTGGCACACCGACCTTGAACTGCACCGTCAGCACGGCCAGGCCAGGTCGCGCTACCGAGTAGGTGTGCTCGATGTCGGCGATCTGGCTCAACGCGGCTTCTGCCGGGCGCGCCACCATGTTCTGCACATCGATGCTGCTGGCCCCGGGAAAGGGGATCAGCACATTGGCCATGGTGACGTTGATCTGCGGCTCTTCCTCGCGCGGTGTCACCATCACGGCGAACAGGCCCAGCAGCAAAGCCACCAGGGCCAGCAGCGGCGTGAGGGCATTGGTCTGGAAGGCCGCGGCAATGCGGCCGGAGATGCCCAGGCGTTCGGTGGTGGATGTGACGTCTTTCATATCGACCTCAGCGTGTAACAGCCACGGCACCGGCCAGTCCGGCCTTGACCGGGTCGAGCGCCACGCGGTCGCCTGCCATCAGGCCGGCCACGATCTCAAGGCCTTCTGCCCCATGGTCGGCGCCCAGCCGGACCGCACGCAGTGCAAAGCCCTTGTCACCCGCCACATAGACTGCCGTCAACTCACCGCGGCGCAGAATGGCCGCCGCCGGCACCACCATGCGCTTGGCCTGGCCACCGACGTAGCGCACCCGCACCTGCTGGCCCGGCAATAGGTTCTGCGTATCCTTGGGGGCGAGTTCAAGGCGCCACTCCACCGTTTGCGACACCGGATCGGCCGACGGCATGGCGCTGCGCGCCACCGGGGTCACCCAGTCGCTGCCCAACTGCACTTCAATCTGGCTGGCCTGGCGGGTGACATCGGCTTTGGAGGCCGGCACCTGCACCACGGCCCGCAGGGGCTGCGGCGCATACACCGTCACCACCGGCTTGCCCGGCACCGCCAGATCCCCCGCTTCGACATGGGTCTGCAGCACCCAGCCGTCGTAGGGTGCGGTCACACGGGTGTAGCCCTGTGACAGCGCAGACTGCCGCGCGCCGGCACTGGCCTGCTCACGGCCGGCCTGGGCGCCCTTGAATTGGGTTTCAGCCATATCGAGTGCCGCCTTGCTGACAAAGCCCTTGGACTGCAGCTCTTTGGTGCGCTCGTAGTGGGCCTGGGCGTTGCGCAATTCGGCGTCACTTTGCGCCACCTGCGCCTGGCTGCGCTGCACTCCGACGGCGGCTTCGCGATCATCAATGATGGCCAGTAACTGACCGGCCTTGACACGGTCGCCCATCTTGACGGCCAGTGTCACCACGCGGCCCGACGCCTGCGCTGAAACGGTACTTTGTTTGACCGGCTGGATCACACCGTCGATCTCGAAGCCGGTTGACACCGCCTTGGCCTGGATCTGGACCGTCGGCACCTGAACCGGACTCTGCGCCACGGCTGCGGACACGGCAAAGACAGCCAGCCACGGCGCCAGACGGCGGGTCAGACCAAAAGAAGAATGAGACGAAAGCATGGCAATCTCCATATACTGGCAGGAGTATACATAAATACCCCCCACAGTACAACCAGACGCTACAAAAAAGCCCCTCCAGCCTTGCGGCTGCCGGGGCTTGGACACTCAGACGAGGGCGAAACGGGTCAGAACGGGATGTCGTCGTCCATGTCGTCGAAGCCACTAGAAGCCTTGGCAGGTGCCTGGCGCGGTGCCGGGGCGCTGGGCGCCTGACGCGGGGCCGGCGCGGCGCGGCGCGGTGCGCTGCCTTCGTCGTCGGACGGGCCACCCATGCCTTCGCGCTTGCCCAGCAGCTGCATTTCAGTGGCGATGATGTCCACGGTGTTCTGCTCGTGGCCGTCCTTGTTGGTGAACTTGCCGTACTTCAGACGGCCTTCGACGTAGATCGGCTGGCCTTTCTTGACGTACTCGCCGGCAATCTCGGCCAGGCGGTCGTAGAAGGTGACGCGGTGCCACTGGGTGTCCTCGATGGTTTCACCGGTGTTCTTGTCCTTGCGGCGGCTGGAAGTGGCCACACTCACATTGGCCACCGCCTGGCCGGACGGCAGGTAGCGGATTTCGGGGTCGCGGCCGCAGTTACCGACCAGAATCACTTTATTGACGGATGCCATGGGGGTTCTCCAAACTGAATTAACCGCGATTATGGCGCCTTCAACGCCGCCCGGACGGCGCTTTCATCGGCCAGGCGACCAGCAGCCACAGCCCCATGCCAACCGTGCAGGCAACAAACAGGCCGTGCACCCCGGTGGCCTTGACCAGCCAGCCGCCGACAGCACCGCCGGCAAAAAAACCGAGCGATTGCAGCGTGTTGTAAACACCCAGCGCAGCGCCGCGGGCATGCGCCGGCGCGATGCGCGAGGCCAGACTGGGCTGGCTGGCCTCCAAAACGTTGAAGCCACAGAAGAAAACGAACAGCAGCACCGCCAGCACGCTGATGCTCGGCGCTTCGGCACTCCACAAGAGGCCCAGCTGCACCAGGCCGATCAGGCCGATCGCCACCAGGAACACGGCTCGCAGGTAACCGCGCTTTTCCAGCGGGAACAGGGTGGTGCCCATGACGACAAAGGACGCCAGCACCGCTGGCAGGTAGACCCACCAGTGATCCGCCTTGGGCAGGCCGGCCTGCACCAGCAGGGCCGGAATGGCGACCCACATGGCCAACTGCACGGCGTGCAGCACGAACACGCCGAAATCCAGCCGCAGCAGACCCGCGTGCGTCAGCACCTCGGACAGCCTGCCGCGCGGCATGTCCTTGTGCTTCTGCGGCTCGGGCGGCACCAGCCAGATCACCACCGCCACCCCGCCCAGCGCCAGCGCAGCGGTCAGGAAAAACAGGCCCGACAAACCGACCCAGCTCACCAGCAGCGGCGCCAGCAGCAAGGAGAGGGCGAACATCAGGCCGATGCTGGCACCCACCAGCGCCATGGCCTTGGTGCGCACCTCGTCACGCGTCTGGTCCGCCAGCAGGGCCGTCACCGCAGCCGACACGGCACCGGCCCCCTGCAGCGCACGGCCGAGGGTCAACCCCAGCAGGGTGTCAGCCAAGGCGGCCACCAGGCTCCCCAAGGCAAAGAGCAGCAAGCCGGCGACGATGACACGCTTGCGCCCCAGCCGGTCCGACGCCATGCCGAAAGGCAGTTGCAGCAGACCCTGGGTCAGGCCGTAGATACCCATGGCAAGACCGACCAAAGCCGGGTCGTCACCGCCGGGATAGCGGGCGGCTTCCAGCGCAAACACCGGCAGCACCAGGAACAGGCCGAGCATGCGCAGGGCAAAAATGGCCGCCAGCGACAGGCTGGCGCGCCGCTCCACCGGGGTCATGGTGCCCGGTTCAGGAGCGGTCTGATGGGAAGGAATGGAAGAGGACACAGAAGGTAATCCAGCTCAGAAGAGGTCGCCGCAAGCGGCGGGCACAAAAGCGTCGATTGTCCCCGATCCCAACAAAAGCGGCGCAAAGGATGCGGGAAACCCCGTCTATCTCTATCATGGAGGGTTTTGTTGAAGACGCAACGCTTTGAACTCCATCCCTGACGGCCTCCGCCCCCAGCCCACCCCTGCCGAGGACGGCCCAGGCCGCTACCTGGCCCACGCCCTGCAGCAACAGGCCATCCACATCCGCGGTGCGCGCACGCACAACCTCAAGGGCATCGATCTCGACATTCCGCGCAACCAGCTGGTGGTGATCACCGGCCTGTCGGGCTCGGGCAAGTCGAGCCTGGCCTTCGACACGCTGTACGCCGAAGGCCAGCGCCGTTATGTCGAGAGCCTCTCCACCTACGCGCGCCAGTTCCTGCAATTGATGGACAAGCCGGACGTGGACCTGATCGAAGGCCTCTCGCCGGCCATCAGCATCGAGCAGAAGGCCACCAGCCACAACCCGCGCTCCACGGTGGGCACCGTCACCGAGATCCACGACTACCTGCGCCTGCTGTTCGCACGCGCCGGCACGCCCTACTGCCCCGAGCACAACCTGCCGTTGCAGGCGCAGACGGTGAGCCAGATGGTGGACGCCACCCTCGCCTTGCCGGTCGACACCCGGCTCATGATCCTGGCGCCGCTGGCGCGCGAGAAAAAGGGCGAGTTCACCGACGTCTTCGAGGACATGCAGGCGCAGGGTTATGTGCGCTTTCGCGTTGATGGTGTGGCCTGCAACTTCGACGAACTGCCGACACTGAAAAAAACCGAGAAACACGACATCGACGTGGTGATCGACCGGCTCAAGGTGCGCGGCGCCGACGATGCGGACGCTGCCGCGCTGCGCCAACGTCTGGCCGAGAGCTTCGAAGCCGCCTTGCGCCTGGCCAATGGCCGCGCCATCGCGCTGGAGATGGACACGAACGCCGAACACCTGTTCAACGCCAAGTTCGCCTGCCCGCTGTGCCACTACTCGATCAGCGAACTCGAGCCGCGCCTGTTCTCCTTCAACTCGCCGCAAGGCGCCTGCCCGAGCTGTGACGGCATCGGCCAGCAGGAGGTGTTCGACCCGGCGCGCGTGGTGGCTTTCCCGACGCTCAGCCTGGCCAGTGGCGCCATCAAGGGCTGGGACCGGCGCAACGCCTACTACTTCGCCATGCTGGAGAGCCTGGCCAAGCATTACAAGTTCGACCTCGACGACCCGTTCGAATCGCTGCCGCCTGGCGTGCAGCAGGTCATCCTCTACGGCTCGGGTGAAGAGGAGATCAAGTTCAGCTACGTGATGGACTCCGGTGCCTCGCAGGGCAAGAAGGTCAGCAAGAAGCATGTCTTCGAGGGCATCATCCCCAACATCCAGCGGCGCTACCGCGAAACCGATTCGGCCCTGGTGCGCGAGGACCTGGCACGCCTGCGCGGCACCCAGCCCTGCCCGACCTGCGCCGGCACCCGGCTGCGCACCGAAGCGCGCCATGTGAAGGTGGGCGAAGGCGACCAGTCACGCGCCATCTTCGAGGTCAGCCACCTGACACTGCGCGAGTGCTTCGACTACTTCGACACCTTGCACTTGCATGGCGCCAAAGCCGAGATTGCCGACAAGGTGGTGCGCGAGATCCGGCTGCGCCTGAAGTTCCTCAACGACGTCGGCCTGAACTACCTGAGCCTGGACCGCAGTGCCGAGACACTGTCGGGCGGCGAGGCGCAGCGCATCCGCCTGGCCAGCCAGATCGGCTCCGGTCTGACGGGCGTGATGTACGTGCTGGACGAGCCCAGCATCGGCCTGCACCAGCGCGACAACGACCGTCTGATCGGCACGCTGCAGCACCTGCGCGACATCGGCAACAGCGTGCTGGTGGTCGAGCACGACGAGGACATGATGCGCGCTGCCGACCACCTGATCGACATGGGCCCGGGGGCCGGCGTGCACGGCGGACGCGTGGTGGCGCAGGGTACCTACGACGAGGTGAAGGCCAACCCGGATTCGCTCACCGGCCGGTATCTCGCCCACACGCTCAAGATCGCGGTGCCGACAAAACGCCACGCCCCTGGCGAGGATCAGCTGCGCCTGATCAGTGCCAGCGGCCACAACCTAAAGCACGTCAGCGTCGACATTCCGGTGGGGCTGTTCACCTGCGTCACCGGCGTCTCCGGCTCCGGCAAGTCCACGCTGGTCAACGACACGCTGTACACCGCGGTGGCGCGCCAGCTTTACCGCGCGCACGACGAGCCGGCCCCGGTGCAGGAGATCGAAGGCATCGAGCATTTCGACAAGGTCATCAACGTCGACCAGTCGCCGATCGGGCGCACGCCGCGCTCCAACCCGGCCACCTACACCGGGCTCTTCACGGCGATCCGTGAGCTGATGGCCGAGGTGCCGATGGCACGCGAACGCGGCTACGGCCCGGGGCGCTTCTCCTTCAACGTGGCCGGCGGCCGCTGCGAGGCCTGCCAGGGCGACGGCATGGTGAAGGTGGAGATGCACTTCCTGCCCGACGTCTACGTGCCGTGCGACGTCTGTGGCGGTGCGCGCTACAACCGCGAGACGCTGGAGGTGCTGTACAAGGGCAAGAACATCGCCCAAGTGCTGGACCTCACGGTAGAAGCGGCCTACGCCTTCTTCAACGCCGTGCCAACGATTGCACGCAAGTTGCAGACGCTGCTCGATGTCGGCCTCTCCTACGTCAAGCTGGGCCAGTCGGCCACCACGCTGTCGGGTGGCGAGGCGCAGCGCGTCAAGCTGGCGCTGGAACTCTCCAAGCGCGACACCGGCCGCACGCTCTACATCCTGGACGAGCCCACCACCGGCCTGCATTTTGCCGACATCGACCTGCTGCTCAAGGTGCTGCACCAGCTGCGCGACGCCGGCAACACTATCGTGGTGATCGAACACAACCTGGACGTGATCAAGACCGCCGACTGGCTGATCGACATGGGCCCCGAAGGCGGTGCCGGCGGCGGCACCGTGGTGGGTGTCGGCACGCCGGAAGACCTGGCCACCAACCCGGCCAGCCACACCGGGCGCTACCTGAAGCCACTGCTGCCGGACGCCGCATGACGGCCCGGCATTTTTCGGCGCGTGATTACGCCGCGGCGCTGGGTGTGATCGTCATCTGGGGCCTGAACTTCGTCGCCATGAAGTTCGCGCTGCACGATTTCACGCCCTTCCAGCTCGGCGCCGCACGCTACGTGATGGCCGTGCTACCGCTGGTGTTTTTCATTCGGGCGCCCGCGCTGCACTGGAAGTGGGTGCTGCTGTACGGCCTGTGCCAGGGCGTCGGCCAGTTCGGCTTTCTGTTCCTGGCGCTCCAGGTCGGCATGACGGCGGCGCTGGCCTCGGTGCTGATGCAGACGCATGTGTTCTTCACCGCGCTGTTCAGTTTTTTCCTGTTGCACGAGCGCCTGAGCCGCCCGCTGGTGGGCGGCCTGACGTTTGCCGCCCTGGGCCTGGCCTGCTTCGGCATGAATTTCGTCATCGGTACGGCCGGTCTCACCACCGTGAGCGGTTTGCTGCTCAACCTGTGCGCCGCAGCCATGTGGGCCGCCTCCAACATCGTGGCGCGCAAGGCGCAACAGGCCAGCCCGGGCTACGAGCCGCTGCAGTTCCTGGTGTGGAGCAGCCTGGTGCCGGTGCTGCCCTTCCTGTTGCTGAGCTGGCTGGCCGACCCGGCCGCCGCGACACCGGCGCTGAGCTGGACCAGCAGCGCCAAATGGCTGAGCGTGCCGTGGACGTCCTGGCTGGCTGTGGCCTACCTGGGCTGGATCGCCACCATCTGGGCCTACGCCATGTGGACCGGCCTGCTCAAGCGCCACCCGGCCAACCGCGTGGCACCGTTCAGCCTGGGCGTGCCGGTGGTGGGCCTGAGCGCCGGCATGCTGGCGCTGGGCGAAACCATCGCGCCCTGGCAGTGGGCTGGCATCGCGCTGGTGGCGCTGGCGCTGGTCTGCGTCATGTTCGGCGACCGAATTCTGGCAAAAATCGGGCGCTAGCCCTTGCCAATATTGCGCAATCAGCTATCAAATTGATAGCTGATTGAATTCAGCGACCGAGATCCTGAATCGCATCGACCACCATGCTGGTGCCCACCGCGATCAGCAGAATGTCGGAGGCCACGCGCACGTACTTGTACCCAGCCGGCGGCGTGCCGAGCCGGATCTGGATGCCGGGCTCGATCGGGTAATAGACCACGTCGCCCGGCAAGGGGCGGCCCATGGCCCATTTCCGCGCCTGCCCCGGCGGCAGGCAGCCGTTGTTCTTTTTGGCCAGGCCGGGCGGGCAGTTGCCGCCGCGGTATTGCTGGCGGTAGTAGTCATTCGCCGCTGTCCGCTGGGCATCGCCGAAGTAGCCGCCAATGCGGATCTCCACCGAACCGCCCTGGCGCGCCGGGTAGCCGTCACGGCGTTCATCGCGCTGCTCGTCCCGGTGTTTGTTCTTGCCTGGCGGGCCGGCCCAGTCCGGCTTCTCCGCCAGCACCGTACCACCCAGAGACATCAGCGTGGCAGCCACCACGCCCATTCGTACCCAACGTTGTTTTAGCTTTTGCATGCATCACTCCTGCCAGCACCCCTGTGCTGGTCCAGTGCGCAATGTAGCTGCGGAGGCAGCGTTTGCATCGCCCCTTTGCACGCTGTTACATGGGGCACGGGCGCTTCCGCCCCTTGTCTGCGCCGGGTTAACGCCCCAGATCTTCAATGGCATCAATCACCATGCCGGTGCCCATGGCAATCAGCAAGATGTCGCCGGCAACGCGGACAAACTTGTGTCCGGACGGCGGGGTGCCGAGTTGCCCCAGCACGACGGGCGGCACGGCGTAATAGATGACATCCCGGGGCAGCCTGTGGCCGACCTGCCACTTCTTGGCCTGCCCGGGCGGCAGACAGCCGTTGGCTTTCTTGGCCAGACCCGGAGGGCAGCGCTTGCCGGCGCCGTACTCGCGGCCGTAGTAGTCGCGAATGGCGACCCGATGTTCATCGCGGAAATAGCGGTCGGGACGGGCCTCGTCCCGCTGGCGTTTGCCGTCGTCTTCGTGCCGGGCCTCGCTCGATGGCCGTTTCCCGTCAGGTCCGTTGTTCTTGTTCCACTCTGGTTTTTCAGCGATGGCCGAGGTCCAGGTCAGCAGACTCAAGGCACCCAGAACCAGCACGTGTCGAGCAGGGAAATGGAGAAAAGACATGGGAAGCTCCTTTCGGGAGTTCAGGCACTGACGCGCAAGACGGCCCAGCCCCGCGAACCCATCATAGGCTCAGCCCACGCAACTCACAACCGGGTGAGGAGCACCCGATCAGGCTTTGGCCGCCTCCAGCAGGTCGCGCGTCTTGAGCGCTTCACGCCGCGCCGCTGCAGCAAAGTCCTCGCCCGCGGAAGCGTAGAGCACTGCACGCGAGGAGTTGACCACGATCGGCGCCGTCGTTTCGCCACCGACGGCGCGCCAGCCGGCCTTCACCGTCGCCACGGCATCGCCGCCCTGGGCGCCGACGCCCGGGATCAGCAACGGCACCGTGGGTGCCACGGCGCGCACGCGCTCGATCTCGGCCGGGTAGGTGGCGCCGACGACGAGGCCAAGCTGGCCGTTGAGGTTCCACGGCCCTTGCGCCAACTTGGCAATGTGTTCGTAAACCAGCGGTTCACCCGGCACGCTGGCCAGACGCTGCGCCTGCAGGTCGTCACCGCCCGGGTTGGAGGTGCGGCACAGCAGGAAGGCGCCCTTGCCTTCGTATTTCAGATACGGCATCACCGAGTCGAAACCCATGAAGGGCGACAGCGTGACCGCATCGGCGCCATAACGTTCGAAGGCTTCGCGCGCGTACTGCTCGGCCGTGCTGCCGATGTCGCCACGCTTGGCATCCAGGATGATGGGCACTTGCGGCGCGGCACGGCGCATGTGGGCGATCAGCTTTTCCAGCTGGTCTTCGGCGCGGTGTGCGGCGAAGTAGGCGATCTGAGGTTTGAAGGCAATCACCAGGTCGGCCGTGGCGTCCACGATGGCGGCGCAGAAATCGTAGATCTTGCGGCTGTCGCCCTTGAGGCCGGCGGGGAATTTGGCCGGCTCGGGGTCCAGCCCCACGCACAGCAGGGATCCGTTTTGCCGCTCGGCGGCGCGCAACATGTCGAGGAAGGTCATCCCTGCATTGTAAGAAACACCGCTCACCCAGCCCATGCCCTACCTCGTGTGCCAGCAACTCGCCACCGTCCGACGCAAGATGCTGACCCTGGACACTGAAGCGTGCGTTCAACAAAAACCCGGCTGTCGCCGGGTTTTTGTTTGACCGTCGTTGCCTCTTAGAGGTCGAGCACCAGCTGCGGCGTCTTGGCGCGCGAGCAGCAGGGCAGGAACTGGTCGTTTGCCGCCTGTTCCTCGGGGGTCAGGTAGCTGTCCTTGTGGTCGGGCACACCGTCGAGCACGCGCGTCAGGCAGGTGCCGCACACGCCCTGCTCGCAGGACATCAGGATCTCGACACCGGCTTCGGCCAGCGCCTGCGTCACCGTCTTGTCCTTCGGCACCATGACGATGCGACCCGAGCTGGCCAACTTGATCTCGAAGCTGGCATCGCTGTCGGACTTTTCCACCGTGGCGCCGAAGAACTCGTAATGCAACTGTTCTTCGGGCCAGCCTTTCTCGCGCGCCGTGTTCAGTACCGCATCCATGAAGCCCTTGGGGCCGCAAACGTAGAGGTGGGTGCCGGCTTGCGGCTGGGCCAGCAGCTGGGCCAGGTCCAGTTTCTGTGCGGCGTCGCCATCGTCGAAGTGAAACGCCACCTTGTCGGCGAAGTTCGAGGTGGCAATGCGCTCGCGGAAGGCGGTGCGCTCCGGCGAGCGCGTGGCGTAGTGCATCTCGAACACGGCACCGGTGTTGGCCAGGCGCTCGGCCATGCACAGGATCGGTGTGATGCCGATGCCGCCGCCCAGCAGCAGGCTCTTCTTCGCGTCATGCGCCAAGGGGAAGTGGTTCTTCGGCGTGCTGATCTGCAGCACGTCGCCTTCCTTCACCTGCGCATGCACTGCCTCGGAACCTCCGCGCGAGGCCGGGTCGCGCAGCACACCGATCAGGTAACGGTGCGTTTCGGTCGGGTCGTTGCACAGCGAGTACTGGCGGGTGATTCCACCGGGCAGCTGAACGTCGACGTGTGCGCCGGCGCCGAAAGCCGGCAACGCACTGCCGTCGATCGCCACCAGCTCCAGCGTCACGATGTCCTGCGCTTCCACCGCCTTGCGGGCGACACGGACCGAGAGCGTTGTTGCACTACTCATGTCGCGTCCTTAGGCCTTGGCCAGGGCTTGTTCCTCGGCCACGAGGCGGTCGATGATCTTGCGCGACTGCACGCCACCGGCGTCGATGTTGAGCATCAGCAAGGCGCGGTCGGGGTAGTCGAGCAGGTTGCGCTGCTGCTTCTCCAGCATCTCCAGGTCTTCACCGAAGATCTTGCCCTGGCCTTCGCGGATGGTGGCGGTCAGCGCCTTGTCTTTCGGGTTGAACTTGCGCGCCATGCCCCAGAAATAATGGATCGAGGTTTCGGTCTCGGGCGTGATGAAGTCGATCACCTTGCTGTAGACCTTCTTCTCGTTCGGCGCGTCGTAGCCACCGTGCCCTTCCAGCGCGACACCGACTTCGATGATGACGTTGCTCGGCGGCGTGAAGCGGCAGATCTGCCAGCGGTCCACCGTGACGTCGTCCGGCAGGTTGTTGCTGCGCAGGGCGGCCTTCCAGAACGGTGGCGGCGTGATGCCATTCATGAAGCGCGCGGTGACGACCTCGTCTCCGTTCACTGTGGTCTTGCACGGTGTTTCGTCGATTTCCTTCTGGCCGATGGAGGTGCTGTGCACATAGGTTTCGTGCGTCAGGTCCATCAGGTTGTCGATCATCAGGCGGTAATCGCAGGCGATGTGGTACAGGCCACCGCCGTAGGCCCACTCGGGGTTGTCGTACCACTCCAGCACCGGGATCTTGGCCTCGTCAGCCTGGGCGGCGTCGCCGGGCCAGACCCAGATGAAGCCGTAGCGCTCGACCACCGGGTAGGCCTTGATAGCCGGGAAACCGCGCACGCGCTGGCCCGGCATGGCCACGGTCTTGCCGTCGCAACCCATCTCCAGGCCGTGGTAACCGCAGACCAGCTTGCCTTCACAAACGTAACCGAGCGACAGCGGCGCGCCGCGGTGCGGGCAGAAGTCCTCGACCGCGGCGACCTTGTTTTCCTCACCGCGGTAGAACACGATGCGCTCGCCGCAGATGGTGCGGCCCAGCGGCTTTTCGTCGATCTCGCCAGGGGTGGCGGCAACGTACCAGGTATTTTTCGGGAACATGTGAACACCTCGCTCGGTTAAAGATAGTCGGACGGAATCTGGATACCAGTCTGGAAATCGTTGATTTGGAAATCTTTGATTCCGTATACTGAATGTGATTCATTGTACTGAATGAAGATTTGCAGCGAAAGCCCAAAAAACTAAGTACTAACCCTTAAATCCTCGGATTTCCGACCAACGGCGGACGAGATGACGCTTCAGGCTCGGGGCTTGGCCCTGACCCGGGCGGTGCGGGCCTCGTGGTCTTCCGGCTTGTTCTGCCTGTCGTGCAGGTGCACGAACTTGCGCAGCAGACGCATGAATTCCTTCTGCTCAGCCGGCTCCAGGCTGCTCATCATGCCGCGGTACATGATGTCCACGCCCGGGCGCAGCTCCAGCAGCACTTCCTCGCCCCCCGGCGTGAGCGAGAGGCGGCGCTGGCGGCGCGGCAGCACCTCGCGCAGGATCCAGCCCTTGGCCTCCAGCCGCGCCGCGATGTCGGCGGTGGTCGAGGTATCGAGCGCGATCAGCTGTGCCAGCGTCACCTGGTCGATGCCGGGCGTCTCGTGCAGCGTGCGCAGGATGGCGTACTGGATCGGCGTCACATGCCGGCCATGCACCTCATGGAACTTGGACACCGCGATCTGCTGCGCACGGCGGATCAGGTGCCCCGGCTCGTCGTACAGCTCGATGGAAAGCGGGTTGTCGGCAGTCGTGCTCATGGTCGGAAATAAGGGGTAGAGAAGTGCATTGTGCGTCAAGGGCGCAGTGCATCCCCTGCATCCGGTGCGCCGTATTGCTGCAGCACGCGGTAGCGCTGGCCGTCGGGTTCCGCCTCGCCGGTCGACGCCATCAACGCATAACCCCGCACCTGCCAGCCCCAGGCTGGCCACTGCGCCGGCGGCCGGGCTGCGCCGGCCCGGCGTGCCAGCGTGAGGTGCGGCCGGTAGGGACGTTCATCGGTGCGCAAATCCAGTTGACGCAGACGATGGCCCAGCTGGTCGTGCAGCTGCTGCAAGGCCACGGGCAGCGCCATCGGCAGCAGCACCGCCAGGCCGTGCGGCCACAGGACCGGCTGGCCGAAGCGCAGTTCGAACGGCGTGAAGGGCACGTCCAGTCCGGCGCGCAATTCGTCGATACGTGGACGCGGCACGGCGCCGATGAAGTGCAGCGTCACGTGCCAGTCAGCGGGTGCGTAGCGGGCGGTCTCCTCGTTCCAATGCCAGCCGTCAGCATGCGCTGCCAGCGCGGCCTGCACGGCCCGTCCCGGGCACAGGGCCAGAAACAGGCGAGCAGGATCGAACGGCGCCTCGCGGCTCATGCGGCAGATGGCTGGGCACGCCGGTAGTGGCTCTGCACGAAACCGAACGGGTAGGCGCGTGTCTCGACATGGGTGAGTGCCACATCGGCATCGAGCGGACCAAACAGCGGAAGGCCGTTGCCCAGCAGCACCGGAATGACCGTGATGATGAGCTCGTCGATCAAGCCGGCGCGCAAAAAACCCTGGATGGTCTGCCCGCCGTCGATGTAGAGCTTGCGGGCGCCGGCGGCCGACAGGCGGGCCAGCAAGTCGGCGGGTGCTTCGGCACTCACGCTGACCGAGTCGCGCAACGCCGCCGGCACCACCACCCCTTGGCGCGACAGCACCACAACCGGCTTGCCGGTGTAAGGCCAGGGGTCAAAGCTCAGCGCCTGCTCGAAGGTCTTGCGGCCCATGACCAGCCCATCCACCGTGTCCATGAAGGCCTGGTAGCCGCAATCCTCGCCGGCCGGCACCCGTGTGTTGGCCTGCAGCAGCCAGTCGATGCTGCCGTCCGCTCTGGCAATGAAACCGTCCAGGCTGGTGGCGATGAAGACTGAGGTTGTCGCTGACATCAAGCGCTCCAAGTCTGTTGAACTACGGCACCACGACGTCGCTGGCCACGCCTTGCAGCAACCAGGTCTTCATGGCCTGTACGGTCTGCGCTTCGACACCGATGAAGCCATGTTGGGTGAAGGGCTGACAGGCTGGGCCGCGGCCCGCGTTGCCGGATTTCACCGTGATCAGCGGCGTGCCGGTTTTCTGCGCCAGCCGTTGCGCCTCGGCATAAGGTGTCAGGCGGCAGGGGTCCTCGGCGTGGTGCACCCACAGCATGGGCAGGCCGTAACGCTCGAAATCCAGCTCGCTCAGGCCTGGCACGTTCGAACTGGAGAGGAACACCGAGTTGGTGAAGATGACCTTGGTGCCCGGACGCGGCACGGCCCGCGCGGCGAAATAGGCCGAGACGCTGCCTTCGCTGGTGCCCACCACCGCCAGCGGCATCAGCCCATATCGCTGTCGGATGATGCCGACCAGTTCCCGGATGTCTTCGGCGTAACGTTCACTGGCGCGGAAGGCGCCGGAAAAACCAGTCCATTGGTCCGAAGGGGCATCGACCGCGAACACCACCGTCTCGCGGTCGAGCCAGTACGAGCGACTGCGCAGCAGGAAGTTGCCCTTGAGCGCGTAATCATCCACTGACCGCAGCTTCATGATGCCGGGGTAGCCCGGCATCAGCAGCACCGCGCGCCGGAACTCATCGTGTTCGCGCCAATGCGTCACCAGGGCCGAGATGCTGCGCCCCGGCAGGCTGGCCGTGATGACCGATTCACTCACCTCCCCAGCCGCACGGGCCGGCACGCTCACCAGGGCCGCCAGCAGAAGGAACGCAACCAGGAAAAAACGCGCTGGTTTCACTGTCTCTCCTTTGGCTGGCGCACGCTGAACTGCATTGAGCCCGGTCCCGCGCGCCGGTTCAGCGCGGCGGCTGCAACTCGCCCTGCGCTGCGCTGGGCGCCAGGGGTGCCGGCGTCTGCGTCTCCAGCACCTCGCGCACATCGTGGATGAAGTACTCGGTTTCGGCGAAGCAGGTGGTCGGCACGAACTTGTGCTGGCGGTAGTGCAGCACCACGCGCTTGCCGGCCAGGACATTGATCTTCTGTGCCACAGCGTCGTCACGTACGCTGAATTCGAATTTCTCCGGAATGGCACCCGGCATCGTCACCATGGCGATCTCGCCCTCCCAGGTCTTGCACAGCCAGCCCTTGCGCGACAGCTTTTGCACGTAGCCGGCGCGCTCGCCGTCGGCGTAGCTCCAGTTCAGCGTCAGCCAGGTCCAGGCGGCAACCAGGCCCAGCAGAACGGTCAGGCCGATGACAAGGGAACGCAGAAATTGAGGCATGCCGGTATCTTCTCACGCAAAGACACTTATCGCGCTGGCACACGTTTCGCCACATCGAGTGCCAGGCACAGGTCGGCCCAGGCACGGGCCTTGTCCTGCGGCGTGCGCAGCAGGTAGGCCGGGTGGTAGCTCACGATCACCGGCACCCCGTTGTACTGGTGCACCTGGCCGCGCAGCTTGCCCAGCGGAAGGGTCGCGATGTCCGGCACCGTGGCTTGCAACAGCGACTGCGCGGCAAAGCGCCCCAGCGCCAGGATGATTTGCGGCTGCAGCAGCTCGACCTGGCGGCGCAGGTAGGGCTCGCACTTCGCCACCTCCTCCGGCTGCGGGTTGCGGTTGGCCGGCGGGCGGCACTTGAGCACATTGGCAATGTAAACACCTTGCGCGCCGGTGCCGCCGCGGTTCAGGCCGACGGCCTTGAGCATGTTGTCGAGCAGCTGGCCAGCCTGGCCGACAAAGGGCTCGCCCTGCAGGTCCTCGTTCTCGCCCGGCGCCTCGCCCACCACCAGCCAGCGCGCCTGGGTGTCGCCAACGCCAAACACGGTGTTCTTGCGGCCCTGGCACAGGCCGCAGGCCTGGCAGCCGGCCACAACCTGCTGCAGCGCGGGCCAGTCCATGGCCGCGATATCGGCCGGCAGGGCTGAAGCAGAAGCCGGTGCAGGCGCTGCAGTTTGCGGCTCAAATCGGGCCTCTGGCCTTGCCGTTGTTGCGCGGGCCGCTACTGTTTCAGGAGCACTCTGGCGCGTTGCCGTGGTGGCCTCGTATGGCGTGTCGGCAGGGGCATCATCAACGCCAGACGGGTGCAGCGGGCTCCAGACCCGCACACCCATTTCTTCCAGCATCGCGCGCTGCCGCGCATCCAATTCCAAGCTCATGCTGCCATTGTCCCTGATCGGTCACAGGTGCAGGCTCATGACCACCGCGTCTTCGCGCTGGCCGTGCTCGGCGGGGTAATAACGCTTGCGCAGGCCGACGCGGCGGTAACCATGGTTTTCATAGACGCCAATCGCGCGGGCGTTGCTGACGCGCACTTCCAGCCACAGCCAGTCGGCACCCTGGCCGCGCGCCCAGATGACCAGCGCATCCAGCATGACACGCGCCCAGCCCTGGCGCTGGTACGCGGGCGCCACCGTGATGTTGAGCAGGTGCACCTCGTCCACGCCCTTCATGGCCACGAAATAGCCCAGCAGTTCGCCACCGGCCATCAGCAGTTGGCCCAGGTAGCCGGACTGGATGGCATCGTTGAAGTTGCCGCGCGTCCAGGGGTGCGGGTAGGCCTGCTGCTCGATGTGCAGCACCGCGTCCAGCCGCTCGGCGGTGAGCGGCTCGAAGCGGGCTTCAGCGGGCTGGAGGACAGCACTCATGGTGAACGCGGGCGGGTGTTCAGTGGGCAGCCGCTTTTTCAGCGGCACGCTCCAGGGTGGTTTTCGCCACTTTATCGCGGATGTAACGCGGCAGGGCCTGCTCAGCCGGCACGGCAAGGCCGGCTGCCAGCAGCGCCGGCGCCAGGCGCAGCATGGCCGCCGCCGTAGGCAGGGCCTGCCAGCGCGGCAACTCGGGCGGCACCGGCAGGCGCTCGCCATACTCGGCAAACACATTGCCGGCCAGCACCGTGCTGTCCTGCAGCGCCAGTTGCTCCGGCTTGAACAGCGCGTAGTCCTCGCGCTGCATCCAAGAACCATCGGCAAATTCGTAGTGCGCCGCGTACAGCTCGTCCATGCGGGCGTCGAGCAGGGCCAGCACGCGCAAGGCGGCTTGCTGTGGCGCGTACTGCTGGCGAGCCTCCTCGGCCACGGCCAGCAGCGTGTCCACCGGCAGCAGCGGCACGCCGGCGCCAAAGCCCAGCCCCTGCGCCACCGCGCAGGCGGTGCGCAGGCCGGTGAAGGAGCCCGGCCCTTGGCCGAAGGCGATGGCATCCAGTTCCTCGTAGCGCAGTTCGGCTTCGGCCATCAGCAGCTCGATGGTCGGAATCAAGGCGCTGGAGGCTTGCGCCCCGCCGGCGCCGGTGTGCTGCCAGATACGCGCCTGGCCATCGACCAAGCGCGTAACGGCAATCGAGATCAATTCGGTGCTGGTGTCGAAAGCAAGCAGTTTCATAAAAAATCAGGCCTTAGCGCCCGTGGAATTTGCGTCCGGCGCTTCTGTTTTGATAGCAACTGTTTTACGCACGCCGAACAGGATACCCACCGTCACCAGCACCAGGCCGGCCATCAGGTTCCAGTACAGCGGCTCGCCCAGGAAGATCACCGCGCCCAGCGCCGACAGACCCGGTACCAGCGCCGTGATCATGGTCGAGCGCACCGGGCCGAAGTACTGGATCATCTTGGTGAAGGTCACACCCGAGATCACCACCGAACCCACGCCCTGGAACAGCATCTGGAACAGCACCTCGCCCAGTGGCGCCGTCAGCAGATGGCTCTGGAGCACGCCCAGCGCCAGCAGCAGGGCATAAGACGGCACGTAGCTGAACAGCGCAAACACAGTGATGGCGGCAGTGGCGCGCACCGCGTCAAGTGCATGACGGCGTGCCAGCACGCTGTAAGCCGACCAGCACATGGCTGCGGCCATGAACAGCAGGTCGCCTTTCCAGACCTCGCCGCCGTCAAAGGCGTGTAGCAGGCTGGCGCCGCCGACCAGCAGGTCGCCACCGACGATGCAGGCCAAGCCAATGGCGCGCGCCGACGTGATGCGGTCGTGCAGGACGAACAGCGCCAGCAAGGTGGTCCACAGTGGCAGGCTGCCGGGCATCAGCACCGAGGCATGCGCTGCCGGTGCGTAGAAGAAGCCGCTGTAGGCCAGCGCCGCGTAGCCGAAACCACCGAACAGGCCGCAGGCCGCCGTGACGCGCAGCGCCAGCGGCGACAGGCCGAAAAACGACGACGCGCCGCCGCCGGGCAGGCCGGGTGTGGCGCGGTCGCGCCGCACCAGCCAGGCACCCAGCGGCACCAGCACCAAGCTGGCACCGGTGATGCGCGCCAGCGCGATGTCAAACGGCGTGAGCGAGCCCTTGGCCGAGGCCCGGGCAATGACGATGAACGCGGTCCAGATGGTGACGGTGATCACGGCCGCCACCAAGCCGACCGTGCGTGGGGACCAGCTCTTGAGGAAATGCATGGCCTCAATTATCGGCGGGCAGCCCCGGTTGCTGACCCAGGCCCTTGCACGGCAGGACCCGTGCACCCTTTTTTGCCCATGACAGTCTGACCTGCCCGGTTTTTCCGAGCCATTCATTCCTGTAAGACGGCCGGGTTGGGGATTGAATGATATTGCTGTTTGAACTCGTGCGGGGTCAGGTAGGCCAGGCTGCTATGGGGGCGCACGGTGTTGTAGTGGCATCGCCA
>JAUXVI010000008.1 GCA_030680575.1 Hylemonella sp.
CCCTGGCCAACATCAGCAAAAAGTGGACGATGCCGCTGCGCGACTGGAAGGCTGCATTGACCCGGTTTACCATTCAGTTCGAGGAGAGAATGCCCAAGAATTAACGCTCGCCCCGTTTACACAAAATTCGGGACACCCTCAGTCCTTCAGCTGGCATTTGCAACAGATTGTTCAGCGGAGTAAGCAATCAATTAGATTTAGCTCTTACCGGTGTCACGTTGAAACCCCTCAAGCTTCTCGCGCAGTGCGTCAATTTCCGCTTGCATGCCTGCTGCGCGCTCGAGTAGCTTGCGAATTTGATTCCAGTACTCGTGCCCCAAATCCCCGTCGGCCATACTCCACTCGTGAATTTTTCTTAAAGCAACGCTCAAGTCGATGATTCCATCCATAGGCACCTCTCAATGGCATTGCTGCACGCTCACGAAAACATCGTCCAAAAGCTCGGCATCAAGTGCTGGCCTATTTTGTTCCGTTAGGCTTAAAGTGTCCACAATGACAGCTTATTCCCAGTTGGGATTTTGTCGGCAGTTCGCATTTGCATATAGCTTGTCAAACTCCTTTTGACACCCAAACTGTTCAGCAAAGCTGACTACTTTTTCGGTGGGAATATCACAGGATAAATACCATGGGTCCAGTGGCCAGCGTTTGTGCTTTTGATCGACTGTCAAGGCATAGCCCATTATTGAAATTGGGAGAGAACGGCAAGTCGATTGCATCGTCAACCAAAGGCGATGGAGTTGTGTTTTGCCCAATGACAAATATTGTCTGCATCAACGGTTTTGGTCCCATCTACTCGACGCTCGGTAATTTAAAAACACACCATATCCCGCCGCTAGTCCAAAATATCTGATTCTTAGGAAACTACCCGCACTTGATGGAAGATGCGTTTAATAATTTCCAGCAAGTTATCATGCCACTTGATGAGCGTTTATTCCTTATGGTTATTTGGTTTTGGGATACTCAGCATGTGTTGCCCTCCTTATAACAACTGCGACACGGTGAAAAAGGCGCGCGCCTGGCTGGCCGAACACGGCGTGGTCGTGCAGTTCCACAACTTCAAGAAGCAAGGCGTGCCGGAGCAGCCGCTCGACCACTGGCTGGCCAGCGCCGGCTGGGAAAAGCTGCTGAACCGCCAGGGCACCACCTGGCGCAAGCTCGACGCGGCCACCCAGGCTGCCGTGACCGACGCCGCCAGTGCCCGCGCTCTGATGCTGGCCCAGCCCAGCGTCATCAAGCGTCCGGTGGTGGAATGGTCGGCCACGGAAGTCACCGTCGGTTTTGACGCCGCCGGCTGGCAGGCGAGGCTGAAATAAGCGCCTGCCTTAAAATCGCAGGTTCGCCCAAGCTACACAACCTAGACGCATCATGAGCACCCAACAATTCGACAACGTGTCCGTCGCCACCAAGGCCAATGTTTACTTCGACGGCAAGTGCGTGAGCCACAGCATCACCCTGGCCGACGGCACCAAAAAATCGGTCGGCGTGGTTCTGCCCGCCACCCTGACCTTCAACACCGGCGCCCCCGAGATCATGGAATGCGTGGCCGGCTCCTGCGAGTACAAGCTCAAGGGCACGGACGCCTGGGTCAAGTCCAGCGCCGGCGAGAAGTTCAACGTGCCCGGCAACTCAAGCTTCGAGATCCGCGTCACCGAGCCCTACCACTACGTCTGCCACTTCGGATAAATCCATGGCCACCATCCTGCAAAACCTCCCCATCGGCCAGAAGGTCGGCATCGCCTTCTCCGGCGGCCTGGACACCAGCGCCGCGCTGCTGTGGATGAAGCTCAAGGGCGCCGAGCCCTACGCCTATACCGCCAACCTGGGCCAGCCCGACGAGCCGGACTACGACGCCATCCCGCGCAAGGCGATGGAATACGGCGCCAAGCTGGCCCGCCTGATCGACTGCCGCCGCCAGCTGGCACACGAAGGCATTGCCGCGCTGCAGGCCGGCGCCTTCCACATCACCACCGCCGGCGCCACCTACTTCAACACCACGCCGCTGGGCCGTGCCGTCACCGGCACCATGCTCGTGGCCGCCATGAAGGAAGACGACGTCAACATCTGGGGTGACGGCTCCACCTTCAAGGGCAACGACATCGAGCGCTTCTACCGCTACGGCCTGCTGACAAACCCGGCACTCAAGATCTACAAGCCCTGGCTCGACCAGCAGTTCATCGACGAGCTGGGCGGTCGCGCCGAGATGAGCGCGTTCATGACGCAGCACGGCTTCGGCTACAAGATGAGCGCCGAGAAGGCCTACTCGACCGACTCCAACATGCTGGGCGCCACGCACGAGGCGAAAGACCTGGAGCACCTGAACAGCGGCATGAAGATCGTCAACCCCATCATGGGCGTGGCCTTCTGGAAGGACGACGTTGAGGTCAAGCGCGAAGAGGTCTCGGTGCGCTTCGAGGAAGGCCAACCGGTCGCCCTCAATGGCGTGCAGTTCAATGACCCGGTGGAACTGATCCTGGAAGCCAACCGCATCGGCGGCCGCCACGGCCTGGGCATGAGCGACCAGATCGAGAACCGCATCATCGAGGCCAAGAGCCGCGGCATCTATGAAGCTCCCGGCCTGGCGCTGCTGCACATCGCCTACGAGCGCCTGGTAACCGGCATCCACAACGAGGACACCATCGAGCAGTACCGCGACAACGGCCGCAAGCTCGGCCGCCTGCTCTACCAGGGCCGCTGGTTCGACAGCCAGGCCATCATGCTGCGCGAAACCGCCCAGCGCTGGGTGGCCCGTGCCATCACCGGCGAAGTGACGCTCGAACTGCGCCGCGGCAACGACTATTCCATCCTCAACACCGAGAGCCCCAACCTGACCTACGCGCCCGAGCGCCTGAGCATGGAAAAGGTGGAAGACGCGCCGTTCAGCCCGCTGGACCGCATCGGCCAGCTGACCATGCGCAACCTGGATATCACCGACACGCGCGCCAAGCTGGGGATTTACTCCAACGCTGGCTTGTTGTCGGCCGGTGTGGGTGGCGAACTGCTCTCCATTGGCAAGGGCGAGAAGTAAGACTGCTTTGCCTGTCGGCCATGAAAAAGCCCGCGGTTTGCGGGCTTTTTTGTGCCTGGAGGCTTATGGGTATTGCGCAGATAGCTATTGAATTTATAGCATTTTGTTTTTGAGTCAGATGCCTGACGGGGCCGGCGTGCCGGGTCTCGCCCCGGCGGGCGACTCACTTTCTCTTGCTTCGCCAAGAGAAAGTAAGCAAAGAGAAGGCGAGCCGGATTCGTCGGCCCTGCGCTGCGCTACGGGCACGCTGCGTTGCTCGGGCCAAGCGGGAGGCGCAGAAACTCGCCCTGCGGGCTCAAACATCTGCGCCTCTTAATCCGCTTGCCCCTGCGCTACTCGCCTCCTCATTACGGCGAAGAAAATCGAACTCCCCACAGAGTAAACCCTATGCCGGGTTTCATCGCCTGCTATTTGTTCTTGAGCGAATGGACGCTCAAATAGCTTGTGGGTATAAACAAGCACTTAAACGCACTCAAGGAGATGATCACCATGAATGGTCAGCCATGTTATTTCGCACTTATACGATTTAAATCGTTAGACCTCAAATGAATGACGGCGACGATTTCTACCTAAAAGTGGCATTTGCGCTCTCTGGCTGCCAATTGGTTGAGCAACAACTCAAGCTATACATATCAGAAGCTTTTCAGCTCGCCAAAAAGTGCATCGGTAAGCGAATACCGTTCATGATGAGCGGTGATGACTACGAAGACGCTTCGTTGGAGCGTCTCATTGATGTCTTTCGCAAACTCACGAACAATCAAACACTCGTGTCCGATCTAAGTCGCTTCAAGAAAGAGCGGAACTTTCTTAGCCACAAGGGTATTGCTCACTGCCTAGATCCGGAAGGAGAGCTGGCCGAGACAATGACCTGCCCGGTTTTTCCGGACCAATGATTTCTAGGAAGATGGCTCCCAACCCACGAGGAGCCTATGAGAAAAAGTCGATTCACGGAAGAGCAGATGGTCACGGTGCTGCGCGAAGCGGACCGCACCACGGTGGCCGAGGCGGCCAAGAAGCACAAGGTCAGCGAGCCCACGATCTACGCTTGGCGTAAGCACTTTGGCCAGATGGACGCAGCCGATGTCAAACGCCTGAAGGTGCTGGAGTTGGAGAACTCTCGTCTGAAGAAGCTGTTGGCTGAGGCTGCACTGGACATCGAGGTGCTCAAGGAGATCAACTCAAAAAAGTGGTGAGCCCGCAGGGCCGGCGTGAACAGGTCCAGCTGGCTTGCCAGCGTGGCCTGTCGCAGCGTCGGGCTTGCGGGTTGCTCGGTGTTGCCAGATCGACGCTCAGCTATGAGCTGCGGCTGCCCGCCAAGGATGCGCCGGTGATCGAGGCGATGAAGTCGTTGTCGGCGCAGTACCCGCGCTACGGCTATCGGCGCATCCGCATCTTCCTTCGTCGCCAGGGCTTCGATTTGAGCTGGTCACGCACGCACCGCATCTGGCGTCAGGCCGGGCTGTTGCTGCCCAAGAAACGTACGCGCAAGCGCATCGCCTCGGGGCGGCCCCGTGCCCATACGCCGTTCAAGGTGAACATGGTGTGGGCCTACGACTTCGTCTTTGACACCACTGCCGATGGTCGCCAGATCAAGTGCCTCACCGTGGTGGACGAGTACACCCGCGAATGCCTGGCCATCGACGTGGCGGGGGCCATCCGCTCTCAACGGGTCATTGAGGTGCTCTCGCGCCTGGTGAGCCAGCATGGTGCACCCCTGTTCATGCGCTCGGACAACGGACCGGAATTCGTCAGTCATGCCCTCCTTGAGTGGATCGCCCAGACTGGCATCGGCACATCGCTCAGTGATCCGGGCAAGCCGTGGCAAAACGGTACCGACGAGAGCTTCAACGGCAAGTTCCGCGACGAGTGCCTGTCCCTGGAGTGGTTCCGATCACGCCGGGAAGCACAAGTGGTTATCGAGGCATGGCGATGCCACTACAACACCGTGCGCCCCCATAGCAGCCTGGCCTACCTGACCCCGCACGAGTTCAAACAGCAATATCATTCAATCCCCAACCCGGCCGTCTTACAGGAATGAATGGCTCGGAAAAACCG
>JAUXVI010000010.1 GCA_030680575.1 Hylemonella sp.
GTTTCGTACTCGACGTGGGCGGTGTTGATGGTAATGCCGCGGGCTTTTTCTTCCGGAGCAGCATCAATCTGGTCGTAAGCCTTGGCTTCGCCACCAAACTTCTTGGACAGCACGGTGGCAATCGCCGCCGTCAGGGTCGTCTTGCCGTGGTCCACGTGGCCAATGGTGCCGACGTTGACGTGCGGCTTGGTACGTTCAAATTTCTCTTTTGCCATTTCCAGTTCTCCAAAGAACAATTCCCGTGTGTTGGTTTAACGTTTGCATCTGATTGCTTGATCGCCCCGCACGGGAACAGGGCGGCACCAGATCGCAGACAAAAAGAATCCCCGGGTCGTAACCCGGGGGAGCATCACTTACTTGGCGCGAGCAGCCATGATGGCTTCGGACACGTTACGCGGAGCTTCGCTGTAGTGCTTGAACTCCATCGTGTACGTCGCACGGCCTTGTGTGGCAGAGCGCAGCGTGGTCGAGTAGCCAAACATTTCGGACAGCGGCACTTCGGCCTTGATGGCCTTGCCGCCACCGACCATGTCGTCCATGCCCTGCACCATGCCACGACGTGAAGACAAATCGCCCATCACGTTGCCGGCATAGTCTTCCGGGGTTTCGACTTCCACGGACATCATCGGCTCGAGGATGACCGGGTTGGCCTTGCGGCAGCCTTCCTTGAAGCCGAAGATGGCAGCCATCTTGAACGCGTTTTCGTTCGAGTCCACATCGTGGTAGGAACCGAAGGTCAGGGTGACCTTGACATCCACCACGGGGTAACCCGCCAACACGCCGGTGTTGAGGGCTTCAATCACGCCCTTCTCAACGGCCGGAATGAATTCACGCGGCACCACACCGCCTTTGATGGCATCGACGAATTCGAAACCCTTGCCGGCTTCGTTCGGCTCGACCGTGAACACCACGTGACCGTACTGGCCCTTGCCGCCCGACTGGCGAACAAACTTGCCTTCGACTTCCGTGACTTGCTTGCGAATGGTTTCGCGGTAAGCCACCTGCGGCTTGCCCACATTGGCTTCCACGCCAAATTCCCGCTTCATGCGGTCCACGATGATTTCGAGGTGCAGCTCGCCCATGCCACCAATGATGGTCTGGCCGGACTCTTCGTCGGTCTGAACGCGGAACGACGGATCTTCGGCAGCCAGACGCTGCAAGGCAATACCCATCTTCTCCTGGTCGGCCTTGGTCTTAGGCTCCACCGCCTGGCGGATCACTGGCTCAGGGAACACCATGCGTTCCAGCGTGATAACGGCGGAGGGATCACACAGGGTTTCACCCGTGGTCACGTCCTTCAGGCCCACGCAAGCAGCGATGTCGCCGGCACGGATTTCGTCCACTTCTTCGCGGTTGTTGGCGTGCATCTGCACGATACGACCGATACGCTCTTTCTTGCCGCGCACCGCGTTGTACACGGTGTCGCCTTTTTTCAGAACGCCGGAGTACACACGCACGAAAGTCAGCTGACCGACAAAGGGGTCCGTCATCAACTTGAATGCCAGCGCCGCGAACTTCTCACCGTCGTCCGCCTTGCGGGTGGTTTCTTTTTCGTCTTCGTCGAAACCAGGCACAGGCGGCACATCCACCGGCGAAGGCAGCAGTTCGATCACAGCGTCCAGCATGCGCTGCACACCCTTGTTCTTGAAGGCGGTACCACACAGCATGGGCTGGATTTCAGTGGCCAACGTACGCTGACGAAGACCTGCGGTGATCTCTTCTTCCGACAGATCGCCCTCTTCCAGATACTTGTTCATCAGCTCTTCGGAGGCTTCGGCCGCAGCTTCCACCATCTTTTCGCGCCATTCCTTGGCCAGCGGAACGAGGTCGGCCGGAATTTCTTCAAAGGTGAACTTCATGCCCTGGGAAGCTTCGTCCCAGATGATGGCCTTCATCTTGCGCAGATCGACCACGCCCTTGAAACCTTCTTCGGCACCGATCGGGATCACGATCGGCACGGGGTTGGCCTTCAGGCGCAGCTTCATCTGGTCCACGACCTTGAAGAAGTTGGCACCGGTACGGTCCATCTTGTTCACAAAGGCCAGACGCGGCACCTTGTACTTGTTGGCCTGACGCCACACGGTTTCAGACTGGGGCTGCACACCACCCACAGCACAGTAGACCATGCAGGCACCGTCCAGCACGCGCATGGAACGCTCCACTTCAATCGTGAAGTCCACGTGACCGGGGGTGTCGATGATGTTGAAACGGTGCTCGGGGAAGGAGTTGTCCATACCCTTCCAGAAGCAGGTGGTGGCAGCGGACGTGATCGTGATGCCACGCTCCTGCTCCTGCTCCATCCAGTCCATGGTGGCGGCGCCGTCGTGCACCTCACCAATCTTGTGGTTCACACCGGTGTAAAAAAGAATACGCTCGGTCGTGGTGGTCTTGCCAGCGTCAATGTGCGCCGAGATACCGATATTGCGGTAGCGCTCAATGGGGGTATTGCGTGCCATGATGTTCTTTCGTTGAAACGGGGAAGGCCCGCACACGGCGGGCCTGCACACCAGTTGGGGCAGTGGAGCTTAGAAACGGAAGTGCGAGAAGGCCTTGTTGGCTTCGGCCATACGGTGCACTTCGTCACGCTTCTTCATGGCGCCGCCACGACCTTCCACGGCTTCCATCAATTCATTGGCCAGACGCAGGGCCATGGACTTCTCACCGCGCTTGCGGGCAGCTTCCTTGATCCAGCGCATGGAGAGCGCCAGACGACGCACCGGACGCACTTCAACCGGCACCTGGTAGTTGGCACCACCAACACGACGGGACTTCACCTCAACCATCGGCTTGACATTGTTGATGGCAGTGGTGAACAGCTCCAGCGGGTCTTTGCCGGTCTTCTGCTCAATGGTCTCGAGGGCACCGTAAATGATGCGCTCAGCAACCGCTTTTTTGCCGCCTTCCATGATCACGTTCATGAACTTGGAGAGCTCGACATTGCCGAACTTGGGATCCGGCAGGATTTCACGTTTAGGGACTTCGCGACGACGTGGCATATTTCACCTCAATTGCTTCAGTTGGTGTCTTTTCAAACACCGCGAGAGTTATTCCCAACCCTCACTTACTCGACCCACCCGGACAATTCCGAGCTTCGGGCCACTACGCTCAAACCGCCAGCCAGGCGGATGAACACCGATATCTACAAATCCAGCTTAAAAAATTAAGCCTTCTTCGGGCGCTTGGCGCCGTACTTGGAACGCGACTGCTTGCGGTCTTTCACGCCTTGCAGGTCAAGCGAACCACGCACGATGTGGTAACGCACACCCGGCAAGTCCTTGACACGACCACCGCGCACGAGCACCACAGAGTGCTCCTGCAGGTTGTGGCCTTCACCGCCAATGTAGGAGATGACCTCAAAACCGTTGGTCAGGCGCACCTTGGCGACCTTACGCAGAGCGGAGTTAGGCTTTTTAGGCGTCGTGGTGTACACACGGGTGCAGACACCACGGCGCTGCGGAGAGTTCTGCATCGCAGGGCTCTTCGACTTGATGGTCTCGACCTCACGGCCTTGACGCACGAGTTGGTTAATGGTTGGCATTGAAAAACGTCCCTCAACGTTTGAAAAAACGAAAACGTGAAACCCTTCGGAATTTCCGAAAAGCCTTCTAGTGTATCAGCAGGCCTGAATCATCGCAATGGGTTTGATGCAGATGGCGCAGTGCCCACTCACTTCCGACGGGATGTTTGATCTATTTGATCCACAGACGGATGGCATCCCAGGCACGCCCCAAAACACCCGCCTGGTCAACTGCCTCCAGAGCCAGCAACGGGACATCGACAAGTGATTGCTCACCAGCGGTCACTTTGAGCGTGGCCAGCGGCTGCCCTTTCGGGAAGGGTGCCACCAAGGGGTCGGCCCGCACCACCGCCGTCTTGAGCCTCGTGGCGGTCCCGGCCGGCACCGCCACCACAATGGCTTGGGGTTGGCCCAAGCCCACGGTCGAGGATTTCCCCTTCCAGACACTGGGCGTCACCACTGCCTGGTTGGCCTCGAACAGCTTGACCGCCTCGAACGCGGTGTAACCCCAATTCAGCAATTTTTGCGACTCGTTGGCGCGCGCCTGCTCACTGACGGTGCCGAGCACGATGGACAGCAGACGACGGGGACCTTGGGCCTCCGGCGAACCAGGCACCGCACCAGGTTTGCCCAGGTTGGGGAAGTCACGCTTGGCCGTGGCGATCAGGCAGTACCCCGCCGCCTCGGTGTGACCGGTCTTGAGGCCGTCGACCGTCGGGTCACGGAACAGCAGCAGGTTGCGGTTGGTGTCATTGGCCGCAGGTGTCCCCTCATAGCGGTATTTTCGGATGGCGTAGTAGTGCAAATATTCCGGAAAGTCGCGCATCAACCGTGTGGCCAGAACGCTCAGGTCACGCGCGGTGGTCGTGTGGCCGGCCTCGGTCAACCCTTCCGGATTCTTGTAACCCGTGTTCTTCATGCCCAGGGCCTTGGCCTGCTCGTTCATGAGTTGCACGAAACGCTCGGCCGTGCCGCCCACGCCTTCGGCCAGGGCCATCGTCGCGTCGTTGCCGGACTGCACGATCATGCCCTTGATCAGATCTTCCACCGGCACCTTCATCTTCGGGTCAATGAACATGCGCGACCCCGGCATACGCCAAGCGCGCTCGCTCACCGGCAGCGCCTGCTTGAGGTCGATCTTTTTCAGGCGCAATGCATCGAACACCAGATAGGCCGTCATCAGCTTGGTCAATGAGGCCGGCTCGACCGGGCTGTCAATGTCCTTGGCCGCCAGCACCTGGTTGGCCGTGATATCCAGCAGCAAATAGGACCTTGCCGCGATTTCGGGCGGCTGCGGCATCACCTGGGCGGTGGCAGAAACACTGGCCACACACAAGGTGGTCACAAAAGCTAAAAACAGTTTTTTCATCAGACAGGTGAGCTGAGGTGGCGGACCACCAGATTTTTCAAAAGAGGCAATTGCCCGTGGAAGAAGTGACTGCCGCCGGGGATCACGGTCACCGGCAGCACCTGGGGTCGCGCCCAGTCCATGACGGCACTCAGCGGCACGGTGTCGTCATGCTCACCGTGAACCACCAGCGTGCGCTCATGTGCCTCGGGCGGCAGCGTGGCGACCTGGAAACGGCTGGCTGCGGTGCCGACGAACACCAGCTTCTCGATCTGCCGCTGCGGCCACAACGACAACAACGCCTGGCTCATGACGAAGGAACCAAAAGAAAAGCCGGCCAGCGCCAGCGGCCCCTCCGGCGCGCACTGCTGCACCACGGCCAGCAGGTCCTGCGCTTCGCCCCGCCCCTCGTCGTGCGTCCCGGCGGTCGCCCCGACACCACGAAAATTGAAGCGCACGGCGCGCCAGCCGCACTGCACAAAGGCGCGCGCCAGTGTCTGCACTACCTTGTTGTCCATCGTGCCACCGAATAGCGGATGCGGATGGGCAATGACGGCCAACCCCCGCGAAGCGGCCCCCGCCGCCAATTGCGGCGCATCGCTCAGCGCCTCGATGGCCCCAAGCGGGCCATCCAGCAGCAGCCGTTCGGTCTGGGCGTTCATCTCAACGTCCCAGATGCGGCGGCGTCAGCAGGCGCTCGACCACCTGGCCGTTTTTCAGGTGCGACTCGACGATCTCATCGATGTCCGAGGCATCCACATAGGAATACCAGACGGCCTCCGGGTACACCACGGCCACCGGACCGGCGGCGCAACGGTCCAGGCAACCCGCCTTGTTCACGCGCACCTGACCGGGACCCGCCAGGCCGGCGGCCTTGACCAGCGACTTGCAGCGATCGAAGGCCTCCTGCGCCTGATGACGGGCACAGCAGTCCGAGCCGTCAGAACGCTCGTTCAGGCAGAAAAAGATATGCCGCTGATAATAGGAAGATGCTTGCGAGGTTTTGGGATCGTTCATAGGGGGCATTCTAGTTTTTGGCACCCTGCTGCCAGACACGCGTGAGCACATACAGCAGGGCCGCATAAGGCCATAACCAGCCGAGCCACTGGGCCAGACCATGGAATCGGATAAAGCGTCCCTGCTCCCAGGTCTGCAAGGTCTGGGCGAAATAGGCACTGGTCGGCGCCTGGTTGATGATGCTCAGGAACACCCCCAGCGCCAGCAACATCAGGGCTGCACTGGTGCGTTCAGGCACCCCCAGCAGCAGCAAAGCCAGCACCAGGGCCAGCACCAGACCGACCTGCACCGGCAACTCAAACCAGGCCCAGGCATGCATTGGCCCGTAACTCAGCGCGGCCGACAGCGCCGTGGCCGCCACGCCGACCACCAAGACGGCCAGCACAAACACCACCCGGCGCGCCCGTGCGCGGATCACGCAAAAGCCCAGCAGACAGGGAATCAGGGCACCTAGCAACACGCACGCCAGTTCTGCCCCCGGCACCAGCGGTTCGAGTTCAAAATCGCGCACCGGCAGCCACTCCAGAAATGGCGTATCCAGCAGCAGTTCGGCCAAACCGGTTTCAAGTCGCTCGAACACCTGACCCAGCCCCAAGGGCACGGTCGCCGGAAACAGCAAAGCCAGCGGCCACAGGGCCAGCAGGACCAGCGCACCACGCGCATCAGGCACAAACCAGCGAGCACGAAAGCGACTCCAGCGTGACAGCGCCCCCAGCCGCTCGAGCATGGTGGCCAGCACGGCCCCGGCCCAGGCACCCAGCACGTTGAGCGCGAAATCCACGTTTGACGGCACACGCGTCGGCAGGAAGACCTGCAGTGCCTCCAGCAACAAGGACAGACCAAAGGCTGTCAGCGCGGCATCGCGCACTGCATGAGCGCCACGCCCGGAACGCACGGCACCCAGTGCCAGGAAAAAGCCCAGCGGCGCATACCCCAGCACATTCGACACCAGATCGAAGCCGGTCCAGTATTGCGGCAGCGGTGCCCACAGAAAATCCCAGGGCGCCACCCCCCGGTCACGCCAGTCGACGAAGGGGTAGAGACTGGCATAGACAATCAGACCGGCATAGACCGAGGCCAGCGGCCAGGCGGAGGTCTTGTGCATTGGCGCGGCCCTCAGAAGGGTTTGACCACCACCAGAATCACAGCCACCAACAGCAACAGCACGGGAATTTCATTGAACCAGCGGAACCAGACATGGCTGCGTTGGACGGCCCCTTGCTGGAATTTCTTCAGCAACACGCCGCAGCCATGGTGGTAACCCAGCACCAACGCCACCACGACCAGCTTGGCATGCAGCCAACCGTTGCCCGGCCCCTTGCCAATGCCGTAGCCGAGCCAGAGCCAGAAACCGAACACCAGCGCCGGCACCGCCAGCAGGGTGGTGAAGCGCATGAGCGTGCGCGCCTTCAGCAAGAGCCGCTCGCGCTCGTCCGTGGAGTCCGCCGGCACCATGGCCAGGTTGACGAAGATACGCGGCAGGTAAAACAGACCGGCGAACCAGCTGGCCACGAAGACGATATGAAGTGATTTGACCCAGAGCATGGGCCGAGTTTAGTCGCGCTCGGGTCATGCGAAGCCACAAGCTGCACAGCAGCTTGCGTCGAAGGCTAACTTTGTCCGTAGGACAAAGTTAAGCGCAGCGTGCCGCAGGCAAAAAAAACCCCAGCACGAAGCTGGGGTTGCAAGCCTTTTTTGCTGTCACACATCAAGGCCCCGCTCAGGGAGGAAAAGCGGGAGGCGGTTTCCCGCCCGACGCCAATTTAACAAAAGTGAAACCTCTTTTCAAGCACATGAGCAAAAGATTTTGACAATCGAATCTATGAAATCGATTACCTATCTCCATAAAGTCATCGGACAGCAAGAAAAGCCAGCCCCGGCAGGATTCAGGCACAATTTTCCCCATGACCCCTTACGCCCCCTATCCCCTGGGCCGGCCACGCCGGCTGCGCCGCGATGAATTCACCCGCAACTTGGTGCGCGAAAACACGCTGACCGCCCATGACCTGATCTACCCCGTGTTTGTGGTGGATGGCCAACAGCGGCGCGAAGCCGTGGCCTCCATGCCTGGCGTCGAGCGCCTGAGCCTGGACCTGCTATTGCCGGTGGCCGAGGAATGCGTTGAGCTCGGCATCCCGGTCATGGCCCTGTTTCCGGTCATCGATCCCGCCCTCAAGACGCCGGATGGCAAGGAAGCGACCAACCCGGACGGACTGGTGCCGCGCGTGGTCCGTGCGCTCAAGCAACATTTTCCGGAACTCGGCGTCATGACCGATGTGGCGCTGGACCCCTTCACCAGCCATGGCCAGGACGGTGTGCTGGACTCGACCGGCTACATCCTGAACGACGAAACGGTGGCCATCCTGACGCAGCAGGCGCTCACCCAGGCCGAGGCCGGCGTCGACATCGTGGCCCCCAGCGACATGATGGACGGCCGGATCGGAGCGATTCGAGCAGCGCTCGAATCGAGCGGCGCCATCAACACAAGAATCATGGCCTACAGCGCCAAATACGCCAGCGCCTTCTACGGCCCGTTCCGCGATGCCGTTGGCTCGTCTGCCAACCTGGGCAAGAGCAACAAGAAGGTTTACCAGATGGACCCGGCCAATTCGGACGAGGCGCTGCGCGAAGTGGCGATGGACATCGCCGAGGGCGCCGACATGGTGATGGTCAAACCCGGCATGCCCTACCTGGACGTGGTGCGCCGCGTGAAAGATGAGTTCCGCGTGCCGACCTTCGCCTACCAGGTGTCGGGCGAGTACGCCATGCTGAAAGCCGCCGCGCAGAACGGTTGGCTCGACCACGACGCGGTCATGATGGAAAGCCTGCTGGCCTTCAAGCGTGCTGGCGCCGATGGTGTGCTGACCTACTTCGCCGTGGCCGCCGCCCGACTGCTGCAAAATAAATAGCGCTTTGCGCATATTTGGCGGGGGCTCAAGGCTTATTTGACCCTAAATTTGACTGCCCCCTAACCCCCCAGGAATCTCCCATGCGCGTTTTCAGCATCAGTCCCGGCGGTGTGGTGGAAAGTAGCGGGCTGCCGACACAGTTGCCCGAGCAGGGCCATGTCTGGATCGCCTGCACGCGACAGGAACTCCACGAGCAACTGGCGTCTTTCCAGGCCATGCTGCAAACCCTGTGCGGTCTGCAACTGGTGGACCTGCACGTGTCGGACCTGCTCAACGTGCAGTTGCCCTCGCGCTTCGACTACACCTCGCAGTACGACCTGCTGGTGTTTCGCCGCCTGGCCACCGCGGTTGTCAATACAAGCGTCAATGGCAACGAGGCCATGCCCCCCAAGCTGCACAAACGCGGGGGGCCGCCCATCCTCAAGCGCATTGACACCAACCCGGTCGGTTTTGCCGTGTTCGAGCGCGTGCTGCTGACGGTACACCCAACGGATTGCGCTGCGCGTGACGTCTATGCCAGCCGCTTGCTGCAATCCGGCGCGAGCGACATCCGCACCGCGACCAGCCGCCTGCCGGCCTCGCCGGCCGATCTGATGCTGCGCCTGGTCAACCAGATGGTGGATGGTTTCCTGGAGTTGCGGCGTGAACTGACACGTCAGCTCGACCACTGGCAGGCCGAGCTGCTGAACCCGCGCACGCGTTTCAACAACTGGGCCGCCCTGCTGGAAGCACGGCTGGCACTGCACCAGCTTGACGAAATCTGCGATGACCAGAGCGCCGCGGTGCAGGACTGGATTGAAGTCGTCAAGACCTGGCCTGAAGCCTCCGATCCGGCCGCGCAGCGCGAGCATGACCTGCTGCTGGTGCGCAGCCGCGACTTGCTGGAGCACATCGAGCGCGTGGTGCACCACGTGCGCCGGCTGGAACAGAGCGCCGAGACCGCGGTGCAGATGCACTTCAACGCCCAGAGCAACCGCACCAACGAGATCATGCGCACGCTCACGGTGCTGACTGCCATCTTCATGCCGCTGAACCTGATTGCCGGCATCTTCGGCATGAACTTCGACTTCATTCCGCTGTTGCACCACAGCGCCGGCTTCTGGTGGGCCATGGGCTCGATGACGCTGATCGCCGTCGCCCTGACGCTCTACTTCTGGCGCAAGCGCTATCTGGAGCGTAGCAGCGGGCGCTGAACTCAGGCCGCGTCGGCCTGCGGTGCGCCACCAATCTGCAAGTGCTCCAGCAAGTCGGCCACCAGCTCCAGACGCAGCAGCGGGTTGTCCAGCGCCAGGAATTGTTGTTTGAGTTGCGGGCTCACTGGCAGCAGTTCGCTCCAGCGATGGGCCAGCCAGCCGCAGTCGTCCCAGTGGTAGGGCGCCTGGATCGGCAACGCGCGGATGGCCGCGTCATCACCGCCCGCCTGCGCCTGCATGTGGGCCAGCAGCTGCTCCAGCCCGCGCCGCACATGCGCCAGGTCCGCTGGCACGGGCACCGGCGGGTCATCGGGCAGCCACTCGACCTGCCCCACCCACAGCCCATGCTTGAGCTGCTCGCTGCTGTTCAGGCGAAAACGCCGACCGCCGTGGCAGCGGATCACCATCAGCCCCGGCTGCGGGCGCTCCAGCGCGACGATGTGTGCCAGCGTGCCGACCGTTTGGAAAGATTCCGTCTCGAAGGCCTCGCCGTCGGCCGCATCGCTCCCGTGCTGACGCTGGCGCACTTCCCGCCCCTGCGTCAGGCTCACCACCCCGAAGGGCGCGCCTTCCTTGTGGCAGCGGCCGATCAGATCGAGGTAGCGCACCTCGAAGATGCGCAGCGGCAGCACACCGCCGGGGAACAGCACGGTCTGCAGGGGAAACAGCGGAAGCGTTATGGCCATGGGCTCAGGGCTTGGGCGTCAGGAACAGGGCGGCACCGTTGTCCCAGGCAATGCGCCGCGCCACCGCCGGCGGCAGGTCGCCGAGCCAGCGCCGGTAGCCCTGCATCAGGCCGTCGTAATACAGCCAGCGCTGGTTGATCCAGGTGTCCGAGCCAAGCAGGAAGCGCGTCGGGTACTTGAGCAGCAAAGCACGCCACTCGGGGCACAGCTGCCCCTCCTCGCAGGTCAGGCCGGGGCGGTAGGACAGCTCGCCCAGTAGCTGCGGGTACTTGGCCAGCAGCGCTGCCACCCGCTCGGGCGGCGTGCCGCTGATGCCGGTGTGGGCCCAGATCAGCCGCGCCTTGGGTGCATGGGCCAGCAGCAGGTCGATCGCCACATCGTCCACATGCGCCAGGACAGCCAAGCCGTGCTGTTCGGCAAACTGCATCAGCTTCTTCGCCACTGGTCCGTTGGCATTGGCACTGTCGTAGAGATGGAACTCGCCAAGACCGCGGTAGGGGCCGGCCGCGGTGCCGCGCGCGAACTCGGCCTGCACCATGGCATAGATGCTCTCGTCCTGGAACCAGTTGTTGTAATCGGCGCGGTTGCGGTACAGGCGGATGAAGGGCACCACCGTGACGCCGGCCGCACGCGTGGCAGCGCGTGCCTCGGCCAGGGCCTTGGTGCCGTCGTTGGGCCGGCTGTTGGCAATGATGGCCTGCACGCCGTTGCGTTGCATGCGCGCCAGAACGTCTTCCAGCGGGTGCGGGCCAGCCTGGCCGTTCCAGGCCTCTTCGTTGTAGTGCAGATGGGCGTCGAACAGTGGACCGCTGTAGTCGGCCGCCTGCGCCAGCCCAGAAAACGCTCCTAAAACAAGAGCGCCTAGCGCATATTTGACGGGTCCTAAAGCCTTAAATCGCCAGAAGATCGCAGGCCGACGCATGAGGCTCACCCGAGGTGTTTGGCGAAGAAGGTCAGCGTGCGTTCGCGCGCCAAGGCAGCGGCCGCAGCGTCGTAAGCGCCGCGATGGTCGCAGTTGAAACCGTGGTTGGCCGGGTAGATGTGCACCTCGACTTCAGGATGGGCCTGCTGGAAGGCGGCCACACCGTCGAGCGGGATCCAGTGGTCCTTCTCGCCGAAATGGGCCAGCACCGGGCACTTCGGGGTGCGCGCGATTTCAGCCGGCGCGGTGATGCCGCCGCCGTAGTAGGGCACGGCCGCGCTCACGCCATGGAGCAGGCAGGCGGTGCGCCAGGTCAGCAGACCGCCCCAGCAATAGCCGACCACCCCCACCTTGCCGGCCTGGGCCGCGTGGTCGATGGCAGCCTGGATGTCCTGCAGCACGCCCGGCTCCGGCAGCGCTTCCACCGTGGCCTTGAGCGCCATGCCGGCGCTCATGTCATCCGGCGCGTAGCCGAGCTCGACGCCGGGCTTGACGCGGTGAAAGGTGGACGGCGCCACCGCCAGGTAACCGGCGGCGGCATACCCGTCGGCCACGGCACGGATGTGCGCGTTGACGCCGAAGATTTCCTGCAACACCACCACGGCGCCGTGCGGCTTGGCGACGGGCTGTGCCACATAGGCGGGAAAGGAAAAGCCATCGGCGGCTTTCAGATCGATGAACTGACCCATTGTGTTTCTCCTTGTGTCTTGCGTTCAGGTGGACTTGAGCTTGCGTTCGACGAAATCGAGCCGGTCCTGGCCCCAGAAAATTTCGCCATCGATCACGTAACTGGGTGCGCCAAAAACGCCGGCGTCGATCGCCTGCTGGGTGTTGGCCTCGTAGCGCTCGCGCACCGTCTGGCTGAAGGCCTGCTCCAGTCGTTTGGCATCCAGCCCCTGCTCGGCCAGCAGTTCGGCCAGCACTTTTTCGTCGGCAATGTTGCGCTCCTGCGCCCACACCGCGGCCAGCACCGCGCCGGCAAGCTGCATGGCGGCAGCGGTGCCGTCGTGCAGGTCGACGGCGATGATCAGGCAGGCCGCATCGTCGCCGCTGACCGGAAAGTATTTGGGCTGGGGATGCAGTGGCATCTGCAGGTAGTCGCTGTAGCGCTTGAGCTCCAGCAGGCGGTAGGCTTGGCGCTGCGGCGCGCGCTTCGGCAGCGGCAGGCCGCCGGAGATCGGGAACACCTTGCCACCCAGGTCGACCGGCAGCATCCGGATCATGGCGCCGGCGGCCTGGGCCATGGCGGCGAAACGCTGGTGACCGAGGTAAGTCCAGGGGCTTTGCGGCGCGAAGTAATAGTCAACCGTGTGACGCATACGTGTCTCCTCATTTTGGCGGCAATGGTATCTTGTGATTCATTCACGCGCAGGAGAATGGTCTTGGACAAGGTGCTACTCATCACTGGCGGCAGTCGCGGCATTGGCGCCGCCACGGCCCTGCTGGCCGCGCAGCGCGGCTACGCGGTGGCAGTCAACTACACCAGCAACGCAGCGGCGGCCGACGACGTGGTACGGCAGATCCGCGCCGCCGGCGGCAATGCCATCACGGTCCAGGCCGATGTGGCCGATGAGACGCAGGTGCTGACCATGTTCGAGCAGGTCGAGACCCAGCTCGGCCGGCTCACGGCACTGGTGAACAACGCCGGCGTGGTGGACACCGCGCAACGTGTGGACGAACAGAGCCTGACGCGTTGGCGTCGCATGTTCGAGATCAACGTCTTCGGCACCCTGCTGTGCGCGCGCGAAGCGGTGCGGCGCATGAGCACGCGCCATGGCGGCAACGGTGGGGCCATCGTGAACGTGAGCAGTGTGGCCGCCACGCTGGGCGCACCGAACCAGTACGTGGACTACGCCGCCGCCAAGGGTGCGGTCGACGTTTTCACGCTCGGCCTGGCGCGCGAGGTGGCCACCGAGGGCGTGCGCGTCAACGCGGTGCGGCCCGGCATCATCGACACCGAGATCCACGCCAGCGGCGGCCAGCCCGACCGTGCCCATCGCCTGGCGCCGCAGATTCCGATGCAGCGCCCCGGCACGGCGCAGGAGGTTGCCCACGCCATCGTCTGGCTGCTGTCGGACGAGGCCGGCTACGCCACCGGCAGCATTCTGGATGTCACCGGAGGACGCTGATGGACTTCAAACCCCTCGTCACCCTGCTGGCCATCGTCAATCCACTGGCCATCGTGCCCTTTTTCATCCACTACACGCACGGCTTCACACGTGAGCAAAGACTGCGCACAATCTGGATCTCGTCCTTCAGCGCCTTTGCCGTGATCGCCATCAGCGCGCTGCTGGGCCTGCAGATTCTGGCCTTCTTCGGTATTTCACTGGCCAGTTTCCAGGTCGGCGGCGGCATGCTGCTGCTGACCTCGGCCCTGGCCATGCTCAATGCGCAACCGGCTGAAGCCCGGTCGAATGCCGAGGAAATGCAGAGTGCCGCCGAACGCTCGGCCGCGCGTGCCAGCATCGCCGTGGTGCCACTGACGATTCCGCTGCTCACCGGCCCGGCCACCATGTCCACCGTGGTGATCTACGCCGACAAGGCGAAAGACCTGCTGCAACTCGGCACGCTGGTGGGCTACGGCGTGGTGGTGGCGCTGGCCACGGCGCTGTGTTTTGCCCTGGCCCAGCCGATCGCGCGCGTGCTGGGCAAAACCGGCATCAACGTCATGACCCGACTCATGGGCCTGATCCTGGCCGCCTTGGCGGTGGAGGTGATGTCCGACGGGCTGGTGAAACTGTTCCCGGCCCTCGGTCGTTAGAGTCCAGCGAGATGTGCACCCGCGGCGCGGCGCGTCAACGCCACTGCCGCAGCCACTGCGCCAGCTCGTCCACCGCCGCATCGGTGGCGGTGCTCAGGGCGCGTACGCCGCCGGCCGCATCGGCGCTCGGCGCCGGCCGCTTCACCACCACCGTGCGTTGCGCCATCATGCGCTCGCCCGAGGGCAGGCGCTGGCGCACCGTGGCGCGCAGGCGCAGCTGGCCGCTGCTTTTATCGGTGGCATCGAATACCTGGCTGAACTCCTCCAGTTCCAGTTGCAGCACCCGCGGCGCATCTTCGCCCGGGCGCAGCACGGTGAACTGGCCGCTCAGGCCCTCGCGCAGACGCTGCTGCACCAGCTCGGCCGGCGGCATAGCCCAGCGCGCCTGGGTGTAAGCGCGCAGTTGCTGCCCGTCGGCATACGCCAGGCGGTAAAGCATGGCGTTGCCGTCGAACGCCGGCGTCGCCTGCACGGTGACGGCCAGCGCCGGCAAGGCTGCGGCCGCCGGCGCGGCGGGCGTTGCGCCCGGCGAACGGGCCCCAAAGTCGTACAGCAGCGGACTGGGCCCCCGCTGGGGCAGCGCGCAACCCGACAGCACTCCCGCCAGAATAAGCACAAAAACGGCCACAGACCTCGTCAAATAAGCGCCAACAGCTCTCGAATTCATAGCATTCCTCATGGCTTTTCTCCCTGCGTCATCAACGGCGCGACAAACCCGGGCTCACCGGGACCAGGCAAGGTCAGCCCCGGGCCCAACAGCAGGGTCTGCGGGTTGTCCTGCAGCGTACCGGCCATGCGCCTCACTTGGCGGGCAGCGTGGCCGGTCTCATCCAGGGCACGGTTCAGGCGCGGCAAGAGATCACTCTCTTGCGACAGCTGATCCAGTGCGCCCCCGGGCTGCTGCAGACGCTGTGCCAGGCGGCCGTACTCAGCCACTGTTTTCTTCGCCTCATCAGCACTGCCGGCCACGCTGCCGGCCGCGGTACGCAAGGACTGCAGGGCCGTGCCGGCCTCTTTCATCACCGGCGGCAGGCTGGCAGCGGCCTGCCCGATGGCGTCGATGCTGGTGACCAGCGTCTTCTGGTTCTCGCTGGCCAGCAACTGGTTGATGCGGCGGCTGGTTTCTTCCAGCTGCGCCAGGATGCGGCCACTCTGCTCGGACAGTTGCCCCACCAGCCCCAAATGCATCGGGATGCGGGCAGGTTGCTCGTCGTTGGTGGGCAGCGGCTCCTTCGACTGTCCGGTATCGTCAAGCTGCACGAACGCGATGCCCGTCACACCCTGAAAACCGAGTGAGGCAAACGTCGAGCGAGTGACAGGCGTGTTGGCGGCCACCGCGATGCGCACCAGCACATTGCCCGGCACTTGCGGGTCAAAACGGATGTCCGCCACCTTGCCTACCTTGACGCCGCGAAAGCGAACCGAGGCCTGTTGTTGCAGACCGGTCACCGGGTCATCGGTGGTGACATCAAAGGTCAGCAAGTCACCCGACTCCCGCGTGAGCCAGACGGCCAGCACCACCAGCACGGTGGAGAGCAGCAGCACGAAGGCGCCGGCGGCAATGGCATGGGCTTTGTTTTCCATAAGGTTCTTTCAAGCTCGCTTTTTACACGGCGGGCGGCGTTTCGTGCAACAGGGCCACGGCGCGCCGGCCCCGTTCACCAAGGAAAAATTCGCGAATGAAGGGATGGTCGAACGCCATCACCTCGCGCGGCGTGCCGCTGACGATGACCCGGTGCTCGGCCAGCACCGCCACACGGGTGCTGAGCTCGAACAGGGTGTCCAGGTCGTGCGTGACCATCACCACCGTCAGACCGAGTTCACGATGCAGCGAACGCAGCAGGCGGCAAAAGGCTTCGGCACTGTCCGGGTCCAGGCCCGCGGTGGGCTCGTCCAGCAAGAGCAGGGGCGGGTCCATCACCAGCGCACGTGCCAGCGCCACACGCTTGATCATGCCGCCCGACAGGTCTGCCGGCATCTTGTGCGCCTGCGACGGGTCGAGCCCGACCATCTGCAGCTTGACCAGCGCCGCATCGCGCACCAGGTCGTCCGGCAGAGTGCCGAGCTCACGCAAGGGAAAAGCAATGTTGTCCAGCACACTGAAGGCCGAGAACAAGGCGCCGCGCTGGAACAACATGCCCACCCGGCTGGCCGCGCCCGGCTCGCCCAGGTGCGCCGCCGACCGGCCCATCACCATGACGCGGCCGCCACTGGGCCGCTCCAGCCCCAGCATCTGGCGCAGCAGCACCGTCTTGCCGCTGCCCGAGCCGCCAACGATGGACATCAACTCACCGGCATGGACCTGCAAGTCCAGGTCGCGGTGCACCACGAACTCCCGGCCAGCAGTGCGAAACACCGAAGACAGTTTTTCGATGTCCACCAGCGGGGTATCAGGACGTGCCTCGCTCATCGGGCGACCTCCGCGCAGCACGCTGCGGCATTCACCGTGGGGGTGGCCCGGCGGCTCATATGCCGATGTCCTTGAACACCACTGCAAACAGGGCGTCGACCAGGATCACCACCGTGATCGAGGTCACCACCGAAGCCGTGGTGCCCTGCCCCAGGCTCTCGGTGTTGGGCTTGACGCGCAGGCCGTAATGGCAGCCCACTAGGGCGATGAAGATGCCGAACACCGCCGATTTGGCCGTTGCCAGCGTGAGGTTGGAGGCCTTCACCACATCCGGCAGGGTCGAGAGGAAGTAGGAAGGCGTCACCCCCATCGCGAGGTCGGCCGCCAGCATGCCGCCCAGCATGGCCGCCAGCGTGGTCCACACCGACAGCAGCGGCATGGTCAGCGCCATCGCCAGCACGCGCGGCAGCACCAGGCGGAAGCCGCGCGCAATGCCGAGCACGCGCATGGCATCGAGTTCTTCGGTCACGCGCATCACGCCGATCTGTGCCGTGATGGTGGAGCCGGAACGGCCGGCGATCAAAATGGCCGCCAGCACCGGCCCGAGTTCACGGATCAATGAGATCCCCAGGATGTTGACGATGAAGGGGTCGGCGCCAAACAGCTTGAGCTGTTGCGAGATCAGATAGGCCAGCACCACGCCGATCAGGAAACCCACCAGCGCCGTGATCGGCAGGGCGGTGGCGCCAATGTGGTACAGGTGGCCGGAGAAATCGCGCCACGGCCCCTGGGCCGGGTGACGCAGCAGGTGCAGTGTGTCGAGCAGCAGCTGGCCGATCAGGCGCAGCAGGCCGCGCGCATGGTCCAGGAAGTGCAGCACCAGTCCGCCCAGCCCCAGAAAAATCTTGCCGGCCGTCAGGCGTACCGGCGGCGGGGGTGCCTGGGTGTAGCGCGCCACCCGCTCCAGCATGGTGCGCTGCGCCGGCAACGTTTCCAGCTGCGTCGGCCATTGCCGGCCCCAGCTGTTCCACAGCAGCTGCGCGCCGGTGTGGTCCAGCCACTGCAGCTGACGCAAGTCCCAGCACTGCACCGCGTTCGGACCCGCCGTGCTCACCTGCAACTCGCCTTGCAGCGCCGCCCAGGTCAGCGGCTCCGCCAGCGCCGCCGCCGCCCACCGCCCTTGCAGCAGCGCGCAGCGACCCTGCGGCAAGGACTGCCGGATCAGGCGGGGCGTGGTGTCGTCCATGGGCATGCAGCTGCTAAACGTTGTTCGAGCTTGATGGTACATGCAGAAACCGGCGCCAGCCGGTCCGCCGGAGGGTGCTCAATTCACCGCCACAATACGGGCACCGCATGCGAGCCCGAGGAGACCCCATGAGCGAAACCACCCCCCACGACGATTTGCTGACCGAACAACGCGGCCCGGTGTTGTGGCTGACCATCCATCGCGAGGCCCGCCGCAATGCCGTCAGCCACGGCGTGCTGGCGGCCATGGCGCAAGCCATCCAGGCGGCACAGACTCAGCGCGACATCCGTGCCATCGTCATCACCGGCGCCGGCGACAAAGCCTTTTGCGCCGGTGCCGACCTGCAGGCCAGCCAGGCCTTCACCACCGACTACTCGGAGCCGCATGGCCACGTGGCGCAGGTACTGCGTGCGGCCAAAGCCAGCCACGTGCCGCTGATCGCGCGCGTCAACGGCGCCTGCATGGCCGGCGGCATGGGCCTCTTGAGCATGTGCGACCTGGCGGTGGCGGCGCGCCACGCGGTGTTCGGCCTGCCTGAAGTGAAGGTGGGTGTGTTCCCGGCCCAGGTGCTCAGCGTCATGCAGCACCTGATTCCACGGCGCAAGCTGGCTGAGATGTGTCTGACCGGCGAGCCGATCACGGCCACCGAAGCCCTGGCACTGGACCTGGTGAACTATGTTGATGACGATGTCGATGCGCGGCTGCAATGGCTGCTCGATCGCCTGCTCGACAAGTCGCCGGCCGCCATCCGGCGCGGCCTGTACACCATGAAGAAGATCGAAGCCATGAGCTTTGAGGAGTCGATGGCCTTCACCGAGAGCCAGATTGCCCTCTTCACCTTGACCGAGGATGCCGCGGAAGGCCAGAAGGCCTTTCAGGAAAAACGCAAGGCGCAGTGGCCCGGCCGTTGAACTAGGGCCTGTTCAGCAGCCCTTGTACTTGCCGTAAGCGTGGCCTTGGCCCGGGTGGCCATCGAAGCAGCGCTGGTGTTTGCCGTGTTTTCCGTGTTTTCCGTGCTTGCCATGCTTGTGGTGCCCACCGTCATCGTAATAGCCGGCCTGCCCCGCGTTGGGCTGCTGCGTGGCGCCCTTGCCCAGGGTCGAGCCGGCAGCGCCGCCGAGACCGGCGCCCAGCACGGCGCCGGTTGAGCCGCCCACCGATTGCCCAACGGCCGCACCGGCGCCGCCACCAATCGCCCCACCCATCATGGCACCGCTCTGGCCCGAGCCCTTGGTGCTGACCGCCGCACCCGTGGCCCCGCCCACTGCCCCGCCGACGATGGCGCCGTTCTTGCCGCCCACCGACTGGCCGATGACGGCACCGGCAGCCGCCCCCAGACCACCGCCGAGCAGCGTGCTGCCATCACCGGCCCATGCCGGGCTGGTGGCGCCGGTCAACAGCAGCAGCGCACTCAGACAAGAGCCGCAGAAGGACATGGAGAGATTCACAGTTTTCATTCGATTCGTCACGTCAGCAAAGATGAAAGGGTTGGCAGTGTAGGTCGGCGCAAGCCGGAAACTGCGGGCTTGTTACAGACGCACACAGACACTACAGTCCGTCACGGCAGGCGTGTAACATGGTCCGGCGTACAACGAACAAGGAAGGAACCGACATGGCAACCAACCCCACTGCGAACGTCGCAACCAGTGGCTCGCACGAGTCCGTGAACGTGATCGGATTGATCGCTGCTTTTCTGGCACTGATCGCCGTCATGCTGCTGCCCGCCCCACAGGGGCTGCCCGTGGCCGGCCAGATCATGCTGGCGCTGCTGCTGTTCTCCGTGATCCTGTGGGCCACCGAAGCGGTGGACTACGCCATCAGCGCCGTGCTCATCACCGCACTCATGGCCTTCATGCTCGGCATGGCGCCCAACGCCGCCAAGCCGGAAGTGGTGCTCGGCACTGGCCCGGCCCTCACGCTGGCCATGGGTGGTTTTGCCAACACCGCGCTGGCCCTCGTCGCGGCGGCCTGCTTCCTGTCGGCTGCCATGACCATCACCGGCCTAGACAAGCGCATCGCGCTCTTCATCCTCTCCAAGGTTGGCGCACGCACCAACCGCGTGCTGATCGGCGCCATTCTGGTCGGCATCGTGCTGTCCTTTCTGGTGCCCTCGACCACGGCACGTGTGGCCTGCCTGGTGCCCATCATCATGGGCATCATCCTGGCCTTCGGCGTCGACAAACGCTCGCGTTTTGCCGGCATGCTGATGATCGCCACCGCCCAAGCAGCCTCGATCTGGAACGTGGGTGTGAAGACCGCCGCGGCACAGAACATGGTGGCCATCGGCTTCATCGAGAAGAACTTCAAGACCACCATCACCTGGGGTGACTGGCTGATCGCCGCTGCGCCGTGGTCGATCCTGATGTCGATCGCGCTCTACTTCGTCATGATCAAGATGATGCCGCCGGAAACCGAGGAGATCGCCGGCGGCAAGGAAACCATCCGCCAGGCCCTGCACGAGATGGGACCCATGACCTGGGCCGAGAAGAAACTGCTCTTCATCACCCTCACGCTGCTGGCCTTCTGGGCCACCGAGAAGGTGCTGCACCCGTTCGACACCTCGTCCACCACCATCGCCGCCATTGCGCTGATGTTCACACCCGGCATCGGCGTCATGGGCTGGAAGCAGGCGCAATCGAAGATTCCATGGGGCACCATCGTGCTGTTCGGCACCGGCATCAGCCTGGGCAGTGCGCTACTGCAGACCAAGGCCGCTGCCTGGCTGGCCAACATCATCGTCGCCAACCTCGGTCTGGTTGGCGCCTCGGCCTTCATGATCCTGGCCCTGCTGTCGCTGTTCCTGATCGTGGTGCACCTGGGTTTTGCCAGCGCCACCGCACTGGCTTCGGCCATGATCCCGATCATGATCAGCGTGCTGCAACAGATTGCCGGCAGCCCAGGCTCTGCCCCCTTGAACCTGGTCGGCATGACCATGCTGCTGCAGTTCGTGGTGAGCTTCGGCTTTATCCTGCCGGTCAACGCACCGCAGAACATGGTGGCCTATGGCACCGACACCTTCGCTGTGAAAGACTTCGTCAAGACCGGCTTGGTGCTCACCGTCATCGGCTTCGCGCTGGTGCTGCTGCTGGGGGCGACCTACTGGCCGTGGATGGGTTACATGACGCTCTGAAGCCAGGCCCGCTCGACCCCAGCACTGATCAGATCAACGCCACACCTGCGCCAGCGCCGCCCAGGCGCTGGCTACCACCGGCTCGTTGCGACGCGCCTTGAGGCAGACGAAACTGAGTCGACAGTCCAGGCTGACGCGGTCGGCAATCACCAGGCCGCGCGCCTGCGCCTCGTTCATGGCGATAGCATCGCGCACCAATGACAGCCCCACTCCCGAACGCACCAGGTCGAGCATGGATGCTTCCTGGTCCACCAGCGCCACCTGGCGCGGGTGCAGGCCCAACGGCTCATAGACACTGGCCAGCAGGCGGTGGTGGGCGGAAGCCGGTGGCGTGGCGATCCACGGCAAGGCGGCCAGCGCCTTCCAGTCGCGCCCCAGCACCTGCTCGCCCCAACCCGCCGGCGCCAGCACGCGGTAGGTGAAATGCGACAGCACTTTTGCTTCAAAAAGCAGAGCGCCTGGCGCAGATCTGGCAAGGGCTTGAGCCATTTTTGGCTCTGAATCGTCGGGCAGGCCGAGGTAGAAGCCGACATCCAGCTCGCCGCGCCCGATCTGGTCCAGCACCTCGCCGCTCATGCCCTGGCGCAACTCGGTTTCGATCTGCGGCGCCGATTCCACCAGCTCTTTCAGGAACGCGCCCAGGCGTGTGAACTCAGGGTCGAGGATGGTGCCGATGCGCAGCCGGCCACGCACCGTGCTGTGCAAACTCAGCGCGGCCTGGCTGAAGTCGCTCAGGGCCGCCAGCGCTTTCTCGGCCTGCGGCAGCAGCGCCGCGCCGTCGCGCGTCAGTGCCAGGCCGTGTGGCGTGCGCGTGAACAACTGCAGGCCGGTGGCCTCGGCCAGCGCCTTGAGCTGCAGGCTGACCGCCGGCTGGCTCAGGTGCAGGCGCGTGGCCGCCCGCGAGACATTGCCCTCGCGGGCAACGGCGATGAAAGCGCGCAGGGCTTGGGGGTCGGCAGCGATAGCCATATTTGGAAAATTTATATCATCCTTTTGAGCAAGTCATTGGAAAAAACACTGAATTTCTAGGAAACTCCAGGATTCCGAGGAGCATTCACCATGAGCATTACAAATATTGACCACTACATTGCCGGCCAAGTGGTCGCCGGCACGTCCGGCCGCGCGCAGGACGTCTACAACCCCGCCACCGGCGCCGTCAGCGGCCGCACCGCACTGGCCAGCACGGCAGAAGTTGACAAGGCGGTGGCCGCCGCGCAGGCCGCCTTCCCGGCTTGGGCCGAGACGTCACCACTGCGCCGCGCGCGCATCCTGTTCAAGTTCCTGGAGCTGCTGAACCACCACCGCGACGAGCTGGCGCGCCTGATCACCGCCGAGCACGGCAAGGTGTTCACTGACGCGCAGGGTGAGGTCACGCGCGGCATCGAGATCGTCGAATTTGCCACCGGCATTCCGCAGCTGCTCAAGGGCGACTTCACCGAGCAGGTTTCCACCGGCATGGACAACTGGACGCTGCGCCAGCCGCTGGGTGTGGTGGCCGGCATCACGCCGTTCAACTTCCCCGTCATGGTGCCGATGTGGATGTTCCCGGTCGCCATTGCCGCCGGCAACACCTTCATCCTCAAGCCCAGCCCGATTGACCCCTCGCCCTCGCTTTTCATGGCCGACCTGCTCAAGAAGGCCGGCCTGCCCGACGGCGTCTTCAACGTGGTGCAGGGTGACAAGGAAGCCGTGGACGCGCTGCTGGCCCACCATGACGTGAAAGCCATCAGCATCGTCGGCTCGACGCCGATTGCCAACTACATCTACGAGACCGGTGCCCGCAACGGCAAGCGCGTGCAGGCGCTAGGCGGCGCCAAGAATCACATGGTGGTGATGCCCGATGCCGACCTCGATCAGGCGGTGGACGGCCTGATCGGCGCCGCTTACGGCTCGGCCGGCGAGCGCTGCATGGCGATCTCGGTCGCGGTGCTGGTCGGTGATGTGGCCGACAAGATCATGCCCAAGCTGATCGAACGCACCAAGGCTTTGAAAGTGAAGAACGGCATGGAGCTGGACGCCGAGATGGGCCCGATCGTCACGGCACAAGCACACCAGCGCATCACCGGTTACATCGAGCACGGCGCCAAGGAAGGTGCCAAGCTGCTGGTCGACGGCCGTGGCTTCAAGGGCAAGGCCGCCGGTGCCGGCTGCGACAACGGATTCTGGATGGGCGGCACACTGTTCGACCACGTGACGCCGGAGATGAAGATCTACAAGGAAGAGATCTTCGGCCCGGTGCTGTCGTGCGTGCGCGTGCCGGACTTCGCCACCGCGGTGAAGCTGATCAACGACCACGAGTTCGGCAACGGCGTTTCCTGCTACACACGCGACGGCCATGTGGCGCGCGAATTCGGCCACCGCATCCAGGTCGGCATGGTCGGCATCAACGTGCCGATCCCGGTGCCCATGGCCTGGCACGGATTCGGTGGCTGGAAGCGCTCGCTGTTCGGCGACATGCACGCCTACGGCGAGGAGGGTGTGCGTTTCTACACCAAGCAGAAGTCCATCATGCAGCGCTGGCCCGAGAGCACGCCCAAGGGTGCTGAATTCGCGATGCCCACGAGTAAGTAAGAAGCCCCCCTGAGTCGGCCTGACGGCCGCCTTCCCCCCAGAGGGGGGACGCCACCAGCGGCCCGGCGAAGCCGGTTCCGCGGTGGCCCGCGATCAAGGCACTTCATGCCAACGGATCACTACTGAGAGAGAAGAACAATGAGCGAGACGACTTTTGACTACGTCATCATCGGTGCCGGCACCGCCGGCTGCCTGCTGGCCAACCGCCTGAGCATGGACGCCAGCAAGCGCGTGCTGCTGATCGAAGCCGGGCGTCGGGACGACTACTACTGGATCCACATCCCGATCGGTTATCTGCACTGCATCGGCAACCCGCGCACCGACTGGCTCTACAACACCGAACCCTCGGCTGGCCTCAACGGCCGCTCGCTGCGCTACCCGCGCGGCAAGACGCTGGGCGGCTGCTCCAGCATCAACGGCATGATCTACATGCGCGGCCAGTCGCGCGACTACGACCAGTGGGCCGATCTGACAGGTGACGACAGCTGGCGCTGGGAGCAGGTGCTGCCCTACTTCAAGCAGCACGAGGACTATTACAAGGGCGCCGATGCGCTGCATGGCGCCAAGGGCGTGCCGACCGAGTTGCTGGACCTCAAAGGCCATGCCGGTGACAAAGAGGTCGACCTCTACCGCAAGCTGATGCGCCACCACCAGACCGGCGGCGAATGGCGGATTGAAAAACAGCGCCTGCGCTGGGACGTGCTTGACGCCTTTGCCCAGGCGGCCGTGCAGGCCGGCATTCCCGCCACGGAGGACTTCAACCGCGGCAACAACGAAGGCGTGGGTTACTTCGAGGTCAACCAGAAAAAGGGTTTCCGCTGGAACACCGCCAACGCTTTCCTGCGCCCCAAATGCTATGGCCGACCCAATTTCGAGATGTGGACCTCGGCCCAGGTGGCACGCCTGGTGATTGACACCCAGCCCGATGGCAGCCAGCGCTGCAGCGGCGTGCAGGTCTGGACCGGACAGGAGATGGTCACCGTCACCGCCAAGCGCGAAGTGGTGCTGTCGGCCGGCAGCATTGGTTCGCCGCAAATTTTGCAACTCTCGGGCATTGGCCCGGCAGCGCTGTTGCAACAACACGGCGTCCCCCTGGTGCATGAGTTGCCGGGCGTCGGTGCCAATCTGCAGGACCACCTGCAGATCCGCTCGGTCTACAAGGTCAAAGGCGTCAAGACGCTCAACACCATGGCCAACTCCCTGTGGGGCAAGGCCAAGATCGGACTGGAGTACGCCGTCAAGCGCAGCGGGCCGATGAGCATGGCCCCCAGCCAGCTCGGCGCCTTCACGCGTAGCGACCCGGCCCAGCCCTGGCCCAACATCGAGTACCACGTGCAGCCGCTCTCGCTCGACGCTTTTGGCGAGCCGCTGCACGACTTCAACGCCATCACCGCCAGCGTCTGCAACCTGAACCCGACCAGCCGCGGCACGGTGCAGATCAAGAGCCCGCGTTTCGAAGATGCCCCGGCCATTGCGCCGAACTACCTGAGCACACCGGAAGACCGCAAGGTGGCGGCCGATTCGCTGCGCGTGACGCGCCGCATCGTGGCACAGCCGGCACTGGCCAAGTACCAGCCGGAGGAGTTCAAGCCTGGCACGCAGTACCAGAGCGACGAGGATCTGGCCCGCCTGGCGGGTGACATCGGCTCCACCATCTTCCACCCGGTAGGCACCACCCGCATGGGCCGCTCGGATGACCCGATGGCGGTGCTCGACGCCCAGCTGCGCGTGCGCGGCATCCAGGGCCTGCGTGTGGTGGATGCCGGGGCCATGCCCACCATCACCAGCGGCAACACCAATTCACCGGTGTTGATGATGGCGGAAAAGGCCGCGCGCTCGATCATCGAGGACGCCAGCCGCGACTGAAAATCGCGCCTGAACCGCAGCCCCAAAAGGCAGGGAAAACCCGCATTTTCGTCTTGTTACAGCAGGGTACACTCACGCCACTCACCAGCCGGCTGCCATGGCACCGGGCACGGGAGGAGCCGAGGAAGACACCCAAAATCTCAACAAGATTCGTACCATCCAGAGCAGATGGGATTTGCAAGGCACCGGACACCCCGGTGCCTTTTTATTTTTCGAGCCGAATCCGGCCTTAACCCCCGTCAAATCTGCGCGAGCAGCTCCTGTTTCGATAGCATTTTGCATGCCGGCGTGAATGCGACAATTCCGCATGGAACTTCTATGGGTATCGCTGGCCTCGCTGCTGGCCGGGTTTGTCGATTCGATCGTGGGCGGCGGTGGCCTGGTGCTGGTGCCCGCCCTGTTCGCCACCTTCCCCAGCGCCCATGCCGCCACCCTGTTCGGCACCAACAAGTCGGCCTCGGTCTGGGGCACGGCTTTCGCCTCCTGGCAGTACAGCCGCCATGTCGAGATGCGCTGGGGTGCCATGCTGCCGGCCATCGCCATGAGCTTTTTCGGCGCGTTTGCCGGCGCCTGGGTCGTCACCCTGATCTCGCCGCACTTCCTGCGCAAGCTGCTGCCGCTGATCCTGCTGGGCGTGCTGCTCTACACCCTGGCGAAGAAGGAGCTGGGGCACACCCATGCACCCCGCTTCTCCGGCCGCCAGGAGCTGCTGGCTGCCGGCACGGTCGGCCTGAGCATCGGGTTTTATGACGGCTTCTTCGGCCCCGGCACCGGCAGCTTCTTCATCTTCCTGCTGGTGCGCTGGCTGGGTTATGACTTCCTGCACGCCTCGGCCGGCGCCAAGCTGCTGAACCTGGCCAGCAATATCGCGGCCATCATCCTGTTCGCCCTCAAGGGCCATGTCTGGTGGCACTACGCCCTGCCGCTGGCGCTGGCCAATGTGGCGGGCAGCCTGCTGGGCACGCGGCTGGCGCTCAAGCATGGCACCGGCTTCGTGCGTGGCGTTTTCATTGTGGTGGTCAGCGCGCTGATCCTGAAGACCGGCTTTGACGCCTTCTTGCGTCAGGGCGTCTGAGTTGTCGGCAAGGCCCGACCCTTGGGCGGCCAGGCCACTTCCGCGGCCACGCGCGGCTTGCCGATCGGGGGGCCGGCCCGGCCCAGCTTGACCGCCGCCAGGTCTTCTTCATTCGGGTACTGGCCCAGCAGCCAGTAGTCGAACACCCGGCGCGCCAACGGCGCGGCATGCTCGCCGCCGAAGCCGGCGTTCTCCACCACCACCGCCAGCGCAATCTTCGGGTCGTCGGCCGGGGCGAACGCCATGTACAAGGCATGGTCGCGCTGGTGCTCTTCCATCTTGGACGCGTTGTATTTTTCCTTCTGGCCGATGGTCACCGCCTGTGCCGTGCCGGTCTTGCCGCCGCTGAGGTAGCCGGCACCGGCAAAGATCCGCGTCGCGGTGCCTTCCTGCGTCACACCGACCAGCGCACGGCGCACGATCTCCACATGCTCGGGCTTGTAGCCCAGGTTCTGCGGCGGTTTCGCCGCCACCGGCACACGGACGTGGCTCACCGCGTCCTGGATGCCCATGACCAATTGCGGCGTGTGCTTGATGCCGCCATTGATCAGCGTGGCGGTGGCCGAAGCCAGTTGCAGCATGGTGAAGGTGTTGTAGCCCTGGCCGATACCGAGTGAGATCGTCTCACCGGCGTACCACTTCTGCTGCTCCGGTTTCTTGTAGGTCTTGCGTTTCCAGGCCTGGCTGGGCAGCACGCCACGCACCTCACCCTGGATGTCGATGCCGGTGTACTGGCCGAACCCGAGCGGCGCCATGAAGTCGTGAATGGCATCGACGCCAAGCTCGTTCGCCAGTGAGTAGTAATAGACGTTGCTCGACTTGACGATGCTGCGGTACATGTCCACCGCGCCCAGGCCGTGGTCGCCGTGGCTGCGGAAGACGTGCCCGCCAAAGGACCAGGACCCGGCATCGTTGATGATGGTGCTGGGCGAGCGCTTGCCAGACTGCAGCGCCGCCATGGCCATGAAGGGCTTGTAGGTGGAGCCGGGCGGGTAGGTGCCGCGCAGGGCCCGGTTCAAGAGCGGTTTGTTGATCGACTCGTTGAGCTCCTGCCAGCTGTCGGAATCAATGCCCTCGACAAACAGATTGGGATCGAAGGTCGGCTTGCTGACGAAGGCCAGCACTTCGCCGGTCTTCGGATCGAGTGCGACCAGCGCGCCGCGGCGATCGCCATACATCTCCTCGATCAGGTTTTGCAACTTGATGTCGATCGACAGCTGCACCGTGTTGCCCGGCGTCGAAGGGTGGCTGGCCAGCTTGCGCACGGCACGCCCGCCGGCCGAGGTCTCGACCTGCTCGACCCCGGTCAGGCCGTGCAGTTCTTTCTCGAAACTCTGCTCGACGCCGAGTTTGCCGATGTATTCGGTACCGCGGTAATTGCTCTGGTCTTCATCCGGCCATTCCTCGATGACCTTCTTCTCGGCCTGATTGATACGGCCGATGTAACCGACCACATGGCTGGCCAGCTCACCCCAAGGGTAGTTGCGAAACAGGCGCGCCTTGATCTCGACGCCGGGGAAGCGGAAGCGCTGCGCCGCGAACTTGGCCACCTCCTCGTCAGTCAGGCGGGTCCGGATCGGCAGCGAGTCGATGCCCTTGGATTCCTCGCGCAACTTCTTGAAACGCCGCTTGTCACGCGGCGCGATGTCCAGCACCTTGGACAACTCCTCGATGGTCTGCTCGACATTGCCGACCTTGGACGGGCTGATTTCCAGCGTGTAGGCGGAGTAGTTGGTCGCCAGCACGATGCCGTTGCGGTCCAGGATCAGGCCGCGGTTCGGCACCACCGGCACGATGGCGGTGCGGTTGCTCTCGGCCTGCGCGTCCAGATCATCGTGACGGATCACCTGCAGGTAGAGCAGCCGCAAGGCCAGCAGCCCAAAACAGGTCAGCACGACGGCCGTGATCACCAGCACGCGCGCACGAAAACGCGTCAGATCGGCTTCAACGTTGCGCAGTTCAGTCATCGCAGCCAGTCAACGGCGGGGCAGACAAGAGCACCTCGGCATCTCACAGGGGGCGGTCGGCATCGGGGTCCGGCGCGCGCCGCTGCGGCAGCAGCAGCACGACCGTGACCAGTGGCCACAACAGCGCCTCGATGACAGGCCCCAGCAGGATCAGGAAGCCCGGGAAAGCCCCACCCACCAGCATGCGCACCGACAGTTCCACGGCATGGACCACCAACAGCAGCGGCAACACCTGCAACGCCTGCTGCGGCACACTGAACCAGAGCAGGCGGCGGTGGATGGTGATGGCGTAAAAACCCAGCACGGTGTAGGCCAGGGCATGCTGGCCCAGCACGCTGCCCTGGTGCACATCCATCAGCAAACCAAACACAAAGGCGGCACCGACCCCCACCCGCAGCGGCTGATGCACGCTCCAGAACACCAGCACCAGCGCCAGCAGGTCCGGCGTCCAGGCGGCACGGCCCCACAGCCCCATGTTCTGCAACATGTTCAACAGCAGGGCCACGACCAGACTGCTCCAGATGAACAACGGGTTCGCTGGCAGCAGCAATTGCTGCCCGGGACGCATGATCATTTGGGCTTACCCTTCTTGCCGGGTTCGGGTGCTTTTTCCGGCTCCGGCAAGGCCGGGATCTGGCTCGACACCGGTTGCAGCACCATCACGTGCGCAGCCCCCGCGGCCAGCGCCACCGGTGTGCAATAGATACGCGCAAATGCCGATTCGACCCGGCGCTCCACCTTCTCGACGCGCGCCACCGGCAATCCCGGCGGGTACACGCCATCGACACCGCTGGTGGTCAACAGGTCACCGGCCTGCACGTCCGCATTGGCGGCCATGAAACGCAACTCCAGTGCACCGGCATGCGCGCCGGGATCGCCAAAAGCCACGGCACGCGCGCCGGTACGTGCGTTGAGCACGGGAATGGCCTGATCACGGTCCGTCACCAGTGTCACCTCGCTGACCAAGGGGTAAACACGGGTGACCTGCCCCAGCACACCGGACTCGTCCAGCACCGGCGAGCCGGCGCTCACACCGTTCATCAGTCCTTTGTCGATGACGACTTTGCGTGTGTAGGGGTCTGCCGCGTCATACAGCACCTGCGCGGCCTGGCCGGTGGCGGCAAAGCGATCGCGCAATGCCAGCAGCTTGCGCAGACGGCTGTTCTCCAGCATCAGCTGCTCCACCTGATTGGCGCGCTGGGACAGCAGGCCGAGCTTCTGTTTGGCGGCTTCCTGCGCCAACTGGGCGGACTGCAGCGATTCGAAATAGCTGCCGGCGTTCTGTGCCCACAGCACCGGCCGCATCACCAGCCACTGCACCGGGTACAGCGCCGTGGCCACGGCCATGCGCAAGGGTTGCGTCAACGCAAAGCGCGTGTCGGCCACCATCAGGAACAGCGCCAGAGCGCTGAACACCATGAGTTTGGAAAAGGCAGACGCGCCCTGTCGGAAGAAGGGCGGCGGGTTCCTGTCCAGCGTACCGAGGGGCATCGCTGTACCTGCGGCTTATTCGCTGGTGAAGATGCTGCCCAGACGCTCCATGCGCTCCAGTGCGATGCCGCAGCCGCGCACCACACAGGTCAGCGGGTCTTCGGCCACCAGCACCGGCAGGCCGGTCTCCTCGGACAGCAGCCGGTCCAGGTCGCGCAGCAAGGCGCCACCACCGGTCAGCATCATGCCGCGGTCGGCGATGTCGGCACCCAGTTCGGGTGGCGTCTGCTCCAGCGCATTCTTGACGGCCGACACGATGCTGTTGAGCGGATCGGTCAGCGCTTCCAGGATTTCGTTGGACGAGATGGTGAAGCTGCGCGGCACGCCCTCGGAGAGGTTGCGGCCACGCACTTCCATTTCCTTGACTTCGGAGCCGGGGAAGGCGGAACCGATCTGTTTCTTGATGGCTTCGGCGGTGGGCTCACCGATCAGCATGCCGTAGTTGCGGCGGATGTAGTTGATGATGGCGTCGTCGAAGCGGTCACCGCCGACGCGCACACTGCCTTTGTAGACCATGCCACCGAGCGAGATCACACCGACCTCGGTCGTGCCGCCGCCGATGTCGACCACCATGGAGCCGCTGGCCTCGGAGACCGGCAAGCCGGCACCGATGGCTGCAGCCATCGGCTCTTCGATCAGGAACACCTCGCTGGCACCGGCGCCCAGCGCCGACTCACGGATGGCCCGACGTTCAACCTGGGTCGAACCGCAAGGCACGCAGATGATGATGCGCGGGCTCGGCTTGAACATGCCGCGCGGGTGCACCATCTTGATGAACTGCTTGAGCATCTGCTCGGTGACGGTGAAGTCGGCAATCACGCCGTCCTTCATCGGGCGGATGGCCTCGATATTGCCCGGCACCTTGCCGAGCATGGCCTTGGCCTCATGGCCGACGGCCTGGATGGTCTTCTTGCCCTGGGGACCACCTTCGTGGCGGATGGCCACGACCGACGGCTCATTCAGCACAATGCCCTTGTCGCGGGCCACGATCAGGGTATTGGCAGTTCCCAGATCGATCGCCAAGTCGGTGGAAAAGTACCGACGGAATGATCCAAACATCACATGTCCTCTCTGCTGGCATGGCGAACGCTTCGGCTCGCCACCACCGGATTACGGTTCAAAAATCGCTTCCGACACCCCAGAATTCCGCGAAATACCGAGAAATTACAGGCGTGGCGCCAAAGGCGGGATAATACCCTATCCCCTGTGAATAAGCCGGCTGGAGCCCCCGCCTTCGGGGCGCTTTACACACGGTTTCAACCCCTGATCACCATGTCACTGACATCTGCCGATATTTCGCGCATCGCCAACCTCGCCCGGCTGGAGCTTCAGCCGGAGGAGAGCTCGCGCATGCTGACCCAGATCAACGGTTTTTTCGACATCGTAGAGCAGATGCGCGCGGTCGATACCAGCGGCATCGAGCCCCTGGCCCATCCACTTGCCACGGTCAGCGAGGTCGCCTTGCGCCTGCGCGACGACGTCGTGAGCGAACCGAACAACCGTGAAGCCAACCAGCAGAGCGCCCCCGCCGTCAAGCGCGGCCTGTTCCTGGTGCCGAAAGTCATTGAATGAAGCACACCCCCAGGCTCCGCTCCCTTCGTTCGCTGCGCCACCCCCCTTGCAGGGGGCAACGCCAATGGCCCGGCAGAGCCGGTTCCATGGCGTTCCGCGCATAAAACCCTGCACTCCATGAGCATGACCAACACCAACAACGATTTACATCAGCTGTCTGTTGCCGAGCTGGCCCGGCAGCTGCGCGACAAGAAGGTTTCCGCCGTCGAGACCGCACAGCATTTCCTCGGGCGCATTCGCGCCCATGAGACGCTCGGCACCTTCGTCGACCTGAACGAAGAAGCCACCCTGGCCCAGGCGCACGCAGCCGACACCGCGCTGGCCGCCGGCCACGGCGGCGCACTGGCCGGCGTGCCGATCGCCCACAAGGACATCTTCGTCACCCAAGACTTCGTCACCACGGCCGGCTCCAAGATGCTGGCCGGCTACCGCTCGCCGTTTGACGCCACCGTGGTCAGCCGCTTGGCGGCAGCCGGTGCCGTGACACTCGGCAAGGTGAGTTGCGACGAATTCGCCATGGGCTCGGCTAATGAAAACGTTGCCGTGCCGGCCCTGGGCCACCCAGCCCCTGCACCGGTGCGCAACCCGTGGGACACCAGCCGCATCCCCGGTGGCTCCTCCGGCGGCAGTGCCGCCGCCGTGGCAGCGCGTCTGGCACCGGCAGCCAGCGGCACCGACACCGGCGGCTCGATCCGCCAACCCGCCTCGTTCTGCGGCATCACCGGCATCAAGCCCACCTATGGCCGTGCTTCACGCTATGGCATGATTGCCTACGCCTCCAGCCTGGACCAGGCCGGGCCGATGGCACGCAGCGCCGAAGACTGCGCTCTGCTGCTGTCCGCCATGTGCGGCCCGGACCCGGACCGTGACTCGACCTCGCTCGATGCACCGGCCGAGGACTTCACGCGCACACTGAACGACAAGCTCGACGGCCTGCGCATCGGCATTCCGAAAGAGTTCTTCGGCGAGGGCTTGGCGCCCGACGTGCGCGCCGCGGTGGATGCGGCGCTGAAGGAGTACGAAAAACTCGGCGCCAAGCTGGTGGCGATCTCGCTCCCCCGCACCGAACTGTCGATTCCCGTCTACTACATCATTGCGCCGGCCGAAGCCAGCTCCAACCTGTCGCGCTTCGACGGCGTGAAGTTCGGCCACCGCGCCAAGGACTACACCGACCTGCTCGACATGTACAAGAAGACGCGCGCGCAGGGCTTCGGTGACGAGGTCAAGCGCCGCATCATGATCGGCACCTATGTGTTGAGCCATGGCTACTACGACGCCTATTACCTGCAGGCGCAGAAGATCCGCCGCATGATCGCCGACGACTTCCAGCAGGCCTTCCAGCAGTGCGACGTGATCGCCGGCCCGGTGGCCCCCACGGTGGCCTGGAAGATCGGCGAGAAGGCCGACGACCCGGTGGCCAACTACCTGGCCGACATCTTCACCCTGCCAGCCTCGCTCGCGGGCCTGCCGGGCATGAGTCTGCCGGCGGGTTTTGGCGCGGGCAACATGCCGGTCGGGCTGCAACTGATCGGCAACTACCTGCAAGAAGGCAGGCTGCTGAATGTGGCACACCAGCTGCAGCAGGCCACCGATTTTCACCTCCGCACTCCGGGAGGTTTCTGACATGAGCACACCCAAGTTAGTCCAGGGTTATGAGGTCGTGATCGGCTTCGAAACCCATGCCCAGCTCTCCACCCAGAGCAAGATCTTCAGCCGCGCCTCGGTCGCCTTTGGCGCCGAGCCCAACACCCAGGCCTGCGCCGTGGACCTGGCGCTGCCCGGCACGCTGCCGGTGATGAACAAGGGTGCCGTGGAACGCGCCATCCAGTTCGGCCTGGCGATCGGCTCGCACATCGCGCCGAAGAGCGTGTTCGCGCGCAAGAACTACTTCTACCCCGACCTGCCCAAGGGCTACCAGATCAGCCAGTTCGAGATCCCGGTGGTGCAGGGCGGCGAGGTGTCGTTCTTTCTGGGCGATGAG
>JAUXVI010000032.1 GCA_030680575.1 Hylemonella sp.
GGGTGGTGGTTGTATTGAGCGGCCTCGCCCACGCGCATTAGAAGGGCAACCGCCTGAGCGGCTTCGCCGCTTCCCCCTTCTCTCGCATTGCTGCGCAATCCGGGAAGGGGGACGCCACCAGCGCTGCGGGGCGGCCCTTGCGCGGTGGCCGCTGGCTTTGATCGCTCCAGTTTTCAAGGTCGCGCTCAGCGCGCAGCGCAACGGATCACAGAAGACATGACTCTCCCCGACCTCACCCTGCCCCAGATGCTGCGCCAGCAGGCGCAGACCATGCCGGCGCGCATCGCCATTCGCCAGAAGGACTTCGGCATCTGGAAGCCGGTGGACTGGGCCTCCTATTACCAGCGGGCGGCGAACTTTGGCCTTGGGCTGCGCGCGCTCGGCCTGCCGACCGGCGGCCACGTTGGCGTGATTTCGGAAAACCGCATCGAGTGGGTGCTGGCGCAGATGGGTGCTGGGTTGACCGGTGCCGTCACGGTGGGCGTCTACCCGACCAGCCCCACGCCCGAGGTGGCTTACGTGGTGGGCCACGCCGACATTGAGGTCATGGTCTGCGAAGACCAGGAGCAGACCGACAAGGTGCTGGCCGCGCTGGACGAACTGCCGCGGTTGCGCCGCATTGTCGTGATGGAGACCAAAGGTCTGCGCAGCTTCGCGCCTGAGATGCGCCAGTTGATCTCCACCTTCGACGAGGTCGAGCAGCTCGGCGCCGCCAGCGGCAACGGAGCCCTGATCGACGAAGCCCTGGCACAGCAGACGCTGGACGACATCGGCCTGATGATCTACACCTCGGGCTCCACCGGCAAGCCCAAGGGCGCCATGATTTCCTACCGCAACATCCGCGGCGTGGTGCCCGGCATCGTGGAGCGACTCGGCCTGTCGGCCGACACCACCCACCTGTCATACCTGCCGCTGTGCCACGTGGCCGAACAGATGCTGACCACCTTCGTGCCCGTCTATGTCGGCTCGCAGGTGAACTTCGGCGAGTCCATCCGCACCGTACAGGAGGACCTGCGCGAGGTGGCCCCCACCATGTTCCTGGGCGTGCCGCGCATCTGGGAAAAGATGCACGCGGCCATCAGCATCAAGCTGCAGGAAACCGGCGGTCTGCGTCGTGCCCTGTTCCGCTGGGCCTACGCGGCTTGTGCGGGCTTGGCCGAGAAGCCACGCAACACCTGGCGCCTGAGCGACAGAGCCGCTTACTTCCTCAGTTACTGGGCCATCTTCCGCTCATTGCAGAACTTCATCGGCCTGCGCAAAGCGCAAGTCGCGCTCACGGGGGCGGCACCCATTCCGCCCGACGTGGTGCGCTTCTTCCGCGTGCTGGGCGTTCCGCTGGTGGAGGTGTATGGCCTGACCGAATCGACCGGCATGGTCACCGGCCACCGCCGCGACGAGGTGATCGTCGGCACGGTGGGCGTGCCCATCATCGGCGTGGAGCACCGCATCGGCCCCGATGGCGAGTTGCTGCTGCGAGGCGACATGGTGTTTGCCGGCTACTACAAGAGTCCGGAAGCCACCGCCAGCAGCATCCGCAACGGCTGGCTGCACACCGGCGATGTGGTGCGCGATGAGCAGGGCCAGCTCAAGATCGTCGACCGCCTCAAGGACATCATGATCACTGCCGGCGGCAAGAACCTCACACCGTCGGAAATCGAGAACACGATGAAGGGCAGCCCGTTCATCAAGGAATGCATCATCGTCGCCGAAGGGCGAAAGTTCGTCGGCGCCCTGGTGCAGATCGACCTGGAAACCGTGGGCAAGTGGGCCGAGGCGCGCCGCATCCCGTTCACGCATTTCCGCTCGCTGGTTGAAACCCCGCAGGTACGTGAGCTGATTCAGGCCGAAATCGACAAGGGAAATGAGCGTCTGGCCCAGGTCTCGCAGATCCGCAAGTTCCACCTGCTGACCAAGGAGCTCGACCATGACGACGGTGAAGTCACCGCCACCATGAAAGTGCGCCGTTCCAGTATCTACAAAACCTACGCGGTGGAAATCGAAGCCTTGTACCGTTGAACCTGCGACGGGCCGTCTTTGGGCAATGCGCCCAAACCGCAGATTTTCGTGCCGGCATCGACGCCTTCTTCACCCAACAGCCGGCACAATTCAGGGGTGACTGACATTGACTTGCCTACAGGAGAACTTCCCATGACCCAGCGCGACATTTTCGTCGTCGGCACCGCCCGCACCGCCATCGGCACCTTCGGCGGTGCACTCAAAGACGTGCCCAACACCCAACTCGCCACCACCGCTGTGCGCACCGCCATCGAACGCAGTGGCGTGGCACCCGATGCCATTGGCCATGTGGTGATGGGCAATGTGATTCCCACCGACACGAAGGACGCCTATCTGAGCCGCGTCGCCGCCATCGATGCCGGCTGCCCAATCGAGACCCCCGCCTTCAACGTCAACCGTTTGTGCGGCTCGGGCCTGCAGGCCATCGTTTCGGCCGCGCAAGCTATTGCCCTGGGCGACTGCGACATCGCCATCGGCGGCGGCTCCGAATCAATGAGCCGCGGCCCCTACTTCGATACCTCGGCGCGTTATGGCATGCGCATGGGTGACGCCACATTGGTGGACTACATGCTGGGCATCCTGCATGACCCGTGGGAAAAGATGCACATGGGTGTCACGGCCGAGAACGTGGCCGCGCGCTACGGCATTTCGCGCGAGCAGCAGGATGCATTGGCCGCCGAAAGCCATCGCCGTGCGGCCGCCGCCATTGCCGAGGGTCGCTTCAAGGAACAGATCGTGCCGGTGGAGGTGAAGACCCGCAAAGGTGTTGTGCTGTTCGACACCGATGAACACGTGCGTGCCGACACCACGGTCGAGACGCTGGCCAAGATGAAACCGGCCTTCAAGAAGGATGGTCTGGTCACGGCCGGCAATGCCTCCGGCATCAACGATGGCGCAGGCGCCGTGGTGCTGGCCGCCGGCAGCCGCGTGCAAGCACTCGGCCTCAAGCCGCTGGCGCGTCTGGTCGGCTACGCCCACGCCGGTGTCGACCCGGCCTACATGGGCATTGGTCCGATTCCGGCCACGCGCAAGGTGCTGGAACGTACCGGACTGAAGGTCAGCGACCTCGACGTCATCGAGGCCAATGAGGCCTTCGCCGCCCAGGCCTGCGCCGTCATCAAGGAACTGGGCTTCGACCCGGCCAAGGTGAACCCGAATGGCTCAGGCATCTCGCTCGGCCACCCGGTGGGCGCCACTGGCGCCATCATCACCACCAAGGCCATTGCCGAGTTGCACCGCACTGGCGGCCGCTACGCCCTGGTCACGCTGTGCATCGGTGGCGGGCAAGGCATTGCGGCGATCTTCGAACGGGTGTAACTCCCGCCGGCCACGCGGACGGCCTTCTCAGGCGGCCCGCTGCCACCACCAGCCGACGTAGCCCAGCGCGAGCAAGAAACAGGTCAACTGGCAGGCTGCCAGCCACAGGAAGCGGCGTGCCAGTTTTTCCGGGGCATGGTTGCTGATCAGGAACAGGCCCGCCGGCGGATGGCGGACCAGATGCAGGTCCGGCTGCTGGCGCAGTTCACGGTGCCGCTTCTCGGTCTCATGCTGGGCCATCCGGCGCACCAGCGCCCACTCGCGTTGATCGATCTGTCCATCATGGTCAAGATCGAAACGGCGCAGCAAGGCTGCCTGATCCCGCTTCCACTCAGCCAGCAACGCCTTGACGTCAGCACTGGCATCCAGGCCCTGGCTGGCGTGCTGGGTGACAAAGTTGCCCAGCACATAGACCTTGTCCTGCGGTCGCAAGGTCCACTCGACATAGCGGCAGTCGCCGTCATTCCAGCGTTTGCGATGATGCGTCAAGATTTCAGCGCCTTCCGGATCAACCAGACACTGGCCGCTGCCATCATTGAGCACGAAGCAGGTGTGGCTTTCTGCCTGTTCCAGCAGTTCCCACTCGTCATTGTTTTTTTTCTGTTCGACCTGGTAGCGATACCACAGGCAGGGCACACCCGTCAGCGGTGAATGCAGGGGATTGATGTCCAATGGCAGGCCCTGCCCTTGCAACTCCACATAACCTTGGGCGGCTGTGGCAATACGAGAGGTCGGGGTGCCCGTGATGGCGTGGCGCCGGCGCAAAAGCGCCACCCAGGACAGCAAAGCCAGTACAGCAATGCCGCCCAGACAGAAGAGCCAGGCCTCGCGTTGGCCGAGCTTCCATGCCACCGCCAACAACGCCAACTGCATGATGGCGACACCGGCGTACACCGATGTCCCCAGCAGGCCGGAAGTCGTCATCAGGACCATGGCAGGACGCGGGCGGCGCCGAGCGCCGTCAGTTGAACAGCTGGCGCAGATCGACGTCCTGTTTCTCACTGTCAGCGAATTCAAGCAGGGGCTGGTGCTTGAAGTTGAAGAGACGAGCGATGATCGTGTCCGGAACGGAATCCACCCGCACATTGCTGAGGTTGACGGATTCGTTGTAGAGCTCACGTCGATCGGCGATCAGGCTTTCCAGCCCGCTGATGCGCTGCTGCAGTTGCATGAAATGCTCGTTCGACTTGAGCTCGGGATAGGCCTCGGCCACCGCAAAAATCTGCCCGAGCCCGGCACGCAGGGCGCCTTCGGCCCGACTCAGTGCCGGTACGTCATGCTGCTCACGGGCCGTTTGCACACGACTGCGCGCCTCGATCACCGCCTGCAGCGTGCTCTGCTCAAACTGTTTGTACTGTTTGCAAACCTCGACCAGCTTGGGCAACTCGTCATGCCGCTGCTTGAGCGCCACATCGATATTGGCCCAGGCCTTGGCCACGTTGTGCTTGAGCTGCACCAAGCCGTTGTAGAGCATCACGCTGTAGATCAGCACCACAATCAGTACGCCCCAGAAAATCATGGACCCCGGTGTCATTCGCTCTCCTTACCTGATGAATCGCCACTGATCATAAGGGGTCGGCTTGGCGCCCATCCAGAGAAAAAGGGCAGGCCTCGCGGCACTGCCCTTTTTTGTTGCGTTGCCGCGATCAGACCGCCGCGGCCTCGGCCACCGGTGTGCGGATCAGGTGGTCGAAGGCACTCAGCGCCGCCTTGGCGCCCTCGCCCGCTGCGATCACGATCTGCTTGTAGGGCACCGTGGTGCAGTCGCCAGCGGCGAACACACCCGGCACATTGGTGTGGCCCTTGGCATCGACCACGATCTCGCCAAAGCGGCTCAACTCCACCGTGCCCTTGAGCCACTCGGTGTTGGGCACCAGACCGATCTGCACGAACACGCCTTCGAGCTCGACATGTTTCGTCTCGACGCTGACGCGGTCCTTGTAACCCAGGCCGTTCACTCGTGCGCCGTCACCGGTGATCTCGGTGGTCTGCGCGTTGAGGTGGATGCTCACATTGGGCAGGCTCTTGAGCTTGCTCACCAGCACCGCATCGGCCTTGAGCGCGTCGGCGAACTCGATCAACGTCACGTGCTGCACAATGCCGGCCAGATCAATCGCCGCTTCCACGCCCGAGTTGCCGCCGCCGATCACCGCGACTCGCTTGCCCTTGAAGAGAGGGCCGTCGCAGTGCGGGCAATAGGCCACGCCGCGGTTCTTGTAATCCTGCTCGCCCGGCACGTTGACGTTGCGCCAGCGCGCGCCGGTGGACAGGATGACACTCTTCGCCTTGAGCACACCGCCATTGGCCATCTGCAGCTCGACCAGACCGCCGGGCTCGCCGGCCGGGATCAGCTTGTCGGCGCGCTGCAGGTTCATGATGTCCACTTCGTAGTGGCGCACCTGAGCTTCCAGCGCGGCGGCGAACTTGGGGCCGTCGGTCTCCAGCACCGAGATGTAGTTCTCGATCGCCAGGGTGTCGTTGACCTGGCCACCGAAACGCTCGGCCGCCACACCCACGCGGATACCCTTGCGCGCCGCGTACACGGCCGCTGCGGCACCGGCCGGGCCGCCACCGACGATCAGCACGTCAAACGGGTCCTTGGCAGTCAGTTTGGCCGCCTCGCGCTCTTCGGACTTGACATCGAGCTTGGCGACGATCTCTTCGACCGTCATGCGACCGGAGGCGAAGACCTGGCCGTTCAGATAGGTCATGGGCACGGCCATGATCTGGCGCTCGTCGACTTCGGCCTGGAACAGGGCGCCGTCGATCACCGTGGTCTGCACGCGCGGGTTGAGGATGGCCATCAGGCTAGCAGCCTGCACCACGTCCGGGCAGTTGTGGCAACTCAAGGACATGTAGACCTCGAACTTGAAGTCGCCGTCCAGGGCCTTGATCTGTTCGATGACGTCAGCCTCGACCTTGGGCGGATGGCCGCCGGTCCACAGCAGGGTCAGCACCAGCGAGGTGAACTCGTGGCCCAGCGGGATGCCGGCAAAACGCACACCGCTGGTCTCGCCTTCGCGGGCGATCACGAAGGATGGCTTGCGCGCATCGCTGCCGCTGTCATCGAAGGTGACCTGGTCGGACAGACTGGCGATGTCCTGCAACAGAGCGCGCAGTTCGGCCGAGCTGGCGCCATCGTCGAGCGATGCGATCAGGCGGATCGGACGCTGCAGCTTCGCCAAATAGGCCTGCAGCTGTTGCTTCATGGTGTCGTCGAGCATGGTTCTCTCCTTGGAGGGTGGTTGGGCAGGCAATGCCGCCGTGGGATGGGCTGTGACCTCACAAGGGTCACAGCCCATCGGGCTGCGGTACTGTCAGTTGTCTGACGGTCGCTTGAGAGGCTTAGATCTTGCCGACCAGATCCAGCGACGGGGTCAGAGTCTTGGCGCCTTCGTTCCACTTGGCCGGGCAAACTTGGCCGGGGTTGTTGGCCACGTACTGGGCAGCCTTGAGCTTGCGCAGGGTTTCCTTGACGTCACGGGCGATGGCGTTGTCATGGACTTCCATGGTCTTGATGGTGCCTTCGGGGTTGATGATGAAGGTACCGCGCAGTGCCAGACCTTCTTCCGGGATGTGCACGCCGAAAGCGTTGGTCAGCTGGTGCGTCGGGTCGCCAACCAGGGGGAACTTGGCCTTGCCGACGGCGGGCGAAGTCTCATGCCACACCTTGTGCGAGAAGTGGGTGTCGGTCGTCACGATGTAGACCTCGGCACCAGCCTTCTGGAACTCGGCGTAGTTGTCGGCAGCGTCTTCAATCTCGGTCGGGCAGTTGAAGGTGAAAGCAGCCGGCATGAAGATCAGCACAGACCACTTGCCCTTCAGGCTGGCTTCGGTCACTTCGATGAACTTGCCGTTGTGGAAAGCGGTGGTCTTGAAAGGCTGGACCTGGGTGTTGATCAGAGACATGAATTAACTCCGTTAGATTGATAAAACTTGGTTATTGAGCCACCGGTTTTTTGAACCGATGAAGAATTATAGCTCAAGACTATTAATAATGTTTTTATGTTTTATCTATCCTATCGATAGGAAACATATATTGCGCCGCACCATGAGATGCCACATGCATCGGATACAGGAGAAGCAATGACTGTTGCTCAGACGCCCGCTGTTTTCAGCAGCAGACCCAGCACGGCACACACGGCAATGACGTGCATCACATTGCGTTGAAAACGCAACAGGGCCACGGCGGCGGCCAGCGCGATCAGGGCCGACACCCCGTCGAACGGCCCGGCATCCCCCTGAGGCCACAAGACGTGGTAACCGAAGAACAACGCAAGGTTGAGTACCACCCCCACCACGGCCGCCGTGATGGCAGTCAGCGGCGCGGTGAAATTGAGGTCGTTGTGGGTGGATTCGACCAGCGGACCGCCAGCCAGAATGAAAACGAAAGAGGGCAGGAAGGTGAACCAGGTCACCAGCGTCGCCGCCAGTGCCCCGGCCAGGAACAGGCTGTCCGGCCCCAGCAAGGCCTGGCCGTAGCCGCCCACAAAACCGACAAAAGCCACCACCATGATCAAGGGCCCGGGCGTGGTCTCCCCGAGCGCAAGGCCATCGATCATCTGCTCGGGCGACAGCCAGCCATAGTGACCGACTGCCCCCTGGTAGACGTAAGGCAGCACCGCGTAGGCGCCACCGAATGTCAGCAGCGCGGCCTTGGTGAAAAACCACCCCATTTGGGTATAGGCATGGCCCCAGCCCCAGACCAGGGTCAGCACGGCCATCGGCACGGCCCACAGCAAGCCCCCCGTGAGCAGCACCCGCAACAGATGCGGCCAACGAAAGCGTGCATGGGCTGGTGCTGGCGTCTCGTCGTCGATCAGGGCTGGCCCATAGGACTTCTCCTTGGGCCCGTGTCCTCCAAGGCGAAAGCGCCCCGGCGCAATGCGACCACCGACATAACCCACCAGTGCCGCCGCCACCACGATGGCCGGGAACGGCACATTGAGCGCGAAGATGGCGACAAAGGAGGCCGCCGCAATGGCCCACAACGCGCTATTTTTAAGCGCGCGCGAACCAATCCGCCAGGCCGCCTGCAGCACGATGGCCGTCACCGCCGGTTTGATGCCGTAGAACAGGCCGGCCACCAGCGGCGTTTGGCCATAGGCGATGTAAAGCCAGGACAGTGCGACGAGGATGAAAAGCGAGGGCAGCACAAACAGCACGCCGGCCACGATGCCACCCCAGGTGCGGTGCAGCAACCAGCCGATGTAGGTGGCCAGTTGCTGCGCCTCCGGCCCGGGCAAGAGCATGCAGTAGTTGAGCGCATGCAGAAAGCGCCGTTCGGAAATCCAGTGCCGGCGTTCGACCAGTTCCTGGTGCATGACGGCAATCTGCCCAGCCGGCCCGCCAAAACTGATGAAACCGAGTTTGAGCCAGAAGTAGAACGCCTCGCGAAAGCTCACGGCGGAAGGGGCGGAAGGCTCGGACGAGGGTGAAGAGGGAAGGGTCATGCCGAATCAGGGCTTGTAATGGCTCATCTTGATCTTGAAGTCTGTAGCCCATCATAGCCAGCACCGTGCTGCCGGTGCGACAAATCCGGCGACAATCCTGCCTCATGTTCATCGTCGCCAAACTGCTTGCTTTCGCGACCCAGCCCCTGGCCTGGGTTGCCCTGTTGTTATTGTCGGGACTGCTCATCCAGCGCCGCTGGCACCGTTGCAGCATGGGGCTGATCTGGCTGGCCCTGGGCACGCTGCTGCTGCAGGGCTGGCAACCCTTGCCGGATGCACTGATACGCCGGCTCGAAGCGCACTACCCGGCCGTGACCAGCTTGCCGGATGCTCAACGCTACGCTGGCATGGTGGTGCTGGGCGGCGCGCTTGAGCCTTCCTACGTCTGGCAAGGACATGGCCAGCCAGCGCTCAACGAAGCGGCCGAACGCATGACCGCCGCGTTGCCTTTGTTGCAGCGCCACCCCCACCTGCAACTGCTGTTCACCGGCGGCGAGGGCGAACTGCTGGCCAAGGGTTTGACCGAAGCCGAACGCGCACATATCTTCTACGCCAACATGGGTGTCGCGCCACAGCGTCTGCTGTTCGAATCGGCTTCGCGCACCACGTACGAAAACGCCGTGCTGAGCGCTGCCCTCCCCGGCGTCGACAAAACCCGTCCCTGGCTGCTGGTGACGTCGGCCTGGCACATGCCGCGCGCCATGGCCACCTTCGAGAAAGCCGGCTGGAACGTCACGCCTTATCCGGTGGACTTCCGCACCGGCAATGCAACGCCCTGGACCCGTTACTCGCTTCCCGAGGGGGCCAGCAAATGGCATCTGGCACTGCATGAGTACCTGGGTTCGCTGGCCTATCGTCTGAGTGGCAAGTCGTAAGCGCAGGTTCCGCTGAAGGCATCGCGCACATGCCAACGCGGCAGGTTGGGCACGCGTACTTCTGATACGAATTGATACAAGCGCTCCCCCTATACTTCGGCGCATGCATTCGTCCCCGATCCGGCGCGCTTGGTACGCAAGTCCCTTTCATGCTGAGGCCGCCATGACGATACTGCCGGCCCATCGCATTCCGTCTTACCACCTACATCTGGCTTGAGTCTGCCCACATGTCCTGTTCGCCAGAAGAGCTGAAAAAGCGAAGCGATGCCGTGGGATCCCAATGGCAGTCCTTTCTGAACTTGTCCACCACGGATTCGCTGCTTGAGTTTGCCGTTTCGGTATCGAGCTTCACCGAATTCCTGCATGGCAAGGGGCTGTCGGGCCTGCACCAGATCTCACGCAATCTGGAACAGCAGGCGATGTCCCTGTTTGATGTGGAGACCAGCGGCGCCATACCCCAAGCCACCCTGGATGACATGAATCTGCGCGTGCAGGAACTGGGCATGCGGGTGGCCGATTTCATCGACAGCAACAGTCGCCCGATCGTGGAACGCCGTGCGCATCCCGACAGTTCCGCGGCCATGGACATCACACCGCGCCATCGCGTCTGGCTGATTGGCCGCCACGCTGCACCGTGGCAGGAGCTGGTGCTGCAGTTGGGCTATTTCAGCATCGACGCTGAGTTTCACACGACGCAGGACGTGCCCGACCATGCCGACGAACCGGCGATTGTCTTGCTGGATGCGGAAGGCCTGACCACCCAGCAGGTCAGTGCCGAGATTCAGATGCTGCGTGCACGCTTTTCCGCCAGCACCCTGCTGGTTGGCCGACTGCCGATCGACTTCGACAGCCTCAAGTCTGCGTTGACGGCGGGCTGCGATTTCTGTTTTACCAGCACGAGCGCCCCGTCGGCCATTCTGGCCAAGATCATCGAACTGTGTGGCGGCCAGGAGGAAGCGCCCTATCGCGCCCTGGTGGTGGAAGACTCCCCCACGGCGAGCAAATCCATCCAGCGCACCCTGGCCATGTGCGGCATCGAGACCCACGCCATCTCCAAGCCTCATGAGGTGCTTGAATGCCTGACGCGTTTCCAGCCCGACCTGATCCTGATGGACATGTTCATGCCGGGGTGTACCGGCGTCGAGGCGGCCCGGGTGATCCGCCAGCACCCCGAATTCCTCTCCACCCCGATCGTCTACCTGTCCGGCGACACCGATGTTCCGATGCAGATCGAAGCGCTGCGTCTCGGCGGCGACCACTTCCTCACCAAGCCGTTCAACCCGGTGGTGCTCAACGCCATTGTCCAGAGCAAGATCGAACGCTACCGCGCCCTGCGGCGCGCCATGCAGCACGACAGCCTGACCGGCCTGCTCAACCACATCGCGTCCAAGGAAAAACTGGCCGCCGCCATCCAGCAGGCCGTGGCCGAGCAGCAACCCCTGTCGGTCGCGATGATCGACATCGACCATTTCAAGAAGATCAACGACAGCTACGGCCATCAGGTGGGTGATCAGGTGATCCGCAGCGTGGCCTGGTTCCTCAAGCAGCGTCTGCGCAAGACCGACCTGATCGGCCGCTACGGGGGCGAAGAATTCCTGCTGGTGCTGCCCGCAGCCGATGCCGATCTGGCAACCGAAGTGCTCGACCGGATCCGGCGCGACTTCAGCCTGATCAAGCACCCGTTCAATGAAACCTGGTTCAGCGCCACCTTTTCCGCTGGGCTCGCGCAGCTGCAGGACCTGGCGAGCGCCGAAGCGCTGATCAAGCAGGCCGACGAAGCCCTCTACGGGGCCAAGCGCGCCGGGCGCAACCGCATCGTCAGGTGGGAGTGAGCGACGGCGCCGTCGCGGCCAGCGGCATCGCCAGCACCTTGTCGATACGCCGGCCGTCCATGTCCACCACCTCAAACAGCCAGTCGGCACACTCGATGCGCTCCCCCGTGTGCGGCAGGTGACCGCTGACGGCCAATAACAGGCCGGCCACCGTGTTGTAGCGCCCACGCCCATCGTCGGGCAGGTCACGGATGCTGAGCCGGCTCTTGAGCTCATCGACCGGCATCAAGCCGTCAAGCAGCCAGGAACCATCCTCGCGCGGCGTGGCCCAGGCGTCGATCTGCGCCACCGGCTGCAATTCCCCGGTGATCGCTTCCATCAGGTCGCCCGGCGTCACCAGGCCCTGCACCACGCCGTATTCATCCACCACGAACACCATGCGACCCGAACGCGAGCGGAACTGCTCCAGCAACTCCATGCCGGACAGCGTCTCCGGCACGAAGACCGCCGGCTGCACATGGGCCTCGATCGGGCCAGCTTCCCCAACGCCCAGCGCCAGCAGCTTGCCCACACTGATCAGACCCACCACATCATCCAGCGAGCCGCGGCACACCGGGTACCAGGAGTGTGCGCCGCGCTCACCGGCGTCTCCGACCAGCTGCAGACATTGCGCCACCGTCTGACCGGCCTCCAGCCAGGCCACGTCACCACGCGGCACCATGAGCGAGGTCAGCGGTCGGTCGTCGAGGCGAAACACGTTCTGCACCATCTGGTGCTCATGCTGCTCGATGACACCGGCATCCACCCCCTCTTCCAGGCTGGCGCGGATTTCCTCTTCCGTCATGCTGCGCGCCACGTCGGTCGGGACGCGCAACAGCTTGAGCACACCCTGGGTCGTGGCCGACAGCAGTTTCACAAAGGGTTTGGCAACAATGGCCAGCCAGTGCATCGGGCGTGCCGTCCAGCGCGCCACGGTCTCGGGATACAGCTGCCCAATGCGCTTGGGCACCAGCTCACCGAAGATGATGGTGATGAAGGTGATGACCGTCACCACCAGGGCCGTGGCAGAAATCGATGCCGCCCGCTCCGTCACCCCCAGGCTCAGCAGCAAGCCGGCGAGATCATCGCTGAAAGCCGCCTCGCCGACGATACCGTTGAGCACGCCAATGGAGGTGATGCCGACCTGCACGGTCGAGAGAAACTGGTTGGGGTTGTCGAGCAGCACCAGCGCGGCCTGGGCGCCGCCATCACCCGCCTCGGCCATGGCCGTGAGACGCGCCTTGCGACTGGCCGCCAGGGCCAGTTCCGACATGGCGAACACACCGTTGAGCAGGGTCAGCAGCGCGATCAGAAAGACTTCCATGGATCCCGAGCGAGAATAAACACCATGGCACTTTACCTGATTGGTGACGTGCAGGGCTGCGACAGCGCCCTGCAACGTCTGCTCGACACCATTTCCTTCTCGCCCAGCCGCGACACCCTTTACCTGCTGGGCGACCTGGTCAACCGCGGGCCGGACTCGGCCGCCGTGCTGCGCCGGCTCATGGGCTATGGCGACGCCGCCCGCTGCCTGCTGGGCAACCACGACCTGCACCTGCTGGCCATCGCGCACGGCGTGCGCCGGCCCAGCCGCAGCGACACGCTGGACGACGTCCTGCAGGCACCGGACCGCCCCGCCCTGCTGGCCTGGCTGTGCCGGCAACGCCTGGCGCTGCGGGAGTGTTACCAGGATGAAGAGCTTTTAATGGTCCACGCCGGCGTCCTTCCTGCGTGGACAGCTACAAAAACAATAGCATTGGCGAGCGAGGTGGAAGCCGTTCTGCAAAGTGCCGACCTGCCGGACTTTCTGCGCCAGATGTACGGCAACGAACCGGCGCGCTGGGATGACACGCTCACGGGCGACGCCCGGCTGCGCGTGATCGTCAATGCGCTGACGCGCTTGCGTTTTTGCACGACCGAAGGTGAGATGGAATTCGCTACCAAGGAAGGTGCCGGGGCAGCACCGGCGGGCTACCGGCCGTGGTTCGAGGTGCCGGGGCGGCAGACCGCCGATGTGACAGTCGCCTTTGGCCACTGGTCCACGCTGGGCTGGCTGAACCGGCCCGATGTGCTGGCACTGGACACCGGCTGTGTCTGGGGCGGCTGCTTGAGCACGGTGCGCCTGGGCCAGGCCCGGGCGCATGAACTGATTCAGGTGAAGTGTGTCGCCGCGCAGACGCCAGGTGTGCGCGGCGATTGAGGCTAAGAGCCTGTCACGCTCTTAGGCCGTCGGTTCGTTGGCCTTGAACAGGGCCGCCACCTTGCGCTTGGGCTTGATGTTGGCCGACAGACGACTGGCCGGCTTGGCCGTCGGCTCCCAGGCTGGCGCCGCTTCGGCGGCCGGGGCTTCGTAAGGCTTGTTAAAGAAGGGATCTTGCGGCGCCGCTGCCGGGCGGGCGTAGTCACGTGGGGCCGACCGGCGCTCGCGCCGCTCACCACCGCGATCACCGCGTTCCTCGCTCTGCTCGTACAGGCGCCGGCCGTCATTGATGCGACCCTGCTTGCGGATGTCCGGGGTGTCCTCGTCGAACTCCACGGCTTCCAGCTCGATCTTGGTCTTGATGAGCTTTTCAATGTCACCCACCAAGCGGGCATCCTTGCCCGAGACAAAACTCACCGCCAGACCGGAGGCGCCGGCGCGGCCGGTACGACCGATACGGTGCACATAGTCTTCGGCATTGAACGGGATGTCGAAATTGAACACCGCCGGCACGTCCTTGATGTCCAGGCCGCGGGCGGCCACATCGGTACACACCAGCAAATCGACTTCGCCCTTCTTGAAGGCGTCCAGCGCTTTGAGGCGCTCGTCCTGGCTCTTGTCGCCGTGCAGGGCCGTCGTCTTGAGGCCCTCGCGCTCCAGCGAGCGGGCCAGCCGAGCGCAGCCGAGCTTGCTGTTGACGAACACAAACGCCTGCTTCATCCCGCGCTGGCGCAGGATTTGGTGCAGGGCGTGGCGCTTGTCGTCGTCGCCCACGCTGTAGAAATGCTGCTCCACGGTGGAGGCAGTGGCATTGGAGCGTGCCACCTCGATCGTCACCGGGTCCTGCAGGTAGCTGCTGGCCAGGCGCTTGATCTCGGGCGAGAAGGTGGCGCTGAACAAGAGCGTGGTGCGCTGCTTGGGCAGGTAACTCAGGATACGTTGCAGATCCGGCAGGAAACCGATGTCGAGCATGCGGTCGGCCTCGTCCAGCACCACGTACTCAACTTGGTTCAGCACCGCGTTCTTGGCTTCGATGTGGTCCAGCAGGCGGCCCGGCGTGGCCACCAGCACCTCGACGCCTTTTTTCAGCTCCAGTGTCTGCGGCTTCATGTCCATGCCGCCGAACACCACGGCGCTGCGCAGGTTGGTGTACTTGGCGTACAGCTTGACCTGCTGCGCCACCTGGTCGGCCAACTCGCGCGTGGGCAGCAGCACCAGGGCGCGCACCGGGTGGCGCGCGGGCGAGGTGGAGCTGTTTTCGTGCTTGAGCATGCGCTGCAGCAGCGGCAGCGAGAAGGCGGCGGTCTTGCCGGTGCCGGTCTGGGCGGCGCCCATCACGTCACGGCCCTGCAACACCACGGGAATGGCCTGCGCCTGGATCGGCGTCATGGTCTCGTAGCCCATCTCGGCCACGGCGCGCCGCAGGGGTTCGGCCAGGGTCAGATCGGCATAACGCTGGAGCTCGGGGGCGCTGGATTCGGGGGTGGTTTGGGTCATCGATACCTGGGATTGTGTCGCCAGTAGTCCGGAGTGCCCGGTGGCCGGCGGTAAGTGCCCGAAATCTGGGCAGGCCCGTATTATCCCCTATCTACCACAATCAGGCTTGGCTCGGCCCGGCGGCCAATGCCCGGACCGGCAGCAAGCCCTTGCACGCCTTCCTAGAATGGTCCACATGCACCTCGCCCACCCCGCGACCTTCAGCCCCGTGGCCGCCGGGCTCAAACTGTCCGAACTGATGGCTGCCCTGAGCCACGCGCTGGACATCACCGAAGGCCAGCCCGAGGGCCATTGCATCCGCTGCTGCTGGATCGGCATGCACATCGGGCGTGAAGTCGGCCTGAACGAACAGCAGCTGTGGGAGCTCTACTACACCCTGCTGCTGAAAGACCTGGGCTGCAGCAGCAACGCCGCGCGCATCTGCGAGCTCTACCTGACCGACGACCTGCAGTTCAAGCGCGACTTCAAGCAGGTCGGCGACAGCCTGCCCCAGGTGGTGCGCTTCGTGCTGCAGCACACCGGTCTGAAAGCCGGCCTGGCCGAACGCTTCCACAGCGTGCTGCACATCTTCCGTGACGGCAGCGAGATTGCCCAGGAACTGATCCAGACGCGCTGCTCACGCGGCGCCGACATCGCGCGCCAGCTGCGTTTTTCCGAAGGCATTGCCGGCGGCATCTACAGCCTGGACGAGCACTGGAATGGCGGCGGCAAACCCGATGCCCTGGCCGGCGAGGCGATTCCGGTCTACGCCCGCATTGCGCTGCTGGCCCAGGTGATCGACGTCTTCCACACCGCCGGTGGCCGCCAGGCCGCACTCGATGAAGTCAGTAGCCGCTCCGGCCAATGGTTCGATCCAGCACAGGTGAAGGCCTTCCAGTCCATTGCGCAATCCGAGGCGTTCTGGGCCATGCTGGCCGCCCCGGACCTTGACCGCGCCGTGCTGGCGCTGGAGCCGGGCCGCTACGAGGTGCCGCTGGACGAGGACTACCTGGACGACATCGCCGCCGCCTTCGGCCAGGTGGTCGACTCCAAAAGCCCCTACACCAGCGGCCACAGCGCCCGCGTGGCGCTCTACACCGACCTGATCGGCGAGGCGCTGGGCTTCAGCCTGGAACGCCGGCGCTGGCTCAAGCGCGGCGCGCTGCTGCACGACGTGGGCAAGCTGGGCGTGAGCAACAGCGTGCTCGACAAGGCCGGCAAACTCGACGCCGAGGAATGGAAAGCGGTGCAGGCCCATGCCGCGCTGACCGAGTCCATCCTGTCGCGCATCGACGCCTTCAGCGAACTGGCCGTGGTCGCCGGCGCCCACCATGAGCGGCTTGACGGCGGCGGCTACCCGCGCGGCCTCAAGGCCGAAGCCATCAGCATGGAGACGCGCATCATCACCACGGCCGACATCTTCGACGCCATCACCGCCGAGCGCCCCTACCGCGGCGCGGTACCGATTCCGCAGACGCTGGAGATGATGGCCAAGACGGTGGGTACCGCGCTCGACCCGGACTGCTACGCCGCACTCAGACAAGCCATGGCCAACGTGCCGGGCTGAAGCCCCATCGGCCAGGGGCTCGGCTACAGTGCCGGCATGTCTTTGCTCAACGCCCTCGACACCGCCGCCCGCCTGCCCTACCCTGAACTGGCACGCGAAGTCAGCGCCCTGCTGTACGACAGCAGCGTTCAGGTTCCGCCGCGCCTGGTGCAGGCCCTGCCCGGCGGCGGCAGCCTGTTCGTGATGCCGGCACTTGATAGCCGCATCGCCATCACCAAGCTCATCAGCTACACCCCGGCCAATGCCGGTACCGGCCGGCCCGCCATCCAGGGTGATGTGGTGGTGTTCGACCTCGCCACCGGCGAGCGCCGCCTGGTACTGGACGGGCCGACGGTGACCGCACGTCGCACCGCAGCCGTGTCGCTGCTGGCGGCGCAAACCCTGGCGCCCAATGCCCAAGGCCCGCTGTTGATCGTCGGCGCCGGCGTACAGGGCCGTGCGCACCTGGAGGCGTTTGCCGCTGGCCTGAACGTGAAAGACGTCCTGATTGCCTCGCGCAGCACCGCCAGCGCGCAGGCCCTGGCGGACCATGCCCACACCCTGGGCCTGCGCGCCCGCGTCGTGGCCGACCCCGATGCCGTGCTGGCCGATTGCCCGCTGGTGGTCACCTGCACTCCGGCCAGCGGCGTCGTGCTGCAGGCCCTGCCGCGGCCGGATGCCTTCATCGCGGCGGTGGGAGCCTTCACGCCGCAGATGGTGGAGCTCAGTCCCGAACTGTGCCGCCACATCGCGACGCATGGAACGGTGGTGCTGGACACGCGCGACGCCGAGCACGAGGCGGGCGATCTGCTGCAGGCCGGGCTGGATGTAGCGCAGTTCGCCACGCTGCAGGATGTGATGCTGGCAAAGAAAAACCGGCCAGACGCCAAAGTCGGGCCGGTGTTGTTCAAGAGCTGCGGCTGGGCCGGCTGGGATCTGGCAGCCGCGCGCCTGGCGCTGCCGATCTGAAAATCAGGTCTTCGGTAGCGTCACGCCACGCTGGCCCTGGTACTTGCCGCCGCGGTCCTTGTAGCTGGTCTCGCAGACATCATCCTTGTCGCTCTCGAAGAACAGCACCTGGGCGCAACCTTCACCGGCGTAGATCTTGGCCGGCAGCGGCGTGGTGTTGGAGAACTCCAGCGTCACATAACCTTCCCACTCGGGCTCGAAGGGCGTGACGTTGACGATGATGCCGCAGCGGGCGTAGGTGCTCTTGCCCAGGCAGATGGTCAGCACGTTGCGCGGAATGCGGAAGTACTCCACGGTGCGCGCCAGCGCAAAGCTGTTGGGCGGGATGACGCAGACATCGCTTTCGATATCAACAAAGCTGCGTTCGTCGAAGTTCTTCGGGTCGACCACCGTGCTGTAGATGTTGGTGAAGACCTTGAACTCGGGTGCGCAGCGGATGTCGTAGCCGTAGCTGCTGGTGCCGTAGCTCACGATCTTGTGGCCGGCGGCGTCCTGCCGGATCTGGCCCGGCTCGAAGGGCTCGATCATGCCGTGCTGCTCGGCCATGCGGCGGATCCATTTGTCGCTTTTGATGCTCATGATGGGATTTCCTGGGAATCTGCCGATTGTAGGCAGGCCGGGCAGCCCGTCGCCGCCGGGCCGCTCCCAAGGCGACGACGGCCCCCTCGGGGGGGCAGCGGCTACACGCCCTTCTCAAGCGTGGGGGCCTTACTTTCAGGTCACCGAAAACAGCTCGACCAGCGTCTGGCGCAGCCAGCGGTTGCCGGGATCGGACTCGAAACGTTTACTGGAATGCAGCGACACCGTGAAGTCGCGCAAGGGAAACGGCGGCTCGATCAGGGTGTAACCGCCGCCGTCAGCAAAACCTTGTGCAATGTTGCGCGGCATCACCACGGCCAGATCGGTGGCACGCACGATGGCCGGCAGCACCATGAAGTGCTCGGTGGTCAGGCGCACGCGGTCTTCCAGCTTGAGCAGCTGCAGGATGCGCAGCGTGTCCGAGTGGGTGCGCCCGGCCACGAACTCGAGCTGGTGCAGTGCTTGCAGCAGGGCCTTGCCGCTGCGCCGGCGCCGCTGGTATTCGGCCGCAAACGGGTGCCCTTCGCGCAGCAGCACGATGTAGCGGTCCTTCAGCAGTTGCTGGCGCTGCGTGTCCTTGACGCTGGGCAGGAAACCGAAGGCAAAGTCGATCTGGCCGCTGTCGAGCGCGTCGGCAATGGCTGCCGGCGGCAGGGCCTGGGTCTCGATGCGCACACCCGGCGCCTGCTGGCGCAGGTGGGCCATCAGGTCGGGCAGGAAGCGGCCCTCACCGATGTCGCTCATATGAATGCGAAAAGTCTTTTGCGACTGCAACGGGTCAAACTGAACCGACTCGTTAAGCGCCTGCTCCAGCAGGCCCAGCGCGGTGCGCACCGCGGGCGCCAGGCGCTCGGCCTTCGGCGTGGGCTGCACGCCACCGCTGGCGCGCATGAACAGCGGGTCCTTGATCAGCAGGCGCAGACGCGTCAGGCCCTGGCTGACCGCCGGCTGCGTCAGGTCCAGCGTGTCGGCGGCGCGGCTGACGTTGCGCGTGCGGTAGACCGCATCGAAGACGCGCAGCAGGTTGAGGTCGATGTCCTTGATATGCATATTTCTAATATTGATTAGTCACTGTATTTTATTGATTGATATTGAATTGCGCACGACACTGCGCGACTGATCAGAACATTGAGAGACAAGCGTGGAAGTTTCATTCAGCCAGGAAATCAAATCACTGGCCTTGGGCCAGGGCGACACCTTTCACGGTGAAGGCATCCTGGCCATCACCAAAGGCCTGCTGCAATCGGGCGTGGCCTACGTCGGCGGTTACCAGGGCGCACCGGTGTCGCACCTGCTGGACGTGATGGTGCAGGCCAAGCCTTATATGGACCAGCTCGGCGTGCACGTCGAGGCCTGCTCCAACGAGGCCTCGGCCGCCGCCATGCTGGGCGCCTCCATCCATTACCCGCTGCGCGGCGCCGTCACCTGGAAGTCCATCGTCGGCACCAATGTGGCGGCCGACGCCTTGAGCAACCTGGCCTCGCCCGGCGTCACCGGCGGCGTGCTGATCGTGGTCGGCGAAGACTACGGCGAAGGCGCCAGCGTGATCCAGGAGCGTAGCCACGCCTATGCACTCAAGTCCTGCATGGTGCTGCTCGACCCGCGTCCCGAGCTGGGCAAGATGGTGCAGATGGTGGAGGAAGGCTTCCGCCTGTCGGAAGCCTCCAACATGCCGGCCATGATGGAGCTGCGCATCCGCACCTGCCACGTGCGCGGCAGCTTCGAGTGCAAGGACAACATCTCGCCCGCCGTCTCGACCCGGCACCTGATGGCCGAGCCGGCCAAGTTCGACTACATGAAGCTGGCCCACCCGCCGGTGACTTTCCGCCAGGAAAAACTCAAGGTGGAGCAACGCATCCCGGCGGCGCGCCAGTACATCGTCGAGCACAAGCTCAACGAGCTGATGGATGGCCCACGCCAGGCGCTCGGCATCATCGTGCAGGGCGGCATCTACAACGCCCTCATTCGCGCGCTGCAGCAGTTCGGCCTGGCCGATGCCTTTGGCAACAGCGAGATTCCGCTCTTGGTGCTCAACGTCACCTACCCGCTGGTGCCGGAGCAGGTAGCCGAGTTCGCACTGAACAAACGCGCCGTGCTGGTGGTGGAAGAAGGCCAGCCCGAGTACATCGAGCAGGAGATCGCCACCTTCCTGCGCCGGCGCGACATCAACACCGCGCTGCACGGCAAGGACATGCTGCCCTCCGGCGGCGAATACAACGTGGAGACACTGACCGCCGGCCTGGTGGCCTTTTTGGCCAAGCACGCCAGCGACGTGGACAGCACTTCCGCCCGCGCCTGGCTGCAAGGCAACGGCGAACGCCGTACCGCCGCGGCACAGCAACTGGCGCAGGCCGAAACCACCTTGCCGACCCGCCCGCCGGGCTTTTGTATCGGCTGCCCGGAGCGGCCGGTGTTCTCGGCGCTCAAGCTGGCGCAGCAGGATGTGGGACCGGTGCACATTGCGGCCGACATCGGCTGCCACGCCTTCGGCACCTTCGAGCCTTTCTCCTTCGGCCACTCCATCCTCGGCTACGGCATGTCGCTCGCCAGCCGTGCCGGCGTCTCGCCGATGATGCAGCGGCGCACCCTGTCCATCATGGGCGACGGCGGTTTCTGGCACAACGGCTTGCTCACCGGCGTGCAAAGCGCGCTGTTCAACGGCGACGACGCGGTGCTGATGATCTTCAAGAACGGCTACACCTCGGCCACCGGCACGCAGGACATCATCTCCACGCCCAGCCATGCCGCCAAGGACGGCGCAGAGGACAAGAGCACCAGCATCGTGCACACCAACCAGGCGATCGAGAACACGCTCAGGGGCATGGGCGTGCAGTGGCTGCGCACCGTGCACACCTACGAAGTGGCCGAGATGCGCAAGACCCTCAACGAGGCCTTCACCACCGAGGTCGGCGGCCTGAAGGTGATCGTGGCCGAAGGCGAATGCCAGCTGGAGCGCCAGCGCCGCATCAAGCCCTGGATCGCCAGCCTGCTCAAAAAAGGCGAACGCGTGGTGCGCGTCAAATACGGCGTTGACGAGGACGTCTGCACCGGCGACCACGCCTGCATCCGGCTCTCCGGCTGCCCCACGCTGACGCTGAAAGACAACCCGGACCCGCTCAAGGTCGACCCGGTGGCCACGGTCATCGACGGCTGCGTCGGCTGCGGCCTGTGTGGTGCCAACGCCCACGCCGCCACGCTGTGCCCGTCCTTCTACCGCGCCGAAGTGATCCAGAACCCCAAGTGGCACGAGCGCCTGTTGGGTAGCCTGCGCGCCGCCTTCGTCCGTGTGTTGCAACCCGCATAAATATGGCCCCCACGCTTGCCACTCCGTGTGCTGCGCTGCCCCCCGAGGGGGCCGCGTTTTGCCTTGGGACGGCCCAGCGGCAAAACATCACCTCACAATGAACACACACCAGCAAAAACCCATCACCCTGCTGATCTGCGCCCTCGGTGGCGAAGGCGGCGGCGTGCTCTCCGAATGGCTGATCGACGTTGCGCGCGCCAGCGGCTACCCGGCGCAGAGCACCTCCATCCCCGGCGTGGCCCAGCGCACCGGCGCCACCACCTATTACGTCGAAGTGTTTCCGGTACCGATGGCCGAACTCGCCGGCAAACGCCCGGTGTTCAGCCTCTACCCGGCGCCGGGCAGCCTCGATGCCATCGTCTCCTCGGAATTGCTGGAAACGGCGCGCCAGATCGGCAACAGCATGAGCGCGGCCGAGCGCACGCTGGTCATCACCTCCAGCAACCGCACCCTGACCACGCAGGAACGCATGCAGCTCGGCGACGGCCGCACTGACACCGCACCGCTGCTGGAACTGGTGCGCACGCACAGCCGCGAGCACCATGTGTTCGACATGGGTGAGCTGGCACGCAGCAGCGGCACCATCGTCAGCGCCGTGATGCTGGGCGCGATTGCCGGCAGCGGCCTGTTCCCCTTCACGCGTGCCGCCTATGAAGGCGTGATCGAGGCCGGCGGCAAAGGCACAGCGGCCAGCCTGCGCGGCTTCGCCAAGGGGTTCGAGCTGGTGCAGGGCCAGCAGTCGCAGGCTCGCCTGGTCCAGGACTTGCTATCAGATTCAGAGCGCCTTGCGAATAATCCACCTGGCCTGCAGCCCGATTTCATTCAAATTTTCCCGCTGGCGGTGCAGGACATCGTGACGCTGGGCCATGCACGCCTGGTCGAGTACCAGGGTGCCGCCTACGCCCAGCGCTACGTCGAACGCCTGCAGCAGGTGCTGCAGGCCGAGCGCGCCAGCGACCCGGCCGGCGCCCGTGGTTACGCCATCACCCGGGAAACCGCGCGCTGGCTGGCACTGTGGATGGCCTTCGACGACATCGTGCGCGTGGCCGACCTCAAGAGCCGCGCCCGCCGCTGGCAGCGCGTGTTGGGCGAGGTCAAGGCCGGCACACATGACCTGCTCAAGGTGTACGACCATTTCAAGCCCGGCGCGCCCGAGTTCGCCGCCCTGCTGCCGCAAGGCCTGGCGCAGCGCGTGCTGGCATGGGACCGCCGTCGCGTGGCACGGGGCAAGGACTCGTGGGCTCTGCCGCTGAAGATCGGCACCCACTCGGTGGGCGGCATGATCGCGCTGCGTCTGTTGGCCTCGCTCAAATGGCTGCGGCCGCTGGGCAGCCGCTTCGCTACCGAACAGGCGCTGATCGAACAGTGGCTGGCGGCCGTGGTGAGCACAACGCGCCGCCACTGGCAGGCCGGCCTGGAGATCGCCCAGTGCGGCCGTCTCATCAAAGGTTATGGCAGCACCAACGAGCGCGGCAAGGACAACCTGCTGTATGTCATCGAGCACCTGGCCGCGGCCAGCAGCTTCGCCTCGGACGAGGCCCGGGCCGAGGCGATTGCCGCCGCCCGTACCGCGGCCCTGGCCGACGATGCCGGCCAGGCGCTGGACCGTACTCTGGTACAACACGGCGTACCGGCACGGCCTGTCAAGGCGCAACCGATCCGCTGGGTGCGCAATCCGCGACTGAACAAAACGAGTTGAGACAACAAAGCAAAGGAGACACCATGAAACTGAACCTCAATCCCATGCGTCGCACGCTGTTGGCCGCTGCCCTGGTCGCCACCGCGGGTGTGCTGCCTGCGGCCCATGCGCAGAGCTGGCCGAGCAAGCCGGTCAAGGTCATCGTCAACTTCCCGCCGGGCGGTGCCGCCGACCAGTTGGCGCGTATCGTCAGCCAGCCCCTGTCGGAGGCCCTGGGCCAGCCGGTGGTGGTCGAAAACCGCGGCGGCGCAGGCGGCAACATTGGCGGTGACGCGGTGGCCAAGTCCCCGGCCGACGGCTACACGCTGCTGATGAGTTCCGGCGGCATGGTGTCCATCAACCCGCACCTCTACCCCAAGATGCCGTTCGACCCGGCCAAGGATCTGCGTCCGGTGGCCTCGGTGGCCCGCATCGCGGTGTACCTGGTGACCCGCCCGGAACTGCCTGCCAAGAACGTCAGTGAGTTTCTGGCCCACCTGAAGGCCAACCCAGGCAAGATCTCCTTCGGTTCACCCGGCACCGGCAGCTCGCCGCACCTCGCGGCTGAACTGATGAAGTCCATGACCGGCACCTACGCGGTGCATGTGCCGTATCGCGGCGGTGGCCCGGCCCTGCAGGATCTGTTGGGTGGTCAGTTCGACTTCTGGTTCGACCCAGGCGTCGGTCTGCCGCACGTGCGCAGCGGCAAGCTCAAGCTGCTGGCCGTGGGAAGCCCCAAGCGCTCCCCACTGTTCCCGGATGTGCCGACGATGAACGAGGCTGGCCTCAAGGGTTTCGATGCCGACTCGTTCTTCGGCCTGTATGCGCCGGCCGGCGTACCCAACGAGGTGATCAACCGCGTGAACACTGAAATGAACAAGATCCTGGCGAACCAGGCGATCCGCGACCGCATCGTCGCGCTCGGCGGCGAAGCCGCCCCGATGACGCCCGCTGAATTCGGCACACGCGCCGCTGCCGACAGCAAGCGCTTTGGCGACCTGATCAAGTCGCGCGGCATCAAACCCGACTGACCCCCCCATGATTGCCGAGATCGTCACCTTCGACAATCCACCGGACGCCACGCGTGAGCAGCTTGTCGAAGGCGCGCTGCAGACCGTGGCGCGCTGGCAGGCCAACCCGGAGCTGGTGCGCAAGCACTACCTCAGCAGCCTGGACCGCCGCCAGGGCATGGGTTTCTACCTCTGGCCCTCGATCGAGGCGGCCCAGGCCGGCCATGACGCCGAATGGATTTCCCAGGCCGAGGCGCGTACCGGCGGCAAGGTACATATCGCCTACTACGACCTGCTGATGGTGCTGGACAACGCGTCCGGCACCCTCACGCAGCATCCCCCCTCCACCCATTGAACTGGCGAGGCCTGCCGGCCTCACCCCAAGGATCGACTTGAGCATGACCGCAAGCACAGGGCGCACCGTGATCTACACGGTGCGTGTCGAGTTCGGCGATTGCGACCCCGCTCGCATCGTCTGGTTCCCCAACTTCTTCCGCTGGATTGATGCGGCCTCGCGCCACTTCTTCCTCCAGTGCGGTGTGCCGCCCTGGCATGAAACGGAAAAAACCATGGGTCTGATCGGCACACCGCTGGTCGACACCCATGCGAAGTTCGTCAAGACCGCCAGCTACGGCGACACGCTGGACATCCACACCAGCGTGGCCGAATGGCGCGACAAGAGCTACGTGCAGCGCTACCGCATCATGCGCGGCGAAGACTTGATCATGGAGTGTGACGAAGTACGCATCTTTGCCGCGCACCGGGAAGACGGCAAAGGCATCCGCGCCATCCCGATTCCGGCCGACATCAAGGCCTTGTGCAGTTGAACAAAAAAGCCGCCTGACCAAGGCGACTTTCTTTTGGGGGTTTCAGCCTAGACGCCAGCCAGCATGCGCAGGCCACTTGGGTCGAGCAGGTTGAGCACCCGCCCTGTGCCGCTGATCAGGCTGCGCTCGCGCAGATGACGCAACACGCGCGACAGTGTTTCCGGCGCAATGCCTAACTGGGCCGCAATCAGACGCTTGCGTTGCTGCAGCAGCACCGACTGGCACCCCTTTTCACCCGGCTTGGCATGACGCAGAAGCCATTCAGCGCAGCGTGCCTCGGCGTCCTTGGCCAGCCGGCTCACCGCCAACTCGGTCTGGCGCCGGTGCGCGGTAGCCACATCCTGCAACACGGTGCGTGCCGCCACCGGCATGGCCGCCAGCGACTGGCGAAACTTGGGCAAGGCAATACGCCGCATCACGACTTCGCCTTCGGCCACAGCGTCCACCGCGCTCGGCAGGTTCAGCACGGCAGCCGTGGCCTCCAGCCAGAACGGGCCTTCGACTTCACCAAGCTGATGCTCCATGGCATCGCCCTCCATCACGCCCAGCGCCACACGGCCGCTTTCGATGTACATGGCCCACGCTGGCGACGAGCCGCGCTTGAGCAACACCGATCCGGGCGCAACAGTGCGTCGTTCGGCAGATTCGTCCATGAATTCAGCGGGTAGCATGGACGCAACTGTGCGCGCCTTGCCGCTCGCCGACCTTGAGCAAAATCAAACAAAACGCACGGAATCAGTCGGGAATGGTACGAACGATCCTTAAAGGACCAGCAACGCGCGGAAATCGTTGACGTTGGTGTGGGTCGGCCCGGTCACCACCAGATCACCCAGCGGCTGGAAGAAACCATAGGCATCGTTGCGGTCCAGATAGCGGTCCACTTTCATGCCCAGGGCCTGCGCCCGCGCCAGCGTGCCGGGTTCGACCCAGGCGCCGGCATTCTCTTCCATGCCGTCAATGCCATCGGTATCCGCCGCCAGCGCCCAGACGCCGGCCTGCCCCTGCAGCGCCGCTGCCAGCCCCATGCAGAATTCGCCGGCACGACCGCCACGCCCGCGCGTCTCGCCGGCCGGCACCGGACGCACCGTGACGGTGGTTTCGCCGCCGCTCAGGATCACACAGGGTTTCGCAAAGGGTTGCTCGCGTTGCGCGACCGCGCGTGCCAGGGCGGCCTGCACCTTGCCGACCTCGCGCGATTCACCTTCCATCTCGTCGCTCAGGATGTGGGCGTGCAGGCCGGCCGCGCGCGCCGTGGCTGCCGCCGCTTCAAGCGACTGCTGCGGCGTAGCAATCATGTGCACCGCATGGCCCGCGAACAGCGCATCGCCGGGTTTGGGCGTTTCCAGCGCACCCTGCGCCAGCAAGTCAAGCACGGGCGACGGAACATCAATGCGATAGCGTTTCAGAATCGCCAGCGCATCGGCGCAGGTCGTGGCGTCGGGCACGGTCGGCCCGCTGGCGATAACCGACGGGTCATCGCCCGGCACATCGCTGATGGTCAGCGTCACCACGCGCGCCGGCGCGCAGGCCGCGGCCAGCCGCCCGCCCTTGATGCGTGAGAGATGCTTGCGCACGCAGTTCATCTCGCCGATGTTGGCGCCGCTGTTGAGCAAGGCCTTGTTGATGCCCTGCTTCGCCTCCAGCGTCAGCCCTTGCGCCGGCAAGGTCAGCAGCGCCGAACCACCACCGGAGATCAGGCACAGCACCAGGTCGTCCGGCGTCAGCCCCTGCACCAATGACAGGATGCGCTGCGATGCCGCCAGCCCGGCGGCATCGGGCACCGGGTGCGAAGCCTCCAGCACCTCGATGCGGTGCGGCAGCCCGGCCGGCCGCTGCGGGGTGTGGTGGTAGCGCGTGACCACCACACCAGACAGCGGCGCGTCAAGCGGCCACAAGGCCTCGACCGCCTGCGCCATGGCGCCGGCCGCCTTGCCGGCACCAATGACGATGGTGCGGCCCTTGGGCGGCGGCGGCAGGTAGGCGGCCGTGTTGTGCAGCGGCAAGGCACGCCGCACAGCGGCCTCATAAAGATGTGTCAGGAACTCACGGGGCTGAGTGCGGGGATCGGGGCGTGTCATTCTTTATGTCTCCTGCTGCCATTGTGCCGGCTGTGGGCGATCATGAATCGGCTGGCAATCCGGCAAAACAGTTTGAACCACAGCATTCTTGGCAAACCCACTAAACTGATCAAAAAAAAACTGCCGTGCGTTCAGCCACGCACACAACCATCCGGAGACACATGTCCATGACCCCACGCCGCTTTTCCCTGCGCACCCTGGCGACCACCGCCGCGACCGTCCTGCTGAGCGGACTCGCCGCCGCCCAGAGCTTTCCCAGCAAGCCCGTCACGCTGGTCGTGCCCAATCCGCCGGGTGGCTTCGTGGATGCCTCGGCCCGCTTGCTGAGTGAGCCGCTGTCGCGTGTCATGGGCCAGACGGTGGTGGTGGACAACAAGGGCGGCGGCAGCGGTAACGTGGCCTATGGCCTGGTGGCGCGCGCCAACCCCGACGGCTACACCCTGCTGACCTCCTACTCTGCCTACCACGTAGGCAATCCCAACCTGTCGCCCAAGCTGCCGTGGGCACAGAAAGACCTGGCCCCGGTGGCCCTGATCACCGTGGCCACCAACGTGATTGCCATCCACCCCTCGGTACCGGCCAACACCCTGGGCGAGTTCATCAGCTACCTCAAGGCCAACCCGGGCAAGCTGAGCTACGCCTCGCAAGGCAATGGCTCGCTCTCGCACATTGGTACCGAGATGTTCAAGATGCAGACCCACACCAGCATGGTCCACATTCCCTACCGCGGCTCCGGCCCGGCGGTGCAGGACGTGCTCTCGGGCCAGGTGCAGGTGTTCATCACCACGCCGCCGTCGATCATGGGCCACATCCAGGCCGGCAAGCTCAAGGGACTGGCCGTGGCGGGCAAGGCACGCCACACCGGCATTCCCAATGTGCCGACCGCCACCGAGGCCGGGCTCAAGGGCTTCGAGCTGGAAGCCTGGGTCGGCATCTTTGCGCCCGCCGGTACACCGCCCGACGTGATCGCCAAGCTGAGCAGCAGCATCAAGCAAGCCATGGAACAGCCTGATACCAGGACGCGCGCCAACGCCGCCGGCATCGAGATCCGTTACCTGCCGCCCGCCGCGCTCGATGCGTTGGTGAAGCGTGAGACCGAGTTCTGGGCCAAAACTATCAAAAGCGCCGGCATCACGGCAGATTGAGCCTGCCGCCCCGGCTGTCAGGCCGGGGCGATGACACTTAAAGGCACAAACTGTCACCTCTGGACACGTAATTTCGCCCCACAAGTGCCGCGATTTGTGGCAAATTCTTCCTTATGAACTGCCGCCCTCCCTCATTGGGCGACCATCACTGGATGAGGAGAGTCCCCATGCAACAGTCCCCTGAACGCCGCCAGCTGCTGCTGGCCGCCTCGGCAACGGGTATCGCCACGCTGCTGGCCGCCTGTTCCACGCCCCCGGTCGAGAAGGCCGAGACGCCCACGCCTGAGCCGGTCGCCACCCTGCCGCCGCCCGAGAAGGTCTCGGCAGCCACCACGCCGCGTGCCTACCGCCGCGACGCAGCCAGCCACCTGTATGGCAAAAACGGCGAGCGCATCTTCAAGGGCAGAATGCCGCCCCTGCTCTACGCGGTCGGCGTGCTGCAGGTGGAAGTGGACAGCCGCGGCCACGTGATCAGCACCAGTTGGATGCGAGCCCCGCGCCATGCGCCCGAGGTGATGGCCGACATCGAGCGCACCGTACGCCAGGCTGCGCCCTTCCCAGCCCCGGTCCGCATGGGCCGCGTGACCTACACCGACACCTGGCTGTGGCACAAGAGCGGCCGCTTCCAGCTCGACACCCTGACCGAAGGCCAAGCCTGATCGCCTGATCGCTCCCACACAACGGCCCGCATCAGCGGGCCGTTTTTCTTGAAATAGAAAAGCACCCGTCAATCGCCAACAATCCGCGCGTGAAGTGACCCAACCGGAAAACGCCGTGGAACCGGCTCCGCCGGGCCACTGGCGTTGCCCCCTGCAAGGGGGAAGGCGGCGCCAGCCGCCACGGGGGTGTTACACCTTCGCCAAGCTGTCCCACCAGCGTTCGCCCAGCCGCCCCTGCATGAAGGCAATGAAGGCCAGCACCTTGCCCGGCACCAGCTTCGGGCTTGGAAACACCGCATGGATTTCCTGCTCTGGCAGCGCATGACCCTTGAGCACCTCCACCACATGACCGGACTGGAGCGAGTCGCTGGCCACATAACGCGGCATGGCCGCGATGCCGAGGCCATTGCGCGCCGCCGCGAGCACAGCCGACAGATTGTTGGAACGTAGCCGACCGCTCACCGGCACCGTGACGGTATCGCCCTTCGGTAACGTCAGGCGCCAGACGTCGTCACCCAGCACACTGTTGTAGATCAGTGCCGGGTGCTGGCTCAGGTCCATGGCCTGCTTCGGCGTGCCGTGCTTGCGCAGGTACTTCGGTGCCGCCACCATCAGCCAGGGATTGACGCCAAGAAAACGCGCCCCCAGGCTGGAATCGGCCAGCTTGCCCATGCGGATGGCCAGGTCGATGCCGTTGGCCACCAGGTCGGTGTAGCGGTCCTCGAAGCTCAAGTCGAGCTGCACCTGCGGGTGCTTGGCCATGAACTCGAGTGCCAGCGGCGTGATGACGCGCCGCCCGAACGCCACCGAGGTGCCGATGCGCAGCAGGCCCTGTGCCTGGGTCTGGCGCAGGCGCACGATGTTCTCGGCCTCGTCCGACTCACGCACGATGATCTTGCACTTCTCGTAATAGAGCGCGCCGGACTCGGTGACGCTGACACCCCGCGTGTTGCGGTTGAGCAGACGCACCTTCAAGCGCTCCTCGATGCTGGCCACCATCTTGGTCACGGTGGGCTGCGTGATGGCGAACTCGCGCGCGGCACGCGAAAAACTACCGGTTTCCACCACCCGCACAAACACATTCATCGCCTGCAGTCGATCCATCACCTTCTCCTGATTCATTCCAATCTGGAATAGATGTTATGGACCGCAGCCGTCTTCCGCAAGCGCACAGGGGTTCTTACAGTCCGCCCATTGTTCGATGGAATCCGAGGAGACAACAACATGACCAAAATGAAAGCAATCGAAGCCGCGGTGTGGGTGATGGAGAAAGAAGGCATCACGCAGGCCTTCGGCGTGCCCGGCGCCGCCATCAACCCGCTCTATGCCGCGCTGCGCAAGCAGGGCGGCATCAGCCACATCCTGGCGCGCCACGTGGAAGGTGCCTCGCACATGGCCGAGGGCTACACCCGTGCCAACGCCGGCAACATCGGCGTGTGCATCGGCACCTCGGGCCCGGCCGGCACCGACATGATCACCGGCCTGTACTCGGCGCAGGCCGACTCCATTCCGATCCTGTGCATCACCGGCCAGGCGCCGCGCGCCCGCCTGCACAAGGAAGACTTCCAGGCGGTGGACATCGAATCCATCGCCAAGCCGGTCACCAAGTGGTCGGTCACCGTGCGCGAGCCGGCCCAGGTGCCGCGCGCCTTCCAGCAGGCCTTCCACCTGAGGCGCTCGGGCCGCCCAGGCCCGGTGCTGATCGACCTGCCGTTCGACGTGCAGAAGGCCGAGATCGCGTTCGACCCCGACACCTACTCGCCCCGGCCGGTCTACAAACCTGCCGCCACACGCGCCCAGGTGGAGAAGGCATTGGCCATGTTCACCGAATCGGCGCAGCCGCTGATCGTGGCCGGCGGCGGCATCATCAACGCCGACGCGTCCGACCTGCTGGTGCAGTTCGCCGAACTCACTGGCGTGCCGGTGATCCCCACCCTGATGGGCTGGGGCACCATTCCCGACAACCACCCGCTGATGGCCGGCATGTGCGGCCTGCAGACCAGCCACCGCTATGGCAACGCCACCATGCTGGCGTCCGATTTTGTGCTGGGCATCGGCAACCGCTGGGCCAACCGCCACACCGGCTCGGTCGAGGTCTACACCAAGGGCCGCAAGTTCGTGCACGTGGACATCGAGCCGACGCAGATCGGCCGCGTCTTTGCGCCCGACTACGGCATCGTGTCGGATGCCAAGGCGGCGCTGGAACTGTTCGTGCAGGTGGCGAAGGAGTGGAAAGCCGCCGGCAAGCTGGCCGACCGCAGCACCTGGGCTGCCGAGTGCCAACAACGCAAGGGCACACTGCACCGCAAGACCAACTTTGATGCCGTGCCGATGAAGCCGCAGCGCGTGTACCAGGCCATGAACGAGGCCTTCGGCGAGAACGTCTGCTACGTCAGCACCATCGGCCTGTCGCAGATCGCCGGCGCGCAGATGCTGCACGTCTACAAGCCGCGCCACTGGATCAACTGCGGCCAGGCCGGCCCGCTGGGCTGGACGGTGCCGGCCGCCCTGGGCGTGCGCGCGGCCGACCCGACACGCAGAATAGTGGCGCTGTCGGGCGATTACGACTTCCAGTTCATGATCGAGGAGCTGGCCGTGGGCGCGCAGTTCAAGCTGCCCTACATCCACATGGTGGTCAACAACTCCTACCTCGGCCTGATCCGCCAGGCGCAGCGCGGCTTCGACATGGACTATTGCGTGCAGCTCGGCTTCGACAACATCAACACCGAAAGCGACCCGGTGGCCAAGGGCTACGGCATCGACCACGTCAAGGTGGTGGAAGGCTTGGGCTGCAAGGCGATCCGCGTGCACAAGCCGGAGCAGCTGGCGTCGGCCATCGAACAGGCCGAGGCCTGGATGGCGCAGCACCAGGTGCCGGTGGTGATTGAGGTCATCCTGGAGCGCGTGACCAACATCGCCATGGGCACTGAAATCGACAATATCATGGAGTTCGAGGACTTGGCGCAAACGCGCGCCGACGCGCCGACCGCCGTCGCCTCGATGCTGGACTGATACGAAGACAACGGAGACTGACTGAGATGCCCAAATTTGCAGCCAACCTGACCATGCTGTTCAACGAAGTGCCCTTCATGGAGCGCTTCGCTGCCGCCAAGGCCGCCGGCTTCGAGGCGGTGGAATACCTGTTCCCCTACGCCTACGACAAGAACGAACTCGCGCAGCAACTCAAGACCCACGGCCTCAAGCAGGTGCTGCACAACCTGCCCGCCGGCAACTGGGACGCGGGTGAGCGCGGCATCGCCTGCCACCCCGACCGCGTGGACGAATTCCGCGCCGGCGTGGACCGCGCCATCGCGTACGCCACCACCCTGGACTGCCCGCAGGTGAACTGTCTGGCCGGCAAGCTGCCCGAAGGCGTTGCCCGCGAGCAGGCGAATACCACCTTTGTTGCCAACCTGAAGTTCGCCGCCGACAAGCTCAAGGCCGCCGGCATCAAGCTGCTGATCGAGCCGATCAACAGCTACGACATTCCCGGCTTTTTCCTCAACACCACGGCACAAGCCGCTGCCATTCTGGACGCGGTGGGCAGCGACAACCTGCACATCCAGTACGACCTCTACCACGCACAGCGCATGGAAGGCGAACTGGCCGCCACGGTGCAGAAGTATCTGCCGCGCATCGCCCACGTCCAACTGGCCGACAACCCCGGCCGCAACGAGCCCGGCAGCGGCGAAATCAACTATGCTTTCCTGTTCCGCCACCTCGACGCCATCGGCTACACCGGCTGGATCGGCTGCGAGTACAAGCCCAAGACCAGCACGGTCGAAGGTCTGGGCTGGATCAAGAATTTGAACAAATAAGTTAGAGAGACAGCATGACCAAATCCGGACTCAAACTCGGCTTCATCGGCCTGGGCATCATGGGCACGCCCATGGCCCTGAACCTCATCAAGGGCGGCCATGTGCTGTTCGTCAACACACGCAGCAAGGTGTCGCCGGAACTGGTGGACGCCGGTGCCACGGTGTGCACCACGCCGGCCGGTGTGGCCGAACGCGCCGACATCATCTTCACCATGGTGCCTGACACCCCGGATGTGGAAAAGGTGCTGTTCGGTGACAACGGCGTGGCCCAGGGCCTCAAGGGCGCCAAGGGTAAGGTGGTGGTGGACATGAGTTCCATCGACCCGATTGCCACCAAGGCCTTCGCCAAAAAAATCAACGAACTCGGTTGCGACTACCTCGACGCCCCGGTCTCCGGTGGCGAAGTCGGCGCCAAGGCCGCCTCGCTCACCATCATGGTGGGCGGTGAGCAAGCCGTGTACGACCGCGTCAAGCCGCTGTTCGACCTGATGGGCAAGAACATCAACCTGATCGGCGGCAACGGCGACGGCCAGACCTGCAAGGTGGCCAACCAGATCATCGTGGCGCTGAACATCGCCGCCGTCAGCGAAGCACTGGTGTTCGCCTCCAAGGCCGGCGCCGACCCGGCCAAGGTGCGCGCGGCGCTGATGGGCGGCTTCGCGGCCTCGCGCATCCTGGAAGTGCATGGCGAGCGCATGATCAAGCGCACTTTCAACCCGGGCTTTCGCATCGCACTGCATCAGAAGGACCTGAACCTGGCCCTGCAGGGTGCCAAGTCGCTCAACGTGGCCCTGCCGCAGACCGCCAATGCGGCGCAACTGATGCAGGCCTGTGCCGCCCTCGGCCACGGCCAAGCCGACCATTCCGCGCTTGTCAAGGCGCTGGAAGCGTTGGCCCAGCACACGGTCGCCCCCGACGCCTGAGAACGCCAGCACGCAGTCTCTGGATTGCGGAACACCCGGCATACCTCTTTTCAGGAAGAGCGCCGGGTGTTATCATTTTTACCAAAATAAATATCGAAGTACCAAGGAACCGCGGGCCAAGTCACCCACTGGCATCTCTTGCATCTGTATCTCGGTTCCAGCTTGCATAACATCCAGAATGGAGAACGGCGTTGTGGCCTCTGACGAATCTTGAATCATCCCAGATGGAAGATGATCTTTCGTCCGCAAGTGCTCTTGTCATTGACAGCAACCCCACCTCCCGGGCAATTCTGGTCAACCAGTTGCGCGATTTCGGCGTCGGCTCGGTCTCACAATGCACGCGCGTGGTCGATGCGCGACGTCAACTGGAATTCAAGGCGTTCGACATCGTGCTGTGCGAACACCACTTCGGCAAGGACTCCGCCACCGGCCAGGACTTGCTGGACGATCTGCGTCGCAACCAGCTGCTGCCCTTCTCCACCGTATTCATCATGGTCACGGGCGAAGCCAGCTACGCCAAGGTGGCCGAGGCCGCCGAGTCGGCACTCGACGGCTACCTGCTCAAACCGCACACCGCCTCCAACCTGGGCGACCGCCTGTTCCAGGCGCGTCAGCGCAAGATTTCGCTGCAAGACATCTTTGCCGCCATCGAGGCCGACGAGTTCGAGCGCGCCGCCACGCTGTGCATGGAGCGCTTCGAGAGCCGCGGCCCGTTCTGGCTCTATGCCGCACGCATCGGCGCCGAGCTGTTGATGCGCGTCGGCAAATACGCCAATGCCCAGACCATGTACGAAGCCGTGGTTGCCGCCAAGACAGTACCCTGGGCCAAGCTGGGCGTGGCGCGCTCCCTGCTCGACAGCGGCGAGCCGACGCGCGCCATCAGCACGCTGGAGAACCTGATCACCGAAGACCCGACCTACGCCGACGCCTACGACGTGCTCGGCCGTGCCCAGTTCGAACTCGGCCGTTTCGACCGTGCGCTCGACACCTACAAGATGGCCTGCACCATGACGCCGCATTCCATTGCCCGCTTGCAGAACCTGGGCATGATGACCTACTACAGCGGCGACCGGGTCGAGGCGGAAAAAATCCTGGGCAAGACGGCCCGCGTGGGCCTGGACTCCAAGATGTTCGACCCCCAGACCCTGGTGTTGCTGGCTTTTGCGCGCCTGGAAAGCAGCGACCGCAAAGGCCTGCAGCACTGCCAGGACGACTTCATCAAACTGCTGGAACGCCACGGCGATAATCCGCGCTACCGGCGGCTGGCGGCGATTGTGGACGCCTTGATCCTGATCCTGGACCGCCAGTTCGCCCGTTCGGTGGATGCGGTGCGCGACATGGCCGTCAAGGTCATGGAGCCCAGCTTCGACTTTGAGTCCGCCACCAACCTGCTGGCCCTCATGGGCCAACTGGCCAACAAGGCCATCCAGCTCGACGAAGTGGACCGGGTGGTGGATACGCTGGGCATGCGCTTTTGCACCAGCCGCTCCCTGGCCGAATTGCTGGCCGGCTCAGCTGCGGTGTACCCCACCTATGCGGAACGCATTCGCCTGCGCAACCTGCAAGTCCTCAAATACGCCGAGCAGGCCATGACGCTGAGCATGGGCGGCAACCCCACGGCCGCCGTCAAGGACCTGATCGCCCACGGCGAGGAAACGCACAATGCCAAGCTGGTTGAAACCGCCTACCTGGTGCTGCAACGTTATGCCGCCAAGATTGAAGGTCTGGAACAGCTGACCGCCGTCGTGCAGGAACTGCGCACCCGTTTCGGCCCTGCCAGCGTACGCCCCACGCTGGGCGAACCCAAGCGCGAAGCCGGCGCCCTGCGGCTGCGCACCGGCTCACGCCCGGTCGAGTCCGCCGACGAAGCCATGGCAGGTTCGACGGTAGAATGACGCCTTCGATCCAGCGACTCCCGGAAGCTTGGCAGAGTGGTCGATTGCACTGGTCTTGAAAACCAGCATACCGCAAGGTATCCAGGGTTCGAATCCCTGAGCTTCCGCCAATAAATACCACAACTTAGCGCAGTTCATACCAGTGCAAAACAGCTAGAGAAAAGCCCCGCAACTGACCACATACACGGGCAAATTCGGTGCCATCCAGCGCAGGGAACAAAACCGAGCGGTAAGCAGATAGTAAGCAGCGAAGCGGTAAGTGCCTCGGTAAGCATGGCCCACCCTACCGCAACACCAGCAGCGGCGAGCGTTGCAGCCCCGCGACTACGCGGCACACAGCGCCGCTACAGGCCGCGCAACACCCGCGCCAATACCAGTGCGGCCCCCTTGCGTTGATCGTTGGCTGTGCCGCCTGCTACGTCGCCCACAATCGACAGTTCGTATAGGCGACGTTCGATTAATCCTCAATACACTTGCCTTGATGATGTTCAAAGCGGCTTACGCGGCCATTTAGCCCGATTGCTGCCAGATGATTTGTCATGCCAAAAACAAACCCGCCTCAAGGACGGGTTTGTTCGGCGGAATTGCTGTGGCAATCGCATCAGGAAAGAGCTTCCGGCGAAATCGGCACTGTCGTTAGCCTATCTTTAACAGACTTTATTACTTGCGGCGGGCTTTCTTCATGCGCATCGCTACCCACGCGGATATTCATTAACTCTATTGCACTGCCATCACCACATGAAATGAGAACTGACTGTTTGTTCCTGCGAAGCACCTGCCCTGGCGTTCCATAATAGATTCCCGGGAATACTCTTGTACGAAGCAGCTTTATCCGAGTTTGCCCAAGAAAGGTAAAGGCGCATGGATAGGGAGGTGCTTGTGCTCGGACGAAATTGTGTATGTCACAAGCATGTCTTGTCCAATCGACCAAGCCATCCTCTTCATTACGTTGTCCGCAATAAGTAGCATCATCGTCATTTTGTTTTACAACGGTAGCAACCCCGGAAATCAACTCACTCCATTTCGCGGGCAGCTTACTAATTAGTTCGCCTTCTATCTGGAAAAGCGCATCGGAAATGTCTTGTGTTGTATCCAGCTTAATTGCAACTTGACAGAGAATATCGCCGTCGTCCATTCCCTCAGAAATCCGAAACACCGTGGAGCCAACAATCTCATCTCCATTGAGAATTGACCACACTAGCGGCGCCCCTCCTCGGTACTTTGGCAGGAGCGAATTATGTGCCCCCCAAAGTCCATGACTTACCCCATCAAGAGTCTCGGAATCAATCAGCCAATACCACCCGCAAACAAAACCGATGTCCGGCATCATGTCGGCAAGCATTGCCTTAGCAGCTTGCGATGAAGTCGCTACCAAAATATCCAAGTCTTGTTCTCTTGCAAAGGAATTGAAGTCACTTAGAGTGCTTCGCGGATCAGTACTATCGTTCGGGTGAATAATCGACCACTTAATGCCTCGTGTTTCTTTAACAAGGCTCTTCAAAATATTTAGCCCCAACGACTTTGAGCCCATGAATACTGCATGGCGCACGGGTGTGGTTATCTGCATTTTCTCAATCAGCGAGGTTGTACAGATGCCATTTTACTTGTCGCCCCGTCAAAGTCATAGGCCTAGTGCCGGAACGTGACGTCGTGCAATCTCTTCGTTCAGTTGTTCCAGCGTGGGCACCGTGACATATATCTGTTGCACCTGCGGCAGCAGGTATTGAAGCTGCTGCGTTTCGAGGTAGTGGCGCCCGGTCACGGTCTTGGGTACATGGTTCGTCAGCAATTCAATCTTGAACAAGTCAATGTCGCAGTTGGCAATGCCTATCGTCGTGAAGGTGCGGCGCAAGTCGTGTGGCGATAGGTGCAGCCCTGCAACTTCGCTCAGATTGTTCATGGTGTCGCTGGGATCACGGATATGGCCGCACTTGCCCCAACTGGTGAAAACGAAGTCGCTATGCGCGAGTCTCCACAACAGAACAGGAGACCACGCTACAGATCGACGCGCTCAACCAAGTAGGCGTGTCTAGGATCTACCAAGAAAAAAGAAGCAGTGTTGGCCAGCGGCCAGCGCTCCAAAAGCTGCCGGAGGATCTCCAGCCTGGCCAGGTCGTGCTTGTCTACAAGGTGGACCGCTTCGCCCGCAGCCTGGTGGATCTGCTGCGCATTCTGGAGCGCATCGAGCAAACCGGTGCCACCTTCCGCAGCCTCACTGAACCGATCGACACCAAGACACTTGCCGGTCGCATGATGATGCAGATGCTTGGCTCGTTCGCAGAGTTCGAGCGCGGCATGATCCGAGAGCGCTCAATGGCCGGTCAACAGGCCGCGATTATTCGAGGGGTGCACTGTGGCCGCGCTCGATCCCTACATCCGGAAGACGAGGCCGACCTGGTGCGACTTTGGCAGCAGGGCTATTACACCTTAGACACCCTGGCCAAGATCTTCAACTTTCACCCATCGAGTGTGAAACGGGCGATCTATCGAATTTACAAGCCGGGGCATTCAAGTTTACGCTAGAGCCTGTGTAACAGGGAGCATGCATGGACCTAGATGAGGGCGACGACGCGAAGATTCGTAGAAACCTAGTGGTGTTCAGTGGGTTGATAGTACTACTGGCATGGCTTCAGGTGCCAGTTACAGAACTACTGGCTAGTTTTTTCAAGACAGAGACGGTCACTCAGTTGAGCCCCCTGCGTGTCTGGATTGCCTGCGCGCTATGTCTAGGCTATTTCACTCATCGTTACTGTTATACGAGTGATTTCTCTACTTCTGTCGCGCAGTTCAGAGGTACATATTTTAGGAAGATGCGCAATAACCTCGACGCGTTGTTGACTCGATATGCCGTCGCTTACGCACGAGACCGCAAGAGGAAATGCAGTTACTTTGATTCGCTGCCAGCTGAGGAGACCTTACATTTTGATAATCGGGCTGGCCGCCGTTCATTGAGTTCGAATGACGACAACGTCCATCTTGAATTCTCGGGCATTAGGTCGAATCCCGAGAATCTTTGGATGGGTTTTCTTGACTTCAAGTATTTGTATGTTTCTGAGAACCTCAGAGTCGAGCTGAATGGTCGCGCGGTTCGGTACAAGTTGAGTGGCATCGTAAGATTGAAGGTCGCGATGCCGGCTTACCTTTACCCACTTGCCAGTTCGCGTTACACAACCCAACTCGTCATACCCTGCCTTGTCACTGCCGCAGCTTATGCGGTTGTGCTCTACAGGTTGTTCCATGCGATGTAGCCACAAGCCATATAACAACCATGTGTAGTCACTAAAGAACACCCTTCGGGTCGCCATGACATATCTGCAGGGGAAGATCATCCTAAAACAAGGGCAGCATCGGCTGTTCAGCAGGTAATCCCCCCGATAAACCAATGGCCCCAGAAGTAGAATTTTCGAAGAAGGAAGTTCTACGTGAAGAAGTCGAGATTTACCGACAGCCAGATCATGGCTGCCTTGAAGCGTGTTGAAGCCGGTCTGCCGGTACCGGAGA